>CAYYRQ010000011.1:0-65539 GCA_964474215.1 uncultured Alphaproteobacteria bacterium
ATCTCGTTGACAAAAGGTAGCCGTAGGAATCTACATGTGCATAAATTCAGTATGGCTCTTACTGAAGTTGAAAAGGTCAAGTAGCTTCATGCAAATACCCTGATAACGACAAAAATGGTATACGCGGACAACCTATATTGAGTGAATAATAAGACTTTATTTTGCTGAGATCACTTCCATCAGCTTCGCTCGGGCAACTTCCAAACTACGATCCGCCTCAAGCCTTTCTTCCATGGATTTGCTATCTTCCAAATCTTCCAGTAGATTTTTGATCTCAAGCTCTAAGGACGCTTTATCCAGCGCCTCAACCGGGGTTGCCTCTGAGACCAAGGCCATACATCGCTCAGGTGTCACTTCAGCAAATCCGCCATCAACAAATATGCGCACCATGACTTTTTCTCCCTCATAAATAGCAACGACCCCTGGCCGAAGAAGAGTCAGTAAGGGGGCATGTTGAGGCAAAACACCTATATCTCCATCAAGTCCCGGGATAACAACCATCGTTGCCTCTTGATCAAACAGAACTTTTTCTGGGGATGCCAATGTAAATGGAATTTTTTCCATAGACTATAGTGCCTCTTTTGCTAAGCGTTGGGCTTTTTTAACAGCTTCATCAATGGTACCCACCATATAAAAGGCTGCTTCAGGAAGATGGTCATACTCACCTTTTGCAATACCTTTAAAGCCCGAAATTGTATCTTCAAGCCTCACAAAAACGCCTGGTGTTCCCGTAAAGATTTCAGCCACATGGAAAGGTTGTGACAAAAAGCGTTGTATTTTTCTCGCTCGAGCCACAGTGAGTTTATCTTCCTCAGACAACTCATCCATACCCAAAATCGCAATAATGTCTTGCAATGACTTGTAGGTTTGCAGAATTCGCTGAACATCTCTAGCCACTTCATAATGCTCTTGTCCCACTATGCGTGGATCCAAAATGCGTGACGTTGAATCGAGTGGATCAACGGCCGGATAAATACCCAACTCCGCAATTTGGCGGCTTAAAACAGTTGTCGCATCCAAGTGGGAAAAGGCTGTTGCCGGTGCGGGGTCCGTTAAGTCATCCGCCGGAACGTAAATCGCCTGTACACTGGTGATAGAGCCCTTATTTGTTGAAGTAATTCGTTCTTGCAATTCACCCATTTCCGTTGAAAGTGTCGGCTGGTATCCCACCGCAGACGGAATACGCCCTAATAATGCAGAAACCTCTGCACCCGCTTGGGTAAAGCGGAAAATGTTATCGACGAAGAAAAGAACATCCTGCCCCTCTTTATCCCGGAAGTACTCTGCCACTGTTAATCCTGACAAGGCAACACGCGCACGCGCACCAGGTGGCTCATTCATTTGTCCATACACAAGGGCTGCTTTTGAATTCCCCTTCTCGAGGTCAATCACACCAGACTCAATCATTTCATGATACAAGTCGTTTCCTTCACGGGTACGCTCCCCTACCCCCGCAAAGACGGAAAACCCTCCATGGGCTTTCGCAATGTTGTTGATCAGCTCCATAATGATGACGGTCTTTCCAACACCTGCCCCACCGAATAAACCAATTTTACCGCCACGAACGTAGGGTGCTAACAAGTCCACAACTTTAATTCCGGTAACAAGAATCTCTGTTTCCGTTGATTGATCCGCAAATTTAGGCGCCTCGCGGTGAATACTATCATATTGAGTCGCTTTGATCGGCCCTAGCTCATCAATAGGATCACCTACCACATTCATAATCCGACCAAGCGTTCCTGGACCAACGGGAACACTAATTGGTTTTCCTGTATCTTTAACCTCTTGCCCACGGACGAGCCCCTCGGTCGCATCCATGGCAATCGTGCGAACCGTTTGCTCGCCTAAGTGTTGCGCCACCTCCAGAACAAGGCGTTTCCCTTGGATTTTCGTTTCCAAAGCATTTTGTATTTCAGGCAGAGCTCCTTTAAAAGACACGTCCACAACCGCACCAATGACTTGGCTGACTTGTCCTATTTCTGATTTCGTTGCCATGTTCTTCTCTCCTTTTATGCTTTCAGAGCCTCAGCTCCAGAAATAATTTCAATCAATTCACGTGTAATTTGGGCCTGTCGTGTGCGGTTATAGCTTAGCGTTAGGTCACGAATCATCTCGCCTGCATTTCGACTCGCGTTATCCATGGCAGTCATCCGTGCGCCCTGCTCGCTTGCTGCATTCTCAAGCAATGCATTATAGATTTGCACTGCAATGTTTTGAGGCAAAAGCTCACTCAATATTTTATCTTCCGTTGGCTCGTATTCATAAATAGCATTTAATTCAGATGGATCCCCTTTGTCTGCCTCTTCCCTGTCGATTTTAACGGGAATGAGCTGATGGGTAGATAGTTCCTGCACAATGGCCGATTTGAAATGGTTATAGATAATCGTACAAACATCAAACTGGCCATCTTCATACATCTTGATCAAGCCATCTGATATTCTCAAAGCTTCTGTAAAATATAATCTTGGATACCCTACTTGCGTATACGACTCGACAATAATCTCACCATATTCTCGGCCCAGCATATCTTTTGCTTTTTGCCCAATGCACAGCAGCTTCACCTCTCGTCCAGCCGCCTGATGTGACGCAATCAAGCGGCGTGCTTGGCGAATAATTGAAGAGTTAAACGCTCCACATAACCCACGGTCTGATGTTGCTACAATAACCAATTGCTTATCTGTTCGACCTGTCCCCACCAAAAGAGGTTGCGGGGTTTCAAGGGCCTCTGCTTTTTCGGCCAAATCTTGCAGCATTTTCCGCATCATATGGGCATACGGTCGCCCGGCTTCCACGCGTTCTTGGGCACGACGGAGCTTAGCTCCCGCGACCATCTTCATAGCCATAGTGATCTTTTGCGTTGATTTAACTGATTGCCTGCGATCGCGCAGTGATTTAAGTGTAGCCATCAGACAAAAACTTTTACAAAGTTCTTAAAGAAATCATGCAGTTGCTCATCCGTTTTTTCTGTGATCTGTTTTTCGATGCGAATTGATTCGAGGATTTTAGGATGTTTGATTCGCAATTCTTTAAGCGCTGCCTCTTCAAATCGATTCACATCCTTAAGATCTAATTGGTCAAGGTACCCTTTCACACCTGCAAAAATAGATACGACCTGCTCCTCAACGGGCATTGGTGAATACTGGGGCTGTTTCAGCAATTCGGTTAACCGACTCCCTCGATTTAAAAGCTTTTGCGTTGACGCATCTAGGTCAGAGGCAAACTGCGCAAAAGCAGCCATCTCACGGTATTGAGCCAGCTCAAGCTTAATCGTTCCAGCAACTTGTTTCATTGCCTTGGTTTGGGCCGCTGACCCCACACGACTCACCGAAAGTCCCACGTTGATGGCCGGGCGAATTCCCTTATAAAAAAGATCAGTTTCAAGGAAGATCTGACCATCCGTAATGGAAATCACGTTTGTTGGGATATAGGCTGAGACGTCGCCCGCTTGCGTTTCAATAATGGGCAATGCCGTCAATGATCCCCCGCCTTCTTCATCATTGAGCTTTGCTGCGCGCTCAAGCAAACGAGAGTGCAGGTAAAACACGTCTCCAGGATAAGCCTCACGACCGGGCGGACGACGAAGCAACAATGACATCTGACGATAAGCAACGGCTTGTTTTGACAAGTCATCGTAAATGATCAAGGAGTGGGAGGAATTATCGCGGAAATATTCCGCCATGGAGCAACCTGTATAGGGCGCAAGAAACTGCATCGGTGCTGGATCTGAAGCCGTCGCAGCAACGACAATGCTGTACTCCATTGCTCCCCGATCCTCGAGAGCCTTGACAATCTGTGCAACGGTCGAGCGTTTTTGACCGATTGCGACATAAACACAATACAGCTTTTTGGATTCATCATCCCCTTGATTAGCTTCTTTCTGATTCAAAATGGCATCGATTGCAACAGCGGTCTTTCCTGTTTGCCGATCCCCAATAATCAACTCACGTTGTCCCCGTCCAATGGGCACCAAAGAGTCAATTGCCTTCAGGCCTGTTTGCATCGGCTCATGAACCGATTTACGTGTGATAATTCCTGGTGCTTTGATATCAACCAGAGAACTCTTAACGTTCTTCAAAGGTCCCTTCCCATCGATAGGATTACCGAGAGCATCAACAACACGCCCCAACAGGCCGCGCCCGGTTGGCACTTCAACAATCCGGCCTGTACGCTTTACGGTTTCACCTTCTCGAATTTCACGGTCCGAGCCAAAGATAACAATACCGACGTTATCCTCTTCCAGGTTCAGCGCCATTCCTTTAATACCGCAAGAAAATTCAACCATCTCCCCAGCCTGAACATTATCCAGTCCCCATGCACGGGCAATGCCGTCACCCACGGACAAGACCTGTCCAACTTCGGCAACTTCAGCGCTTTCATCAAAATCCGATATTTGCTTTTTTAAGATTGATGAGATTTCCGATGCCTTGAGCTGCATGTTATTATCCTTTCAAAGAAGATCTTAGCAATAATAGTTCCGGGTTGTCATTCCCGCGGAAGCGGGAATCCAGGTTAGCGGTTTTGTGGATCCCCGCTTCCGCGAGGATGATAAGCAAGGAGTCTTTCTTGTTCATTTCATTTCCTGGCGCAATTTTGCGAGTTTCGTTTGTAAAGACGCATCCACCATGTACGAGCCTAATCTCAACACAACGCCAGCCATAAGTTCTGGCTTGACCTGTTGTGAAAGAATTACGTCCATACTCATTTCTTTCTTCAGCGCTTTACTTAAATCTATCAGTTGCTTCTGAGTCAACTCATTAGGCGATTCGACAATACCTTCAACTTCCCCTTTTGAGGCATCATATCGCTTTTTATAGTTTTCAAGAATCGCTTTTAAAAAAACCAAACGCCGATAATGGCACATGACATCTAGGAATCGCACCATATACTGACTCAGCTTCAGCGATGATTTGAACTTTTCAATAACCTGGAGCTGAGTTGCTTTTCTAACAACCGGCTGGGTAACAAAGCCCCACGCTTCACCTAAGTCCTCGATTGCCATCAGAAGAATATCCACTTCTTTCAGAATTTTAGGAGTAGACTTGTTTTTCTGGGCCAAATCAAAGAGGACGCCACCATAGCGTTTGGCGATTTCATCTTGAATGACCCCCTGAGCAGCCACAGATAGGACTCCCTTAATGTTTTGTGCTTATTAAATTTTTACCATACATCAAATTCTCTGACAACGAAAAGGTCTAATAGCTGCTTTTAGCATTTATGGCGAAGAAAAGTCTACGGATAAGATTCGATTGAATATTTTATAAATATTTTGTATATATATGGAGTTAATAAATTTTTAGGAGATAACCATGCTTAATAATAAATCATTAAAATTTGTTACCCTTGCCACAGCTCTCTTTTTAAGTTCTTCACCTTTACTTGCAATGGATGGACCATTAGCTGATGAACTTTTTAACACTGCCCTACAACATAAATCCAAATCCCTTGCTCTTGAGGCTTGTATGGCGGGTATGCGTGAAAACAAAGAAAACTCTCCAGCGAGAAGTTTGTGGTTAACAAGATTTAAAACACTCCAACTGAAAGACGAAGAACATCTCGATCTAGAGGCAGTCAAGACCCTCGAACAGTTCAATACAAAAGAAACTGACAACTTAGTTTCCAAAGAAGAGGTCGAAACCCTGCAGAAAAAGCTTCAAGAGCTGGAACTACAGTTAGAGGAAGCGAAGAAAAAAGAATCCAAACCAAAAACAGTTTCGCCTGAGGAACAAAGATGGCAACGTCAACTTGAAGAACTCAACAAAATCCCTGCAAAACCTGCAAAAGTTAAAGACAAACAACTACGAGACCAACAAAAGAAAAAGAACTTGGAAATATTTGGCCTATCAAAAACGAATAAGAGCATCAGAAACATGATCGAACATCGCAAGATTGTCGTTGATCATGAAAATCATGTAGTAATTGTGAAGCCGAAGGAAAAGATAAAAACGCCTAAAATCAGGGTTAAAGTTAATTATTGAAACTAATCTTGGGTTTTTGTAACGAGTACTGCTGCAAACTTGAGTTTTGCAGCAGTTTAGATTGTTGCCTATTCTGGGTTTTTACATTTGTGTATTCATTAACGAAATAAATAGTTTGCTTAGAAAATTACCAGTCCCTGCGGGCAACAAAGAAACTCCGTAAATCTGCGTCATTATGAGGAACTTTAGCTCCACGGCAATCCAGACCTTTGTTTTCTCCGGCCCCTCATGGGACACTCCACAATAGCGACTGCCCTACCCCACCGGCACATTCTTAGGAAAGAGCGTTTCAGTTACAGCCTTGAAAATTACGGATGTCGGGCTCTTTCGTTTATTGTCCACCATGACATCTTTGTCCGTATTCACCAGCGCTACGAAGATCGCCTTTTCTTTTGGCAGATATGCAATCTTTGCATTATACCCCGGCAATTCACCTTCATGCATCAACCAGCCATTGTCAAATCCAATGCCTAACATGTAATGGCGAACGTCCGTGTTGGGTTCAACCTTATCCCACTTCAAGCGTTCTTGAAACGATTCCTTACTGATCAGCTTCCCTGTGCCAAGCGCCTGCATCCAAACTTTTAAATCCTGTAGATTGGATATCAATGTGCCTGCTGCAAATGACCAGCTGGGATCATGGTAAGTGTCATCTACGATCTTGCCATCAGGCTCTTGCGCATAACCATGCGCGAAAGGCACAGGAAGCTTATCATTTAAAGGATAATACGTATTCGCTAATTTTAACGGCTTAAAGATGTTCTCTTTCAGGAATTCAGCCAACTTCATTCCGGACACTTTTTGAATAACAAGCCCCAAAAGCACCGTATTTGTATTACAGTACTCAAACTTTTCACCCGGCTCAAAATCATTGGGTAAACTAAAGGCATATTTCAAAAGCTCATCTGGTGTCCAAACCTTGTCTTTCTGTTTGAGAAAAACGTCGAGCCACTCTTTGTTTTTTGTATAGTTCGGCAACCCACTGGTCATATTGGCCAATTGGCGTAGTGTGATTTTATCCCCATTCGGCACATCCGGTATATATTTACTGATCGCATCATCTAAGGCCACCTTGCCCTGATCAACAAGTTGCAACAGCCCCGTAACCACAAATGTTTTTGTGATGCTGCCCACTCGAAAATGGTCCATTAACTGTAGTTTTGCTTTGGTCTTAAGGTCCGCAAAGCCATCAGCAAATTCCCATTTATCTTCACCTGGGAACCAAACACCCACGACAGCCCCCGGCAAATCATACTTTTTAACAATCTCCTCAACCTTCTTGTTGAGTTCTTCCTCTTTTTTCTTATCAAGGGCATAAGGCATTTCCGTTAAGAAAGCTAAAGTTACAAGCGTGGCGATTGAGAGTATGGTCTTCCGAAGCATTGTGATCCTCATAAATTTTGGTTTCCAAAACTGTAGCATGCGCAACTTAAGATCTGGTTAATATGCATCCAATTTTTTGACTTGTTTTTTTCTTATTTGATATTAAGCTTGTACATGCATAATAATTAGATAGAGGTATAACATCCTTAACAAATATTCTTTTACACTCATAACACTAGGAACATCATTAACTCTAAGCTCAATGGCGGCTTTTGCTGTCTATGATCCATTGAATGAAACACCAACAAATTCCACTTCTACAATTAAAAAATCAAAAGAAGAGAAAGTAGATACTGGCTCTGAGGAAGAGAGACTTAAAAAACTCATAAAGGAACAAGAAGAAAAAATACGTGTGCTTGAGCTTCAAAAAAAGGCTACTGAGCAACAGAAGCGCTTGGAAGAGTTATCAAAATCAGCAGCAAAGACAACGGTAGCACCAGCTCCGGAAAAGCCTTCCGTACACCCTATAAAACAAGCCCGAATAGAACTCATTAAAAAAGAACTCGCAGAAAAACCGGAAAGAGAATCAGATATACTCCTGCGTGGATTACAGAAATGGGACAATCATGACGATCGAAAAAAGCAAAAGAAAGTGAACGGGCACATATGGGGAAAAGACTTCAAAATGAAAAATAGTAAAATCCTAAAGATGTTTAATGCAAAACAACTTGATATGGTATCCCCTCCTGCAAAGCCCCATAAGGTTAACTAACCTCTTTTCATGGCCATGATGGAACCATCATGGCCTTTCTAACATATCAAGTGATTTCTCATCACCTAGGTCAGCATCAAATACAATCCATCTTTCTCTCCCATACTTCTCACCTGGCAAAAGCACAGACATCATCCTATGCTTGCCTTTGGATTTACACTTTTACACGCATGAATATATAGGCAAGCAAAATAAAACAACTACTCATTAGTTTTACGTTTTTTACTTATTTAATTAACTATTTATTATAATTATTTAAGTTATAATAATAATGAACAGCTGCATATACACAAAGGAGGTAATCATGAAAGTCCTTTTATCAAGTGCAATGGCTGTTGGCCTTGTTCTCTCCGTAGGATCTATGCCTACATCAGAGGCCAAAGCAGTACCAACACAGAACCAATCAGGTGAGGCAAAGCTCGAGCTTGTGAAGAAAAAACATAAACATGGGCATCATAAGCACCATAAGCATAAGCATTGGCGTGGTGGAGGTTGGTACGGACCAGGCTGGGGCTATGGACCCGGCTATGGTTACGGATCTGGCTTTAATATCGTTATACCTTTTTAACTCTAAGTCAGTATTTAAAAATGAAAATGAGCTGGGCGTCTTCCCAGCTTATTTTCGTTAAATTAAATAAATATTATTATTTATGAATTATTATAACTTTAGAAGCTACTGCAAATCACGGATATATTGGATTGCTTCTCAGCCAAACCTCATGGTTTCGGCGTATCGCAATGACTAAAATCAGAATAAAAAGACGTCATCGCGAGCCTGTCAAAGATTTAGCGAAGACAGGCGCGGCGATCCATATTTTACAACTATAGGATCTTTTGCAGCAGGTTTAACTAGGAAACACTCACGGAGAGGAAAACGCGAAACATGCTTGCTCGTATCATTTCTTTATCTTTATTAGTTAGCGTTACACAAGCCTATTTTCCCTCAAAAGCCATTGTCTCTGAAGCATTAGCTCCCATATCCGTTTACCATGACGTTTCAAATATTAAGCTTGAGCAAGCAAAATACGATCTTATGAAATACAAGCCGGAAAAAGTCGACCTTTACCATCCCTACTGGCATTGGCAATGGGATTAATCTTGATCTTCTTCTATAAGTTCAGCTCATGATTTATCTTCAATATGTAAATCAGCTTAACATCTCTGGATCGCCCCGCCTGTCTTCGCTAAATCTTTGACAGGCTTGCGATAACGTCATTCTTATGTCGTCGTCATTGCGATCAGCCGGAGCTTTGACTAAGGCTGAGAAGCAGTCCAGAAGGTTTTCAAGCAACCTAGTTTATTTACAACGTTAGCTTCGTCGAAACGCCACCAAATCTTCCCAAATCTCTTTTTCAATCCCATACACATCGCGGACAAAATGAAGATCTTCATTTTCGTCCTCAAATACAGTCAGATATGTGATAAAAGTTGCCAAGGGCGGTGCTACTTTTACCTTTTTAGTGCGCGTCCCAGATGCACTCTGCCGCACTCTCTCTAAAGGCCACTTCTGGGGGTTATCTAGAACAAACTCAGCAAGTTTGTAAGGGTCTTCTACCCGCATACACCCATGGCTGAGCGCCCGCTTGGCTTTCTTAAAGAGTCCCATCGCAGGCGTCCCGTGCAAATATACCCCATAAGAATTCTCAAGATAAAATTTAATTTTCCCCAACGAGTTGGCATTGCCAGGCCCCTGAATCAACCGACCGCCTCGCCAATAATAGCCCTTCTGAGCATATGCGCCAGGATTTCGATTCATCTTAGGTACAATCTCGGCCTGTATACTCCGTGGGATATACCAGGACGGATTAAAGGTCACTAATGTCAAAGTGGTATTAAATATCGGTGTCTTTTGATAACTTTTGCCTGTGATAATGGGAATGAAAATGGGTTGGTCGCCGCGGCTCACAGCTTTAAGGTAATACCCAGGAACATTAACGACGAGATATCGATGAGGCAAAGGAAGCGGCAACCAGCGCAGGACTTCCATACTCACGATGATAGACTGGATCCTTTCCTCAACCGTCGTATTAAGCGCAGCCAAAGTTTCAGGCCCCACAACGCCATCAACGGTTAAGCCATGCAATTCTTGATATCGGCGAACCGCAGCGTCAACACGATCATCAAAGTCATCTCGAGACAGCTCAACCTCGGACAATGCATCTTGGGCTATTAACTGTTGCTTAAGCGTGTATACATGAGGCCCCATATCACCCATCTCAAGCTTTGTTCCTTTAGGCAGCATCGGCCAACCGCCTTGGGCTTGTTTTTGCCTATACAGTGCAAGAGCTTCCCTCAAGTGTTGATACTCATGGGTTTTCGGTGCAAGGACACTCACCCACGCACATTGATCAGCACTCCCCATAAAATCCTTGAGCAGCTTCACTTCATCCACAACGACTTGCTTGATACGCAAATTACGATGGGCCGCTCTTGGTTTAATGCGTTCACCCTTCATATCGGAGATATAATTTAAGGCTACCAACGTTAAAAGCTGGTCCGCCTGCATCTGTTGCTGCGCGTCTCGAATATCGAACTGTTCTAGAGAATGTACGAGTGGATCATAATCGGAGGCCCAAAGCCCCTCTTGATCAACACGACGTATGGTGTCGAAAAGAATTTTTGCACACGGGGACCATTCGCCATTTTTTATCCAGATGGGTTGGTTCTGGAAGTGTTCATAAACCTTGGAAATCCGCGGGTCTTTAGCTAGATTCGGCTCGGCATTAACGCCCATGGCAAAAAAATAAAAAAGTGAAACAAAGATATGCAAACGAATTTTCATCGATCCTCCCATTATGTCTTGTGATTGAACCTGTTGACGGTCATTCAAGAGTAAGCTATAAATCCTTTTCAGCATTGTTCATAATCTTATAACTAAGGAATAGTATGGCACAACATAAGTCTGCACTAAAGAAAATTCGTCGAGATTCCAAGCGAGTTCTTCGTAACCATGCACGTATTTCAAGGATGAGGACGTTCATCAAAAAAGTAGAAAAAGCTGTTACATCTGGTGATAAAACAGCGGCTCAAGAAGCTCTAAGGCTTGCTCAACCTGAAATTATGAGAAGCGTCTCAAAAGGCGTATTGCATCGGAATACAGCTGCTCGTAAGATGTCTAGATTAAATGCTAGCGTAGCAAAGCTCGCTTAAGTTTTTCGACTTCAAACGAATAAAATAATATTGATACTGGCCCTTAAAGCCACTGATTGACACGTAGGTGTATGTAATAAACTAGCAGGTCTTAACTATGGCGCACGTCGCATCAAATTTAATCCCCGAAGAGCAATGGAAGCATATCCAAGACCAATTGCTTGATGAATACGGGGAAGCGACGTATACAAGCTGGCTTAAACCTCTTTATATTTCGAATCAAACGAAAGATTGCATCAGCATCGCTGCTCCCAATGCCTTTATGCGGGACTGGGTCAAAAATAATTATGCGGACCGCATACGAGCACTGCTTTCAACAGTCAATGATAATGAGGTTACCCTTGATGTTGTTGTTGTCGAAAATGATTTGAAAAATAGGGAATCTGATACCTCTCTCGTTGATAGCCCTGAACTGGTTTCGAATCTTGACTCCAGGTTCACTTTTGAAAACTTTGTTGTTGGCAAGCCGAACGAGCTAGCCCATGCGGCAGCTAAAAAAGTTGCCGAATCAAGTGATGTGACATTTAACCCCCTCTTTTTGTATGGAGGAGTTGGTCTAGGTAAGACTCACCTTATGCATGCTATTGCTTGGCAGATTAAAAAGTATCACCCTAAACGCAAGGTGATCTATCTCTCAGCGGAAAAATTTATGTATCAATTTGTTCGTGCCCTGCGGTTTAGGGATACGGTAGCTTTTAAAGAACAGTTCCGCTCAGTCGATGTTCTAATGATTGATGATGTTCAATTCATCAGCGGCAAAGAATCAACCCAAGAGGAATTTTTCCATACCTTTAACGCACTCGTTGATCAAAACCGGCAGATCATTATATCAGCAGACAAGTCTCCCTCCGACCTTGAAGGCATGGAAGAGCGTCTCAAATCACGACTTGGCTGGGGACTCGTCGCCGATATCCATCCCACAACTTATGAGCTCCGCCTTGGAATTTTGCAATCAAAAGCTGAGCAGATGCAAACCACAGTCCCACAAAAGGTCCTTGAGTTTCTTGCCCATAAAATTTCCTCTAATGTCCGCGAGCTGGAAGGTGCTTTGACGCGTGTCATTGCCCATTCAACCCTTGTTGGTCGCGAAATCACCCTTGATACCACTCAAGAAGTCCTGAGAGACTTGCTCAGAGCAAACGATCGACGTGTAACGATTGATGAGATCCAAAAGAAAGTTGCTGAATATTACAGCATTCGTATTTCCGATCTCCATTCCCCAAGGAGGGCGCGGAACGTGGCCCGCCCACGGCAAGTTGCCATGTTCCTCTGCAAACAACTGACATCCCGCTCATTGCCTGAGATTGGCCGAAAGTTTGGCGGGCGCGATCACACGACCGTATTGCACGCTGTCAAAAAAATTGAAGAGCTCATGGCCCTTGAAAAAAGCATGCGTGAAGATATTGAATTATTAAGAAGAATGTTGGAGAATTAACTTATGAACACTGAAGCAGCCCCCCTTTCCTCCCATGAGCCAATACATCTCGTTGTTGAGCGGAACAACTTACTCAAAGCCCTTTCCCATTGTCAGGGCATCGTTGAAAGAAGAAACACCGTTCCCATTCTTTCCCATGTTCTTCTTGAAGCCCAAGGAAATACTTTAAAACTAACAGCGACAGATCTTGAAATCTCATTTATCGAAACTACGGAAGCACAAGTCAAAACCCAAGGGAAAGCTACAGTTTCAGCTCATCTTTTGTTTGATATCATCCGAAAGCTCCCCGATGGTACTGAAATTGAATTAAAGTCAAACGACGACGGATCTCTTCTCCACCTCCAATCTGGTCGTTCAAGCTATAATTTTGCATGCCTCCCTGTTGCGGAATTCCCTTTCATGACAACAGAGGACTTGCCCTATACTCTCAAAATTCATGCGGGCGAACTCTCGCGTCTCATTGATCGCACGCGTTTTTCAATGTCTACGGAAGAAACGCGCTATTACTTGAACGGAATTTATATCCATGGAACCCAGCAAGGGTGCTTACGGGCTGTTGCAACGGATGGTTTAAGACTTGCTCAAGCCGAGGTTGAATTATCACCCGACATCAAAGATATGCCAGGCGTAATCATCTCTCGCAAGACAGTCCAAGAGATTCGCAAACTTATTGATGAGGTAGCCGAGGAAGTAACAATCTCCCTTTCTGATAAGCAAGTCAGATTCGTTATCGGTTCTTCCGTCTTTATCTCTCGTCTTATTGAAGGCAAATTCCCCCAATACGAAAATGTCATCCCTTCAAATAACAATAATGTTTTGGTCGTCAATGCAAAAGCTTTTGCGGCTGTCGTCGATCGCATTTCAATTATGTCAACGGATAAGCTTCGCCCTGTGAAACTGCATGTTCAGGATTCAACAATGACATTGTCAGCCCATAGCAGCGAAACGGGTAATGCCCAAGAGCAAGTTGAAATTTCATATGATGGTTCCCCGATGGACTTTGGCTTTAACTCCCGTTACGTCCTTGATGTTGCCCAACAAATATCTGGTGACAACTTGGAATTTTATATTGGAGATGAAACACAAGCTATCATTGCAAAGGACGCTGAAGATAAATCCGCACTCTATGTATTAATGCCAATGCGCGTGTAATTGCGAGGATTATCCATTCACTCATAAAATCACTGCCAAAACGACCCACGAACAACGCCACTTTCTTGAAGCAGTATTTGGGGTTTTTCGACAATATCTAAATCCTCGTGTATTTGCCATTGGCTGTATTGCTTACGCAAATGGCCTTCCTTTACTATTAACCTCTAAAACACTTGGCATTTGGCTTGAAAGTTACGGCCTTGATTATACATCTATTGGTCTCTTTGGGCTGATGCATATGCCTTATACGTGCAAGTTTCTCTGGGCTCCTATCCTTGATCATACCAAAATCCCTTTTTTGCATACACTGCTTGGCCAAAGACGAAGCTGGCTATTCCTCACGCAATTAACAGCCATCCTTGGACTATTGGCCATGATTGTCTTGGATCCGATTCATTCTCTTATCCCCTTTGTCGCATGCGGCTTTCTTGTCACTTTCTCGGCAGCCAGCCAGCATGTCCTTCTGATGGCCTTCCAAATGGAAACGCTTGAACAGCACAACTGGGGAATTGGTGAAAGCATGGGTGTATTTGGTTTCCGCATGGCCATCCTTACGGGCGGTGCAGGCGCGCTGTACATGGCTTCCTATTTTACCTGGAAAGAAGTTTACTTCATCATTACCTTACTCATGTTCGTTGGCATGTTTGCCATTCTTTTTGCCCAACACTCCGTTCTGAATGATTCTATAGTCCGGAATATGTCCCGCTCTCCAAAAGAGTGGTTTACCTATGCACTTATTCATCCCTTTAAAGAATTTATGACAAAGCAAGGCTGGTGGGCCATTCTTGTTTTTATGCTCATTTATCGTCTTCCTGAAAACTTGCTCGGCATGATGCAAACCCTGTTCCTGCTCGACATCGGCTTTTCCTATGTAGAAATTGCTTCAGTTGCAAAAATATTTGGACTTGGCGCAACCATACTTGGAGGTATGCTCGGAGGCTATATCATTCGTGCATATGGATTTAGAGCAGCCCTCTTATGGGGCGGCATAGGTCATGGGTTTGCGCTTATACTGTTTTTGATCCAAGCTCAATTGGGACATCATTTATTGTTCCTTTATGTGACCATTGGAATTGAGCATATTTTCAGTGGCTTATCTCTGACGGCCTTTTTTTCATACCAGCTCACATGCTGCAATTTGCGATTTGCTGCAACCCAGCTGGCACTCCTTACATCTTTTGCTTCCCTTACACGAACCCTCGCATCTCCTATCGCAGGTTGTACGATCGACTCCTTAGGATGGGTCTCTTATATTATCCTTGTGATTTTATCGAGCATTCCCGGCATTTTATGGATCAGCAAACTTCCATTCATTTTAAAAAAAGAGGAGCGCTAAGTTACCATAAATAGCAACCGGCTCCTCCAATATATTTATTATTTTAATAGGCCATCAAATTCTTCATCTAGGATTTCAAGGATGACTTTTTTAAACTCAGGATCCTTTCTAAGAGCCTCGTCTTCCTTTGTTAATTCTATTGAATAAATTATTTTGTCAGCATATGCATCAAAAGTCTTAGGCGTATCACCATTGAACAGCTTTTGAGCTTCCTCAAGAACGGTTTTGTAAACTTGGTCCTTCTCAAAGCCACCTTTTTGCGCAACGAATGATTTCTTCGTTGGCAAATTGTTTATCTTATTTTCAGCTTGCTGAATAAAAACTAAGATATTCTGTGTCTCTTTCAAAACTGTTGAGAAGCCAACAGAGCTAATATTATCGAACTCAAACGTCCAAGCATTCTTTAGCAATACTTTTTCAATTTCTTGAGCTTCCTTAACGTGCTGCTGTGAAATACCTACTGAAGCAGGACTATCATTTTTGAGTTCAACGAAGTTTTTAACTCCATTATCTAACCTCCATGTGGATAATACAGAGACTAGTCGGTCGAGCTCATCATTAATAAACATGTATAAAGTTTTAGACATGACTTGTTTTTTTTCATCACCGCTCTGATTATCATAAAATACTTTCCAAATTGAATCCAAGGCAGGATATTGACTACGTAAGTTTGAAAAGTCTTCCTCAAACCTATCTTCCGGTTTATATACGGCAGGATGTGGTTCTAACTCACATTCTTCTTTGGATGATCCGATAACAGCATCAACAGTCGCTAACTGTGATATCAATGCCAATGTCGCGAGAGGTAAAAATAATTGTGATTTTTTTAACATAAGTACTCCTTTAATAAAAATTCAATATAAGTTATATGCATTTGGATATTTGACATATAGTTACGATGCATAAAAAGTCAACATCATAATATAAAGGCCTTGTCATTATATTTTCGGCTGGTGTAGATTTTCCTTGAAAAGTACGTTATCTTAATAAAAAAGAGTAGGGATCATGCGTTGCTTCGCCGTCAGCACAGCAGATAGGTATGATATTCATGGCCTAGCTGGTGCTACAGAAAACACAAAATCAATTAACTTTTATACAGATGCCGTCCATTTTGCATATGACGACTGGAACATCTTTGTTTTCTCTTACGGTTGCATTGTTTTTTGGAATGTCCCACTTGAAGTAGAAGAAAAATTTATTTCTTTTGTCCAAAACTTCGCATTTAAACCCATCAATCCTGTATTTGAAGAATATGAATTCACAATTGGCCTAAAGCCTGTTTTTTTTCAAGGGATGATCACCCTTGATAAAAAGCAACCTCTTAACCTCCAAATGCTGGCCATTTCTTATGGCTTATCTCAAGCCGTAAAACTTGCTGCTTTCGAGGACCGCATTGATACGACGATTGAACAAACGAAAAATATACCTCAAGAGCTTGCGCAAAGAGGAAAAATATCTCTTTCCCGCAAGGAAATTTCGAAACGCATTGGTGCTCTTTTTATCGAAAGAAACTCTGTCAACCTTCATAGCGACATCATGGACGCCCCTGTCTTTGTATGGGATCACCCTGAGTACGAAGATTTGTATACACTCACAATCAATGACTTAGAACTTCATTCCAGAACAGAAGTTTTGAATAGGCGCCTTGATATTGTTAAAGAGCTGTTCGAAATGATGCGGGATGAATTGACAAATCGTCACTCAACTATACTAGAGGTAACAATTATCTTGCTTATTTTAAGCGAGGTTCTGCTAACCCTCATTATTCATGTTTTTCATCTCGTTTAGCGTATATTAACGAGTTTTTTAACTTTTTGTTCCATACTAAAACTAGAGATAGTAACAAGGGAGTACGTCTATGTTTCCAAAGAAAAAGGTATGGGTACTGGTCGCTGACGGCGCAAGGGCTCGCATTTTCACTAAACAGTCACGCAAACTCAGCAATGCCATGGGCCAAGATTTTGTTGCTGACAACATAAAAGATTCAGTTGCTGAAGCCGACAAACCCGGAAGAGCCTTTGAAAGTGCTAATTCAGCCCGACATGCCTATGAGCCCCGTACCGACTGGCACGACTATCAAAAAGAACAATTTGCGAAGTCGCTCTGCGATATTTTACAAAAAGCAAATGAGCGTTCCGAATTTGATGAACTCATCATCATTTCTCCCCCTAAAACACTTGGCGGAATACGGAACCATCTCAACAAACAAGTTATTTCCAAAATTACTGCAGAGTTTCCAAAAGATATCACAAAGTACACAGAACAGGAGCTTAGCGCGTTTTTGGAAAAAGAGTTTTAAGAATATAAATTAATTTTTTCTTTATAATTTATAGAAATATCTAATCTACTTTAAATACCATAGATGTTTTACTAAATATGCATTGACACATACACCTCAAATCGATATGTATCCAGGATCATCCACATATTGTTATTAGAGGGTATACAATGACATTAAAATCACTAATCAATTTATCACTTGCGCTTGGCCTCGTTTTGGGCTGCGACGCTTATGCAAGAAAACACCATGATGAAGTTTCTACTTCAAAGTCAATCACCCGCAAGCATCATTCTAAAGATGATAGAAAACAGCAAAAGAAATCAAGAAAACTTTTAAAAAAGCAAAAAAGAGAAGAACAGAAAAGAAAAAAACGTCTCCAAAAGCAGGAAAGCAAGATTAAACACGCTCTAAAAAAACAGGAACACCAACTGAAGAATAAGGCCAAAAGACAGAAACTGAAACTTAAAAAGACTAAAACAAAGCGCTTAAGGACTTCATCACATAGGTCTAAAGCCCCGAAGTATGCAGAGCCGAAGTATAAAGATCCTAAATACGTTAAGCCTAAACTTACAAGGGTTGCTCGCAGAACTCATACAAAAGAGGAAGGTAGTTCATATGAAGAAAGGTCTACTTCAACGACCCTCAGTAGATTAAAAGAGAACAAAAGAACAAAGAACATTAAGGCAAGTGAAGTTATCAAAGAGTTTGATGATAGAATGTCTAAAGCTTCATACGAGGATATGTCTCATATCTTTAGATCAACAGTTCAAAAACTTTGGAAATCAGACATCCCTGTCAAAGAGCAACAAGAAGCCTATGACCATATTATGAAGGCATTGCCTGATGCGTCTGTAAAAGCCAGCGAAAGAGAGATTACATACAGTTTTCGTCAATCCCGAACAAAAAAAATACAACCCAAGAAAGCTTATGTAAAATCAAGCCGTAAATTCCACATTGGTAAGAAGAAACGTAGATCTAGGCATCGCTAGAGATATAGCCTTTAAGAATTAAAGGCTTCCTCCGGGAAGCCTTTTTCTTATCCCGCTAACCGCTTTAAAAAACCGATTGGATGAAAGCACCAGTGATTTTTACTGAGCACCTTGACTATTTATCTTTTTTATTGCTAAAAATTCAATGTCGATTTTGTCGTAACTATTTATAAAATCAATAGATCTAACTAATTGTTTTATAACATGAAAGGGTTAACGAATGTCTTTTTTGAAAAAAACTATCTTCTTTGTGGCCATATTTAGTCTGTTTGCAGTACCTTCCGCATTTGCAAAACGCTCGCTTTACTATGATCCGGACACGAGAAGTGTGTACTTTGGGTCTAAAAGAACAAGCAGATATAATGGTTATGAGAGAAAACATGGCTTTTATACACCATCCTATCTTTCGGAAAAAGACAAGCGTAGTTATCGAAAGCACGTCCGACACAGCATGGAACGAGACAAGCTTTCAAAGAAAGAACAGCAAAAAATAAAAGGTCTCTTAAAAAGCAAAAACGAGAAGACCGCAAATATCGTAAAAGAATGCGAAAGTCACACAACTACCGCAAGCACTCAAAACATAGTCGAAAGAAAGAATCAACAAGATTACGCAGGGCTTCAAAGCGTTCGAGAGATCACAGGTCTAGTTTTCAATCGCCACAAGAAGAAGCAAACACACTAGTGAGACAAATTTGTGTCGCTAAAAAGAACAAAACCCTAGAAAGAGACCTCGAAAGGCTTCGTAATCTTAAAGCGCAACATCCTGAGGTGAGAGTTCCCCCAGTTACAATCCATTCAAGAACAAAAAAGAAAAGGACAGGGCATCGCACGAAAAAATCGGATCGCGTTTACATCTACAACCCACAAACAAACCAAGTCGTAAAGGTATAACTTAAACTTTCATACTTTAAAGGCTTCCTTCGGGAAGCCTTTTTCATATGGTTTTTTAACAGTATTGGTAGACTTGTTTTCATAGGCTCCTCCTTTTTGTTCTCATATAAACATTATATAATGAAATAAGTTACGATTTTTATAAAATACAGCGATATTCCCTTCTCCTCATTCAGGCTAAAATAGGTTAAGGTAAAAGGTATCCTAACATTGGAGTTGAAATGAAGGTCATTATTTGTGGAGCGGGTCAAGTCGGGTTCAGCATAGCGCGTTACCTTTCTACGCACGATAATGACGTCACTATCATTGATTCATCCGAAGAACTTATCAACCAGGTTGCAGGAAGTCTCGATGTTCGGGGAATTGTCGGCTTCGCCTCTCACCCAGACGTCCTCAAAAAAGCCGGCATTGCAGATACGGATATGATCATCGCGGTCACCTATGCTGATGAAGTAAATATGATCGCGTGTGAAATTGCCCATTTTCTTTTTAAAGTTCCCCTTAAGATTGCTCGTGTTCGGAGTAAAAGCTATTTAAATCCCGAGTGGTCCTCTCTCTATAGCCAAGATAACATGCCCATTGACCTGATTATCTCACCTGAACTCGAAGTCGCAAAGGCCATTGGCAGAGGGCTAGACTTTCCGGGTACCTTTGAAGTGATCCCGTTTGCCGACAAACAGGTTCAGGTTGTCGGTATACGTTGCCAACCTAAAGTTCCTATTCTCAACACTCCCTTCAAACATATCGAGAGTTTGTTCCCTGAGCTTGATCTTCGCGTCCTCTTCATTGTCAGAGGTGACGCAGGTTTCATTCCCACAAGCTCTGACGAACTAAAAGAGGGTGACGAAGCTTATATTCTCATCCCTCATGAAAAGTTTGGGCATGCGATTGACGTTTTCGGTTTAAGTGAACATAAAAACCAACGTCTCTTGATTTTAGGGGCTGGGAATGTTGGATTTTGTTTAGCGGAAGAGATCGAAAACAATCATCCTGAAATCTCAGCAATGATCATAGAATCTGGCAAAGATAGGGCAGCCTTCGTCGCCAACCAACTCTCTAAAACCATTGTCTTGCGGGGAGATGCGCTCGATCGGGAAATCCTGCGTGAAGCCAACGCTAAAATTTCAAATAAGGTTGTCGCTGTAACCTCCGATGATAAAGTCAATATTATTGCATCCCTTATTGCCAAGCGCATGGGAGCCGAGCAAACCATGGCTCTGATCAATAGCTCCTCTTATTCGGGCCTTGTGACATCCCTTGGCATTGATTCACTGATTAGCCCTCGTGCTCTGACCGTCTCCAGTATCCTGCAATACGTCCGCAGAGGACGCATTCGCACTGTCCATTCCATTCGGGATAACTTTGGGGAAGTTATTGAAGCTGAAGCCGTTGGCACCTCAAGCGTTCTCGGGATGACGGTTGGTGAAATCAATATGCCACGCAGCCTAATGGTTGGGGCCATTGTGCGCGAAGACCAAATCATTATGCCTCAAAAGGATACGGTTATTAAAGTTCATGACCGGGTCGTCCTGATAGTAACTAACGCGGCCGTTAAGCGATTCGAGAATCTATTCTCTGTAAGACTTGAGTATTTTTAAGTCTTAACAAATTCACTTTCCCTCACTGAACATTGACCATAAAGCTAATTTCACTTACACATAGACCAATATAAACAAAAAGGCTAATGATGACCGAAGTTGGTTTCTACCATTTGACCGCAACTCCCCTTGAAAAAGCTTTACCTAAGCTTTTGGAAAAGATCCTCAAAGCTCATAAGCGTACTGTCATTCTATGTGGAAGCGAGGAGCGCCTAGACTATTTAAACGGCGCCTTATGGACCTATGGCCGCGCTAGTTTCATTCCTCATGGAAGCAAAAAGGAAGGATCGCCTGAGGACCAACCTATCTGGCTAACAACAGAGGACGAAAATCCAAATGGTGCCCAGTTCCTAGTTATCCTGGATGGCATTGAATCCCCTTCCCTCTCCACCTATGAACGGTGTCTGGATCTCTTTGATGGCAATGATCACGAGGCTGTTACTGAGGCTCGCGAACGCTGGAAAAAATATAAGGATGCCGGCCATACCCTGACCTATTGGAAACAATCTGAATCAGGAACGTGGGAAAAAGGGAATTAGCTTTTGCTTGAAGGCCCCTTAAAGAACGCGTGTTTACCCATATATTCCAAAACCTTTTGATCACAAACTTCCTTACAAAATTTCAAAATCGAATGCGCAACTTTATTGCAAACACTCTTGGATGATGCATTTACACAACTTCCATAAGCGTACAGCAAAATTATAGTAAAGGCATAGCTGATAAGCTTCATTTGCCTACCTCTCACGCATTTAAAATAGATTCTAAGTTAGAATTGTTAAGAAAATGTTTCTCGCGTTTAAATTTCATTTGATCTACTGAATTTTTCCTCTTAAAAGAATATGTTACTCGTGATAATATTGTATCCTAAAAAAAAAGTAGAGGACCCCATGATTACAATTCGCTTTCCTGATGGCTCAAATCGGGAGTTTCCTAAAGGTATTACAGGCTGGGAAATTGCGAAGTCAATTAGCACAGGCTTGGCAAAGGAGTCTGTGGCTGTCCGCATTGGCGAAGAATTATGGGATCTCACGCGTCCAATTGAAACTGATGCAGCAATCCAAATCATCAAGAGAGATTCGGATGAAGGACTAGATGTCATTCGCCATGACACAGCCCACGTTTTAGCTGAAGCCGTTAAGGAACTCTATCCAAAGGCTCAGATTACCATTGGCCCGTCAATTCAAGATGGTTTTTACTATGACATCTTTCGGGATGAGTCCTTCACGCCCGACGATCTTGTGCGTATTGAAGAACGCATGCACGAAATCATTAATCGTGATGAATCTTTGCATCGTGAAATCTGGGATCGTAAAGAAGCCATCAAATACTTCAAAGATCAAGGCGAAGAATTTAAAGCACAGATCATTGAGGACCTCCCCGAAGATGAGACCATAACAGTTTATCGTCAGGGAGAGTTCGTGGATTTGTGCCGCGGCCCTCACCTCCCTTCCACAGGAAAAATCGGGCATGCATTTAAGCTGATGAAACTCGCAGGCGCTTACTGGCGAGGTGATCATAACAACCCCATGCTACAGCGCATCTATGGAACGGCATGGTCCAATGAAAAAGAATTAAAGGCATACCTTCATCGCTTGGAAGAAGCTGAAAAAAGAGATCATCGCAAAATCGGTAAAGAAATGGACCTCTTTCATTTGCAAGATGAAGCCGCTGGCAGCGTGTTCTGGCATCCAAAGGGCTGGACACTTTACCGCATTCTTCAGAATTATATTCGTGATAAGATTTCCGAAGAAGATTATGTTGAAATCAATACGCCCCAACTCCTGGATAGCTCGTTTTGGGAAAAATCAGGGCACTGGGGAAAATTTCGCGAAAATATGTTTGTTATCAAAGATGAGAGCAAAACCCTTGCGCTGAAGCCCATGAGCTGCCCTTGCCACATCCAGGTCTTTAACCAAGGCCTAAAGAGCTATCGTGACCTTCCTTTGCGTATGGCTGAGTTTGGCTCCTGTATTCGTAACGAGCCTTCAGGCGCCCTTTCGGGGCTCACGCGTGTGAGAAGCATGGTACAGGATGATGCGCATATTTTCTGTACGGAAGATCAAATCAAAGAAGAAACGCGAAAGTTTTGCGTACTTCTCTTAAATGTATACAAAGAGCTTGGCTTTGAAGAGCTAATTGTAAAGTTCTCTGATCGCCCTGAAACTCGGGCTGGCTCTGACGAGGTCTGGGATCGTGCTGAAGCTTGCCTTGAGGCGGGCGCACGCGCATCGGGATTGAGCTATTCATTAAATCCAGGCGAAGGTGCTTTTTATGGACCCAAGCTTGAATTCGTGCTTCGTGACGCCCTTGGACGTGACTGGCAATGTGGAACACTTCAGCTTGACTTTGTGCTCCCTGAGCGTTTGGATGCAACGTATATCGGTGAAGATGGTAAAAAACACCGTCCCGCCATGTTGCATCGCGCTATTCTCGGTTCATTTGAGCGTTTCATAGCGATCTTTATTGAACACTATGCTGGTAAGTTTCCTTTGTGGATTGCCCCTGTCCAAGCGACGATCGCTACAATCACTCAGGAAGGCGATGCGTACGCTCAAGAGGTATTTCAAAAACTTAAAGACGCTGGCCTCCGGGTTGAGATGGATGTAAGAAACGAGAAAATTAATTATAAAATTCGTGAACTGAGCCTACAAAAGGTCCCCTATATCCTTGTAATTGGCAAGAAAGAGGCCGAGCAAGGAACAATTGCCCTCAGAAAATTAGGGGGGGAAGCGCAAGAAGTCCTTGCTCTTGAAGAAGTTATTGATAAACTAAAGGAAAAAGCGGTACCGCCGCATAAGCGAAAGTAACAACTATGAATGGAGAATTTTAAATATCTAGGAATGTAAAAGAACACAAAGGCCCCTCCCAAGAAGGACCACGTGTTAATGAGATGATTACGGCCCCAAAAGTTCGGCTTGTTGATGAAAATGGGGAAATGATCGGTGTTATATCACCCGCAGACGCTCTGGAGAAAGCCTATAAAGCTGGCCTTGACCTTGTTGAGGTTTCGCCTAATGCTGACCCTCCTGTGTGCAAAGTACTCGACTATGGTAAGTACAAATTCGAGGAGCAAAAGCGCCGTTCTGAGCTTCGTAAAAAGCAAAAAGTTATTGATGTTAAAGAAATTCAACTCCGCCCAGGCATCGATAAGCACGATTTTGATGTCAAGATGCGCAGTGCCCGCAAGTTCATTGAAGAAGGTGACAAACTTAAAGTCACTTTGCGCTTCCGTGGACGAGAAATGTCTCACCAAGAATTAGGTATGGATGTTCTCAAGCGTGTCGAAGAAACGCTCCAAGACGTTGCAAAGGTTGAATACCGCCCCAAACTGGAAGGCAAGCGCGTCACAATGGTCCTCGCACCGTTGAAGTAGACAAGCAACTTATCTGACTGCAAAAGAATTCACTACCTGCATATATACTGTCCAGTGAACATACAAATGAATGTCACTCTTGGAAAGTATTGCTTGCCCGTGGTGGAGACAAGGGCTGTAGCTATTCTTGTCCGAGGGTCTTGTTGATGTGATCCGTGAACGTTGTCATTCCCCCCCCCTTTTCCTTGTCATTTCTGTCTCCTCCTTTGTCATTCCTGCGAAGGCAGGAATCTAGGGCAACCGCACAAGTGGATTCCGGCATTGGCACACTGGTTTCCGAAGAAAATTTATTTCCCTGAAATAGCAGCGGTGCAGCTGCCACAATTACACCTCTCCCTTTTGTGGGAGAGGTCGCAGCAACGCTGCGGGTGAGGGGGGAATAAGGATAATATGCAATGTTGAAAAGGTTTAAAAAACAATTGCGGACCTCTCAAACAGACGTAGAGAGCCAACTTTGGTTTCACTTGAGAAGTAGAAGATTCTAGGGTTAAAAATTTCGCCGCCAGCATTTACTCCAAGGATACATTGTTGACTTCGTTTGTCTTGAAAGAAAGCTCGTGATTGAACTTGATGGGGGCCAACATCTGGAGCAAGAGGCCTATGATACGAAACGAACACAATCCCTTGTCGTCATCACGAAGACCTAGTAAAATGACAGGGCCCTTCTCGTCATCAATCGCGTAATGAAGGATTCCAGCAGCGGTTCTTTCCGAGTCAGCATGAAAGGTCCTCGGCATAGGGACAGACCTTAGATCTTTGAATTGATTAAGAAAACTCTCAAGTTCTTCAAAAGCACGAAAGGCTTCAGCTTGAAAAGAGAAAAAACATAACCCACATAAAACAAGGATATATAAAAAGCGTAAATTCGGGAAGTTCATAATCGGCAACAAATATATTTGATATATAATATAGTATATGCTTACAACATGTGTAAATATATGTCAAGTAATTAATTATCTAATCTATATCAAACTTAAGCCCCGAATCACGGCCTCATATTTCTGCACATCCTCAGGGGTACTCATATGGAACCACTCCCCTTCATGGAAGCAACCATAGAGACGTCCCTGGGCAAGGGCTTCATTCCATAAAACATTCATCGAATAAGCCCCATCAGGTGCCCCTTTAAAAATCCGCGGGTGAACATACTGCACACCAATATAGACATAGGGCGCCTCTTTGCCTTTTTCAGGCCGAGAAAGCTTCCCCTTAGGCGAGAGAAAAAAGTCCCCATTCCCTTCGTACCCATGGGCTTTTTCCTTAGGTATAACGAGCAACAACGCATCCATCTTGTCATCATCCCAAAGAGAGCGCATATGATCTAAACTGTTTGGCCCTGTCCAAATGCTGTCGCCATTAAGCGTAAAAAAAGGTTCGTTTCCTAATAATGGCAAGGCCTTTTTAATCCCCCCGCCTGTCTCTAATATCTCTTCCTCGTGAGAGATCAAAGCTTCTGGACATATATTTGCCACACAGTCACGGATTTGTTCTGCAAGGTGGTGGGAATTCACCACAATGTCTCTAATACCTGCTCGGTGAACATGCTCAACTGTTCGCTCCAGCATGGATTTCCCTGCAACAGAAATCAATGGTTTCGGCATCTTTTCCGTCAGAGGTAACATCCGCTTGCCAAATCCTGCGGCAAGTATCATCGCTTTTTGACTCATGGTATGACTCCTTGGAACCACGCTTTTAAATCTTTTAAATGAGGGTGCTCAAGGTCCCGTTTTAAAATTCCCCACAGCCTAGGGAGATGGGAAAGATACTTCGTTTTACCATCCCGTTTAGCGAGTCGATGGAATACGCCTATAATCCGCGTCGTGCGTTGTGCTCCCCACAGGTAATAGCTCGCCCAAAAGTCATCTCTCGACAGGCCCTGAAACTGTGTTAAATAAACCTCAAGCATATCTAGTGCAAGCGCAGGGTCAATATCCCGTCGGGCATCTTCCAGCAAGGAAACCAGGTCATAAGTGACCGGCCCCCACAGAGCATCTTGAAAGTCAATAAAGCCCGAACGTTCAAAACCATTTCGCTCAGGCAACCAAATCAGATTGTCCACCATCACATCCCGCAGCATGAGGGAATGCGGCACAAGAGGCTGTGAAAGAAACAACTCACGCCAGATATCTACAAAATCATGTTCTGCTTGTGCAGAAATTGAAATATCGGCCCATTCCGTAAAAAGGCATGCCTTTTCAAGAAAAAGGTCCCTATCATACCCAGGTAATCCATATGTATTCTCAGGTATACGTTGATGCAAATGAGCTAGGGCTTTCACTGTTTCGCCATAGAGCTCAGTATCACTTATCCCCTGCTCCATCGCTTTGCGGTAATTTAAGGGACCAAAGTCCTCAATAAGTAAAAATCCATTCTCATGGTCCGCTACATGCACACGGGGAACAGATAGCCCAGCATCACTTAAAATGTCTGAAATCTGGTGAAAAGATTCCGTTGATTCATGGGGGGCTGGCGCATCCATCAAAAGGCCACCAGAATAACGGAAGTACTTACGAAAGGAAGCATCTACAGGAAGAGGAACAAGTTCTTCGTTACCCAATCCATTTTGAATCATAAATTCTGAGCGAAGCTGCGCACGCTCATCATCAAATTGATCTATCGTCCCAACCGGTAATACTGAGGGTACGCTCATTCTCATCAACCCCATATTTAAATTCAAGCTCCAAAGCACCCGGCGGAATTTGCCCTCCCAACCGGTCTGGCCACTCTATGAGAGATACACCGTTATGGTAGGCCTCTTCAATCCCCAATTCATAAACTTCCTCGGGATGTTTCAAACGGTAGAGGTCAAAATGCCATAGGGTAAATTCGTCTGCATCATAAGTTTGTACAAGGGTAAATGTAGGACTGGGCACCTCTGTATCCTTCCCACACAAACTTTGGATCAACGCCCGCGCAAAGGTTGACTTCCCTGCGCCTAAATCTCCCTTCAGCAAGAGGACGTCGCCGAGGCGCAGTTGCACAGCAACCTTCCTTGCCAAACTTGTGGTTTCTTCAATACTGAGGCAATCGTAGCTTCGTTTCTGATTCATACCCACAGTTATGCCATAAAGAATAGCTGACTCTCAAGTGCTCCAATTCTTGTAAAATCCGTTGGTTATTTAACCGACTGTGTCTGAATCACCGGAGTATTGGGCTGCAGAGCAGGTTTGTAAGTTACTTTACATTCCCCACCAACACTTTCGATCACAAGCTCATCTTGGTCATCAGCGACTGTTATTGGTTTTTTATAGATCTCATCCATCCCTTTTATGAAATACGCTTTCGCTTTTTCTGATGGCGGAATCGACGGGACCAGGTGTGTAAGGAAAAGCTGCTTCACACCGTGCTCTGCTGCAAGTTTTGCTAGGGCTAAAGTATCTGAGTGATAGTGCAAAGTTTCTTGGTAATATGCTAAACTTTCATCTTTATCAGCAGATTTTTCTGCTTTACTTTTGACAATGTTCCCAAAATAGTTACTAAGGGCTTCGCTTATTAAAACGTCTGCATTTGAGTAATGTGGAATCAAATCAGCCTCCACACTAGTATCACCGCTAACTACAATCTTACAATTCTTGTACTGCATTTCATAACCCATTGCAGGCATAACTGGCTCGTGATTGACCAAAAACGGAGACATCGTCATATTTTTTGTTTTAAAGACTGGATCTCCTGCACTAGGGTTCACCAGGTGAGGAGTGATCTTTGAATAATCAGGATTTAACCTATTTTTTCTGTTAGCTGCTCTAAAAACCACATCTAACTCATAAAGATTATTCAATGACTCTGCAATTTTATCAACTCCATAAGGTCCCCATAGATTGAGCGGCGTCTTTCGACCTGAGATCCAAGACACATTATTTACATACCCCAACCCTGCAAAATGATCTGAATGCCAGTGTGTGATAAAAATATTTTCAATGTTAAATTGCGGAAGTCCGAGCTGACCTAAATTTTGAGCAGCTCCCTCTCCTGCATCAATTAGAAAAAATTCACCATCCACAACAACTGCTAGACAAGAGGGTTTTCGAATATTCTGCATATCAACTTGAGGATCCCCTGTCCCACAGAAAAAAATGTGCATTTTCCCATCTGTAAATGCTTCTGTATTCGGCGAACTTGTTGAATAAAAACCAAGAGATGATCCCATGACATCATTTGTTGTCGAAGACGTTGTTTCTTTTTTCGAACCTTCTTTAGACCATGAGGGGACTGTAAATAAGCATAAAGATGCTAATAGCACTGTAAAAATTGTTGTACGTTTCATCACTTCCACTTCCTCGAGCATTTTGTATTATTATGGTATCTATGGTTTCTTAATAAATTGTTAAATGACTTCGCAAAAAGACCCTATTCCTATTAAATGAGTTTATAAAAGCGGGTTTTTCTGTTTCTTTTTAGCGATCCTGAGCTCGATGCCTATGGTTACTGAAACAAGGAAACCTCATGGACAGGAAATATACGTTGGGAAAATCCACCCTGAACTCAGAAAAGATATTGCCGAAATCCTGAAATTGTTCGATGTGAAGTAAATCTGATCTAAAGAGATTGAAGAGCAGCTTAATCTCTAATTTGGGCTTGGGGGATTTCAATAGCCCATTCATAGCACCTGGTCAAAATGCCCTTTAGCTGTCACCTATGAGTCTATCCACATCCCCTACAACAGGCGACTTTGCCTCACGGCTTTCCCATAATTTTTGTATTTCATACTCTATCCCTCCATAGGGAGGGAGGCCATGCAACTGCACAAACCTTTGATATGCTTGGGGCTTCAAAACCTTTTGTGCACAGATATAAGAGGGTTGGTATCCCATTTTGGCCGCGAACCCCAATGTACTTTGCATGTTACTCCGGTAGTCACTTAATTTCTCCAGGCCAATTTGATAAAGCTTTCTGTGAAGAATGGCGCAAAGATACCACCCCTCAGGATTTCCCAACTTTCCCGCTTTCATAAGTTGTTTTTCGGCCTGGCTAATGATTTCCATATCGATCAACCTAAGATTGGTTACCTTACCTTCTCTTAAATCACCAAGCACGGCAAAAGCTAATTGCAGAGAAGCTTCAGCAACTCCCTCTTCCATTGCATTATGGTATTGTTCATTTGCTTCCGCTCCTTTGCCCAAGAACCGATAGAGCGAGGCAAGAGGCATCCTTATCTGTGGAAATGTATCACTAGCTTCAAGGTAAATTGCCTCATCAACTTCAGGCTTTTCACTGTAAAGCTCTAGATATGCAGGTAAAAAACCCGCCCGCGCAAGCCCCAATACTGTATCATTTTCTCCTTCATAAATTTGTTCGGATAGATCCCCGCGAATCAATAATGCAGCATATCGGTTTTTAAGATCTCCTCCCTTCGCATACACAGACAAAGCACGCTGTGTATCGGGTGGGTTTTGTTTTACATAGTGTTTCCCAAGGGTGTAACAAGTATCGGAATGGTCTTGTTGCCCTTCCATTCGTTCAACTGCCAACGCACGCGTATTTTCAAAGAAAGGATAGGCATCATCGGTAGATGCTTTGCGAATTGACCCCAAAATATCTGCCACAAAGTATGATGCTACGGGGTTTCCGAAAAATGCACTATAAGCGAGTGCCCATATATAATCCAACCGTTCTAACCTATAAGCTTCAAACGGAATAGTTTCCCAGAAAAATATGTCTTTAGGAAAGAAGATATGCGCACCGACAGCTTCTTTCGATGTGGTTTGCCCCTGCCAATTAGAGACCTTATTTTCTTTTGCCCACTCTTCCCATTCATCACTATGATACTTAATGGATTGAAACTTATCAAAAGCATATTTGATTCGTTTCCAATCAGCGTCTCTTAGTCCAGAAACAATTTTACCGCATAACTTTTTCATTTCTTTAGGAAGCGGTTCTTTTGGCATGGGAGCAAAGCGAACTTTCTTGCCCACAGCATTTTTTTTCGAAGGGTCTCTTAAAATAGATAGGGGAATAACTTTTAACCTTTTTGCCACCTTTTCTTCTGCTCCTTCAAGTGTCCTTACCCTTTGAGTAGACTCTTTAAATTCTTCTTGACTACTAGGAGAGGTTGCTCCTATTGAAGGAATTATGAAGAGGTAAATATGCAGGATAGACAGTAAAACTGTTGAACTTTTTTTGGTTTTAAAAAATGGTTTAAGCATTACATTTCACCTTATACTCCAAAGAAATTATTTCATTTTTTTATGACAATACATTCTATTAATCTAATAGTCCATATAGGCGCAATATTTTGTATTTGGACAAAGATATCAAATCTTTGGGGTTTTCTTCTTGCAGGATCGGCAGAAAGCAATTACCTTCAGCTTATTCCTCAGGGGTCATAGCTCAGTTGGGAGAGCGCTACAATGGCATTGTAGAGGTCGGGGGTTCGATTCCCCCTGACTCCACCAGTCGCTCCATCAATTTCATAAACAGCCTAATGCGAACTTGCTAGCAAAATAATGGGCCAAAAATAATATCTATATCAACGCACTATTCTTGGCTGGTTAATATCTCTTGTATCTCAAGATCTAATCCCCCACAGGGTCGTTTCCCATGCAAGCGAACAAATTTTGCGCATGCATCATCGGTTTTAAATAAAGGCTTCATGGTGCTAAAAGTGGGCTGAAAGCCCATAGATGCTGAACGCCCAAAGATCGCAGAAACACTCTTTATATACGCGGTTTTATTCTGTATATTGGCTGTAAACAGACGCTTATGTAAAATTCCACAAAAAGACCAGCTTTCTGGATTGCCTCGCTTTTCAAACTTACTCAGCAAATCCATTCCTTTTTGAATCTGACTCTTTTTAAGTTCAGTCAAATCAACCAGATTCATTTCTCTAAAGCTACTAAGGATATTAAATGCCAGAAGAAGTGCAGCTTCTGCAACTCCCTCATCCATTGCAAGCATAAATTGTGCATTTGCTTTTTCGTTTTGATTGTATAATTTATATTGTAGGCTGAGCATAATCTGCGTGTGTGGAAACGCCTGAATCACCTCTAGGCATACTTTTTCATCATTTGCAGCGCGCGGATATTTGACGAGGGCCAGAGATTCCCTTCCTCTGGCTCCACCAATAAAAATACCATTATCCTGCTTTTTCTAATATTTGAAGCTCTTGAACTTTCGCCTCAATCTGACTCCAAACATCAGGCCCCACAGTCTCTTTGAACGTTTGAAACCACTCACATTCTTTATAGTCAGGGTTCACACCAGCAGCAACTAATAAAGCCACTTTTTCTATGCCTCCAGCCTTCTCACGTTCGACACCGAACAATACAGCATCAAGCTGAGATTTTTGTTCAGATGACACTTCAGAAAGAAATTTATATGCAGTCTTGGGGTCCAATATATGGATTAATTTATGATAAAGTTGGCCTATATCAACATTATGCTTAACAAGCTGCAAGCATACAGCTTCAAGGGAGACTTGATCCCATTCAATTTCATCTGAAAAAGAGATATTATCAAAGGAGACACCTGCTTCAACCATCGGTACAACTTGTTCCACACCCATCGGTGTAAAAATCCAAAAAGATGCTTTTTGAACTTCGTCGATTCTATTTTTTGGATATCGCTGCAACAGCTTCTTTATTGCATTTATATCAAGTATAGATTGAATACAATGCTGGAAATTCGAGAGGGTTTGTCCACATTCTACAGCCACAAGCAAAGTATCTACCTTTTCATCCATGTTCATTTCTGAATTTGAGCTAACGTAAAAGGATTCTATTTTTATAAGTCCAGCTTGAACAAGAATTTTATAGTTTTCCATTTCGGCGAGACTCTCGACATACGCAGATACTTCGACTTCAGGTTGTTCCTTAAATGATTTTAAACACGCGGAAAGTTCGGTTTTCTCTAATGCTACAAGAACATCTAAAACCTGCTTTATGGATGCGCCCATGCGAGCAAGTTCACTTACAACTTCAAACCTATTTGTTGGAATTCTATATACACTAAACTCCACATCCTCTGGAACAGGCACACCTGCTTCCCTGAGCTTTTGAAGCCCCTTAGCATTTCCGCTTTTAGCAGCGCCAAAAACATATTGAGACAGATCATTTTTCTTTTCAGGTGGATAGTTGCTGATGATATACTCAAAAGCTTCATCCGAAACTGAACTGAGATCACTGTCTGAAAGATCCACACCAAACTCAATACACTCAAAGTAAAGCCTTCCAGTTTCTTCTCCTGAAAGCTTACTATCTGGACTGAAAGAAACATCTTTTACCGCTACACCAGCCTGATGGCGTGCTTTGACTTTTGCCAAGTCATCTTTTTTTCTAATGGAAAGATGGCTTAGAGTAAGCTCACCTTTCTTGCCTTCAGGTACTTCCGCTAGAACACGCGTATATTCGGAACCATCTAAGTAGCCCAAAAGATAAGAGAAATAACTTAAGTCTCCACCCATAGTGAGTAATTCCAGACAAGCGTCTGCTCTTTTTTTCATAGAAACGTTATCATCTGGCACCCAAAAACTAGCAACCGCGATAGGCTGAATGCCTGCCTCTCTGAGAACACGAAGTTTATTGAGTTCCCCGTGTGCTGCAAGATATGAAATGTGACATGCGAGTTCTTGCCTCCGCTCGGGAGGAATACTCTGAACAAAAGCGGCAAATCTATTTTTTGAAAGCGCTACAAACCAGCTACTACTAATAGAAATATCTTGATCAATGCAATCAAGGTACAAGCTTGCAGTTTCCTCCATGGAGAGATATTCATCAGGACTAAAAGAAACAGGTGTCATCTCTATACCTGCTCGTCGACGGGCATGGATTTGCTCTAAGTCGTCAGTTGTTTTAATCGTCACTTGCCAAATATCACTAAATCCCGTCAGTCTCCCGCTCGTTACAGACTCTAATACCCTCTTACATTCAGTTCCATTTAGATTAGACAAAAGATATGAAAAATAGCTTAAGTCGCCTTCCATTTTCAAAAGTTCTATACACGCTTCTGCAAGGTCTTCTTTTGGAACAGAGCTATTGATCCCAAGATAAGAATTTGTTGCCTCAGGTTTGACTCCTGCCTCTCTTAGAACGCGAAGCTTTACTGAATTACCATTTGAGGCAAGATGAGGAATAAGCTGGACTAACTCAGTTTGTCTTTCAGCAGGGTATTCAGCAACAACTTCACTAAAAACCTCTGGAGACATATTTTTCACGGCCGCTTCATCAAGAATATACCCCTGGCGGACCACATCTTTCCAATTATCTACATTCATTGTTCCATTATATATACTTATTGATATATGCCCGGGTGTAACGCCTAGTACTTTTAACTTCCTTAAAATTTTTATACCTGAAACAGAATGAATATTTATGTCAGGATGCAATTCTACACCTTTGCCTAGAGCTACCCGCAATACACTCACAAGGGATTTGAAATCTACAAGCCCTAAAAAGGCATTTAGTAATGCATAGTTTTGGCCCATTTCCAAAAGCTCTTGGCAAACTTCTATTTGTGCCTCTGGTGAGCATTGAACCCCTGTTCTAAAATTCTCTTGAGGAGGCAAAATGCCATTTTCTCTTAATATTTTTAGCTTTTCGACTTGCCCACGCGCGGCTAAATCAGGAATGATTTGCTCTAAGCCTTCTTTTGCTTTGGCAGAACTTTTTTCTATAAAACCTGAAAACACTTGTGTTGAAGCATTTAACAAATGTGTGTGATCTCTCTCACAATCAAACGCTGTTAGAGCTTCACAAATATAAATTCGATCATCAATACCTATGCTTGAGGAAGGAACAAATGATAGCCGGGAAAATTGGATTCCTTGCGCTTTTAGTACATTTGCTTTTATAATATCATCTCTCGTTTTTATCTGTAATTCCAGCTTAAAGAGATCTCTTTTCTCTGGTGAAACCGCATTCACGACTTCTCTAAAATCATCAATATCAAGAGAGCTGCACAAAGGTGCTAAGTTTTCTAAAGAGACGTTATTCCTTATAAGTAACACGCCGACTTCTTTTTTCTTCTTGGAAGACAAGCTGTCTGAAAAAGTCAATGGCATGAATTTTTCAAAAGGCACACCCTTTTCACTCAAAATACGCAGTTTTGAAACTTGTCCTGTCTCAACTAAACTCGGGACCATTTCAACAAATTTCGCTTGATAGTCATCTAAATATCGATCAACAAATGCCCTAAAGTCATCTTCAGTTACTGCAACATTGGTTAATAATTTACAATATACTGAGAAGGGAATTTTGAATTCTTCGAGCAGTCGAATGGTCTCCCTAGGATCTTGGGAATTGTGAGCCGAGAATGCTAATTGGGATGTTGGTTTATGACCTCTTTCTAAGAAAATCCTTGCGGTATCTGCGTCTAAATTGTTTAATGCACAGTCTACTAAGGATTCTCCTCCTGAAGCAGTAACTCTATCATTTGCTCCCAATTCTAAGAGCTTTGATACACTTGCTGTCGAGCGGTTAGCGACAGCTTTCTGGAGGGCCGTAGATCCACTTGAATCAAGTGCTTCTAAGCTTCCCTCCAGCTCAAGAGCTCTCTCCATAAACTGGGGAAGATCGAATAACACCAAACTATGCAAGAGGGGCATAGTTTCGTCTGGCTCTGACTCTGGCTGTTGTTCTCGCCCTCTATCGCCAGCAACGTATTGCTCACCTTCATCTTCATCCCAACTTTCACTATCAGATAAATCGGAATCGGAATCATCGGATGATGAACTCCAATATACGTCAATATTACCTTGTGCAAGAGCCTCAATAGCTCCCTCTTGTTCTAAAATAAACCTTGCGATGTGCCTACGTTCACTATCACAAATCTTCGCGTACGTACTTCTCCAGTTCTCAGAACTCAAATATTCATTTAGCGGCTCAATCCCCAAAGCTCGGATTTCTTCAATAGACATATGTCCTGCAAGGATGTTAAGCACTTTAAGGTTTGTATGCCCGTCATTCCACTCATCAAAATATTCACTATTGGGTTCAACCCATCTTTCAAAAAGAAAATCATATACAGGAGACCCTATCATTTTCTTGTATCTTAATATGCCTGATAGAGCTTTCGTGCGACTTTTTATTGTATTTAGATCAGAAGCAAATAAGTACCCTTTAAAGTAACTTTCAAACATCTCCTGAGAACTAAAAGGATGCTCAAGGATATATTTGAGATTTGGAATCAGCAAGGCAAAATGAGGCCGCCAAGGCATTTCAGCATCAAAAACTCTTTTTACCAGCTGATTTTCATCTTCAGCCCCTTTCTGGCTCGCACGGTCAAAATCAAAGTGGTCCGGACCAAAGCTTAAATGGAACCACTCCGTATCATTATAAGAAAAGGTCAAATCAATAGTTGTTTCATCTTGGATGGTCTTTTCGTCTGTACCCTTAATTTTCCAATCCAAAGAGAACCCTTTTGATGAAAACAAACTACATAGTCGTTTAAGATTATCTGCAACTGCTTCGCATATTGCTTCTTTGGTACCTTGCATAACCTTCCATTCAGGATCACCAACAAGCACGCCAACAACCCTTAAAAAGTTATCAAGGCCTGCATCCATTTCATATATACCGTTTGGCTTAACTCCATGCTGTTTCTTTTGAACTTTCCCAGCAATTTTACGGTACCGAATTTCATCCTTTATCTCTGATGTGTTCATGTTTGACATCAACTGAACAAATTTGTTTTGGGTCACTGTACCCTTCACAGCAGCTGGAGACGTCAATGTCCTATCTAGAAAGCTTGCAAACTCGGCATATAAAGTGCAACCCTTTGTAGTTAGAGCAGCCATTCTTTCGGCGTCAAATGCATGCAAATTTGGGTTAAACATTATTGCTGCTAGAAAGCTTAATAACGTTTCCTCACCACAGTTTGAAAATTTTCGTTTCTCACCTTCAGGGTCAATATAGGTCGCTGTAATATAGTCAGCTTGTGGAGGGAGCGTATCTTCAAACAAATCATAGCCATAGCATAACTGGAGAACCAACTCAGGATTTGACAAAAATTCATCAAAAGGAATGGTCCCTTCTTCCTCACCCCTTTTCAAAGATTCATAATCTTCTAAAGACATGCGAGATTTTAGGCTGTCCTCATCAACTCCATCAATAACTTCAAGCTTTGCCAGAGTGTCATAGTATGTTTTGAGCCCCAACTTCCCTGGAACTTGCAAACACATATAGGTTAATAAAGCTCGCTCAACGATATCTGGACCATAGAACTGATTGTTCGGGTGCTCAGTATCCAAAGACGTCGTAACAGCAGCATCCAAAAGTTCAACAAATCTAAAAACCTTATGGGATTTAAAGTTTTGCATAAGCTTCAATTCATCTGGGTTTTGACGTTGTTTTTGAAGCGCACGTAATTTCTGCTGAAATCCTGTTGATACGGCTTTAAGAAATCCAAGCTTTCTGATTTCTTCGGCTTGAGATGAAAAAGAAGCTTTGTCTTTGAGCAAAACCATTAAATTCGCAATGGATTGGGGCGTGAGCAATTTTCGAATATCATCATGTTGGAGGTTATTGGCGGCCAAAGAATCATGAACAGGCGATGGGAATAAACGTTGTAAAAAGGCTGCTACAATGTCTTGGGGAAGATCATCGGGTTTCAGCTGGTTATGCACGACGGCTGGAAAACCTACATCCTGACTTCCATAATGTCCATGAAAACGAAACCCTCTAATTAAACTCGTATCAACACCATGAATAGGGCTTAAATTTGGAATGCCCTTTGCAACAAAAGGGCAAGATAAATCGCGAACCTCATCAAGCTAGATAACAGCGAAAAGTGAATTTGACAACATAGAAGACGCTAACAAAACAGATATAAACCGAATCTTTTTCATAAATTATCCCAATAATTATAATACTATGCAATTTACTTAATGCTTTTATTTTGGATTATCAAGCACTGTCCTCAAATTAATTAAAATATTTATAGGATGATTAATCTATATCATAGGATATCCACACTGATAAAAAGCTAGACTTTCTAGGAAAATTTATTATATAAACGTAAACTTCATTATGAAGAATTCATATATTTCGATAGTTAATAATACACGAGAAGACTCCCCATGAATTTTAATCAATCTAAAACTGAAGTTCTTTCAGGTTTAACAGTGGCTCTCGCCCTCGTCCCTGAGGCAGTGGCTTTTGCGTTTGTCGCCCAAGTTGATCCTTTAGTGGGCCTCTATGCTGCCTTTATTGTGTGTTTCATCACCTCTGTATTTGGCGGAAGACCTGGTATGATTTCTGGCGCAACTGGGGCATTAGCCGTTGTTATGGTATCGATTGTCACCCAGCACGGTGTTGAGTATCTTTTTGCAACGGTTGTTCTAATGGGCATTATTCAAGTACTTGCTGGCCTTTTTCGACTTGGGAAGTTTATTCGGATTATCCCCTATCCTGTTATGCTTGGCTTTGTGAATGGGCTCGCTTTTGTAATTTTTCTTGCCCAACTGAGTCATTTCCAAACTCTAAATCCTGCAACAGGGCACCTTGCCTGGATGCAAGGGAAAGAACTCTGTACGATGCTAGGGTTGATAGCCGTCGCTATGGCTGTCATCTATTTCCTGCCCAAGTTCACAAAAGCCATCCCTGCCCCACTGGCTGGGATTGGAGTTGTATTTCTTATTACGTATTCTCTTGGCATCGATACAAAAAGTGTTGGCGATATGGCCAGTATATCGGGCGGCCTCCCCGAATTTTCCCTTCCCAACATACCTTTGAATTTTGAAAGCCTCAAAATCATATTCCCTTATGCCATTACCCTTGCAGGCATTGGATTGATTGAGAGTCTATTGACACTTACTTTAGTCGATGAAATCACCGAAACATCTGGACAAAACAGCCGAGAGTGTATGGCTCAAGGTGCTGCAAATATTGTAACCAGCTTTTTTGGCGGTATGGGTGGCTGCGCAATGATAGGACAAACGATGATCAATATCAGCTCTGGGGCAAGACAAAGCTTATCTGGCATTGCTGCTGCATGCTTTCTCATCATATTCATCTTGTTTGGCGCCCCAATTATTGAATTAATTCCCATCGCAGCCTTAACGGGCGTGATGTTTATGGTCGTCATAGGAACATTTGCTTGGTCAAGCCTTAGGATTATGCACAAGATTCCCCGTATTGATATGCTTGTGATTCTCTTAGTCTCAGGCGTCACTGTCGCGTATGACCTTGCAATTGCTGTCCTTGCGGGAGTTATTTTTTCAGCACTTTCTTATGCATGGGAAAGCGCAAAGCATATTTCCGTAACGATTAACCATGACAAGTCAAAGAATTTGAAAGTCTATGAGCTTCATGGGCCCCTCTTCTTTGGTTCAATTGCAAGTTTTAAAAAATTGTTTACACCCAAAGATGATCCACAAAAAGTTACTGTCAATTTTGAAAAAAGTCGCATTTGGGATCACTCGGCACTCGAAGCCATGAAATCTCTTTCGATCAAATACAAACAAGAAGGTAAAACACTTCGTTTTAAGGGGTTAAGCCAAGATTGTGTGAACCTATTAGAGCGGAAAGGCATCTTGGCAATGTGCGATAAAAATACGGATCTTCATTACCAAGTTGTTGTTGACCATCATTCCGTATCTAGCCATTAAAGCCAGCATACTTGCGTGCTATGGAAAGAATGGCATTTTTAATTCCTCGCCAGGGATACAAATTTCCCTTTTGATCATTGTTCCAGATCTAGGATCTTCTTCTGATGGAAGCATCATCCCAATTGTCTGCACAGATGTTACAACGAGGAGACCGAGCAGTATGAAATAAAAGATACGCATAACTAACCCCTTCCTTATATTTTTATTAAAACATATATTTATGTTTGTGGCAAGTTTATTGTATTTTTATTTTATTATTTATGGCGAAATGCCCAGAGGAAATAGTTTACATCATGGGATGAGGAAAGCTGCCATTCTTGTGAAAGCGGGTTAAAGCACAAGCCTGAAATGTCTTGGTCCTTAAGGCCCAGCTGACTGAGCTCACAAGATAAATCTTCTGGCTTTATAAATTTATTCCACGAATGTGTCCCTTGCGGTGCCCACCCTAAAACATACTCAGCAGCAATAATTCCAAGTAAATAGGACTTCAATGTTTTATTAAATGTTGTGACAACCAAACCCCCTTTCTTTTTTAGCCTATTAGCACAGCACTTTACAAAGGCGTATGGCTGGTCAACATGCTCTATAATTTCAGACGCAATAACGATATCAAACGAAGGAATTTCTTTTGGTAAATTCTCAATTGCGCAGGCTTGATAATCTATTGAGAGCCCCATTTGTTCAGCATGGGATTGAGCTACTTCTATGTTTTCTTCCACGGGATCAATACCAACAACTGTCGCCCCAAGCCGCGCCAGCGGCTCACACAAGATTCCTCCGCCACAGCCGACATCAAGAATACGCAAACCTTTAAGCGGCTTCGCTCCTTTGTTAGTTCGCCCAAAGCTGATTTCAAGATTGTCTTTAATAAAGGCCATTCTGAGGGGCGTGATCTCATGAAGAATACGAAAGGGACCATTCTCATCCCACCAGGTTGAGCTGAGCTTTTGAAAGTGGTTGAGTTCTTCTTGGTTTTGAGTATTGAGTTCCATTTGATCTCTGCGTCTGGGAATTGACTTATTGTTTAACCTTATAGAAAGCACAATTTAAAATAAATTCCAAGGTCATTCAAATGGCTTGCCGTTTCATTAAATACATGTAATAGATTTATTGTTTTTAGAGTGCAGGGATGATGGGATATATTGTTCAAAAATTTGGGGGAACCTCCCTAGCAGGCCTTGATTTAATCAAAAAAACAGCCCTACATGTTAAAAGTGAGCGTGACACTGGATCGGTTGTCATCGTTGTTGTCTCTGCCATGGCTGGGGTCACAAACACTCTTGCAAGTTACGTTAATGATCTTTCCACCACATTTGATAGAGCCGAATATGATACGGTCATTTCATCGGGAGAACAAATTACAGCAGGATTATTATCTTTAGCCCTGCAGAACATAGGCGTTCCCTCACGATCCTATATGGGTTGGCAAATTCCTATTTTGACATCTGCAGCCCATACGCAAGCCAAGATCGAACATATTGACTGCACAAAATTAATAGAACAGCTTAACAACGGTGTCGTCCCTATCATCGCGGGCTTCCAAGGTATCACGAAAGATGGCCGCATAACAACGTTGGGTCGTGGTGGATCAGATACAACAGCTGTTGCTGTTGCTGCAGCCCTAAAGGCTGATCGATGCGATATCTACACGGATGTGGATGGCGTGTACACCGCAGACCCTAGGTATGTTTCTAGTGCGGATAAGCTCGACCATATTGGCTACCACGAAATGCTTGAACTCGCCGCACAAGGGGCGAAAGTTTTACACAAAGATTCCGTTGAATACGCTATGAAACACAAAGTTCCTCTTCGAGTACTGTCCAGCAAAAATGCGTCAACGGGAACTCTCGTGACAGCTGAAGGCGACTTAAGCATGCGTAAGCAAAATATACGAGGGCTTGCCCATTCTTTTGCTGAGCACCGGATTACTGTGAAAAATGTTCCGGCCAATGCAATCCTGACAAGACAACTTAAGGACCTAATGGCTAGAGAGAAAATTGAAATCGGGTTTTTTAATCATCACCTTACCCAAGGAACAGATTTTATTGATTATTCTTTCACTGTTTCATCCGAGGAGAGCCACCGCGCTCATCCACTTTTGCAAAAAATGTTTCCTGTTAACGAAATTTTAATCGATCATGAGGTAGCTAAGATATCTGTGATTGGAACAGGTTTGATAAATGACTTTAACCCATCTCAACTGTTTTTTAAGACATTAAAACAGAAGGGCGTTAATATTTACTCAGTTGCGGCTTCAGATATCAAACTAAGTGTGCTAATACACTCTAATGACGCAGGAACAGCAATTGAAAGCTTGCATACAGTATATCAATTAGATACAGAGGAACGCGAATGGAATCTGCAGAACAACAATTAGAACAACTATGGTCAAGTGGTAAAGATTTTCTTGGAGTAAAATACGCACTCATGGGCGGCGCCATGACGTGGGTATCTGAACGTAACCTTGTTTCAGCCATATCCAATGCAGGGGCTTTTGGTGTAATTGCCTCTGGCGCGATGTCACCTGAAATTTTGAGAGAGGAAATTCAGCAAACACAAGCCCTCACAAAACGCCCTTTCGGAGTCAATCTGATTACACTCCACCCCCAACTTATGGAATTGATTGATGTTTGTGTTGAAGAAGACATCACACACGTTGTTCTTGCAGGCGGGCTCCCTCCCTCTCAAGCCATCACAAAATTAAAAGATAAAGGATTAAAAGTTCTCTGTTTTGCGCCTGCCTACGTCATTGCCAAAAAGTTACTTAAAATAGGTGTAGATGCACTGATTATTGAAGGCATGGAAGCTGGCGGCCACATTGGCCCTGTGTCTACAAGCGTTCTCGTCCAGGAAATACTTCCTCGCGTTAAAGAAATCCCTGTCTTCGTCGCAGGCGGTATTGGACGTGGAGAAGCCATAACATCTTACCTTGAGCAAGGCGCAGCTGGATGTCAGCTTGGAACACGGTTTGTTTGCGCCAAGGAATGCATCGCCCATCCCGACTTTAAAAAGGCTTTTATTCGCGCTCAGGCACGGGATGCAACCGTCTCAACCCAAATTGATCCACGCCTTCCGGTGATCCCCGTACGAGCCCTTTCAAATGAAGCCACGAAAGAATTTATCAAGTGTCAAAGAACTCTTCTTGAAAAAGTTGATCGACAAGAAATTGAACTTAAAGAAGCCCAACTCGAAATTGAACATTTCTGGGCGGGAGCCTTAAGGCGCGCCGTCATTGAAGGTGATATTGAAAAAGGATCTATCATGGCTGGGCAAAGTGTCGGCTTTGTCACTTCGGAACAGACAACCCAAGAAATAATTGATGATTTAGTATTACAAGCACGAGAATCCATTCGCGATAGAGTTGCTAAACAGGAAATTGCTAGGAAGGCTCATTGAATAGCATAGACCAAAAGCGCAAATCTCCTCTCGAGAACTTACTGCAGCAAGTAAGTGAAATACTTGTGAGGCGACAGACATTACCTTCTCGCCTGACGGCTTGTATGCGCACGATTGCGAACGAGATGGATGCAACAACGGCTATTCTTTACCTGTTAACACCTGACAAACACCTTGAAGTCTACGCGTTATACGACTCATACTCACCTCACGAAAAAAAAGTGCGCTTCCGCGTCGGCGAAGGCATCGTCGGTTTTATTGCGGCCTCCAAAAAAAGCCTGATCTGCGATAACATTGCACGCCATCCAAATTTCCTATTCCGCCCTGGCATAGCCGACCATGTCAACTTGGCTCTTTTGGGTGTTCCTCTAACCAATTCACGGGGAACCATAGGCGTATTAACTTTACAAAATCCGACATCTAAGCCTTTTGACCAATGGCGAGAAAAAGGCTTACTCGAAATAGGAAGTTATCTCGCACAACTTGAAGAGCTCAATCGATTCCCAGCCTTGGACAGTGCCGAAGGCAAAATGCGTTCCTGCCATACGCTTCAAGGTGTTTCTTTTAATAATGGAGTTGCTATAGGGACGGCTTACGTGCACCAACCCTGCTCCTGGAGAGAAACTGACTTTACCAGTGACATTAAAAGTGAAACTGTTCGATTAAAACTTGCCATTCGTAACATGATGATCTCGATTGATAAGTTACTTGAATCAACGCATCAAACCGACAAAGAAACTCAAGAAGTCCTAGAATCATACCGCATGATCGCAAGTGATCGTGGCTGGATTCGCAAAATGAATGAATACATTCAAAAAGGGTTTACAGCTGAAGCCGCTGTTCAAAAAGTAAGGCGCCACACCCGTGAACGATTTGCAGAAATCGGTGATCAAAACTTAAAGGATAGGCTGTCTGACCTCGAGGATCTCGCTAGTCGCCTTTTAAAGCACCTATCCGGACAAGAAATTGGAACAGACAAACTTCCTGACTCAACAATCCTGATTGCCCAAAACCTTGGGCCTGCAGAGTTGCTGGACTATGACAGAAGGTACATCAAAGGCCTTGTCCTTGAAGAAGGCGTCCATACAGCTCACGTGGCCATCCTTGCCCGATCTCTTGATATACCCGTTGTAGGGCGCATCTCTCTCCTTTTGACCCAAGTTGAAAACGGAGACAAATTAATCATTAATGGCGATCATGGAACAATTATCTTAAATCCAACTCAAGAACACTATGATGAAGCCCAAAATGCAATTTCATTGAACCAGGATAGACTTGCACTTAATAAAGAGCTATCTGAAAAAGAATGCATAACTTTGGATAAAACACCCATCAAGTTAACATTAAATGCTGGCTTGCCTTTTGACCTTCATCATCTTGATGACCTACAACTCGAAGGAGTCGGTCTATATAGAACTGAAATTCCTTTCATGATGCGGTCTTCCTTTCCAAATGTTCGCGCCCAAACTGAGCTTTATAGGGATATTATTGACCAAGCAAAGGGCAAGCCGATTACCTTTAGAACCCTTGATATTGGCGGGGACAAAGTTCTACCTTACATGTGGCGCATGCAGGATGAAAACCCCGTTCTCGGCTGGCGAGCGATTCGGGTGGCCCTCGATAAACCGGCCATCCTGCGCCAACAGGTCAGAGCATTGATCCATGCCAGCCAAGGCAAATCTTTAAATTTACTATTCCCAATGGTCTCAGACATAAACGAGTATCGCGAAGCTCGCGCGCATGTAAACCATGAGCTCAGCCGAGCTATGCGCGGAAAAATACAAGTCCCTGCCCCCATTTCCTATGGCGTCATGCTTGAGGTCCCCTCAATTGTCGACCAGCTTGAGCCGCTTCTTGAGGAAGTTAATTTCATCTCTGTGGGAACGAATGATCTCTTCCAATTCTTTTACGCATGCGATCGCACAAACCCCAACATTTCCAATCGATATGATGTGCTCTCCACACCCTTTTTAAACTATCTTAAAAAGATCTGTGATGTATGTAATAAAGCAAATGTTCCCACCAGCTTATGCGGCGAAATTTCGTCAAAACCCCTCGAAGCAATGGCATTACTTGCCCTTGGCTATCGGACCTTATCCATCACAGGCTCGGCAGCTGTACCTATCAAGAGAATGATATTATCCCTACCACTCAATAAAACACGCGAATTTATCTTAAATGAACTGAAAAGCTACTCCCCCTCACTCAGGCCTGCTCTGCAAAATTTTGCTAAAGAACAACAGATTCTTGTATAAGCACAATTCAGATGAGGGTGAGTTATGAGAGTTTACGAACAAAATGCAAGAGAAAGCTCATCATTAATCAGATAGAAACCTGTGAAAAAGTTTATTTTCCTGGATCGCCACACCCGCCATAGCCTTTGGCGACGGCGGGTTCGCGATGACGATTTCCCAGTAAAACTGCGTCATTGCGAGCGACCGATAGGAAACGCGGCAATCCAAACTATAGATGAAACTAAGAGTATTTCAGACGGCTCAGATAAGGATTTTACAGCGATCCCTACCTCTTAAACCTTTTCTCAGCAATCATATCAGCAGCACGTCCTGTTGACACGCCTTCTTTTTCAGCTTTTTGAAAGACTTCAAGCAATGTTTGAGGGATTCGGCGGACATGCGCATTGACCGTTTCTACATCAAAATTGGGGCCATCGTAAAAAACATCAATAAGCCCTCCCGCGTTAACGATATAGTCTGGAGCATAAAGAATGTTCATTTTTTTCAGTATATCACCATGATCATCCGTTGCTAGCTGATTATTGGAAGAACCCACGATGATTGAAGCTTTAAGCTGCGGTATGGAATGATCATTTAACACAGCTCCAAGTGCACAGGGCGCAAAAACATCCGCCTCAACACCATAGATCGCATCTGGCAAAACCGCTTCTGCATTGAATTCTTGCATGACGCGCCCAACAAGCAGTGGATCGATATCTGTCACAGTTAACTTAGCACCTTGCTCATGGAGCAGTTTACATAAGTGATAGCCAACATGACCTAATCCCTGAACAGCTACGTGTATCCCATTGAGATCCTGCTTTTTTAATCTATACCCCACAGAGGATTTAAGGCACTCCGCCACCCCAACAGCCGTATAGGGTGATGGATCACCGCTTCCTCCAGGCAGACCAACGACATGAAGCGTTGTTTCTCGCACGTAGACCATATCCTCGACGGATGTTTGAACATCTTCACCCGTAATATAGCGCCCATTGATCCGTTCGACACACACGCCAAAAGCTCGAAATAGCTCAGGAGATTTTTCATGATGGGGATCGCCAATGATGACGGCCTTCCCTCCTCCTAAAGGAAGGTTCGCCATGGCGGCTTTATATGTCATACCTCTGGAAAGGCGTAAGGCATCTGCAACCGCTTCTTGCTCATTTTTATAAGGCCACATACGACACCCACCGAGAGCTGGCCCAAGATTTGTATTATGGATGGCGATAATCGCTTTAAGACCTGTTTTTTTATCGTGAAAGAATGTCACCTGTTCATGATTATCGAAATCTTGTGCTTCATAAACGGACATTCATTCCTCCCTTGGCTTGGTCTTAATTGCCCACTTAGTGCTCTTCTTTAGGAAAAGTCTCTGGTATAAGTGGTGTTATTAATAATGATAACACAAGACAGATCGGAATGCTCGTTAAAGCGAAGCGATAATCGTTCATTGTATATAATGGGATGCCGTTATTCATGACACCGTCCCATATCCAATCGAGAAGCCACCCTACAAAAGGCTGCAAAATTAAACCAAGCAACATCACAATCATATTTGTAAAACTAATTGCCGAGCCATTGCTTGCATGGGGTGTAATCTGGCAAACCGATGCAAAAATAAGCGGCTGAGATGAAAAGAAAAAACCGCCCAAGAAAAGAAGGATATACATGCTCCAAAGCGGCAATCCAGATACAAAAATAGTCGCAATGCTACATAACATCGCAAACAATGCCCCCAAAATCATGGGGAGCTTTCGGCCGCGTATGACATCTGAAAAATAGGCAACAACGGGTGAACCAACCCCTATTCCGATATAATACATTGTTGCAATTGATCCAGCGGTCGCACTATCAATATCGTAGGCTTTTGTTAAATAGCCAACACCCCAAAGGTCAACGAACACAAGTATGGGGGAATACATGAGCGCGCCGTATAGTCCTAGTGCCCAAATACGGTAATCTACCGCGATATCTCGAAACCGGCGAGCTAATGTTGCGACAGAAGTATCAAGATCTGCCGTCGGATCGAGTGGGCCTTCCGGTGGATCATCCTGAACAAAATACCAAGTCCCCATTGCAATGACGAGCCCAATAGGCACAACTACCCATAAAAGGGCATTCCTCCACCCCAATATCTCAACTAAACCTGCAAGGGGCGCTTGACCAAGGGCAGCACCTACAGTTCCTGCGAGCATTGTAAAACCAATAACAAGAGCCAACCTTTCCGGATGAAACCAGTTCGTTGCTAATTTTAATGACCCCAAATAGGCTGATACAGAACCAGCACCAATGAGAAGCCTTCCCAAACAGGCTAGATAAAATGAATCGGAGATTGAAAAAATGATGGCCCCAATAATACAAACTAAAATGGACCACCTGATCAGTCGCGCAGGACCAAATTTATCCATGCCTAATCCTATAGGAATTTGAAGGACTGTGTATGTGAACAAGTAGCAAGCTGTTAATAGGCCTAAAGCACAGGCTTCAACAGAAAACCCAAGCATAAGGTCATCAATCATGACACCAGGCGATACGCGAAGAATTAACTGGTACATGTAAAACATCCCAGCAAAACTCCAGACAAACCAAGCTCTCGCATCAAGCAGCAGTGTTTTGGGGACGTTTCTGGAAAACAATTTGTTAATACCTGCAGTCACTTAGCTTTTATCTCCAGTCTAGTCGAAATCTTTAAAGACTCATTTATGCTAGGAATGGAATGTTTTGTCCATAACTCATTCCTCAAAGGAGATTAGCATGAGCTTTTAAGGCCAATACTTTTATAAATGGGGCGAGTGATGGGAATTGAACCCACGGCCTCCAGTGCCACAAACTTGAATTCATCTATTTTCTTCATTTTTTATTGCTCTTTAAAAGTTTATTTCTCCTTGTTTTCTGACACTTTTGAACTTCTTACGTTCTTTTTCGCATTGCCAAAATCTTTTTAGATTGCTACCTATATGCTACCTAGAAAAGAGGTGATATGCCAAAGCTAACAAAAAAAATAGTTGAGTCCACTCTACCACAAGATAAGGATCTTATCCTATGGGATTCTGAGATGAGTGGGTTTTTCTGTAAAATTACGCCTGCAGGAAAAAAGAGCTACTTCTTATATTATCGCACTCAGGACCGAAGGCAACGAAAACCTAAAATTGGCGATCATGGCATTATGACTTGTGAACAAGCGAGGAATATAGCTCAGCGGTGGCTTTTAGAAGTCAGCCAAGGGAATGATCCTTCAGGGCAAAGACAAGAGCAGCGCTCAAACCCAACGATTAAAGAACTTTCAGAACAATACATGAAAGAATATGCATCCCGTAAAAAAGCTTCAACTTACAAAGAAGATGAGAGATTGTGGAAAAATAATATTCTTCCTATTCTAGGCGCTTTAAAAGTTTCGTCCCTATCTAAAAGCGATATTGCTAGATTTCATCAATCTTTACAACATTTTCCTGTTGCTGCCAATCGTGCCCTTGCTCTTCTATCTAAAGCTTTAAACTTGGCAGAATTATGGAATTACCGCCCAAATCATTCTAACCCATGCCGCCATATCAAAAAATACACAGAGCAAAAACGAGAACGCTTTTTAAGTCAAGAAGAAACGAGCCGTTTGATAGAGGCTTTGGAAATGGAATTACAAAGAAAAGAAAACATTTGGGCAATTTATGCTATTCGTTTATTATTAATGACAGGCTGCAGACGAGGTGAAATTCTTACTCTTAAATGGGAAGAGGTGGACTTAGAAAACCAATGCTTACGCCTTCGCGATAGCAAGACGGGAAAAAAAGTCGTTTACCTCTCCACACCTGCTATTAATATTTTTAGTCTTATTCCTCGAATAAAAGGCAACCCTTATGTTATATGCGGTGACAAAGAGGGAGGCCACCTTATTAATCTACAAAAGCCTTGGAAGCGCATTCGTGAAAAAATAGGATTAGATGACGTTCGCCTCCATGACTTACGCCATACCTTCGCCTCCATTGCTGCCAGCAATGGCCTCTCTCTTCCTATCATTGGCGCTTTGTTAGGCCATAAGCAAATCCAAACCACCGCTCGCTATGCTCACCTTATGGGGCAACTTCTAATTGAAGCGAGCGAAAAAATTGGAGGAAAGATTATGGGAGGAAAATAAACATTAGCTTCTTTGTAAGAAAACCCAAGTTATCTCTTTCTTGAGATCAGCAACTCGCGCTTTTCAAGTTCTCCTTTTTATTTTAAAGTACGTCCTAATAAATCAAGATAGGAACTTTCTAAAATATGACCTCTACTTTGCATTTGGGAGATGGGTTACGGGACGACCTCATTCGCGTTTTTTGTTATATTGGATTGCCCCTTGCCGTCTACTTTCTCTACCTAGATTGGACCTATAATCACTACATTGAAGAGTACAGAAATACACAGAAACAAGAGGTACAAACAGTTAACGAAAAAATCACCTCGACTCTTATGGAGCTAAGAACTTTAACTGAGGCGGTAGGAATGAAGATTCTTGCCACTCCTGAGGATTCTCTTAGCATTCAAACTACCTTGAAAGCAGGACAATTGCTCTCCGAGAATTATGCAATCCCAAGGATTCAGAATATTTCTTATTATAAGCTCTCACATCCTCAAGCTGTGATTACACCTACTCTAATTGGGTCCTTGAACAAAGCGCCTCAGGCTTTACATAAGCCCGCAAAAGCTTTGGAGACCTTAACCTATCAAAACAATACACTGGTGGGAACACTGCCTGTTTTAGACAAGAACAATCGCCTCAAAGGGGTTGTGGAAGTCAAAGTGCCTTCTTTGAATATTCAAAAGATTATCGGGGCTGATGACTTCAAGACCCTTGAGTTTCCTCAACTTTTTGAGGCGGATGGAACAAAACTAATTCAAAACAAGCCCTTGGAGTTCACCTATAAAAGCCCCCTCTCCTATCTTGCCTATTTGAAGTCCCATGCTTCCTATTTTTGGCTCTTGGTTTTTGCTGTTTTGCTCGGTGGGCCTTTGGTGTTCTTTTCTGGCCGTCTTGCAAAGAAGCGGGTGGGTTTTGTCTATGGCTCTCAAATTAATCAATTGAATACCGAGCTTGAAAACTTAAACACTCATCGGTCTTCCCTGGAGCTTAATAACTCTTTTCTGCGTCATATAATCCAGCGATCTAAGGAATTAGCAGGCGTCATTCATAAAGTTGTGACCCATATTGAGCCATCTTATGGTGGATCGAATAGAGTCTTGATGAGTGAGGTAGAAAAATTGGCACAAGCGCTTTCAAGTGGGCTATGGCCAAATCTTCAAAGAAAACCCTTTATTTTAGGAGATATTCTTGATGAGATTAAGATGCATTTTGCAAATCAAATCCAGAAACTTAACCTAAAGTGGAACGTTACGGGACTTCAAGACTTAACGATCGTAGGAGATCCTCTTTTTGCGAAGATCGTTCTCCTCAATGCTATCGGCGTTCCACTCTGCAGCACACCAAAAAATGGAGCCCTTTTAATTTCTATCATGAGCAAGAATAGATTTGCTCATATTGAACTCCGAGACAATCGGTATTCTCTCACGAATGCAGGAAAACAATATTTGAAGATTCCCTTAGAGTTTTTTGTCGAAGCGAATCAATTAAGACAGCTGTGCATTCAAAATGGAGTAGGCTACGAATCTTATGAAACAAAAGAAGGCGAGTTCGTAACCAAAGTCTCTTTTGCCCTAGAGCCTGATGAAATCGCGAAAGGGAATGTTATTTCTTTACCAAGGTAAGTGGTGCTCAAAGCAAATCAATAAACCACTCGGCAAATTCTTTGTTTACTTTTTGTGGGGTCTTTTGAAGGGAATGAAGGTAAACTTCCCTTACACAGGTAAGAAACTGAAGATTTGTCAGAGTCTTATGTGTCTTTTTCAAAGTATCTTCAATGGTTGTCACACACTCTTCCATCAAGGAAGAATTAACATGTTTGGCTTCAAGAAGCTCTTCTAAGGAAGGCTGAGTCGCTTCTTCCTGTAAGACGGTCGGTACCGCTAGAAGATCTTTAACACTACACCTCAGCACATCAGCAATGGCTTGTAAATTAACAGCGCTCGGGTTTTTAGATTTCCCTGTGAGGATATTCCGCACTGCATGAGGCTTAACGCCTGCTTTTGCTTCAAGGCTCATAATGGATAAATCTTTAGCCTTCATTCGAACATCAATTTGTTGGGCGATGGTCGTCATAAAAATTTCCTCTTCAATAGGTCTATTTTGTTCGTACAAATCAAGACACAAAATTAAACAAATCTTGTTGTGTCTTTCTCTCCTTATCTAACGATACTCATATTTATACCAAACATATTTATAAATTGATAGATAAAAATGAATGTCGTATCTGAAAATAATTTGACATTCGTAAAATGTGTGATAAATTGTACAAAAAGTAAATCCATACAACTTTCGACACAAAGGAGAAATCACACCTTGAAAGACCACAAAAACAAAATCCTCCTCTCTCCATCTGAGTTAGCTGAAAGATGGAAGGTTACCCTCTGCACCTTGAGTCAGTGGAGGTGGAATGGAAACGGCCCGAATTACATCAAAGTGGGAAAGAGCATTCTCTATGATCTTGCAGTTATCGAGGAATATGAAAACGAGAGGATTAGATGCAACACTTCACAAAAAGAATTTCATGAACCTCGAACTTAAAAATACCCTGCAAAGGACTCAACAAGTTTTGACCTGCAACAATGCGTCAATCTTCACAGGTCAAAAACCTGGGATATTGTGCCTCTTTACCCCAGGTGACGCGACGTCTCTAAAAGTAGCCTTGGAGGCTCTCTCCTCCAAGGTTATTTAGGAGATCTTCTTAACAAAACTCAACACCCTAACAACAAAGGAAACTACCTATGACCACAAATGACCTAATACAACATGAATTTGAAAACGATATTCAGCGCTTTATGCAGATTCGAGAGCAGGTTCATGAGGAAATAAAAAAAATAAGTACCTATGCAACCACCTTAGATCAAACGAATAAGCGCCTTGTCGCTCATTTTGATGTCTTTGAAAAGCTCTCGGAGAAAACTCAAGAGCATATGAAAGTCGTGATCAAAGAAGCCGCGAGGGAAATGGCGAGAGAATCGGCACAGCAATTTTCTCAGCTCATTAAGGATTCCATCACCCACAGACTATTAGAGCTGGATAGATCCGTCCAAAATGCTCAAGGAGTGCTTAAGGAGACCATGGGAGACAAATACAAAAAGTTAACGCTCTTTTGCTTTATAGGTCTTATTTTCTCTTGTCTTATCGGACTTGGAGGTGGGTATTATTATGCCAAACAAAATACCTACGCTCTGCCAGAGAACTTTATCAGGACCTATGCGCGTGGCCTTAATACGCCTCTAATCGTTGAAAAACAACATATGGAAAAACAAACAAGGAAAAAATGAGGCTGAGAAAAAAGTGAGTAAGATAAGGCCTACCCCCTTTAAGTTGTAGGCCTTATTTTTTTTAAGGAGAGCATTTTATGGTTTTTGTTAAAACAAGCAAAAAGAAATTGCCTAGAAGATTATTGAAAAAAGGTTGATCTTCAAATTCACTTCAGTTATTTTTTTGTCTATCAATTTAAAAGAATAGAGGAGAAATCTTATGTCAGAATACGTATTTCAAGCTGAAGTCAGTAAGCTTTTACAACTGGTCACGCATCATCTTTATTCAAATAAAGAAATCTTCTTAAGAGAGCTTATTTCTAATGCTTCTGACGCTTGTGATAAGTTGCGGCATCTTCAATTGACAACCCCAGATCTTACCGAAAAAAATATCGAATATAAAATTATCCTCTCCACTGACGACCAAAATAAGACTCTGACGATTGAGGATAATGGTATCGGTATGTCCCGCCAAGAACTTATCGATAATCTTGGAACAATTGCAAAATCAGGAACCTCTCAATTCCTCAAAAAATTAACTGGAGATGCTAAAAAAGATAGCAACCTTATTGGCCAATATGGCATTGGCTTCTATACGTGCTTTATGGTCGCCTCAGAGGTTGAAGTTACAAGTCGAAAGGCTGGGAAAAAAGAAGCTTACAAGTGGACATCCAATGGAGTTGATTCTTTTACCGTTGAAAAAACTGAGCTACCTCTTCCCGGAACAAAAATTGTTCTCCATCTTAACGAGGAAGCAAAAGATTACCTCGTCCCTTTGCGATTAAAGACATTAGTTGAAAAGTATTCTGAAAACATTGATTTCCCAATCATTCTTAAAAAGACATATACAGAAGAGGTGTTAAACGAAGATCGGGCGCTTTGGTTGAGGCCTAAAAACAAAATCACTCCCGAGCAGTATAAATCTTTTTATCAACATATCAGCCATGCCTTTGATGATCCTTGGTGCACGTTACATACAAAAGCTGAAGGGATTATCGAGTATGTAGCTCTTCTTTTTATTCCCTCCACGAGATCTTATGATTTAATGAGTGTCGATCGAAAAAATAGACTGAAACTATACATTAAGCGCGTTTTTATCACGGACGATTGCGAACACCTTCTTCCTTCCTACTTAAGGTTTGTCAAAGGTATTGTAGATACAGAAGATCTCCCTCTGAATATAAGCCGTGAAACTCTGCAGTTTGACCCTCGTATCTCAAAAATTAAGAGCACGCTAGCAAAAAAGATTTTGGAAACCTTAACTAAAAAGGCTAAAGAGGAGCCTGAAGAATATCTGAAGTTCTGGCAGAACTTTGGAGCGATAATAAAGGAAGGCTTTTATGAAGAACCTGCAAAGCAAGATGAGCTTCTTTCTCTGATCCGGGTCAAGACAACCCTAAAAGAAAAACCCATTTCTCTTGAAGAATATGTGGCTCATATGAATGAGGATCAGAAAGAGATCTATTACTTAGTTGGAGAAGATAATGCAAAGATGCTCAAAAGCCCTCAGTTAGAAGGCTTTCAAAATCGTAAGCTCAATGTCCTCTTATTAACCGATCCTATAGACCAACTTTGGGTTTCTCGTATCAGATCTTATAAAGACTACCCTCTTAAATCAATTACAGAAGCAGACCTGAATTTTGATACTGAAGAGTCTGATGATACCCACTTAGATACGCTTGTTGAATTTTTAGAAAAACAATATCAAGGCAAAGTAAAGAAGGTAAGAGTCTCAACGCGCCTTAAAGAAAGTCCCGTTTGCTTTGTAACCTCAAATCAAGACATGAGTCCTCACCTTTCAGGAATGTTTCAAGGACATCAAAGCCCAGCATCACAGATTTTTGAAATTAATCCCAATCACTCCCTAATTCAGAATTTATCTTCACTTGTTGAGCAGAAAGATAAGAAGGAAATACTGGAAGAAATGTCTGCCCTTCTGTATGACCAAGCTCTTATCCTTGAAGGAGAACCTGTTTCAGACTCTCAACTTTTTACCCATCGCCTTACAACGCTCATGAATAGTCAACTTCAAGTGGGTTCTTAACACTCAAATTTTAGATAAAGGCTCACAATTTGAGGATAGTCGCTGGAGAAAGGACGATTTGTAGAACAAAAAGTAAACAAGTGAGCTACCCTTGCTAACCTTCAAAAAACGGAGGATAAAGCACGTCAGAAGTTGAGAATTGATAATTTTGACGATTCAGAGTTTTAAAGAATTTATAGAAACATGAAATTTTATCATTGAAAAAACTGTTTTCCAGCAAACACCAAACATGTTATAGTTATTTTAACGCCACACATGGGCGCTTCAACACCCATGTGCAGCTAACCACAACAACCCCTTACGCAAGAAGAAGTACATTATGGCTAGAGCCAATCTACATGCATCACCCGATTTTTTCAAGCAATTGTCCCTTGAATTTCAGCAACTCAAACTCACAGTCCAAATCCTAGAGACCTTTATATTTCGTGCATCGGTCCGCGGGTATGAGCTAGGAGACAACCGATTGCTGCTCATTCTCGATCAGTTGGAAATCTTTATCTCAAAGACCAAACATCTCCTGGAGAAGCTCGAAAAATTCTTATGTGGCAGCAGTATGGATTAAGCCTGAAGTGTGGTTTTGAGGGTTTCTGAGAATAGATTTCAAAGAACCCTCATTTTCTCATATTTCTATACTTCGAACTTTGATGCGTTGCTGCTCTTGAAACATCTTTTGCACTTCTTTGACGAGGTCTTTATTATGATCTTTGAGAGCCTGCAAAAGCGTGTCGTTCTTTTGCAGAGTTACAAGATAATTTCGGAGCTCATCCTTGGCCTCATGGGCAAGGGATGTGCCTTCATAAGCCTTGATATCTTTCATCTTTGATTCAATATAATCAGTAATCACCTCCATTGACTGCAACGGGCTCGCTGAATGAGAGGCCGTGCTTCCTGAAACCTCAGTGAGGGAGTATTTTACAAGACCACTGATTGGAGCTTCTGTCCTTTGCTGGACATTCATTTGTATTTGCTTTTCAGGATCGAGGTAAGGCTTTAGATAGGCCCGCACGCCTTGTACGTTATCCTTTTTTAGCACATCGTTAAAGTCATCGCCCGGATTGGAGGGCTTTATAATCAACACAGACTTACCTTGATCCTCAAAATTCTCTTTTGTGGCTTCAAGGATACTGTGGGTTTTGGAATTTTCTTTATGATCATCATTATCTCCACAAAGGATGATTTCTTTTTCAGGACCTTTATAATTTGCCATATTATAAATGCCCAGGCTTGCTATGATTGTACCCTTAAGACCTGCTTCCTTAAGGGAAAGAGCTGTTTCAACTCCTTCGGCAATAAACACACGATCGTGGGTTTTGTCTTTTTGCAGAGTCACAAAAGATCCTTTAGCTAGCCCATACTGAATCTTGGTAAGTTTTTCTCCCTCAGAGGTGCGAGCGCGGTTTCCCTGATCATCTAACTTTGTGAGTTGAACAGAACTCAGAGATCCAGTCTCCGTACGTCCAAAGGCAGCTAGACAATCATAAGCTAAGGTTTTACGTTCTCCCTGGTAGATGAAGGTGCTTCCTTTAGGTAGATAAAGCAGATCAGAGGAAAGTTCATCTTGGATTCCTCGTTCTTTGCGCAAATACATTTCTGCAAGAGTTCCCTGAATTTGCTTTGACTTCATCTGAAGTTCAGAAACTGAGTTCAGGCGAGATGCCCTTTCCTTGGCGTCTTCAATGGAATGAGGTTGTTGAATCGGCGCCTTAAGTAAAGGCTTGAGCGTGCCTTCAGACGTTACCTTTAATCGATCCCCCAGATAACTCAGAGAATCCTTAAAGCTAAGATTTTTCTCTCTCTGGACGAGCTGAATGAGGTTACCCCCCTCCCCTGATTCAAAGTCCTTCCAAAGCCCCTCATGGGCGCCCGAAACGTTTACAACAAGGGATCCTTTTTTTCCAAACCTCAAGATTGTCTTATTGGACATGTACAGATTAGGCTGCCCCAAGAGCTCTGAGGCTATGGAGAGGGTTTGGCCCTTGGTCGCTTGTAGAACGTGTTCAATAGAATACCCAGCTTTTACAAAACCTTGTGGTGCACCCGTGTTTCTCTCTCGCCAATTGGCTTGCTTGCTTATTCTTGTAGAAAGTTCAGGCCTCATACTTGAGATAACGGACAGAGCCACAGGGTTGTTTACAAGTTGAGACGCACTTTCATTCCGGGCTTGAAAAGCTGCCTTCCATTGCTTTTGAACTTGAGGATCTTGAACTTTACGGCTTAACACTTTCAACAGTTGGGCTAATTCTTGAGAAGCTTTCAGATAACTCTGTATAGGTTTATATACATCTTCGGGATGAAGAGTCTTGGGGATTTCTCCAGCTTTGAGTTTGTCATAAAAGGCAATGTCAAAAGTCAGACGATTTGCGTCGATGCCACCTTCTTTGAGAAAACGGTAGTCTTTAGAGGTGGTGAGAATCCGTTTGAGCTCATTCGCCTGCTGAAACCGTTTCTCAGGATTTGTCTCCTGGCCATAGAGAACTACCTTCTCCCTCAGCTCTCCCCCAACTGCATGGTTTAAAAGCTTGTCTTCCTTGATCTTAAGAGTCTCGAAGAAAGGCTGATACTTTTCTGGAGAGTCCACAATCTTAAGGGCTAATTGATCACGCCTCTTTTGCAGGTCATGAAATTTTTCAAGGGTGAGAATTGACTGGTATGATGTTTCCTGAACAGGATTATCCTGAACAGAGATGTCTTTTTGTTTTTGTATATGGCCGTAAATAGCCGCTGCCTCATTGCGTATCTGCACATACTCTTTTACCACACCAAAGTGAGGTTTTTGGTCGTCGGGAATTCGCTCATAGGTAAGTTTTTCCATTTGAGATTTAAAATGAGAGTCTGCATGGGATTTAACTCCCGCCCAGTACACCAGGGAGTTATTGGTAATAGTTTCACCCCAGAAATCTTTTATCTCACCTGAGCTCTCATCTCTAGAGATTCTAAAGAAAGGCGCGTAAAGACCCTGGTTTTCTTGAAATACGGATGCCAAGGAATCTCGTTCTGTTTTGAGGGACTTATAGTCTTCATAGCGATGATGAGAAGAGCTTAAGGACGCTGGGTGGGTTTGACAAATTTCCTTCCAAAGCGTTCGTGTTTGAAGAACCAGATCCATATATCCTTGAACTTGAAGTGAAGCCCTATATTCAAGGTCAGAGAGAAGACGAGGACGGAGACCAACCTCTACCTCAAGCACATCTTTCCGAAGTCCTGCAAGACGCGTATAAGGGGCATGAGCTTTCCAGTCCTCAAGGATACTACTGGCAACCAGTTTCTTCTCCTCAAAGCAGAGTTGATAGGCGGGATAGGAAGGATGGTTATAAAGTAGTGTCTTTGAATTAAGTGCTCCTTCCATCTCTTCCCGTAGACTTACTCCTTCAACAAGTAAATCCTTGTATTGTTGAATGCGATCAAAATAAGGTTTCTGGTCTTCAGAAATCTGATAATCCTGAATTGTTTCTTTCAGGCTGACACGCCCAATCCGATCCACCACATCTTTAAAATCAATGAACTGCTCCCGATTAATATAGACCTGAACATCCTGGCGATGACGGGTCATGGCGACAAGACAGGTGTGAGGATCAAGGAGAGGATCGAGTGATAAAAAGCTTTTGTCAAAAGTGCTTCCCTCTGACTTATGAACCCCCATGGCATATCCGTGAGTGATTTTTGTATATGCCGTCGTATTAAAAGAGACGTGTCTGTTACAGATGAATCGGTTATTCTCGAGCCTTACGGTAATCGTTGCAGATCTTTCGTCATAAGCTTCAATGGTCCCAAAAGTTCCATTCTTAACACCCTTAAAGAGATCCTCTCTATCAAGGTTTTTAACATATTGTCCGTGGTTATCGTTTTGGGTAAAGCGAATTCGGTCCCCAATGGCGTACTCTTGCCCATGAAGTTGAAAAGTCTCCTGAAGGTGCCCATGCTCTTGAAGGGCTTGGCGAATGGCTTGATTCAATTCATAAACTTCTGCATTGCGATAGGCAAGGGCAATACGGGTTTGATCAGGGTTTTCAAGTTGGTCTTTGACATAAGATGTGGCAAGAGCCGTAATGACTTTCTCTCTGTTATCAAACCAGGTTAAATGTCCTTTATCGTAATAAGGCTTCAGTCCATCTAAGATCTCATGGTCGTTGAGATATTTTGAACACTCTCGCTGCCACCCCACTCTCTGACGTACAACTTCAGTGGTTTCAGCAAAGCCATATCGTTCTGCAAAAAGGCGGCCATAATCCCCTGGATCACGGGACTTAATCTGAGCAGGATCTTGCACAATAATGACCTTGGCACCCTTCTCTGTCGCTTCCTTTAAGGAAGGCTCCCAGAGCCGCCCTCCAATCATGTTGGCTTCGTCAATAATGATCACGTTTTTCTCGGTGAATCGAGACTTCTCCATCTCCTTCATACTATTAAAAGCGTAACTGTAAGATCGTCCCCAGAGCTTACCACTTTCAACCAACTCCTTTTGTGTTTGATGCTTGTTCCAGGCATAGATAAAACTGTCGAGAGTTCGACAAGAAATGCCGATTTCTTGCTCCATGATATCAACAACTTTACCTTGAAAGGATGTGCCCAAGACTTCATAGCCAGCCTCTTGATACGCTTCAGCGACGGCCTTTAACAATGTGGTTTTACCCGTGCCGGCTTTACCATTAAGAATGCAAATATCCGGACCAGAGCAAAGATGAGAGATGGCGCCTCTTTGCTCCTCAGACAATGCAAAACCAAGCTCTTCTTCCCGATGGTTAATAGCCTTTAAAACCAGCTTTTCTGAAACAGCTTTGCGCTGCCGTTGTGATAAAGTTTTCCCAAAATTGAGGAGTTGTTCTTCTTGTTGTCGATAAGAAGCCGCCGTAAAAATCTTCTCACGGTTAATGTTCTCGCCAACAACAGCAACCATGTCTGTGTTTTCTAATAGCCTCTCCGTGAACTTGGCAGCTATGTTGTTAATCCCCCCTTCAAATACAGCATTCTGATTGTGATTGGCCGTTTTCAGGATCAGCTCTGGGGGTATTTCAACACCATCTACCTTGGCTTGTAAAAGGGTAAAAAGTTTTTCATCGCCGCCCACCCGGCGAATAATTTCTTCTTCAAGATGTTTGCGAGTAAAGACGGTACGCTTAAGAGACACTTCATGAATGAGGATCTCTGGACTCTTGCAAAGAACCTCCATATTCTTTTGCCGAATCTCTTCATTCTCAGAAATAATGCGTGAATATTCACCTCGTTCTGCAAGTCTCTGGGCATACCATCCTTCATGACGGGTAGGGAGCAAATCAAGCCCCTGATCTACGTAAGATCGACTATCAATGCGAACCTCATGTCCACCTAAAGCCAGATGTTTATTGGCGACGATTTCCCAGACTTTCCGCGTGACACGAAGCTCAGCTTTAGTGACAATGTCGCGGTCTTTTCGGAAAGCGAATGCATCACCTTCAAGAGTCCGCCGAGTAATTAATCCATGAAAATGCGGGTTCCCTTTATCCCAGTGAATGGCGTATTGCACCACAAGACCTCGAGAGACAAATCTCTCCCTAAGAAATTCTTCCACGCAGGCTTCAGCCTCCATCTGTGTAAACTCAAGAGGCAACGCCCCCATGATTGTTTGAGCGGTTTGGGTTGTGTTTAAAAAGCGCTCCCTTGCTTCTAAACTCTTCTGGTTTTTATCGGGATTACGGGTGTCTCCTCTGAACCTCAAGATCGCAAAATGATCTTCAAAAGCCTCAACATGATTCCATAAAGTTGCCTCATTCTTTGCCCAGCCTGGAGCTCCCTCAGGGAACAGAATGCGACTGATAATAACGTCTTCCTTGCACGCATAATCATGACGAATGCCAATACGTTCGTCCAGATGATGACCCGCTGAAATATACGCGCTAAAGCCCACCGCAGAGCGACCTTCACTGCGGGAGATAAAGCCAAGATTGAGCGAGTAAATCGCCATGGACACCTAACTCTAGGCGTCAATCCATTATGTTGTTGTGATGCGAAGTCTCTAAAAAGGTCTGCCGCTGACCTTGAACTATCATCTCGCCTGTGGCCATAAAGCACAGAGGACTGCCGGTCCCCGACTGGCAAGTCCGCATAAGTGCGCATCTAACGATGACAGCCTAATGAGAAGAATATAGTTTTTACATTTTTGTATCAATATATATTTTGATACTTGTATCGCATATGCAAGTTTGTTATACTGCAACCGTAAAGAGGCAAAATGTGAACCATGCCCTTGGGCGAGAAACCAAATACCATTTTGATTTCAAACAATGAGCAGGAAGACGTGGTGAGGGGCGCGGAGCGTATATGGATACGTGAGCACCCCGAGTCCGAAGTCTGACGCCCTCATTGGAAGAAAGCGAATTGGTACAAGAGCCATAACAAAGGAACCATAAACATGAGTGTCTCACTAAAATTACGCCAACTTGAATCCAAAATATCAACTCTCCAAACCCAGCATCAGAACCTTCTGAAGGACCGACAGCAGGAAATTGCAGGCCTCATAATCTCCCTTGATTTTGCTCAGGTTGAAGATAATATCCTCCTTGGAGCCTTGCTCTTTCTAAAGAACAAAATCGCCACCCAAGACCCCATACTGGAGGCCTGGCGAAGTACAGGAGAACGATTTCTGCGGCGCTCAAAATCTAAAAAGCAATCCCCTACCCTCTCGCTTGAAACGCCTCCAGCAAAACCTAAACCGTCTCAAAAATCTTCTTAATCGGGAGAAACTGAAGATGAAACAGCAATACAATACCAACCGTAAAAATCGTACTCGACTATTAATTCAATGTGGTGGTCTACTCTCCAAATCTGGCCTTCTGGAAGCTTTCCGCCTCACCCAAGGAGACGATCTTCAAGCCTATGAAAACCGCCCAAAAGCACTTCAACTTCTAGGCTTTCTCATAACTTGTTTTGAAGAAAATGAGTTCAATGAAGATAATTTTGAAAAGTGGAGATCTGTTGGGGAGAGACGTTTTTAAGTCTTATATTTTTGAGTCTTATTTTCTTTCCTTAAAATTTTTGCTATGATATCTCCGAAATGCAGGAGGGGGCTGCAGCGCATTTCCAATACAACAGGGTAAGGCAAAAGGTTAACTTAACCACCCCCACGAATGATCAAAACTTAAAATGAGTTTTAAATCTGTTTTAATCATCTTTCTTTTTCTTATTACCATTCAGGTAAAATTCTTAATCTCCTCCTGGAGAGAAAGAAGCCCCTCCTTTATTTCTGCATCCAAAGAATGTATTTTGAACACAGCCTCTATCTTTTGATGTAGTTTCTGTCGTTTTTTATCTATGTTTTTTCGTTTTATCATACCCTTCTTTTTAAATTCTTCCTGGAAATCAGATTTTAATCTGGCAAATTCTTCCTCTAAAAAATGGAGAAGTTTATTTTGAGCTTCTTGAGAAGTCCCTGTCTCTTGATTCATATTTACTATCTCTCCTTCGAACTAAAATTTAGGTAGCTTTTCTTACCTTTTCTTGAGTGTTTTTTTGCGTTTTTTCTGCCCTAAACCTCGCTCTCTATAAGCTTATACTCTCTTTATTCAGATGGCAAATATCCCCTTCCCATACGAACAGAAATAAGCCATATCAAACAAATAAGCATCATATAGAGGAAAGGAGCGCGAGGCGTTCCTAGCCAATTTATAAGAGATAAAGAAATATAAGGAGCTGTCTCACAAAACAAACCCATACCCATGCAATATCCAAAAGCCGCCCCCGTATATCAAGCACGCACAGGAAAAAGTTGAGACATAAAAGCATTAAGCGGCGCTACAAACAACTGTTAAAGGATCTGGAGGCACTGAAACCAGTAAATGTATGTGATTTGGACTAAGACTTCCACTTACAATATCCACGTAATTTGCACACATTGATCTTGCAACCTTTTAATGGACACTAAGAAGCCGTATTTTTTTCTCACCATAAAACTCATTTTCAAATTGTGCAGGGGACAAGTACCCCAAAGTGGAATGCCTCCTTCTTTGGTTATAAAACCCATAAGCATAGTAAAAAATATTCATTCTAGCCTCTTCAAGGTTTTGGTAAGATTGAAAATATACGAGTTCTGTTTTCAAGGTATGAAAAAAAGCCGCAAGCAACGATTAGGCTTTTTTGCTTTCACCATTCTGGAGGCGGGGCATCGGCTTATTACCCTTGGAGAGAACTCCTCTCCCCTTATATTGAGATGGTTTCTATTCAACTCCCAGGAAGAGAAAATAGGTTTACTGAGCCTTTGAATAACAATCTCAAAGACATTACAACTCAGTTACAGGAAGGTTTTCGCTTTTATAAAGATAAACCTTTCTTTGTGTTTGGGCACAGTCTTGGGGCTTTAATTTCTTTTGAGTTTGTAAAATCTGTGCATCAACACTACGGCGTGCATCCTCACCATATGATCGTCTCTGCCACAAAAGCCACTCATTTACCTTTTCGAATGAAGCATCTCAGTGGGTTAGATGATAAGGCCTTAAAGGAAGAGCTAAAAGTCTATAATGGAATTGATGAACAGATTCTTCACAATGATGAGCTTCTTGAGTTGTTTTTGCCAATCATCAAAAGCAATTTCAGTATTTATGAGACACATTGCTTTTCAGAATCACAGCCACTCTGTTGTGATATTCTGGCTCTTTCAGGCACCCATGACCAAACAGTTACAGAAGAAGAGATCGTTGCATGGTCAACCTATACATCAGGAAAATTCGAACATCTCTCTTTTCCACGAGAACACTTCTTTATTAAAGATAATCAAAAAAACATCTTAGCCCTCATTAATCAAATTGGAGAGCACCACAGTCAGGAAAAAAGAGAAAAGGGAGGGGAGTAAGAATACCGTTTGGCTTGATCTCTCTTCACTTCTGAAGAAAAGTCATGCCATAGCAACGGCTACTTTTCTTTCGCCTTTGTAAGTTTCTCTTCCATGGGCCATAAGAATATTATCAAGAATCATGATGTCCCCTTTGCGCCATTTAAATTTTATTTTCTCTTTCTCATAAGCATCACGAATATGATCTAAAACATCAGCTTCAAAAGGCTCTCCATTGCCATAGGAAGCATTACGTGGAATATTCTCTTCTCCCAACTCTTTAATAAGAGATGAGCGAGACTCTTCATCTAAGGAAGAAATATGAAAGAGATGGGCTTGATTAAACCATACGGGTTCTCCACTTATGGGATGAACAAGGGTGGCTTGACATGTTTCCCGTGTCGTTAGTTCAGGAACTCCATTTTTCCACTCAAACTCAATATCGTGATCCTTACAGTATTGGTTAACCCCCTCTTTCTCTTCCGTTTGAAAAACTTCTTGCCAGCTTAGATCAATTCCCTTGCTGTAGTTTCGTGTATACATAACTCCATGTTCTTCAAACTTGAGTCTAATTTTGAGATCTATCTGTTTATAAACATCTCGGCTATCTGCAATAGGCGTTTCTCCTCCTTCAGAGGCAACAATGACACTAAAAAAGAAGATTTTCTGAGGCCAAGATTTGGAATAAGCATTCTCATTATGTAAAGGGATGACCCTGTCAGCAGGATATTCTGTCGCTGTATATATTTTTCCGCCTAACTTTATTCTTGGCGTTGATCGATAGACATAGTCGAGAAGGTCAGGTGATAAGCTTTGCACAATGCGATTAAACTCGGAGACAGAATGAATGTCAAAATTCCTGAGGAGAATCCCTCCATGTTTTATTAAACAGCTCTCAAGAGAAGATTTGTGCTCTTTAACCCACTCAAAAGAATTAAAGGTTTTTCCTTGAGCTTCTAATACGAGAGGCCCAGAACTCCCTAGGGTAGACCAAGGGACGAGTCCGGGGGTATCCACCCTTTCTTCTTCTTTTAAAAACCAGGATTTTATATTAGAATCTGATAGCATTTGGTTGTATCCTTTTTTAACCTGAATGATTAAGATAAATTTAATAGAAAATAAATTTTATTACCATCAGGAATGGTATTTGACCCTAAAGGAATATGACATTGGAAAAAATGAGTTTAAATGCTAGCTTAACTAAGTTATTAGAAAAGAGCAAAAAAGCAGTTTTATATTAATTTCACAGACGTTATTTCTTTTGAATCAGCGTGCAAAGGAGGTTTTGCCTCAAGAAGTTTTTAATTATTTTACCAGCGGCTTTGGAGAAAAATTAGCTCTTTCTGATAATATTTCTGCCTATGATCATATAAATGACTCCTAGGATTTTAAGAAACGCGAGTTCTTATTCACTTTCAACTTCAATCCTAGGATATCAGATTTAGAACCCTGTCCTCATAGCACCTATAGTTTTCCAAAAACTTGCACATTAAGAGAAGAGAAAGCAACCACTGAAGGAGCATGCGTTTGGTATCATTAGAGGTCTGTTGCGGGGTGACGTAGGGTAAGCGTGTTGATATAATAAGGTTATTTTATACAGGGAGATTTATATGCATCAGATAGAGAGGGTGATTGGATCAAAGGTATTGCCGAATCATCGCTATCAAAGGTTTCTGAACGTGTGGGACTTTAAAAACAGCATGTTAGCGTACAACCTTTTCAAGCTCTAAGCACGGAAAAATATCCGCAGCTGGAGGCCCTAAGATATTTCTCCTGTTTTACATTTGACATAGAGGTCTTAAAAAAGAGAGGGTAAATACTCAAATATACGAGTTGATAGACGGGAGATCTTTTTTTCCATGGCACGAAGCATCAAGACATCAAACAAAAACGTAAGAGAAGATGCCTTTCATTTGTCTCTGGACAGAGTCCAGCTCTGGCATACAGATGTTTGTCAAGTGTCGGCATCCTTTTATCAACGTTTGTTGGATTCTTTGTCAGCTGATGAGAGCGAAAGAGCTGCTAGCTTTAAGTTCGAAGAAGATCAATCTGCCTTCGTGATTGCACGCGGGATCTTGCGTCACCTTTTAGCAGCTTATCTTAAGCAATCTCCTTCAGATATAGACCTTACCTATAATAGGTATGGAAAACCTCACTTAAAACAACCAAAGCAAGATAATCCTATTTATTTTAATCTTTCTCATTCCAATGATATGATAGTTTACGCTTTTTCTCTCAAGAAGTTCATAGGGATAGATATTGAATATATGGAAGCCGATATTGTTGAGCCTGGGATTGTGCAACAAGTGCTCTCAGAAAAAGAACAGACGGTTTTTTATAGTAAGCCCATAGAAAAACAACCTTTATCTTTTTTTAGAATATGGGTGTGTAAAGAATCCCTCATAAAAGCTCTAGGCCATGGATTCTCCTATTCTCCCCTAAAAATTGAGTTAGATATCAGCAAAGATCCTATCTCTCTATCCAAGAAAGGACAGGATAAGCCATTTACTCAAAAGTGGTTTTTAAAAGAATTTAGCTTAACTTGTGGATATGTTGGAGCGGTCGCTTTGAAAACACGACAACACAAAAATCTTACACATTCTTGGGTTACAGAAGATCTTTTTATATTAGGGAGCAAAACATCTACCCTATAAACTTTTCCAAGATCTCACTGCTGAATGAAAGAAAATATGTGAAACGTCTCTAATCTTTTCCGGCCGGAAAAGATAAAATTCGCCGCGCATAAATCCCTACCTACTCGGCTCTGGAGTAGCCCCTATAAAAACGGACAGGTGTTGATAACTCTTATTGTTAATAATATCGTATCGTTCCGGTGAGTGTGCGTGACACAGCGCGCACGGGGGTTTAAAACTCTCT
>CAYYRQ010000012.1:0-63904 GCA_964474215.1 uncultured Alphaproteobacteria bacterium
TACAAGCATATCTTTTTAAGGAAAATTACAACTCTTTTTCAGAGGGTTCTTAAAACCAAGAGAAAACTGAATTGCAAGTGGTTTAATTCTTTGTAAATTTTAACTGACTTAGTAGAGTATTATAACTGGCAAATTGAAACTAAATATGATATTAAGTCTACTAGATTTAACGAGCATATGAGTAGAGATCAGAAACATGGATAATCTAGTAGAGAGGCTATTGTCTAAACAACCTATAGAATTTGAATCACGTACAAATAATTTAGAAGAAGCCAAAGAAAGACTCTTAGTAACGAAATTTGTTTTTATCATGTTTCCTGAAACGAAGGGTGGAACAGAACTAGGTATTAATGTTGATACAAATTTAACGGATGTTAAAGAGGCCGATTTCACTAAGGGGATTGGAAATATTTCTGTTGTGGGAACATGTGAACTAAATTATCAAAAAGTGCGTTGTATTGCTGAAATTGATCTGTCTACCAAAAAAGGACTGGGCTACTTGGAGCTTATAAATTAGAACTATTTGCACTTTGCCTAATTTTAAAACTATATGAGGGGGTATTATATGTCACAACAAAAGTCTCACTTAACAAATGAACACCAAGATATGTACCTGGTGCTTATCAATCATGAAGAGCAATATTCTTTGTGGCCAAGTTATAAGCCAGTGCCCCTGGGTTGGACTGCAGTCGGCGAAGAGAGAAAAAAAGAAGATTGCCTTGCATATATTGAAGAAGTTTGGATCGACATGAGGCCTCTTAGCTTAAGAAAGCAGATGGCCGAGAAAGAGCAAAAATCTCAAGTCGCGTAAATTTCATTGTTTAAGATTTCTACATTTCAAAGGAGCTTTAATGTTAGCTAGGATATTAGAACCCGAAATCATGGATACTGAGGAAGATGCTACAGAGTATGACTCAATTCCAAACGATGATGTAAATGCTGCCTTTGTGGAAGAGGTTTTGAATATATCACCACCCGATGCAAAGCAGTTGGTTGATCTTGGTTCTGGGCCTGCTCATATTCCAATATTATTTGCCTTGAAAAACTTACAGCTTAAGATAACCGCCGTTGAATTAGCTGAAAATATGATTGTACTAGCTAAACAAAATATTAAAAGGGCTGGCGTAGAACATCAGATTCTAATCGAAAAGCAAGATATTAAGAGAACGACATTGCCGTCAAATAGTTTTGATGTTGTCATATCGAACAGTTGTATCCATCATATACATAATCCTATCGAGCTATTTTTAGAGGCTAAGCGATTAGTCGGTAAGGGAGGAGTTATCTACTTTAAAGATCTTCTCAGGCCAGAAACTTTGCCCGAACTTGAACATTTAGTCAGTACATATGCACATGATGTGAGTGAATATCAAAGAATATTATTTAGAAACTCTCTTCATGCTTCCCTTACTTTGGATGAGGTTAAAAAACACGTTGAAACTGCCAAGCTCATAAATGCAGAAGTCAAGCAAACATCCGATCGTCATTGGGTCCTCATATACAAAGAAGATAATTAATTTTGTAGATGACGATCTGTTAACAGATGGAAAATGGTTGTTACTTTAAGAGGCAATTTTGAAAGAAATTACAATTGCAGGAGCGGGGCTAACGGGGACATTACTTGCTATTCTTATAGCGAAGCAAGGATATTTGGTTAGGCTTTATGAAAGAAATAAAGATCCCAGAACCTCTCTAGTAAAGCGTGGAAAATCAATTAACCTTACACTGTGTAAAAGAGGAATTAGTGCTCTTGAAAAAGCTGGCCTTGGTGAAGAGGTTGAAAAGCTGTGGGTGCCAGTATACGGTCGCTGCCTTCATTTAGAATCATCTTATGAAATTCAACCATATGGTAATTATGGTGAGGCCCTGTATTCAATATCTAGGCAAGAGTTAAATACTTTGTTGCTTTCTATTGCTCAAAAAACTCCAGGTGTTTCTGTTGAGTTTGGACTAAAATGTGTAGGATATGACTTGTCAGGCTCTTCAGTGTTTTTTCTCGATGATAATCAAAAACGGATTAAGAAATCCTTCACAACATTAGTAGCGGCTGATGGCGTATATTCAGCTGTTCGATATCAAATGCAACGCAACTTTGGGTTTAATTATTCTCAATTTTACTCTGAGCATGTGAATAAAGAACTCACAATTCCAGCTGAACTGGCTAAAAAGTATAAACTTGAAAAAAACCATCTTCATATCTGGCCACGTAATGAATTTATGATTATTGCCTTTCCTAATCGGGATGGCAGCTTGACCTGCACACTACAATTGCCATTTGATGGCAATCGAATTTCTTTTCGTAGCCTTAACTCTGAATCAGAGGTGCTCCATCATTTTCAAAAACTTTTTCCTGACGCTATCCCCTTACTTCCTAATCTTGTTAAAGAATTTTTTAATAATCCTGAAATTCCGATGATGACGGTTCGGTGCTCTCCTTGGCATATCGAGGATAAAATACTTCTAATAGGGGATGCTGCCCATGGTATTTGGCCATCATATGGACAGGGCGCGAATGCTGGGTTTGAAGACTGTGAAGTTCTATGTGAAAGTATGGGGGAAAATCCAGGAAATTTGCTAGCATCCTTCGTTGATTTTCAAGAAAAAAGATTGGATAACGTTAATGTGATCGCTGACTTATCTGAAAACCACTTCAATGAAATAAGGGAGCACGTAGCAGATGCAAAGTTTCTTCTTAGGAAAAAAATTGAAAGAAAGTTGAATCTATTATTTCCGTCAGAATATTTCTCTCTTTATGCGCGTGTTGCGTTTACAAAAATCCCATATAAGCAGGCCTTAGATGTTGAGCCATTTTATCGCAATATAGTTGATGAATTATTAGAGGCTAAAGAGATTATATTGGATCCAGATAGCACTGAGTCTGAAAAACTTATTTATAAAATTTATCAGAAACATATTGTAGTGGCCCCATTTAGAGCGAACAGTTGATAGCTCTTGTTGTTAATCATTCAGCTCTTTTTTCTAAGTTCATGAGCGTTTATGCATTTAATTGAAAGTTTATTTGATAAACTCATTTTATATCTGCCGCCCATTCCGTCTTCAGGTTATTTAACGCATTTTCACCCCAAATTAAATTTGGGTTTTAAGGCTACGACTTTTTTATAGCTTCAGTATCTGCCCTGGAATTTTATTTTTCTTCATGGGCAATATAGATGAAGTGCTCATAGTTTCTTTTCAATAATCTAAAGAAAGTACTATAATAATCACATGGCTTGTGTTTGATTCTGTTAATATTAATAATAGTCTTAAGCGGCATGGTGACTTTATGTTTAGAAGGCTTAGTAAGTCAGGTGCTTATGCCATAGGCTGCAAAATGAGATTAGGCAAATTGGGCCAATCTTTATACAATATTGGTTCTGGTTTAACGCGTGATTTTATCGATACAGCTTTTCCCACACCTGATGTCTACGATGAGAATGAGAGTAATCCCATCGGAGATGAGCTAGTGCCCTTATCTGATGATTCTAATAGTGAGAACGAGCTCTAAGGTTTGTAATATGACTATAAGTTTAATTTGCGCGTAAATCTTAATCTCTATTAAAGGAGCCAATGGTAACCCTTTTAAAAACCCTAGCCTGATAATTTCAAATTATGCTCTCTAAGAGCTGTATTAAGTTGAAGCCTAGCAGTACTATCTTTTAATTTATGAAAGTTAAATTCTATAAAACGTGCAAAATTATATACTTCTTCAACTTGGTTAAGATCTATGTGGCCGAGCTTGTTTCCCTTGGAACATAGGGCTAAATCTTTTTCAAATTGATGCTGTTTTTTTTCATAATAGTTTTTGACAGCAGTAAAATAAATGGACTGATCTGGGCGATTTACCCCAAACCCTGCACCCTCATTCATGCCAACTTTCTTCCGATAGATAATCTCTTCCGGAAGGTCATTTTGAAAGGCATTGCGAAGAGCGACTTTGTTCATGCTATCTTGAATACGTGCTTCAGATGGTAAGCTTAAGGCAAGTTTCACAAAGGCTTTGTCCATATAAGGCACTCTTGCTTCGAGTGTTGCAAACATAGAAGCTCGGTCTGCCATTTTGAGGTAAGTATTATGTATTATAGATAAAGAGTGTCTGATTATTTCGTCTTGTTGTCTTTTGGATACCTCACTTACAAAATCATATCCACCGAACAACTCATCAGCTCCCTCTCCATTTAAACAATACTTAAAACCATCAGCAACAACTTGGCGGCATACGAAGTGATATGCAACGGCATTGCGGACCAAAACGGGTTCGAATGACTCTGTCATGTAGACCCCATGCTTCAGATAAAAGTCACTCATTTCATCAACTGAAGGAGAAACAATAATGTGCTCAATCCCAAGAAAATTGGCGACTTTTTTAGCAGATTCTAAATCTCCAGAATTCTTTCCAGGTTCGGCTAGAGTATATGCAATGATGTTAGGGTGGGTCTGTTTAGCAAGGTAAGTTACAATCGAACTATCAACGCCCCCACTAAGCAAGCAAGCAATTTTTGAATCTTCTTTTTTAATCCTCTTTTCAATAGCCTTTGTTAGGTGTTCTTTTAAAGCTAACTCATGGTCATTATTCCTTGCATTAAAATCGTGTTTCGAATTAAAATTTCCTAGAGTAAAGTATTTTTGGACTTTAGAATTTACCCACAAAAACCCTGGAGGGAGCTCAATAATCTCACTATTTACAATTTTTGAAAGGGATTTTATTTCAGATGAGAAATAAACCCTATCCTTATCATAGGCAAAATACAGAGGTTTAACGCCCATAGGATCTCTTGCTAATATCAACTCTTTTTGATAGTCATCGTAAAGAGCTATCCCAAAAATACCGTCTAAATAATCAACAAAATCTTTTCCCCATTTTAAATAAGCCTTAAGGATAACTTCTGTGTCACATTTGGAATTAAATTCGAACTCGGCTGATAGGTCTTTTCTAAGCTTATCATGATTATAAATCTGTCCATTAAATATAACTGTCACTTGCTTATCGTCACTTTGAAAGGGTTGATGTCCATGGGCCTCATCGACAATTGCGAGCCGATGGGTTCCAAAGCTAATTTCAGGAGAAATAAACATTTCAAATCGATGACTTTCTTCTCCACGGTGTGTGATGGGTTCAAGGATTTGTATTAAATCGTTCTTACAAATATCTTTTCCCAATATTCCAGCTATCCCACACATTTAAATGTACCTTCTTTCCTTGCTTTTTGTATTTAGATTTGATGTGATTTGGTGCTCTAACCCTTGTAATTGTTGGACGATTGCTTCTGCAACAATAGCATTCGGATCGATGAAATGAACAGAAGGGTGCTTTTTGAGATAAGGAATAGCAAGTGGTAATTCTGTGCACCCAAAAACAATATGCTGACAACCATTTCTTACTAACTCATCAATGGCTTCTTCAATGATAAGTGTTGGATTGGGAACTTTTTCTTGGAGGAGAACATACTTATGGGGGTGTGTTTTGAGAGAGGCAACTTGTTCAGAATTCATCATAGAGTGAAGGCAAGTATTTTTTATAAAGGATTTATCATGATTTAACCCAATTCCAGACTTAATGAGATAGATTGCCTCCATAATCAAACTTTGAGTAGAAGCAGAGATGTCAAAGGTATCAATTTGATTCGATGAAAAAATATGGTGATATAATTTCTTTTCAGCTGTAGCTTTTGTTGAAATCAATCCCACCTTACAACAACTTGGAAAATGATTGCTAAGATGTTCGAGGACTTTTTCCATAATACTAATGACAGGGATTGCTGTCTTTTCCTGCAAAACTGATAGATACATATGAGCCGTATTACAGGCTAAAAGAATCAGGTCTACACCAAGAGCTGAAATGGAAGAAAGATAATGTATGTATTGATTTAATGGATCGGGTTTACCAAAAAATACTGAATCATTCCTATCATGTGTTCCGCAATAATTGAATACGATAAGATTGAAATAATCTTGATCGGTTAGTACGCATTTTTTCTTTTGAGTTGCCGATAAAATTTTTTGTTCAATATCTATTGTTGCCAAAGGGCCTGAACCACCAATAATCCCAATCGTGGGCTTCACGCTGCTTATACCTCCATTAAGTTTGTTAAATTGATTTTTTTATTTTCGTAAGCTTATGCAACTTATCAAACCACTAATCATATGTGCCACTCGTAGATTGAAACGTCAATAGAGTATTGTAAAGTCTGAAGAGCGTACCTATTAATAATATACCTCTAAAAAGGAACACAATATGAATCAAATTCTAGCTTAAATAAGCAAGCTTATTTTTCACGGTTTTGTTTTTCCCACATAGCAGCATAGGAACCTTTCTTTTCAATAAGCTCATCATGAGTACCTTCCTCGACAATTTGTCCCTCTTCTAGAACAATAATTTTTTTGCAATTGACGATAGATTGGAGGCGATGCGCAATGATGAGTGTGGTAACACCTTCTGTTGCAGCTACTATATCCTGCTGAATCAGTTTTTCTGTTTTAGAGTCTAACGCTGATGTAGCTTCATCAAATATAAATATTTCAGGATTTTTGAGGAGAGCTCTTGCAATTCCAATTCTTTGCTTTTCACCGCCTGAAATCTTAAGTCCACGTTCGCCAACCATTGTTTTGTAACCAGAAGGGAGTTGCTTAATAAGTGATGTTAAATGGCAAAGTCCGCAGACTCTATCAACATCACTTTTTGAGGCTTTTGGGTTTCCATAGAGAATATTCTCATACAAAGTTGTATTAAATAGAACAATATCCTGAGGAATTATGCCAATTACTTTTTGAATTTCCTTTCGTTTAAGACATTTCACATCTTGAGAATCAATAAAAATTCTTCCTTCTGTTGGACTGTATAGTTGGAAAAGTAAACTGGATATTGTTGATTTACCGGAACCTGAAAGTCCTACGATGGCTGTTCTCTCTTTTGCAGGAAACGTTATAGTGATATTCCGTAAAATGGGCCTATCGGGTGTATAAGAAAAAGAGACATTCTCAAATTTAATTTCTCTCGGCCCTCTTTGTAGTGAATTGGCCTTGGGGTCATCATGCAGAATATCGTCGATTTCTAATATAGATAAAGCACTTTCAATATTAACAAATGCCTGCCAGCTATTTCGAAAAATCAATCCAAAAAGACTTAAGGGGGTTATGAATTGGAGGACATAGGCATTAATTAATATAAAATCGCTTACATTTATATTTCCGTGAAATCCTTCGTAACTTGCTAAGAGCATAAGAGCAATAAGCCCAATGCCAATGGCAAGGAGCTGTAAAACTCTTGCGATTTCAGAATGAATTACAGCCTTTGAAATTAAGTTTTCCCGAGTGCTGAGTATGTTATTGCACCGATTATATTCGTGTTCCTCGTTGTTAAAATATTTAACGGTCGTGTAATTCAAAAGAACATCCAAGAGAGCAGAGCTAGAATGAGCATGTGCTTTATTACTTTCAGCTCTAGCCAGAAGAGACCATTCATTTCCTTTGATGCTAACAAACATAAAAGCAATGAACATTACTAAAAGAATGAAGCCATACCAAAATCCATAAAAGTACCAAAGAATAAAGGCAGCAAGAAAAAGTTCGATAATAGTGGGTATAATTAAAAAAAGGAGTCCAAAAAAACTATCAATAAAGTTATTTTGAATTTTTTCAATAGCGCTCGTAACCATCCCAGTTTGACGATTAAGGTGAAAATTTGTTGATAATCGCAGAAGATGAGAAAAAATATCCAAACAGATATTCTTGACGGCTCTTTCACCTATGGGCCACATTAAAATTCCCCTTAGGTTAATCATTGCTTGGTTGAGAAACCACCCTAGACCATAGATCAGAACAAAGTAAAAAACGATTTCATAGGTCTGATTCTCGGTATTTGAGAGCGTATTAACAATCCATTTAAGTATTAAAGGGACTCCAAGTCCTAAGGCTATAGAAACGACAATAGATAAGAAAGCTATGCCCCATTTTAGTTTGGTAGAAAGTTTTTCTCCAAATAAATATGGGGTAATCGTCTTAATAAAATTTTGGTAACTTCTTGTGTTATCAAAATTCTGGCTAATTACGCTTACCATGTTCACCTCTAATTGAAATCCCTATGAATTAGCTGGGAGGTAATTTACTAAATCAATATGGAAGATTAACCTTATATGGGATTATTTACAAACAATAACCATATTTTTAGTTTTTGTAAACATTTCAAACTGTTCTGAGTAATATTAAACCTGAGACAAAAGAAAGAGATGTGGCAAGTTGATCTTGAACTAACTTGATGAATAAGGACATTCAAAAGCTACCGGTAAAAGAATAAATGAACTGACATACAGAGGGCATGGTTATAAAGAATTTTGCATTGCTCAAAGAATTAGAATCTCTTGTTGAGAAAGGAAACCGAAAGTTATTGGAGCAAAAATAAGGACTCTTGCGGATAGAGAATATGGGTATAAAAAAACTTTGGGAAAGAATGCTTATTGAAGGTTTAGCGGTAAATGAAAAGCCTTTGCCATGAAAGATCATGGTAAGTATATGGAAAAACCAAAAAAATCAATTTGTTAAAGTGAATCATTTTTGGTATTGAAAAATATATAAATCTGAATATCATGAAATGCATATAATATTAAATAATAATGGAGGGGCCAACATGTTAAAAGTTATTAGAGCAAAATTACATGGAGTCTTTGTTACTGGAGCAGATTTAAATTATCATGGATCTATCACATTGGATCCTGTTCAATGTCAGATCCTCAAAATTCATCCACTTGAATTTGTAGAAATATGGAACAAAAATAATGGGGCTCGGTTCTCGACATATGTTATATATGGAGAACCCCACTCTAGGTGTTGTGTTCTTAATGGTGCTGCAGCTAGGAATTGTCAAAAAGATGATGAGTTAATAATTGCTTCATATAAATTTTGTCAACCACAAGACATAAAAAATGAACGCCCCAAAATTTTAACGTTTAACAACGATAATTCAATTAAAAACATTATGGAATATGTTGTTGAAGAAGACGGAGATTGGTACAAATTTTCTATTAATGATTTTGAAACTACGTCATACTTAGCAAAAGCAAGTTAAAATTTATCAATTATAAAGTTTAAAAGGAAAGATGTTAAATGCGATTATTTTCATTATTTGAGTTGCACAAAAATTTACCAACAAATGAAATTATTTCAAATTTTATGTTGGCAAATCGTTTTTTGAGGATACAGAATTTCCATTTTGAAACCATTTGAGAAAGTTGGCATTGATGTTTCCACATTGTGAATTATGGAAAATTGTAGTTAACATAGAGGATCAATATTCAGTATGGCCTGAAGGTAAAGAAATGCCTTATGGTTGGAGAGAAGAAGGCAAAAGTGGCTCCAAAGAAGAGTGCTTGAAACATATTGAAGAAATATGGACGGATATGAGGCCACGTAGCTTGAAAGAAGCAATGATTGAAAAAGAGAAAAACGCAGCTTAAAGTAATCAATTTTTAAAGGAGTTGCACTAGCAAAAATTCTTTTTTTAAGTCATGCTTCAAGATACATACTATAAAAATATGAGATAGTTTAAACACATTAAACAAGTAAGATGTTAAGGATTAAAAAATGGATTCTCTTTATTTAATACCTACAATTAAAGCTGAACCTTTAGTATGGAAATGGTATGCTTGGTCTTATCTTATTCCGCCTCTCCCCGCCGCTTGTAATATTGTTGAGAGGCATTTAAAAATCATGCAATCTTATGTTCAGAATCCGCAGATTCATGCTCAAGCAGTTAAGGATCCTAGCCTGCTTGGTGGGCCATTTATAGACTCTGATAGTGAGTGTGTTGATGAGGTGAAAGATCTTATTCAGCAAACGATGTCAGAGTGTCAAAAACTTATTAAGTTACATAACTCCTTTAAAGAGTTAGATCTAATTTTACAGAGTGAAGCTCAAGGAGATTCTCTTGAACCTTTTTACAAGCGAGTAGACCCTTCCTTAAAAGGTTGTATAGAGCTTGTATATGACTTAAACAACCACCCATCCATTCGCTTAATTGAGCCCCTGTTATATAAAAATTACTACACAACAGATCACCAACTTATAGCTCTTTCAGATACAACGACCGATTTTAGAAAATTCGTTTTAAGTACGCCGCGTCTTGACCAAGATAACGAAGTATATCTTAAGCTACCTTTTTCGAGTCCCAAATTAGACATGCTTTTTAGAATGAGGGAGCAACCTCTAGAAAAAAATCAACTTTTAAACACATTTAATATTTCGGAAAATAAACAACAACTCTTTGAAAGCTTTTTTACAACGACTCCCCCTTCACTTCCAGAAGATCGTAATTATCATGGCGATGGCATTCGTTTAAGGTATTTTGGACATGCGTGTATTCTTGTTCAGACAAAGAATGTTTCAATATTATTTGATCCGGTTGTTAGTTACCCTTTGGAAAATAATGATATACCTAGATATTCGCTCGCAGATTTACCAGATCATATCGATTATGTTGTTATTACGCATAATCACCAAGATCACCTTATGTTTGAAACTCTCTTACAATTAAGGCATAAAATTGGTCACATTATATTCCCAACGAGTTTATATGGATCTATTGCAGACCCTTCGATTAAGTTAATTTTTCAGCACACGGGCTTTACATCTCTCATTGAGCTCAAAGAAATGGAAAAAATTTATTTAGAAGATGGTGAAATTATGGGACTTCCATTTTTTGGAGAACATTCTGACCTCAATATTCAGTCCAAGTTATCTTATTGTGTAGAGCTCAAGGGTAAGAAGTTTTTGTTTGCGGCAGATTCAAATAACTTAGATTCGATGCTCTATGAACATATATTTGACTCTGTTGGGCCTATAGAAATGTTATTTTTAGGGATGGAATGTGATGGAGCACCGCTTACTTGGTTATATGGTCCACTTCTCAGCCAGTCACTAAAAAGAAGTCACGATAGAAATAGACAATTATCTGGTTCAAACTTCGATAAAGCATGGACCATTGTAGAAAAGTCTAAATGTAAGCATGCATACGTCTATGCGATGGGGCAAGAACCTTGGCTTAATTATGTCATGGCTCTGCAGTATTCTCATGATTCTTTGCAAATAACTGAATCAAATAAATTTGTTCAAGCATGTCAAGAAAGGGGGATAGAATCAGAGAGATTGTTTGGAAAAAAAGAATGGCATATAATGCCACAAATTTAGAATTTATAAAAATTGTGAGCGCCTGAATTTAATTAAGAAAACAACAATCTTACTTCGCTGGTGAGTCTAATAATGTTAAATGATTTTCATGGCTTGCTATAGAATAAGTTCGTTTTCTGTTTATCCAAAATATCCTAACATATGGAAAATATTATTATTACACTGATGTGTCGTCATACCCTTTTGGATAAACATTTATTATGCTTACGTCATTAAATTTTCTAGCGTGGTTTTTTTATAATTAAGGCGGCTCTTCCTAACATTTTTTGTTGGGCAACAAAGATGTGGGTTTTATTGCAAAGGAAAGGTTTTGTGCATCCATAATTTAGTAACTAGAAAAGAAAGAATATATGGTTAACTGCTATCTGATAGGTACAACAGGACTGCTGGTAAAATGTGCTGAAATTTTAATAGAACAAGGTTACAATATTGAAGGTATTATATCACTCGATGATAATGTTTCCCGCTTTGCAGAACAACAACGTATACCTCTTTATAAGAACATTGAAGAGGCAACAACCGTTTTAAGAAAAAGTGAGTTTGACTATTTATTTAGTATAATTAACCCTGTCATCCTACCAGAGTGGCTTTTGGAAAGACCAAGAAAGAGAGCAATTAATTATCATGACTCTCTCTTGCCAAAATATGCGGGTGTTCATGCGACTTCCTGGGCAATTTTAAATCAAGAAAAAATTCATGGGATTACTTGGCATGAAATGACTCAAAGAGTTGATGCTGGGAAGATCTTAAAGCAAGTTAAAATTCCCATTCACGAAATGGATACTGCTCTATCTCTCAATCTCCGCTGCTATGAAACCGCTGTGAGAGCCTTTGAGGACATGTTGGATGACATTGAGTCTGATAAATTAAATGGAACTATTCAAAGCCAATCAGAGCGGAGCTTTTTTGGACTTCATCAAAAACCTTTTGGAGGTGGAGTCATAGATTGGCGCAAGGATACAGCCTCTATAATGAGGTTATCAAGGGCATTAAACTTTGGTAGTTATCGAAACGACTTCAGCAGAGTTAAGATAATCTTCCCACAAGGTTTAATTTTATACCCCCAAAAAGTTGATGTCGAAACTAGAAAACTAGGCGATTTAGCTGTAGAGTCTGGTAAAATAGTTTCTTTAGAGGAAAATGGCTTTTCTGTATCATGTCAGGATGGTGTAGTTCATATTAACGACTTGTGCATTGCTGATGGCCACAAGTTCAAATTAGCTGAAATTTCAAAAATAGCTTCCATTAAAACAGGTAATGTTCTGCCTTTGTTTAGTGACCAAGAGTTACAGTTTTTTACGGATTTTATGCAAGCTGCAAGTAAGAATGAAGCTTATTGGTGTCCTCTGTTAGAATCTTGCAAAAGAGTTAACTTGCCTTGGACCTCAGGAAAAAATGATGAATTAACATTAAAAACAAACATAAAAATTTCACAAAAAAAATCAATAAATGAAATTATAACTTATATACTTGTTTGCATTAATAAAATAACACAAGAAGAGAAAATTAGTTTTTATTATGCGGATGAAGAAACTCAGGGTATTGTCTATAAAAGCCACGGACTAGTTTGCTCTAAAATTTATAACTTTCAATCCACTGCAAAAGATTCAATTCGCTCACATGTTGCTTATGTATCTAATCAATTAACTGATAAAGTGAAGCACAATAAGCTATTATCCGCTGATACAATTTTTAATGCTTCAGAAAGACCAAATATAGGGATTCAGATTCGATGTTCAGAAATGGGATGGCAGTGTAGGCTAGACCCCCTCATTGATATAAACTTTATCATAGATAAAAAAGGTAAAACTTTGGAGTGTATCACTGCAAAAAGTAAAGCAGCAGAAGTTTTTCATGGCCGATTGAAGGAGTATTATTCATCCTTGGAGCAGGAATTTTCAGCAAATGAATTGTTGGGTAATGTTACACTTCATACAGAAAGTGAAATCAAACAGATAGCGTCATGGAATAACACAGAAAAGCTATGTTCAACGAGTAAAATAATCCATCAACTTTTTGAAGAGCAGGTTGAGAAGGCTCCTGACAAGATTGCCGTTTTTTATGGAGCTCAACAGCTTAGTTATGGAGAATTGAACTTTAGGGCCAATCGGCTGGCGCATTATTTAAAAGATCTTGGTGTTGGTTTAAATACAAGGGTGGCTGTTGCACTGGAAAGGTCCTTGGAAATGGCCATTAGTTTATTAGCGATCTTAAAAACAGGCGGTACTTATGTTCCTTTAGATTTGGATTATCCAGAAGAGCGTTTGAATTATATCCAAGAAAATGTAAGCCCAACGGTGCTTTTAACGTCATCTAAATTTGAAAATCTTTTTGGTTCTTGTAAAGGAGAGGTTATTTCTCTGGACAAAAAGTGGGAGAAAATCTCAGAATATTCTGGAATTAACTTAGGTCATGTCAGTTCTTCTACAGATCTTCTTTATATTATTTTTACCTCTGGAACGACAGGAAAGCCTAAGGGAGTCGGAAATACGCAGCAGGGTCTAGTCAATAGATTGCTTTGGACCCATGACTGTTATCAGATAAAAGGCCAAGATTCTTTTTTGTATATAGCTTCGGCAGGATTCGATATTGCAATATGGGAGGTGCTTTTTCCATTAACGGGGGGAGCGTCGTTAATCATTCCTTTAGAACAAGAAAAGAGAGATATCCACTCTCTTATCAAGATAGTTGATTCAAGGAAAGTCACAAACATTCATTTTGTACCTTCTTATCTTAGTTTATTTCTAGATAGTATTAGAGGGAACGAAGGGCAGTCATTAAAACAAATCATTACTGGCGGTGAAGCTGTCACTAGTGAGCTAAAACTAAAATGCTTAAGCCTACTGAAAAACACAGAACTTTACCTTGCTTATGGTCCAACTGAGGCAGCTATAAGTGTTACGCATTGGGATTGTAAAAACGAAAAATGTAGGAATAAAACATCAATAGGGACACCAATATATAATACTCAAATTCACATTTTAGACCAGAGCCTAAATTCCGTTCCCATTGGAACAACAGGAGAAATATTTATAGGGGGTGTAAGTCTTGCGCGAGAGTACATAAACAGACCTGGGCTCACAGCTGAAAAATTCATAGCAAATCCATTTGCTAAGAAACCAGGAGAAAGACTTTATAGAACGGGCGATATTGGGAGATACTTACCTGATGGTAATATTGAATTTTTAGGTCGAGAGGACCATCAAGTTAAAATAAGAGGTTTTAGGATAGAACTTGGTGAGATTGAGAGTGCAATTTCATTGGTAAGTGGTGTTAAGCAAATCATTGTGCTTGCAAGGGAAGATGAGCCAGGTCAAAAGAGGCTTGTTGCTTATGTCGTGCCTAATAATAAAACATATTTAAATGATGAAGGAAGTGCCACTCAACAAAACCTTATCACGGAAATTAGGGAAGTCTGCAGCAAAAGTTTACCTGATTATATGAGTCCTAGTCAGATCATACTTCTTGAAAAGATGCCCCTTACACCTAATGGTAAAATAGATAGGCACGCGCTCCCGAGACCAGCAGGGAGAGAAGGTATGGAGGCATACGAGACTCCAGAAGGCTTAGTTGAAAATTGCCTCGCATCTATATGGGTGGACCTACTCCAAGTAGAAAGAGTGGGTAGAAACGATAACTTCTTCCATTTAGGTGGTGATTCTATAGTTAGTATTCACATGGTATCACGAGCAAGGCAGTTGGGTATTCATTTTGATGTAAAACAAATATTTGCAACTCCCACTATAGCTGGGATTGCTACTAATAGCAGAAGTCAAGCTGAAACGGTAATCCCTCAACAAATGATGACTGGTAATGTTCCTTTGTTACCAGTACAAGAAGATTTATTTGCTCAAAACTTAGTGAATATAGATCATTACAACCAATCAATGTGGTTCATGCCGAGATTTAAACTAGGTGATAAGGATAAAGAAAAACTCAAAAACTGTTTTAAGGCTCTATACCACCATCATGATACTCTCAGGCTCAGGTACAAGTTAAATCCTTCTGCCAGCCATGCCGAAAAAACAGTGGAACAGTATTACCATGAGGATGATTCATTTTTTTGGGATGAAATAGTTATAGATAAGTGGCATGAGGATATCTTATTTCAAGAGGGCTCAAAAATACAGCAGGGGTTAGACATAGTCCATGGACCAACTAGCAGGGTTGCTTGGTTTGAATCTAAAGACGGGTATCAAGGAATATTATGGGTTATTCATCATTTACTTATAGATGGAGTAAGCTGGCGGATCCTATTAGATGATCTCAACACTTTATTTGATAATATCCAACTTCCACCAAAAACTCATAGTTACAAAGAATTTGCAAACTATCTAAGGTGTAGAGATGATTTGTCAGGAGTAATCGATTATTACCAAGCCATTAGTGAATTAAATTATGGTACGCTCAAAACGGATAATCTCATTAAAACAGAAGATGACTTAGTATACGAGAATTTCCATGTTTCGCTTTCTAACGAAGATACCCTAAGTTTCATTCAAAAATGCCATATTAGTTATAATACTCAAGCTAATGATATACTCATCACAGCTCTTTTGCTAACAATAGGTTCCTATAAAGAAAACCACGATTTATTGATAGAATTAGAAGGGCATGGAAGAGAGGGAAAGCTCGACTTAAGTAGAACCTTAGGTTGGTTTACCAGTATGTATCCAGTTTACCTTAAGCTATCTGATCCGACAGATATTTCGAGATGCATTAAAGAAGTCAAAGAGCAATTGCGAGCCGTTCCAGAGAAGGGTATAGGGTATGGAATATGTCTTTCACAAAACAAGCTATCTGCAATTAAGGGAGATCTTGTTTTCAATTACTTAGGCCAGTGGGATACAGGGAAGGAATCGCATAAATATTTTGATTTTGGCTATTATTCCAAGGGAAATGAGATTGATAGCCGGAACAAACATTTGCATGCTTTGAGTATTGAAAGTGGGGTCCAGGATGGTGTGTTAAGCTTCACATTTACTTACTCACATGAGTACAAAAAGGATACAATAATTAAAATAGCAAATGCTTATAAGGACCATCTTCAAACCTTGATCAATCACTGCAAAGATGTGAACAACTATGGCTATACACCGAGTGATTTTGAGCTCGTTAAAATTAGCCAAGAAGAGATTAATAGCTCCTTCAACCAACGTAATATACAGGACTTATATCCTGTCATTCCAATTCAAAGCGGGTTGATATTTCAGAATCAATTGAACCCAGATTCCGATGCATATTTTGTACAAGGTGTATTTGAGGTTGATGACATACAAAACATCAAACATCTGAAAGAAGCATGGCAAACAATATTAGAGCGATATGAGTGTCTAAGGTCATCTTTTGCCTACAAAGGACTAAGTAGTCCCCTTCAAATCGTTCATAAATGCCTAGATCTTCTATGGAAAGAATTCGATATTTCTCACCTAAGTGAGCAAGAGCAAAATAGGGTATTAGAAGATACTATAGAAAGCGAGAGAGGAGAAGGTTTCGATATTCAAAGACCTCCGTTGCTTAGGTTCAATTTACTTAAAAGGAGTGAAAATAGTTACTACCTCATTTGGAATCAACACCACCTCCTTACGGATGGATGGTCTATGCCGATCATTTTGAGTGAAGTTACTAAGGTATATGAATCATTAGAAAACAATACGCCCTTAAGTTTTAATACAAGAAGACCATACAAGGACTACGTATCTTGGCTAAACAAGCAAGATCGAAGCAAAGCAGTTAGGTATTGGAGGAAAGAGCTAGTCGATGCACTTCCTACTAAAATGGGTACTGAGGTTATTGAGAAGGGAAGCTACATAAGAGAGTTGTTTGCCTTATCAGAATCCCAAACGGATACATTAACTCAATTTGCCAAAGAATCAGGAGTGACATTAAATACGGTTTTTCAAGCGGTATGGTCTTTAATGTTAAGCCAGCACACTAGGCAGGAAAACGTTACATTTGGAGTAACTGTATCGGGAAGAAATATTTCATTGTCAGGAATTGAAGATATGGTAGGGATATTTATTAATACCGTACCATTCAAAATCGAAATAAATCCATATGAAAGTTTTGTCTCCTTTCTGCACAGAATTCAAAAAGTTACAAGTGCCCATCAAGAAAATTCTTATTTGCCACTATCTGAAATTCAAGCAACAACAAGAGATCTGTTTGATACTGTTTTTGTTTTTGAAAATTATCCTTTAACGGCATCAGATACGATAGAAGGTGATGAATTCAAAAGGAAACTTCATATGAAACCTATGAAGTTAGTTGAGAAAATTGAATATCCTATAGGTATCATGGTTTGTCCTGGAAAACAGATAAATATTCATCTGCATTACCAAAGTAACTATTTTACTCATGAGCAAATCAATAACATCAAGGAGAGCATTGTTAGTATTTGTGAACAGTTAGAGAAAACTACTATGACTGTGGGTAATATTTCTTCTGTTTCACATGATACGACCAGAAAGTTTTTGCAATGGAACGACACAAAAGCTGATTATCCTGCTCAAAAATGCATACATGAAATATTCGAAGCACAAGTTGAAAAAACGCCAAACAATATAGCTGTTGTCTATGAAGGAGAGGAGCTCACCTATAAACAACTAAATGAAAAAGCCAATCAACTCGCACATTATCTCAAAAGCTTTGGAGTCGGGCCTGAGACTCCTGTTGCTATTTCAGTTGAGAGTTCGCTTCAGATGGTTATAGGCTTTTTTGGGATCGTAAAGGCGGGTGGTGTTTATATTCCACTAGATTCAACTCATCCAGCAAAGCGCCTTGAGTGTATGATTGAGGATACGCGGGCCCCTATTCTTCTTACACAAAAAATACTTAAAAATAAGTTTGCCACTTATGGCGGTACCTTAATTCTTTTAGATCAGGAAATGGATAAAATTGCAAATTTTTCAACTCTTAATTCTTCGACTAACATATCACCTGATAATTTAGCCTATATTATTTTTACGTCGGGTTCGACGGGTAGACCAAATGGTGTTATGATTGGGCATAAACAACTCGTTAATATGATAACTTCTTTAGAGGATCTAACTTCTTTAGAACAAGGCGATTCTTTTATACAAAATGTCCCTTTCTCTTTTGATCCATCCATATGGTCTACAATTTGGCCTCTTACCCAAGGCGGATATCTCATATTACTCGACCAGGCAAAACTAAGGGATTCAGACTATATCCTAAAATTAATTTTAGATCATTCCGTAAAGGTTTTAAATATTGGCCCAACAATGTTTCGATCCCTGATTATGTTGGAAGAAATCAAAGACTGTAAAACTATAAAGCATGTTATTGGGGGAGGAGAAGAATGGAAATATAAGGATCTTCAGGATTTGAGAGAAAAATCACCACTTTGCCATTTTTCAAATGCTTATGGTCCGACTGAAACGACGATTCAGGTTTTAACCTGGACATCTAAAGAGAAGGTAGATCCTCTACCTTCTATTCCTCTTGGAAAACCCATCGCAAATGCTCAGATTTATATTCTTGATAAAAATATGAACCCAATGCCGATTGGTACGATAGGAGAGCTTTATATTGGAGGAGAAGGACTTGCAAGAGGTTACATAAATAAGCCTGGATTGACCGCAGAAAAGTTTATAGCAAACCCCTTCTCTGGCAATCCCGGAGAAAGAATTTATAAAACAGGTGATTTAGCTAAGTATTTACCTGATGGCAATATCGAGTTCGTAGGTCGTGTTGATGATCAGGTTAAGATTCGAGGATCCCGAATTGAGTTGGGAGAAATTGATCTGGTTCTTTCCCAGTATGGCGATGTTAAACAAGCTGTTGTAATTGCTCGTGAGGATCACCCTGGAGATAAAAAGCTTGTTGCTTATGTTGTGCCCCAAGAGAAGCTTATCGTTTCTCTTGAGCAAGATTCTCTCTCCAGATCCTCAGCTGACCAAGAGTTTGCCATTCTTTCAGGTAAAGTATTATCAGCTCTCACAGAAGCACTGAGAAATCATATTGCAAGAGCTCTGCCGGATTATATGGTTCCATCTTTCTTTGTTTATTTAAACAAAATGCCTTTAATGCCTAATGGTAAGACAGATCGTAAGTCTTTACCCATGCCAAATTTATCCTTAAGACACGGAGAAGAAGGTTACGTTGCGCCTACAACAGAGTTAGAGCATGAACTTGTTAAAATCTGGTCTGAGATTCTCAATTTGGATAAGGTTGGTATTCAGGATAACTTTTTTAGAATTGGCGGACACTCTCTTTTAGCAACACAAGTCATTTCCCGTATTCGATCTGTATATAATGTTGATTTTTCCCTTCGTTCTTTTTTTGATCATCCAACTATTTTGGCTGTAAGTCAGAGCATTGAGATTGAGAAAACAAAGGATTCTCTTTCGAACATTCCTCCTATCCATGCTCAAAAAAGACCCGAAGTACTTCCTCTTTCTTTTGCTCAGCAACGTCTATGGTTCTTGCATCAACTCATACCAGATATGGCGCTCTATAACGTACCAGCTGCCTTGAAAGTTTTTGGTGATTTAAAACTGCAAAAGCTTGAGGATGCCTTTAATGCTCTTATCAAACGACATGAAATCCTGAGGACCATATTTCCATCTAAAAATGGAGAAGCACATCAGCTCATATTACCTCAACTAAAAATATGCATTTCAGATGGTTTTCAAGATCTTTCTGCTCTTCCTCAAAGTCAGCAAAAAGCATCTGTTGAGAAAATAACCTCAGAAGAAGCTTACATGTCATTTGATCTTTCATCTGGTCCTCTCATTCGATTAAAGCTTTTGAAGATTTCTTCTCAGGAACACATTCTTCTGATCACCATGCACCACATTATCTCAGATGGATGGTCTATGAGCATTTTCTTTAATGAGCTATCTTCTCTTTATAATGCATTTTCAACAGGGGAAAAATTTGATCTTTCTCCCCTTTCTATTCAATACGCTGACTTTGTTCTTTGGCAACGTAATTGGCTTCAGGGGGATGTTTTTGCAGCACAAATATCATACTGGAAAAATCAACTTGCTGATATTCACGATCTTTTAGAACTCCCAACCGATAAACCAAGGCCAAAAGAACTTACATATAAAGGAGACCATTATAAAGTAAGTCTGCCCCGAGAGGTTAAAGATAAACTAAATCAATTATCTCAAGACCAAGGATGTTCACTTTTTATGACTCTACTCACGGCTTTTCAAATCCTCCTTCATCGCTATACGGGACAAGAAAAGATTGTCGTGGGATCACCAATCGCTAATCGCCACCATAAAGAGATTGAAAACCTTATTGGCTTTTTTGTGAATACGCTTGCACTTAAAACAACTTTTAAAGCCGGAGAATCTTTTCTTGATATATTACATCAAGTTAAAGATACAACTCTTGATGCGTATCAACATCAGGACGTCTATTTTGATCAGCTAGTTGATCATCTTAACATTACGAGAGAGCTGAATAAAAACCCAGTCTTTCAAGTTGAGTTTTCTCTCGATTCTTCGCTAAACAAAGCGGAGTACGTTTTTTCTGAGTTAACTTTGGAACCTCTTAACTCTCCATATGTTGTTTCGACCTTTGATTTGAAAGTGAGTGCTTTTGAGCATGAAGAGGGGATAGATCTGGAATATAGATACGCGCTAGATCTTTTTGAACCAGAGAGTATCCGGCGGTTTAACTCTCACTTCGAAGAACTTATTAAGGCTATTCTTAAGAACCCAAATCATTTGGTTCAAGACCTTCCTCTTCTTACATCATCAGAGAAGCAAAAAATTTTGGTTGAATGGAATGATACGAGCGTCATGTATTCTGAAAATAAGACGATTCATAAGTTATTTGAAGATCAAGTAAATAGGACACCCGACAAAATAGCTGTGGTGTATGAAAATCAAGAATTTTCTTATAAGCAACTGAATGAAAAAGCAAACCAATTAGCTCATTACCTAAGAAATCTTGGAGTAGAGCCAGATACTTTGGTTGTAATCGCCATTGAACGATCTTTGGAAATGATCATTGGCATTTTAGGAATTCTTAAGGCAGGAGGCGCCTATGTTCCCATTGATCCTAATAACCCTCAGGAACGTTTACAATTTATGTTGGCAGATTCCAATGCACCTATCATCATAACTGACATGGAATCGATTGATAAACTTCCAACAACATTTGCACGCCTTATTTGCTTGGATGAAGAATGGGAAAAGATTAATACTTTATCTTCTTCTAATTTGCCTTCGCTTACCCACCCACACAATCTTGCTTATGTAATATATACCTCTGGTTCTACAGGTAAACCAAAAGGAGTTTTAATTGACCAAGGAAATCTTCTCCATTATATCAACCATGCTAAAGCAACTTACCCTTTGTTTCATGACGGAATAACTTTATTACATTCTTCTATTGCGTTTGATATGAGCATCACATCTTTATTTCTTCCACTTGTTATAGGGAATACTTTGCATATTGCTTCTACAAAAGTTCAAGGTGATTCTTTAGAAGAAATTAATAATAAATTGAGTCAATTAAGTACTATTAAATTGACCCCAACGCACTTAGCGGCCTTAAAACAAACATTATCTTCTTATGTTATGGATAAGCAGCAGAAATGTATTATCATTGGCGGAGAGAACCTATTAAAAGAAGATCTATCTCCTTGGCTAAACAATCAAATATTCGCTTCCTCATCTCTTTTCAATGAATATGGACCTACAGAAGCAACGGTAGGATGCTGTGTCTATGAGATTAGTGAGCTAGAAAATAATTCTTTGGTATCAGTTCCGATTGGGCGTCCTATTTCAAACACACAGATTTATATTCTGGATAGGAACCTGATGCCGGTTCCCATAGGAGTATTCGGTGAGATTTATATCGGAGGTGATGGGCTTGCTAGGGGTTATTTAAATAAGCCTCACTTAACAGCAGAGAGATTTGTTCCCAATCCATTTGCTAATGAAGAGAATGTAAAAAAAGGTGCCAGCCTCCGTCTTTATCGCACAGGGGACCTTGCATGTTATCTGCCAGATGGAAACATCGAGTTCTTAGGACGTATTGATGATCAAGTTAAGATACGTGGGTTTCGTGTGGAGTTGGGAGAAATAGAATCGGCCCTATGTCAGTATGGTGACGTCAAACAAGCTATTGTTACTGTTCGAGAAGATCAGCCTGGTGATAAGAAGCTCGTTGCCTACATAGTTATGGAAGAGAGCATTACTTCTCCACTTGGACAGGGCGCTAGCTTAATGTCCTCTTCCCAGCAAGATTTTACTTTCCTTGAAGGTGATGCATTGCCGCCTCTAACAGAGGCACTGCGAAATCATCTTGTACGCTCTCTCCCAGATTATATGATTCCTTCCTTCTTCGTTTTCTTAAGTAAAATACCTTTTACTGCTAATGGTAAGATTGATCATAAATCACTACCTGCTCCGGATTTTGAAGAAGAGGCAGATAGCTATGTAGCTCCTAGAAACGAAACTGAATCAGAACTATGTTCTATTTGGGAAGAGGTTCTTGGGCTTCCTTCTGGAAGCGTTGGACTTTGCGGTGATTTCTTTAAACTAGGGGGCAACAGTCTACTCGCTATAAAGCTAGTGAGTAAAATAAATGCTGCGTTTTCACGACACGTATCATTGCAAGATATTATAAAACATAACACTGTCAATGAAATATCATATTTACTTCAAGAAACCCTAGATGAATTAGAGTATGGAGAAATTTAGTGGATGATCTCATAAGGAGTATTAATAAGTTAAATAGCCTGGGATTCATTTTTTGGGTCGAACAAGAAGAACGATTGAGATATATGCTTAGTCAAACTCATCCGGAAAAAGAGGAAGCTCTAATTTGGGTGAAAGAAAATAAAGAAAAGCTGTTAGAGTTATTAAAATTTAACACTAAAAATCCTGAAACAAGTACCTTTCCTTATATTTATAAGTATAACGTTGATAAACAACTCCTTTCTTTTGCGCAAGAGCGTTTATGGTTTATAGAAAAATATGAACAGGGTACAAATGTTTATAATATCCCTATCACATGCAAGTTGAATAAGGGAGTTTCTATTGGAAGCCTTGAGAGAAGTATCCAAGCTATCGTTGCAAGACATGAAATTTTAAGGACTGTTATCAAAGAAGATCGTGCAGGAAACTGTTATCAAGAACTTATCAATACGGAAGTTTATCCATTAGAAATTCAGAAGATAAAATGCATTAGTAGAGAGGAGTTGGAAGAGAGCATAAAAGCTGATATTTCACACATATATGATTTGAGCAAAGAGTACCCAATAAGAGTTAGATTATATAGTCTTGAGGATACCAATAGTAAAGAACATCAACTAAATCAGAATGATTCTGATCTAAGTACGCCTACTCAATTTTTAAGTATAGTCATCCATCACATAGCCTTTGATGGATGGTCCTCTGCTATATTTTTAGATGAGTTGAACAAGTTTTATAAGCATTACCATGCAGCAGAAACCGGTCAAACGCACCAACTTAAGTTGTCTCATCTTACAATCCAATATAAAGACTTTGCTCTTTGGCAGAGAAATTACCTTACAGGTGATGTCTTGGCAAAGCAATTATCCTATTGGAAGAGTAAGTTAGAAGGTTATGAGCCTCTCCACCTGCAGACTGATTATGCGAGACCAGGAGAAGTGGATTATCAAGGGAAATACATACCCTTTGAGTTGGATAAAGACCTATCTCTTCGTTTGAGAGAAGTGGCGAAAAGCCTGAGTGTTAGCTTATATAGTTTGATGCTGACATGTTATTACTTGATGCTTCGTGTGTATGCAGGTCAGGATGATATTGTCATAGGCTCTCCAGTTGCAAATCGACACTATCGTCAGGTAGAGCATTTAATAGGCTTATTTGTAAACACACTCGCTTTAAGAATCAATTTAGAGGATGGTCTGTTAGGCTTCCATTCAAAGGGCAAACTAAAAGATTTTATAACGCATATAGGTAGTGAAGTACTAGAAGCACAGTTACACCAAGACCTTCCTTTTGAAAAACTCGTTGAAGAACTCAACATTCCGAAAGACACAAGCCGACATCCCATTTTTCAAGTCATGTTTAGTGTAAATAGTTTCAGAGACTCTGAAAGAGATAAGAGTGAAACTAGTTGTTCAACAGAAGAAAGTGCTTTTTCCCCCCACCCAATCGAAAATGAAGATATTGGTAACATTGCTAAGTTTGATTTAGAAACTTTTATAGATGATAAGAGTAACACGAGCGAGCTCAAAGGTGGTTTTATATATAGAATTAGCCTTTATAAAGAAGAGACAATAAAGCGATTTATAAATACCTATAAGGAAATTCTGTTGCAGGTTGCTGAGGCATTATCTGACGAAGTTTCGAAAGATAACTTCAAAATAGAAGATCTTACTTATCTCACTCAGCAAGAAACGGATCTCATCCTAACGCAATGGAATAGCACAGAAGTATCGTATCCAGAAGATAAAGCGATACATAAACTGTTTGAAGAACAGGCTAAGAAGGCACCTGATAAGCTAGCCCTAACCTACAAAGATCAGCACCTCAGTTATGGAGCACTAAATGATCGAGCAAACCAGCTATCTAATGTACTTCGTAAAGAAGGAATCAAGCTTGATTCCCGTGTAGGCATTAGCATTCCCCGAGGTTTAGAGTTTGTAACGGGCATGTTAGCCACATTAAAGGCTGGTGGAGCTTATGTTCCTTTAGATCCCGAGTATCCAGAAGACCGCCTTACCTATATGCTTGAGGATGCAGGGATAGAAGTTCTATTAACAATTCGAGAATTGAGTCATCTTTATGATGGTTACAAAGGAAAGATAATCTATCTCGATGTCGCTGATTATCAACAAGAATCTACCTCCAACCTAGACCTTGCTATACCTTCAGAGGCACTTGCCTATGTCATATATACCTCAGGAAGTACCGGAAATCCTAAGGGCGTGGGTGTTGTTCACCATGCATTGATAAATGTTGTGTTGTCTTCTGGAGAGAAGACAGGTCTTTTGTCAGAAGATATGAGGTTATATGCGGTGACCTCAACCTCCTTTGATGTTTCGGGTTTGGATTATTACTTGCCTTTGCTAAGCGGAGGCTTGGTATGTATATCCAGTATCGAGGAAGCAAAAAGCGATGAGCGATCGAGACATATCATTACGCGCCATCAAGTTAACTGTATACAAGGCACACCATCTTATTGGACGCTACTGACGGATAAAGCCTTTAAGCCGTTTGGTAATCTGAAGTTATTATCAGCAGGAGAACCTCTGACAAAACAATTGTATGATAAGTTATCAGGGGTGTTTGAAGTTCACGATTTATATGGTCCGACGGAAAGTACGGTCTATGTTACTCACCATAGTGTTAAGGATGAAGTAGACATAGGATCGATAGGTACTCCCCTATATAACACGCAGATATATATCTTGGACCACCACCTAAACCAGGTTCCGATTGGCGCGATTGGAGAGATTTACATAGGGGGAGTTGGACTTGCACGGGGTTATATAAATAGGCCAGGCTTGACGGCAGAAAAGTTTATTGCGAACCCCTTTGGGCAAAGAGGAGGAGAGAGACTTTATAAAACAGGAGACTTAGGAAGATTTTTGCCTAATGGCCATATTGAGTTTTTGGGTCGGGCGGATCACCAAGTTAAATTAAGAGGGTTTAGGATAGAACTTGGTGAGATTGAGAATAAGATATCCTCTGTCAGAGGTGTTAAGAAAGTTGTGGTTCTTATTAGAGAAGATGAACCGGATCAAAAAAGGCTAGTTGCTTATGTTGTTCCTGAAAGTCCAACCCTCCTAGCAGAAGGTGAGGAATCAAAACAACAAGAATTTTTCACATTGATTAGGAAAGAGTGCAGTAAGAGTCTTCCAGACTATATGAGCCCGAGCCAGATTATGATGCTTGCCGAACTGCCCCTCACGCCGAATGGAAAGATCGATCGAAAAGCATTGCCGAAGCCTGATGAGCGTGAAGGCTTAGAAAGCTATCAAGCTCCAGAAGGCAAGATAGAAAATAGTATAGCTTCTATATGGAAGGAACTTTTAAACCTAGAACGTGTAGGCAGAGGAGATAACTTCTTCTATTTGGGAGGGCATTCTTTAATTGCGACACGTCTGATTTCAAAGATACGGCAGAATGAATCTATAGAAGTTCCTTTAAGAGCAGTTTTTGAGCATCCTGTTTTATCTGACCTCGCTCATGTCATAGAACAACAATATCAATCTGTTGGGGTGCTCCCATCGATTACGAAAAAAGAGCATAAGGGGCTTGTCCCCCTTTCTTTTGCACAGCAAAGACTTTGGTTCATTGAGCAGCTTTTGGAGGAAAAAACAAAGAGTCTTTATAATATGCAAACGTGCATTAAAATCAAAGGCTCCTTAGATGTAGAGGCTTTAGAATGCGCACTTACCTATTTAGTTGAAAGACATGAAACGCTCAGAACTAAAATCGTTATTGACGGAGAGCATGCATTCCAACTTATTATTCCCCCATTCAAGTTTGAACTATCAAAAAGGGATACGTCGGAAGATAGGGTAAATGAAGAGATAAGAGAGATCGTTAGCATACCTTTTAATTTAGAAGATACGCTATTCAGAGGGGAATTGCTTAAAATAGATAACTCAGATTACGTTCTTGTTCTTACGTTTCATCATATCATAAGCGATGGTTGGTCAATTGGGGTATTTAATCGAGAACTCAGTCATTGTTATAACGCTTTTGCTCGTGGGAAAAAACCAAACTTAGCTCCTTTAAAGATTCAATATACTGATTATACCCTATGGCAAAGAGATTGGTTTAAAGGGGAGGTCTTGCAAAAGCAACTTGATTATTGGACAGATCAATTATCAGACCTCCCATCTGTTGACTTGTCCTTTAAAGCTAGAGAAGAAGATAACAACTACGATGCAGATGAATACCTTTTTAAAATTTCAAAACCAACATTAGATCAACTTAACTCCCTTTGTCATCAAGAAGACGTGACGTTGTTCATGCTACTTCTTGCTGCTTTCCAAGGATTGTTAAGCAAATATATTAACCAACAGGATGTTGCCATCGGTACACCCATTGCCAATCGTAGGGCAAATGAAACGGAAGATTTGATTGGATTTTTTGTTAATACCCTTGTGGTTCGATCGAGTGTAGATGCCAATATTACATTTAAAGACTTTTTACATAAAGCTAAGCAAACAATCCTTAATGATTACGAGCACCAAGACATTCCTTTTGAGCAGCTTGTCGATGTGTTAAATGTTGATAGAGATTTGAAAAAACATTCACTATTTCAAATATTTTTCGTGTTGCAAAATAACGAGATGACGGACATTGTGTTCGATAATTTAGATGTTGAAAACCTTATTTATACTAACATTAAAAAATCTATTTTTGATCTAGCTTTAAATATCACAGAAACTGATGATGGCTTGTACGTTAACTTTGAATATTCAAGGCACTTATTTGACAAGCAATATATTCAAGACATAGCCAATAAATATAATAGGTACATTGAGGCGATACTCGCTAACCCTGACACATTGATGTCGAATATCTCTATTTTAAATAAAGGTGAATTAGCCCAGTTAACGAAATTGAATTTCACGAGTGCGCCTTACCCCCGCACCCAAATGATACATCAATTATTTGAGGTGACAGCTGAAAAGTCTCCAGATAAGATCGCGCTCACACATGAAAATCAACAACTTAGTTATGGGGCATTAAATACTCTTTCAAATCAATTGTCTCATCTGTTGCATAAAGACGGCATTAAGCTCGATGACCGTGTTGGTATTAGTGCACCAAGAGGGTTAGAACTTGTTATAGGTATGTTGGCGACATTAAAGGCAGGCGCTGCATACGTTCCATTGGATCCTGAATATCCTGAAGACCGCCTCCATTATATGCTCGAAGATGCAGGTGTTGATGTCTTGCTCACCGTGAGAAAATTTGGCCATCTCTATCAAAACTTCAAAGCTAAAATAATATATATAGATGATTGTGGGTATACCGATGAGCCCAAAACAAACCTTGATCTTGAGATTCCTCCTGAGGCCCTTGCTTATGTGATTTATACCTCAGGGAGCACAGGCAAGCCAAAGGGAGTTGCATGTACTCAAGATGCCTTCATGAATAGATTGAATTGGGGATGGATGCAGAATAACTTCCAACCTGAAGAAACAATGTGTTTACAGTCAAGTATCTCATTTGTTGACTCAACCTGGGATATCTTTGGCTCGCTTGCGGTTGGCGCGCGTTTAATAATGTATAAGGAAGATCTCAGTAAGAGCATTGAGGCCGTCTTAGAGAATTGCTCTGCAAATAAGGTTACAAGGATAACTTTAGTGCCTTCTTTGCTAAAGGAGCTTGTTATTCAAGCTAAAGAGAATCCCAGAATTCTTAAAAATGCACTTCAGATTCCGCACTGGGAGGTTACAGGAGAACAGTTTCATACATATCTTGCGAAGGAATTCAAACAACTCCTGAATCGTCCAATTCATTTTTTGGATTGTTATGGGGCAACCGAAGCAACATCTGTTTTATATAAAGATTTTACATCGACGAAGGGGTCTGAATACACAACTCGGCTACTTTCCAATACCCAAATCTATATTCTCGATAAAAACCTAAACCAAGTTCCTGTAGGTGCAATTGGTGAAATTTTTATTGGCGGAGTCAGCCTTGCAAGAGGGTATTTAAATAGGCCTGGGTTGACTGCAGAAAAGTTTATTGCAAATCCCTTTGGGCACGAACCAGGAGAAAGACTTTATCGAACAGGAGATTTGGCAAGATACTTACCTGATGGCAACCTAGAGTTTCTGGGTCGAGCTGATCATCAGATTAAGATAAGAGGTTTTCGAATCGAGCTTGGTGAAATTGAGAGTGCAGTTAATCAAATCGATGGCATCGGAAATGCAGTTGTAATTGTTGATGATACTTCTGAGGATAACAAAAGATTAGTTGCGTATTATGTAGCTAATAACCTGTCGTCTGAAAACTCTCCTCAACACACATATACTCTCCTAGGAAAATGGAGAGATATGTATGATCAACTTTATGGTGATGATAAAAATCATGAGGTTGCTATATTTGATATTGCGGGATGGAATAGTTCCTATACGCGACTTCCTTTTTCAGTTTCAGAGATGGAAGAATGGCGCGATTCAACCGTTGATCGAATCACTTCGTTAAACCCACGGACAATTTTGGAGATTGGAAGTGGGACGGGTTTATTGACCTATCCTTTAGTGAAAAGTTGTGAATCCTACATTGGAGCTGATTTTTCATCTGTTGCTGTTCAAAAATTAGATCATGGGTTAAGAACATTAGATGTTCAGAATGCGTCAATCCTTTTGGCAAAAGCAGATGATGTTTTTGAGGTTAAGGCAGTTCGGGGTAAGCCTATTGATACCATCATTTTAAACTCAATTACTCAATATTTTCCGAGTGCTGAGTACTTAGATAATGTATTGAAAAGGTCCATTGAGGTTTTAAACCAGGGAAAAATTTTTATTGGAGACATTAGAGATTTTCGATTGTTGGATGTTCTCCATTTTTCAATAGAAGCCTATAAAATAAGAGAAGATGCATCGGATGTGGATGTTAGCACATTACAAAATTCAATTAAGATGCAGGTTAAAAAAGAAACAGAGTTATTACTGTCACCGTCATATTTTTTCGATTTAGCGAAGCGTAATCCAAAAATAGAGATGATTGAAATATTGCCGAAACGGGGTGTTTATGACAACGAGTTAAATGGTTTTCGCTATGATGTTATTATCCATGTTCATCAACGTGATACAAGTAAGGTTCAGCTTGGCTTGGCTGAAGAGAAGAAAGATATACTTGTTTTTGAGTATGAAAATCATCTTAGTGTTCGAGATATCCTTATAAGTGATCATTCCTCCTTCATAATAAAAGGATATCCCAATAAACGCGTGTGGAAGGATTATCAATTAAAACAGGAGCTTGATAGTTTAGAACCCTCAGAGATTTACTATCAAGATGAAAGGTATATTGGACAGAGTGACAGTATTCTGTCCCTTGAAGAATTGCATTCTGCTGCAAAGCAAGAAGGATATTCCCTATACTCTCATCTTGCTGTCGAACATGAGGATTCTCCGAGCAAATTTGATTTATATTTTTACAAAGATCAGAGCGAATTGGATACTCATAAAAAGCGTATTTTTAGAAATTACCTTGATGGATTTTATCAAAGTAAATTGAGTAACAACCCGGAAGTTAATGATCAAAGAAGGTCAGTTGACGTTGCAAAAGTAAGAGAAATCCTGGCAAATAATTTGCCCGAATATATGGTTCCTTCGTTATTCATAGAGTTAGCTGAAATGCCGCTTTCCCCGAATGGCAAGCTTGATAGGAAAGCCCTTCCCAAGCCAGATGGAAGAGATGGTTTGGCCGCTTATCAAGCTCCAGAAGGTCTAATAGAAAATAGTTTGGCCGCTATATGGAAGGAGCTTCTGCAGGTTGAAAAGGTGGGAAGAGGAGATAATTTTTTCCATTTAGGAGGCCATTCACTGATTGCCACACGTCTCATATCCAAGATCAGACAGAGTGAATCTGTAGAAGTCCCATTGAGAGTGATTTTTGATCATCCAGTATTATCTGAACTTGCGGAGGTTATAGAGCAAGAATATCAATCGGTAGGTGTGCTCCCTCCAATTACGAGAGTTAAACGTAGTGGCCTGCTCCCACTTTCCTTTGCTCAGCAAAGGCTGTGGTTCATTGAGCAACTTTTAGAAGATAATAATGGCCTCTACCACATCCCAACCGTCCTGCAGATTAAAGGAAACTTAAATGAAAACGCATTAAAGCAAGCCTTAAACTATTTGATATCAAGGCATGAAATATTAAGAACGAGATTGGTTACTATTGATGGTGAAGGTTACCAAGAGATCATGGACGAAGGAACAAGGTTTCCTCTGTCATTTAAAGACTTAAGAAAATCAAAAGATAAAGATATTGATTCTCTCGTTCTTCAAGAGATATCGAGGCGATTTGCAAACGACAATCCCCTATGTAGGGCGCTTTGCCTTAAAGTATCTGAGCAAGAAAGAGTATTGGTCATCACATTCCACCACATGATTAGTGATGGTTGGTCAGTTGGAATATTTAACAAAGAATTCTCTGTGGCTTATGAGAGCTTTGCCTGTTTTTCATCCCCAACGTTGCCTGAATTGCCTGTCCAATATGCAGACTACAGCATGTGGCAAAGAAGCTGGCTATCTGGAAACGTACTCGAAAAGCAGCTGAACTATTGGCAAGAACAATTACAAGATATTTCATCTCTGGAATTACCAGCAGACAGAAGCAGACCTTCTGTGCAGAGCTACAGGGGAGGTTATTGCAGGCATTATATATCAAAAGAAAAAGTGGAAAAGTTACGTCAATTGTCTAAGGATGAGGGTGTTACCTTATTTATGGTTTTGTTTTCCATCTTTAGTGGCGTTTTATCTAAACTTTGTTATCAAAATGACATTGTTATAGGTACGCCTATAGCGGGAAGAAATTCGAGCGATGTCGAAGGATTAATTGGCTTTTTTGTTAATACTTTAGCGTTAAGAGTAGATACAACTGGAAACCCAAACTTCAAAGAATTACTTCACAGAGTTGAAAAAGCTACCTTAGGTGCTTATGAACACCAAGACGTCCCATTTGAACAATTAGTTGACCACTTAAATGTACCGAGAGATCTGAATAGACACCCATTGTTCCAGGTGATGTTTGTGCTTCAAAATGTGGAAACAACGGATATTTCTATGGGAGATTTAGAACTTAAATATGAATATAATGATGAGGAAAGAAGGGCAAAGTTTGATCTTACCTTAAATGTAGAAGAATCGCCTGAGGGACTTTGTTTAGGTTTTGAATATGCTAAAGATCTATTTGATGAGCATAGAATTAAAAGATTGGCTGCGTACTATGATCAGTTTTTGATAGAGGTTATCACAGATGCTGAGCAAAAACTTTCAGAGATCCCAATACTTGATCGTACAGAACTTACAAAGCTCTCATCGTTTAATAGCACAGAAGTATCGTATCCAGAAGATAAAGCGATACATAAACTGTTTGAAGAACAGGCTAAGAAGGCACCTGATAAGCTAGCCCTAACCTACAAAGATCAGCACCTCAGTTATGGAGCACTAAATGATCGAGCAAACCAGCTATCTAATGTACTTCGTAAAGAAGGAATCAAGCTTGATTCCCGTGTAGGCATTAGCATTCCCCGAGGTTTAGAGTTTGTAACGGGCATGTTAGCCACATTAAAGGCTGGTGGAGCTTATGTTCCTTTAGATCCCGAGTATCCAGAAGACCGCCTTACCTATATGCTTGAGGATGCAGGGATAGAAGTTCTATTAACAATTCGAGAATTGAGTCATCTTTATGATGGTTACAAAGGAAAGATAATCTATCTCGATGTCGCTGATTATCAACAAGAATCTACCTCCAACCTAGACCTTGCTATACCTTCAGAGGCACTTGCCTATGTCATATATACCTCAGGAAGTACCGGAAATCCTAAGGGCGTGGGTGTTGTTCACCATGCATTGATAAATGTTGTGTTGTCTTCTGGAGAGAAGACAGGTCTTTTGTCAGAAGATATGAGGTTATATGCGGTGACCTCAACCTCCTTTGATGTTTCGGGTTTGGATTATTACTTGCCTTTGCTAAGCGGAGGCTTGGTATGTATATCCAGTATCGAGGAAGCAAAAAGCGATGAGCGATCGAGACATATCATTACGCGCCATCAAGTTAACTGTATACAAGGCACACCATCTTATTGGACGCTACTGACGGATAAAGCCTTTAAGCCGTTTGGTAATCTGAAGTTATTATCAGCAGGAGAACCTCTGACAAAACAATTGTATGATAAGTTATCAGGGGTGTTTGAAGTTCACGATTTATATGGTCCGACGGAAAGTACGGTCTATGTTACTCACCATAGTGTTAAGGATGAAGTAGACATAGGATCGATAGGTACTCCCCTATATAACACGCAGATATATATCTTGGACCACCACCTAAACCAGGTTCCGATTGGCGCGATTGGAGAGATTTACATAGGGGGAGTTGGACTTGCACGGGGTTATATAAATAGGCCAGGCTTGACGGCAGAAAAGTTTATTGCGAACCCCTTTGGGCAAAGAGGAGGAGAGAGACTTTATAAAACAGGAGACTTAGGAAGATTTTTGCCTAATGGCCATATTGAGTTTTTGGGTCGGGCGGATCACCAAGTTAAATTAAGAGGGTTTAGGATAGAACTTGGTGAGATTGAGAATAAGATATCCTCTGTCAGAGGTGTTAAGAAAGTTGTGGTTCTTATTAGAGAAGATGAACCGGATCAAAAAAGGCTAGTTGCTTATGTTGTTCCTGAAAGTCCAACCCTCCTAGCAGAAGGTGAGGAATCAAAACAACAAGAATTTTTCACATTGATTAGGAAAGAGTGCAGTAAGAGTCTTCCAGACTATATGAGCCCGAGCCAGATTATGATGCTTGCCGAACTGCCCCTCACGCCGAATGGAAAGATCGATCGAAAAGCATTGCCGAAGCCTGATGAGCGTGAAGGCTTAGAAAGCTATCAAGCTCCAGAAGGCAAGATAGAAAATAGTATAGCTTCTATATGGAAGGAACTTTTAAACCTAGAACGTGTAGGCAGAGGAGATAACTTCTTCTATTTGGGAGGGCATTCTTTAATTGCGACACGTCTGATTTCAAAGATACGGCAGAATGAATCTATAGAAGTTCCTTTAAGAGCAGTTTTTGAGCATCCTGTTTTATCTGACCTCGCTCATGTCATAGAACAACAATATCAATCTGTTGGGGTGCTCCCATCGATTACGAAAAAAGAGCATAAGGGGCTTGTCCCCCTTTCTTTTGCACAGCAAAGACTTTGGTTCATTGAAAAGTATGAACAGGGAACGAATGCTTATAACATTCCTATGATTTGTAAGATTAGTAAAACAGCTTCATTAAATTGTATTGAAAAGAGCATCAAAGCCATCATTGCAAGACATGAAGTTCTAAGAACTGTTATCAAAGAAGGACGTGCAGGAAGCTATTATCAGGAACTTATCGATACGGAAGCGTATCCATTAGAAATTCAGAAGGTAAAATGTATTAGCAAAGAGGAATTGGATGAGAGCATAAAAAGAGATGTAACTCATATATATGATTTGAGCAAAGAGTATCCGATAAGAGTCAGAATATATAGCAGTGAGGATACTAATGGAAAGGAAGAGAAACAGAATAATCCTGATCTAAGCGCATCAAATCGTTTTTTTAGTATCGTCATCCATCACATAGCCTTTGATGGGTGGTCTACTGATATATTTATGGAAGAACTAAATGAATACTACAAGCATTACCTAACAGAAAAATCGGGGCACACATACCAACTTAAGCTACCGCCTCTTACAGTCCAATATAAAGATTTTGCGCTTTGGCAGAGAAATTACCTGACAGGTAATGTCTTAGAGAAGCAGTTATCCTATTGGAAGAGTAAGTTAGAAGGATATGAGACCTTAAATTTCCCTACAGATTATACAAGACCATCGGAGTTAGACTATGAAGGAAGAAATATTTCGTTCGAGCTAGATAGAGCCTTATCTCTTCGTTTGAGAGAAGTGGCTAAAAGCCTGAGTGTTAGCTTATATAGTTTGATGCTAACGTGTTATTACTTGATGCTTCGTGTGTATGCCCGTCAGGATGATATTGTAATTGGTTCTCCCGTTGCCAATCGACATTATAGCCAAGTAGAGCATTTAATAGGCTTCTTTGTAAATACACTCGCTTTAAGAATTAACGTAGAGGATGATCTGATTGACTCCCACTCAAAGGGTAATCTAAGAGATTTCATAAAGCATGTAGGCAGTGAAGTATTAGATGCGCAATTACACCAAGATCTTCCTTTTGAAAAACTTGTTGAAGAACTTGGCATTCCAAAAGACACTAGTAGACACCCCATCTTCCAGGTCATGTTTAGCTTGCAAAGCTTTGGAAGCGAAGAAAAAGAAAAGGTTAGAAACAGTCAATTAGAGCAAGAAAGTATAATTACTCCTTACATAAGTGAGAATAAAGATACTGTGAGCATCGCTAAATTTGATATAGAAACATTTATAGATGACGGTTGCAGCAGTGGAGTGCTCAAGGGAAGCTTTAATTACAGGTTAAACCTTTATAAAGAAGATACCATAAAAAGATTCATAGATACGTATAAAGAAATATTGTCACAAGTTGCTGAGGCATTAACCAATAATGACTCGAAGGACAACTTCAGAATAGCAGACCTTATTTACCTCACACAGAAAGAAAAAGAGCTTATTCTAAAGCGATGGAACAACACAGATGTTTCTTATCCCCGGGACGAAACTATACATCAGCTATTTGAAGAGCAGGTGGAGAGAGATCCTGACAGCATAGCCTTATTGTATGAAAATAAACAACTTAGCTATGGCGCGTTAAATAGTCTTTCTAACCAATTATCACATATACTCTACAAAGAAGGCGTAGCTCTAGATTCCCTCGTAGGAATAAGTGTTCCAAGAGGATTAGAATTTGTTATAGGTATGCTCGCAATCTTAAAGGCAGGTGGAGCTTATCTGCCCCTTGATCCAAACTATCCTGAATACCGTTTGAACTATATGCTTGAAGATGCAGGTGTAGATATTCTGCTTACGGTTAGAGAGCTAGGCAACCTTTACCAGAACTATAAGGGCAAAATAATATACCTGGATGATTATAATTACTTAACTGAGCTAACCACAAACCTTTCACTTACTGTTCCATCTGATGCACTTGCATACGTGATCTATACATCTGGGAGCACAGGAAAACCTAAAGGAGTTGGTGTGACCCAAGGCTCGATTATAAATCACATGCAGTGGATAATTGATAAGTACTTTGACCACTTTACGCCCTATATACTTCAACGAACGAATCCCAACTTTGACGCCTCTGTTTGGGAAATATTTTTGCCTTTACTTGTGAAAGGTAAAATGGTGATTGCTACCGATCAAAGCCTTAAGAATCCAGAAGAAATCAAAAAAATTTGTAGTACACACATGGTGAACACGATTCAATTAGTTCCAGCATTAATTGATATGTTTGAACAGGAAGGTTCCTCTCATAATTCAAAATTAAGAAAAGTATTTGTAGGAGGAGATAGATTAACAAGTAAGCATATTAAAATAATAAGGAAAATGAACCCTGAATGCCAAGTATACAATCTTTATGGCCCTACAGAATCGACTATAGATGCTAGTAGCTACAAAGTCCTAGATATTTCAGAAGAGATACCAATAGGCACACCCATAGCCAACACTCAACTACATATCCTGGATAAAAACCTGAAACAAGTTCCGATTGGTTCGATAGGGGAAATTTTTATAGGAGGAGTAGGGCTCGCGAGAGGATACTTAAATAGAGCCGGACTTACTGCAGAAAAATTCATACCAAATCCCTTTTCTCACAAATCAGGAGAAAGACTCTTTAAAACGGGAGACTTAGCAAGATATTTACCAGACGGCAACATTGAATTTATGGGTAGAGTTGATCATCAGGTGAAAATAAGAGGGTTTAGGATAGAACTTGGGGAGATTGAGAGCGTTTTAAGTTTGTATCCTGGTGTGACGCAATGTGTTGTATTAGCTAAGGAACACAGTGTAGCTAGAATCGAAGATAATGACTCTTCTTCATCAACGAGTAAATACATTGCAGCATATTATACGACTGATACAGGAAGTAAAATAGATGAAGCGGCTTTAATTTCCCAGCTTTCATCTCGTTTACCTGACTATATGGTTCCATCTATACTCATCCATATAGAGAAGATGCCACTTTCAGTTAATGGTAAGTTAGATAGGAAGTCCCTTCCTGAGCCTGAGTTTGGTGGAGATGCAGATAGTTATGCAGCTCCAAGAAACGAAACTGAATTACAGGTTTGTGCAATATGGGAAGAAGTTCTCGGCCTTCCTTCTAATAGTGTCGGAATTCATGACGACTTCTTTAAAATGGGGGGTGATAGTATAGTAAGTATACAGTTGGTGAATAAGATAAGAAAGCAGCTGACTCTTGAGACTAATGCCTTAAATGTAAAAGATATATTTAGTTATAGAACAATCGAAAAGTTATATAATAATGTTATAGAGAAGAATATTAATAAAGTTCCTAATGATTCCGAAAAAGATTTCATCTCAGAACAAGGGGTTCTTTCTGGAGAGGTGCCTCTTTTACCAATACAACGTTGGTTCTTTGATAGTGATTTTGCCGTTCCTCAGCATTGGAATCAATCATTCTTAGTTCATACTCCAGAGCTAGACATTGATATTTTAAAAAGCTGCATTAAAGTTCTCTTAGAGCATCATGATGCCTTTAGGCTGGAGTATAATAAAATAAATAGAAATGATCGCAAGGAAGACGAAAATCCATCTTATACTCAGTACTATAGTGGGCAGGTACATAAAGATTTTGAAACGCTTAAAGTACTAAACGTTCGCAAATTAAGGTATAGAGAAAACACTGAAGATTTTAATAAAGAACTTTTTGACAAACTCACTTCCTGGCAAAGTAATTTTTCTATAGAGAATGGGCCACGCTACACGATAGGATATATAAATGGCTACAATGATGGAAGTGCAAGAATCTTTTTTGCTCTTCACCACTTAATAGTAGATGCAGTTAGTTGGAGAATTTTAGTCGAAGATTTAAAGGAGCTATATAATCGGGCAATAAAAGGAAAAAGTATAAAATCACTCTCGTTAGGTCCAAAAGGGCTAAGTTATAGACAGTGGGTAACAGCTGTGGCTAATTACGGCATTGCGAATAACAATGAGAGAGTTTACTGGGAAGAGGTTATCAGCGATATAGATGCTAGCAAATCAATACTTGAAGAAAAAGTCGAGTATAATAGGAAGATGGTACATAACGAAGCCTCTTCTTCTATAGGTTCTCTCTCTATACCTTATACAAGCTGCAATATATTTCTAAGCGAAGAGCTGACAACCAAGCTTCTTAAAAAGAGCCACATGGCTTATCATACAGAAGTAAATGATTTATTGCTTAGTGCACTATCACTTACCTTAAGCGAAGTTTTTGGAAACACGGTTAATCACATTACGTTAGAGGGTCATGGAAGGCATGAAGATATTTTAGACAAACATAATAGTTTGGACTTATCGAAAACAGTAGGATGGTTTACCACCATGTATCCTGTAAGATTAGAAGTTGGAAGGAATAGACAGAGAAAAGCAGACACGAGAAATACAATCATGTTGACTAAGGAGCTTTTAAGACAAGTTCCACATAAAGGAGTAGGATTTGGAAGTTTACTCGGGTATAAGGATAGCCAGCTCCCAAAAATTAGTTTCAATTATCTAGGGCAAATCAATCAGCTAACTCGAAGGTACAAGAATAATAAAGATGCTTACTGGTATATTACGAGTGAGCCGAGCGGTTTATCCATTAGCAATATAAATCAGGATAGGAACATTATTAATATTAATGGAGCTATCATAGATGGAGAATTGAGATTTAATATTGCAAGTAAACTAGGCACTCAATATACAGATGTTTTAGCAAACACATTGAAGAGAAAGCTTGAGGAAGTAGTCTATCATACAACCTCTCTTTCAAGAACATATTTAACAAGAAGTGATATAGGAAATATCATTAGTGAGGATTATCTAAATAGGCTGCAAAGAGACAAAGAAGTAGAAGCAATATATGCAGCAAACAGTTTACAACAAGGATTTATCTATCACTATTTAAATCAAGGAGATGTAGATGATGCCTATATCGTTCAGATCATCTGGCAATATAAAAACAAGTTAGACTTAAATAAACTCAAGGAAGCTTGGCAATCAGCTCAAAACAAATATCCTACTTTAAGATTAAGACTGCACTGGGATGAGGAACTTGTTCAAGTTATTGATGGAATAAAAAACGTAGAAATTGATTGGAGATACATAAATTTATATAAGGAACAGAGCAACAGAGAAGATGATGTAAGTACAATAAGTTCTCCTGAATGGGAACAAATAGAAGCTTCTCAGGAGCTAAAAATAAAGCAAATTCAAGAAGAGGATAGGAAAGAAAGATATAAATTAGAGGAAGGGAATCTATTTCGGATATATATAATCAAGCAATATGAAGATCTCTATACATGTATTCTCAGTAGTCATCACGCCATTCTAGATGGGTGGAGTAATCCTATACTCTTTGACTATGTTCATCAAACTTATCTGAAATTAACACAGGGTAAAATCATAGACCCTACATGGTTTGCCGAAGATTCTATCTACTTAAATGCTCAGAAATATTTGCAAGATCATCAAAAAAATAATGATGATTGGTGGCGAAAATATTTGAGCAAAATAGAGGGACAACTAAGTTCAACTGATTTACTTTCATTGACAACCAAAAGCAATGAAAAAAATGGTTCTTCGTTTAATTTGAAAGATGCCCTAAATAGCCATAAAAGAGTGGAAGAACCTTGCAGTGAAACGTTAGTTATAAAAGGTGAGATCTATGAAAAATTAAAATGTTTAAGTAAGAAGGAAGGCATTACGTTAAGTGTACTCCTTCAGTATGCGTGGCATAAAGCGCTTAAAGTATATGGAAGTAACAATATAGAGTCTTCATCTTTTACAACTACAGTGGTTGGAACGGTCTTATCAGGTAGAAATCTTCCAATAGATGACATTGATACCTCTGTAGGGCTTTATATAAATACACTTCCCCTTCTTGTTGAACATGGAATAGGCACATACTTATTGGATGATATTAAAAAGCTTCAAAACGATCTAACGGAAATAAATACAAGAAGCAATGTGAATCTTCCAAACTTACACAAGAATGGTACTCGACTATTTGATACTGTCTTTATTTTCGAAAATTATCCTATTCCAACAAGACGAGATAATACAGAATCTATTTCTAGTAATATTAATAACGAACATATTGAAGAATTAAATATAGAGTTCAAAAAGGCAATTGAAAAATTAGACTATCCCATTGCTGTTTTCGCTTATGAGACAACTCAGTCCCAAAGTTTAACATTTTCTATAAAATATGCTGGAGAAATGTTTCATAAAGAAGTCATAGAGCAGCTTTTACATGTTACAAAGACACTATTATCCCAAGTTGCAGAAGGACTTACTAAAGAAGAAACCAAAGAAAATTTCAGAATTGAGGATCTTACGTACCTTACTCAGAAAGAGAAAGAGCTCATACTAACGCAATGGAATAACACAGAAGTTTCGCACCCGCGTGATACAACGATTCATCAGTTGTTTGAAGAGCAGGCGGAAATCGCCCCCGATAAGATTGCATTAACCTATGAAAACAAGCATCTCAGCTATGCCACATTAAATAGTCTCTCAAACCAATTATCACATCTACTCTACAAAAAAGGAATAAAACTTGAGTCGAGAGTGGGTATTAGTGCTCCAAGAGAATTAGAGCTTGTTACCAGCATACTAGCTGTAATGAAAGCTGGAGGAGCTTATGTTCCTCTAGACCCCGAATATCCTAAAGAACGTCTAAAATATATGCTTGAAGATGCGGGTATAGAGGTTCTCCTGACAGTTAGAAAATTGAGCAGCCTTTACAATAAATATAAAGGGAAAATTATATATATTGATGATTATGATTACCGAGAGGAACCAACCTCTAATCTAACCCTCCCTGTTGCTCCTGAAAGTTTGGCGTGTGTTATTTATACTTCAGGAAGTATAGGAAATCCTAAGGGTACTCTCATCCCACATTCTATAATGCTCAATAGATTCCAGTGGATGTGGTCCAAATATCCCTTCAGCGAGAGAGAAATTGCTTGTCATAAAACATCTTTAAACTTTGTAGACTCTATATGGGAGCTTTTTGGCCCCTTGCTCAAAGGAGTAAAAGTTGTATTCATTAATTCCGAAATATTAAGTGATCCTGAAGCTTTTTCAAAATATTTGGACGAAAATATTGTTACCCGACTTGTTGTTGTTCCTTCTTTGTTAGAAACTCTTTTATCTGATGACTCTTATCGTGAGCAAATAAAACTAAAGCATTTAAAACTTTGTACGGTAAGTGGAGAAGCTTTACCTTCATCATTAATTTCAAAATATGCAAACAACTTTCAAGATTTGACGACGCTTATAAATCTTTATGGCTCTACCGAAATTGGTGCAGATGCAACCTGTTATGAAGTTCCCTTGGTTGGTAGTGAGATTCCTTGCTCACCGAATTCAATTATAGGCTCCCCGATAGATAATATAAGAACCTATATTTTAGATAGCCAGTTGAACCCTTTGCCAATTGGTGTGCGAGGGGAGATTTATGTTGGAGGGGATGGACTTGCACGCGGGTATTTAAATAAGCCTGCGCTGACCGCTGAGAAGTTTATCGCGAACCCATTCTCCATCACACCAGGCGAAAGACTTTATAGGACAGGAGATCTAGGGAAATACCTTCCTGATGGTAACATAGAGTTTTTGGGTCGAGCGGATCACCAAGTTAAAATAAGAGGTTTTCGCATTGAGCTTGGTGAAATCGAAAGTGCTATCTCCTCTGTTAATGGAGTCGCACAAGTTGTTGTGCTCGCGCGAGAAGATGAGCCGGGACAAAAAAGATTAGTAGCCTACGTGATGGCCAATAAAATTGCGTTATGTAAAGGCGAGGAAGAGGAATATCTAAAAGGCCTTTCTTTAGACATTAAAAATGTATGTTCAGAACACCTACCCGATTATATGAGACCCAATCAGACCATTCTTTTAAAGAAAATGCCACTTACACCTAACGGAAAGATCGATCGAAAAGCATTGCCGAAGCCAGAAGGTAGGGAGGGTTTCGAAGAATATCAAGAACCACAAGGTATAATTGAAAATAGCATAGCTACAGTTTGGAAAGAGCTATTGCAAGTCAAAAAAGTAGGTAGAAATGATAATTTCTTCCATCTAGGGGGGAACTCACTGTTACTGGTAAAGGTAATTTATATGATTAAGAAGTTGCTTAATCTAAAGGTAAACATAAAAGATATATTCCATGCTGAGTCTTTGGCAGACTTAGCACAGGTTATATCATCCTACCAAAGAGGGGAAACTCGACTCGAAAACGTTACTTTAGATATTAATAAAACCAATAAAAAACCAATGTTCTTAGTCCATCCAATTGGTGGGTTATCTATACCCTATATACCTTTAAAACAGTTTTTTCCAGAGAACCATATCATAGGAATAAATGATCCATATTTTGGCTTTGAGAGTTCGGGCTTTTCAAATTTGATGGAGATGTCTTTTCACTATGTAAATGCGATAATACCCCATTACGATCTCAATAACTGTACCCTAGGGGGGTGGTCATTTGGTGGCGAAATAGCTTTTAGAATGGCGTGTCAGCTAGAGCTAGAAAACAAAAGTATTAGTAGGTTGATTCTATTTGATTCTTTTACATCAGAAGTGCATAAGCAGTTAGAAAAAGAAAATGAGAATTTATCAAGCCAACACAATCAAGATTATTTCTTTAAACAAAGCATGTGTAGGAATAGTGTTCTTAGAAAACATGAATATTTGCCGAGTTTTAATGGCAAAGTCTATCTTTTTAAATGCATCGCTTATGATTCTAACTTGTCCAAAGTTAATAAAAATATCATGTCTCAATCCAAATATAATGGATGGGATTCTTATTGTAAAAATATAAACATGATAGAGGTTGATTTAACTCACGAACAAATGTTTGAAGAAAAATATATGCATATATTGGCACAACACTTAAAAGACGTAGTTTAATTTGGGCATCTAATGCAGGACATACATAAAAGTTTTGAGTATGGTATAGGGGTAAAAATGGAGAATTGACTTACAACAGAAAAATATAAAAGAAATATATAGCAATGTGAATGAGCTTGTCGAACTTGCAAGTTAAGCATTGTGGTGCGATTGAGGATAACTTTCAGTTTAAAAAATATCGCTCTTTTATCTTGTATTTTATTTCTATTTAGATTGTAGTCTATAATAAAGGAAAAAACACATGTACAAAATCATCAAAAATTGCAAGCGTTTTGTTGCTATTGCTGTGGTTTTCAGCTTTTTTAACCCTCTCGTTTTAAAAGCAATGGAAGAAGAAGATACTTATCATCCACGTTCAATAAGAGTGGTATTAGAGGAAGATCTGTTATTGTCTTCTGGGGATTTTTTCACTGGAAGTGAGTGCATTCTTTTCCCCCCATCCCAAAACGAAGTGGAGTTAAGTCCCCTAATAACTCAAGGAACTTCTGGGGCTGATCAAACTGATATTGTAGATGTTGAGGAAACTCCTGACTTATCAAATTCGTATATACGTGTATTTCATCAAGAACTCAATGAGGGAATTTCTCGGTCCTCAGCCCTAAAATATATCATTAGTTTTTTAGGTGGTCTTGCCCCAATTATCCCTCAGATCGCTATAGCTCGAACAATGGCGCGAGATTATCAATCTGAATTATTAGGCTATATTTTTATAGGGGCTGGTGTTTTGACTATATCAGCGATTAACACCTGGCTGATATTGGAACTATCTGAAGATACACGTCGTCTTATTAGAAGTGCAAAACAGACAAGGACTCAGTCACAGGAGCACCTTAATTGGAATTGTGTAAAGAGCTTCCTTATAGGAGGTTCCTCTGTAATTCTTGCAATCCTTGGTAGTGCACCAAATGTATATCTAAACTACAAATATAATGATGTTAAGTGGTTTGCCTTAATAACATTTGTGTATGATGTTATACCTAAGACAGTTGGATTTTATAAATTCTTCTCCCTATTGGAGTTAGATAGATTCAAAGGTCTCTGTAAGGCATAGGATCTTGACAAGCAAAGAGCCACGCAAATTATTGAGCTATCACAAGCATACTTTCTTGAAAAATGTAAAAGAAATGGTCCTGAAAATGTACGCGAAGCTTTGTTAGACTGTCAGTCTTCAAGAGAAATATACTCCTATTTAACTTCTGACGAACAGCCAGAACTTACATTAGATGCTTCATCCCAGGATTGCCTCAAAGGTATTCCCAGAAAGACAGCAAAATATTCTTCTATATTTCTACCTCTGGTAAGTTCAGTGTTCAATTTTTCCCTTGCCTTTAAAGGTTATAAATTACTATTCGATGATGATGCAACCATATTTACTTTTTCAGTATTATCAGTTGCTCCTGCATTTTTTATAAGTTGGTATGTGATAATGAAAGCTTTAGATAGCGTTTTTGATAGAGTTCATTTATGTACTACTAAGGTTCCATCTACTAACTTTTTTGCAACATTCCATCCCAAAATTAATGCAACGTTATTTGCTGGATCTTTGATACTGGCGTCAATGTCTTCATTTGTTGCGTATTATCTGGTCACAGATAACACGAGAGACACGCCCTTAGATTCTATAAAATACCCTCTTGCTGCTTTCATAATGATTACGGGTTTTACGTTTGATGTTTTTACCATCTATTCAAGTTTTAAGAGATACGGTGAAGTCATCTGTCAAAGGTTAGAGAGCGGAGCATCATATGTTACAAAGTGCTTAAATGGATTAGGGAGTGTTGCCAGTTCTTTTGTTGGTTTAGGTTCTACATGGCTTAGCAGGTTTGTTCGCGATACTAGACAAGACTAAGGATCAGTAAAAAAGAGTAAGCAAGGGTAGCTACCGTAATTATTGAGAAAGGCAATAATCATAAATTCATTACGTGGTCGGCACATTCAGGAATGAGGTGCGACTTTCTGTTAAGCAATTTCAAGGGTGAAGTGCGAATTTCCATTAAAGACTACCTCTAAGGAAGCGTTCTTGCAAGAACGCTTCCTTAGGTGATAAAAATCCCAGAACTTTCATGGGCCTACTATTACGCTCTCTCATGATTTTCTCGATTTTATTTTGTGATATCTGATCGATATGAGCTCTTTTTGGGAGCTTCTCTCGAATTAACCTATTGCCATTTTCTATAGCCCCTTTCTGATAGGATTTGTAAGGATCACAGAAAAAGATATCGGATTTGAGAGACTCGGACATCCCTTTATAGTCTGCCAAAGCTGGATCATTGTCCAGTGTTAGAGAATACGTCATTTCTAGCTTCTCTTCCATATAATTTATGAGTGTTTTAGAGGTTTCCTTCGCCTTACGATTCGCATTCTTAATCGCTATGAGAAATCGGGTTTTCCTCTCTCGCAGAGTAAAAACGTTTGTCTTTGTTTTTCGAAACAAAATCAGATTTCCCTCCCAGTGCCCGAAAGCTCTTCTTTCATTGATCATATCCGATCTGCTGTGAATGGATTTCTTATCAAGATTGGGCTTCTGTCGCTTTCTCCTAACCCGAGGGTAACGATAAGCCCTTTTCTTTCTCAAATAACGATGGAGACACAAATCCTTTCCTGAGGGACAGTATACGTATTGATATATGGCTTCTTTCAATGTGTGACCATCAAAATTGATTGCCATGGAGAGCTCTTGATTGAAGAACAAAGTGTCCTCCTTTGCTGGGCTTAACCGTTGAGATCACAGACACTTTGCATCCAAATTCATAAGGCTTATGAGGCTTTCCTTTGCTGATGTATTCAACCTCTGGAGCATGCCAGGAGAGAAGCTTATGGGTATCCTTCCTCTTCTGATGATAAATCCGATTGGCTTTATGAAAGGTTTCAAGAAGAGCCCCTTCCATCTCTCCTGCCTTCCTTTCCACATCTTGAAGAATGCGTCCCAGGTATGTGTGAAGCTTCCTCATGACTTTCTTGGCTCTCTTCATCTGTTTGGCATGACGGTACCGCTGCACCATAATGAGAGCTTTCTTCGCCACCCGAACATAGCTTTGGCGCAAGTCTATGCCCTGCTCCTTGGCAATCGCCCCCAATCGCTCTATAGCTTTATAATGAAGCTTGGCATCTGTGGGAAAGGTCACAGCTTTTTCTTGAACGGTTGTATCCACCGTCACCTTCGTCAGATCTTGAGGCTTTAGAGCTTTGGGTTTCAAAGCCAACACCAGACTCTCTTGCAGCAGAATGTTTAAAGCCTCATCCTCCACGCGCTTCCGCCAATGGGTCATGAAAGACCTCTCAATGGGAAAATCATGCTGGAAAAAGGTTTCTCCGCAAAAATACTGGAAATAGGGGTCATGAACCCACCTTTCACACGCTCCTTCATCTGATAAGCCATAGATATGCTTCAATAAGTGCAAGCTGATCATCATTCGTGAGGCAATCCCTGGACGTCCATTTTGGGAGAAGAATTTCCCAAAATGCTCATCCAGCCTTTCCCAATCTATGGCTGCCGCAAGCACCACAAGCTGATGCTTCATATTGATGATTTGATCTAGACGATTCCTGAACAAATCTTGTTGATGATTCTTTTCTGGCTTCGGAGGTTTCATACAAAATTCCCATAAAAAAATTGCAAGCTTTTGAGGCTTTTACCCCTCTTTCCTTACATTTATTTTACAGAATTTTTCCCAATTTTACGAGCCTTTTCCTTGCTCCTAGGGCCTTTTTAACACCCGACTTTATAACGCATTTTTTGTGTTATCTAGGGCAGCCTAATAATTATAATTATTAAGAAATATATGCCGCTTGTTTATTTTAAATATTTTTACAATTATTCAGCTTAATTTTGATTTTACTTCAGTTGCTAAACAGCTAAAACAAACACAGGGCAGCAGGTTCATGGTCATTGTTTGAGTTCATTCATCTACTTTCTTAAACTGAGAGGCCTCATATCCGTCCAAACTTTTTCTACGTAGGCAAGTGCCTCTTCCTTTGTTTGCTCTTTGCCAACAGCTTTCCAACCTAAGGGGACTGGCTTATAACTTGGCCACAAAGAGTATTGTTCCTCGTGATTTACCAACACGAGGTAAAGTTCTTGGTATTCTTTTATCGAGGGTGATTTCCTTTTTGGCATACAAATTCCTTCACATAATTTTGTTAAGATGTAGCTTGAATGAACAATCCTACTGTACACATTCTAAAAATCCCATCCCTTTCTTTGTAGATAGGTCGATCTCGGCTATACAACGTACTTTTTGATAATTTAATTCGCACGTTCCAATCAGGCTAATATGGCCAGAGCCATTGTTAAAGTCAGCATCTTTGACGTCAGATAAGTCTATATCAATGTTAATTCCTATTTCTGTGCCTCCCTTTGTTTCAGGAAAAGCTACAAAGGCAAATTTCATGTCTAATAATCTTTCTTTAAGTTCTTCTAAAGTGCGTGTTCGTGATTCGAACTCGACTGGTTGTCGGGTTGCTAAGTTTTCCACGAGACTGTCCATATAGTTACTCTCATAATCTATTATCTATAGCTTATAATCTGTTTACCATAAATTATTTCAATTGAATAGTAATGAAAATCAAAAAATTTCCCCACATATTCTTTCAAGTATAAAAAATATTGCAGCTTATTTGTGGCCGACCCTTTGCTAAAAATTTATATACCGCAGTTATGCCAATAACTTGAAAGGTATTGACAATAGAATGAGCTTACTTATATTTAAAATCGGAATTTAAAATTTAGATTGAAATTAAATACAAGGAAATTAATGGCCAGCTCAAAATCTCCTTCTTGTCCGCATAATCATTATCAAGATAAGATTCCAGCAGCACAATGTCCTTTGTCCAGAGTGAATGTTAATATGACGTTGGATTTGGAAAAACCTAGGTCTATCATTAGTTACATTAACTATGTGGGAATGAAGTTTTTAGGGAAAGGGTGGCTCTTTCAGTATTTAGGTGCGACCTATCCCTATGCAATAGCTCACTTTTCTGAAGGGTCGTTTTTTGAAAGATTATTCTATGGCCAGAAAAAACGGTTTTTTCAAGCAGTAGTTGCAAGAAAAAACACGCTTTATGAATATTTTCATGAAAGTGGAATCAATGAGTTTGCCAAGAAAAATGGAGGGATTTGTACTTTTAGGCTAGGTAAAGTACAATCAATATACCAAACGACCAACACTCCCATTGCAAAAGATGAGTGGTTAGAGCCATCACAAGATAGAAGTAGTGGTATATTTGGAGACTTTGTGGGCGCATTACCTCTTGACACTAAAGCACGGAAAATTAAAAGGGCCATAATAGAGTCTGTTTTGGGTAATTGGTCTTTTCTTAGCAATTTGGAAAATGAAATCAAAGCCAATTTAGAAAATATATTAAATCAGTATGAGAAACAGGAGGTACCCTTGGAACGATTTTGCCAAGACATAGCAGCCGATAACGGTAGTCTCATTTCTGGAATATACGATTTTAAAAGTAAACCATTGAGTCAGTATTTTGATGAATTTAAGAGCGTAACCCTTGATTACTTCGAATTAGCTTCAGGACTCATAAGTGGGAATGATAAAAATGTTAAGGAAAAATATGAACAAATAGGAATGTTTGTGAAATCTGTTCTCAAAGATAATTATTCCTCAATAAGATCAGCCCCGGAAAGCAATATTATTAAGCGCTATTTCCAGTTTTGGAATATTCCATTTACATTAGAAAACATAGATAAACTCGATAACTATTATTTAAGAGAGTTTGGCGTCATGCTCGTAAATGTATTCGAGACAACATCCGTAAGCCTAAGTTGGGTGATCTCGTACATAGAGAGCAATCCTCTAATAAAGAAAGGTATCATAAAGGAAATAAAGCAAAGGAAAAATAATTTCAATAAAAATAACTTTTCTTATGTTGATTTAGTCGTGCTAGAAGCGATACGCTTAGGTGGAGCAAACCCAACAGTTTTAAGTAGAAGAGTTATGCGTAAATTTGATTTTAAAATTGGGAAAAACAAGATTGTCGTTTTGCCTGGTACGCAGTTATGGATTAATAGGAGAGAAGCAAATCAGGATAGCAGTGTATTTGATAATGCAAAGCAATTCGATCCTGCTAATATACAACATATTATGTTGTCTAAAGATGAAAATATCAAATCGATAGTTTCTAAAAACAGGCATGAGATAAATTCGTTTAACAGTATTAATACAAAAGATAGCCCTAGAAAATGTCCGGCAAGGTTATATGCAATTTTTACCCAATCATTAATTATACGTGAACTGTATAGTAAATATAAAGTTGAGCTCAAAAATAATGATCTAAAGCTTGATCCCCGTTCTTCAATGCCAAAACCCTCATCTTTTGGAAGCATTCAAATTATATAAGGGCTGTCCTAGACAACTAATTAAGCCACCCTAGAACACATTGTATCAAGTGCTTTAATTGAAGCTTTGGATCTAGATTATTAAACCGCCATCCACACTCCTTAAAAATAGTGGATATCTTTCTTTAGGTACACCATTAAATTTTCTCGTATGTCGCTTGGCTTGATTCCAAAAGTTTTCAATCCCAATAATGGGTTTTTCTTGTCTGAAAACAGTTTAGAATGATTGATCCGAAAATGCTTAAAACCAGAAACATCTAAGACATCATAGCCCCTTCAGTAGTCTGAATAAACAATGCTATCAGCAATAACTTTCGTGTAAACACGCCCCCTCTTTTCAGAGGCCCAAAGACAGGAATTTTTCTTGCATTTCTTCGTCCCCGGTGGATTCAATAGCGAAGCCGAACGTTACCAGAGAATGAGAAGATAATAGTCTTGCCAAGCTCTCGTTCCAAGGCCTCAAATGAGGATTTATAATCTAAAACCTTTCGGGGAGTTGAGTCCAATAAGAATCTGCTCTAAGTCAGCTTCGCTCATGGCCTGAGTGTCAGTTTTTCGAGGGAGGTCCCGTCTTAACCGTCCGTTCGTATTCTCGATGCTTCCCTTTTGCCAGGAGGCATAAACATCGCAGAAATATGTGTCAATCTGGGGGAGATCTCTGAGTTTATGGTGATCAGAGAATTCCATTCCATTGCCAAAAGTAATGCTTTTTAGAAGATGCCTTGGCCACTGCTTGCAAAAATTGGCAATCGTTTGAAATGTGTGTGCTGCTGATTTGCTTGGCAATTTAATCAAAGCGCTGTAGCGGGTCTTTCTCTCATGGAGGATAAGAGCATACTGCTTGTTACGCTTAAAGGCGATGAGATCTGCCTCAAAATGCCCTGCTGCTTTCCGATCCAAAACATGATTGGGGCGATCGTGGATAGAGACCCTCTCTTTGATCTTTCCTCGGTGAATACGCCTAAGTCAACCCCGTCTTCCATGATGGCAAGGGAGAAGAAGGTAGAGCTTTTGCTGCTTTTATGAAGGCTTGTAAAGCCATTGATAGATGCTTTCATGATTGATATAGCGGATACCTTTCTCAGCTTCTCCATAGGCCTTTAGACGTCCTGATATTTGTTCAGGGGTATGCCCTTCATAAATGCGCTCTAGGACATAAGCTTGAAGATTAATATGCTGATCTATTAGAGAGGCTCTGGCACGCCTTGCGTCGTAACGGTTATGAGCTGTTTGAGGGTTATAGCTTGTTTGGTTCGTATTATGCTTCAATTCCGTTGAAATTGTGCTCTCGGATCGGTTCAGTAATCGCCCTATCCAACTGATTCCATATCCTTCACTTGCATAAGGACCAATTAAAGTTCTTTCTTCATAGCTCAAATGTTTGTATCTTCTCATCAGAACGTTCCTTTCTTTTTTGACAATGCTATTTCTAGCATCCGGAACGTTCTACTTCACCCTTGAAATTGCTTAACAGAAAGTCGCACCTCATTCCTGAATCCACCTCTGATGTCACATCATCAACTGTTACAATCAGGGCTGCCTTATGCTCCAAACCTGAAATCCACACATGGTTTGATCCATCTTGATAAATCATCATTTCTGCCATAGGACGCCACTCTCTGCGCAATCGATGGTCTTATCCCCATGCTTTTGCTTAAAAGGCCTACCTTCTTCAGCTGGTTTTTGTTCATGTATTCATACTTCAGTTCATGTTCACGAGACGCAAATTCGTGAAAGTGTTTCACACTAAATCTTCTATATAGTAAAGTAGACAGCCTGGCTATTTGTTCACCTTCTATGTCACTCACTTTAGGGGGGGTATTCTTCTTAATCGTCTATCATAAATGTTCTCAAATCCTTCTTCTTTATGCCTTTTTCTTTTTCGCTAAAATGTAGTTAGGGATATCTATAGCAATTCCTAAGTTTCCTTTGTTGTTAATCTCTTCTTATGATAGCGATCATAAACTTCTTCAAACTTCATATTTAGCACATCTTCTTTCACCTAAGTTTTCTTCATATCAACCTCCTACAGGAGAGTGTCTCAATTTCGATCATATCCCTTACTACGAACATAATCTGAAAAACACCTTGTAAATATTATTCATTTATAGTAACCTTTAAAAATAATAATAACACAAGACACCGGAGGTAAACATGCAGCTCACCTTTCTTATTCTTTTTTTAAATATAGTTTTTATGAGAGAACCTTTGAAAGCCGTAGACAACTCAGAAGAAAAAAAATTAAGTTTGGCTCGATCTAAACCTAAAAGCAGCTGTCCACCTAAGCCCAAAAAAACGTCTTTAAAGCAGTATATAAAGTATAAATTTTCAGAAACACTTGAAAATGAAAATTTCAGCTATCTTTCAGTGGCTAATATGTATTTTCTTGGGCATACTTCTAATCTTTACTTTACACCCCCTTTCTCTCCGGATCACCTCATCGAAAAGCACAACAGGCTCTAGATATATTCTAAAAGATTTCTACTCATATATTTTCTTTAAAGCATCTTAATTTTATGAAGGCGTTTAGATAAATGTAATATCGAAAAAGACCATTAGGGTTTTTGTTTAATTTGAATTGTTCAGAAAGGCACGGTCTCTGGTATAAGGGCATTAGGATTAAACTCCGGATTATTGTTTTTGATACGATTTGGTAATGTTGGTATAATGTGTGGATGATAAGGGACTGTGTATAAATTGAATGTAGTCTTGCTGGGTATTTCTGAGGGGTATCCTCAGTATTAATCAAGTTAAATGAATTGATCTCATATCTATTATATAAACGATTGATTTGATGTCATCATGTTTAGAGTTCATGATGTACTTTATGTTATTCAGGTCAATTGTGTGGGATTTTGGAAAATAGTATTATCTTGATTTGGTTCTCTTCGATTTACCCGTAATTTTGTGCCTGGTAGGATAAAAATCTTGTTATTATCTATTTTTAAATCAAGCTTTTTTTGCAGTAGTTCGAAGCATTACAGTTGGGTTAGATCAAGCTAAACGTATAGCTTTCAGGATGAAGAAGGATATTCCTCCTTTGGTGGAGGGCTGGGGAAGTTAAACAAAATATGCAAGATACATCTCTGCTTGGATCACAGAGTGAGACAAGAATAGAGTTAAATGGAATATCAGAAATTATCCCACACTACATAGGAATGTAAGTATCGTATAGTCTTTATCCCAAAATATCGATAAAAAAATTATATGGAAGTTTAAGAAAGGATTTAAAAGATAAATTTCACAAATTAAGTATACGAAAGGGGTGTCATATTATGGAAAAGTACTTAATGCTTGAATGCACAATCAGGAATAAGGCGCGACTTTCTGTTAAAAAATAGGAAGCTAATTTGAAATGCAGGAGGTCGAATGACAAAGAAGAATTATAAACACCTAAGTGAAGCGGGGAGATTAAAGATATACGCTCTCTTGTTTGAGGGTCACAGTCTCCAAAAGATAGCCGAAAGTATAAGCCGCTTTAAATCGACAATATATAGAGAGCTTCCAAGCGAATTATTATATCAAGTTGGTATATACTTTTCTCCCTCAGATATTTTAAACTTAATCAAAAGTAATAAAGAATTTTAATGCTTAATAAGTTATAAGTTTGGTTATATTATAACATGGAAAATGGCTATAATTCATGGGATGAAACACTTTCTGTAATAAGGGTAACTTTTTCCCATTACTGGTTTAATAACAAAATCGGAAAGGCTATGTCTTTGGGTTTGTATAGAGCTCAGGAAATTTTAAAAATTACGAAAAAAGCTTAAGCAAAAAAAACTAAAACTGTATAAAAATCCAAGCTATTCACGGCATAACCATTATGAAGAAATTGTACCTCCCAAGTTCTTTTATATGGGCTTGCCCTATACGTAGGATCAGTATAATCAGAATAATCAATTTTTTCCTTTCATTTAAAAGAAGCTTTTTGTCTTAGATTCTAGTAAAATCCTCAAGTATCATGCCGCTTAGAATGCTATGAAGATATTGGAAGTAATATTATCCTTCATAAGCTTTAATATAGGCCTTTACATCCTCAAAGAAATTGTTTTGATTTAAATTCTGATTTCTAAATCGGCTGTTAAAGCTCATGATATAAGCATTCTATCTGTGTTGATTAGGCAAGAAATTTTTCATCAGCAATTTACTCTTCACATTGTAAATATAAGTTCAACTCCTACAATTGATGACTTACGCTATGGTATTTTATATGTCTTTTATAAGCTACGTACATAATATCAAAACTCGTATTCTTACCCAACAAGGGGAAAAAGATGAACGTGTATCTCTCCACAATTCATTTGAACTTGCTTATGCTTTGAAGCACTTGAATGCTCCCTATCGATTTATTGTATATAAGGGACAAGGACACAGTTTCTACTATTCATCCTATGCAATTTTACAAGGAATAATCGATCAACTGGATTGGGTCAAAAAATATATTAAGCCCTATAAGAGATAGAGTCATTCGTATTTAGATATCTCATTCTACTTCAAAAATATATTCATATTTAAGCTCTCTTTTATGATTGGGGGACTCCCCCCTTATAGTCAAGACTTTCCCGAGGGGCTAAAAATCCGGTGTCCCCAAGTTTCGATTCACTCGTAAACATCGTTTTCTCTGCAACTTGGGCGATACCCCTCCGCATTTTTAGATCTTGACCATTTACCCCCGCTTAAGGGCTTACCAAGCCTTAGATGAAGGGCGCAAGAGCCCTTATCTAAGGGCCTCTTTAAAGAAGAGGTTTAAACAGAAACTTAAAGAAAAGGAGATTAAAATGAATTCTTTAAACAAAGTTACTCTTATCGGAAACTTGGGAGCTGATCCAAAGATTATTGAGTCAATTAAAGGAAATAAGTTCTCAACCTTTACGTTAGCCACCCACGATAGTTGGAAGGATAAAGAAGGAAACATCAAGAAAGAGACAGAGTGGCACAATGTGGTTGTCTTTAATGAGTATTTAGTACCATTTGTTCAATCCTCTCTTAAGAAAGGAGATCTGGTCTATCTTGAAGGTCAACTCAAATTAAGAGAATGGACCAGTGAAGATGGTCAAAGCAGAATTGCTGTTGAAATTGTTCTTCCAAGGTTTGGGGGTGATCTGACTCGCCTTTCAGTCCGAGCAACGCTTCAAGAGAAAGCAGAAGACTCTAAAGCTCAAAAGAAAGCTGCAAAGGGTAACTAACTGGATGAGCTCCCCTCGTGAGGGGGGAGCTCTTTCAAGCTGCTTATGATATTCTGAGCATGATAAAGCAGGAGTACTGAGGGAGAATTAAATGAGGACAAAGACTTTAAAAGCCTATGGGATAGGCAGCCTTTTTAGAAGGATTCAACATTTGAAGAGAGACGATAAAGTTCCCTTTGGAGTTGCTGCTGTCTTTTTGATGCTCATCCTTTGCTTTATTTATTTTATAAATATGATTATTAATGGTTTAGGGCGCATATCTAAAGCGAATCAGCCTATCCTAGAAAAATCCTCTTCACATAGTACTCCCTTTAAAGATTTTGAAGAGGCATTTGATCGTTTGGATGTGGTAATTGAAGAGAAAAAAAGGCGTAGACACGAAGATTTCCAACGAGCTATCGAAGAATTTCAGCAAGGTTATAAACAAGCTCAAGATAACATTCAGAATAATCAAAAAGGTAAGAAAAATATCCAGAAAGGGGCTCACAAATGACGCTTGTTAAAAAGATCATTGTTCTTATTGCATTTGTTCTTTTTTTAACCTTAGGAGTTCTTTTGTGGTTCGTGTGGAAGATGAATCAGCAGGTTTCTCATTTTCAAAACAAAGTTCAGGAAGAAAGACAATCTCAGGAGGGGGAGGTAAGTGAAATAAATAGCAAACTTAAAAAGAGGAGAGATAATTTGAGGAAAGAAGTCAAAGATGTTTTAAAAGACGTTGAAGACGGTTTTCTCCAAAATAGAGAAAACGAAGCAAAAATGTCCAAAGAGTTTTTAAAAGGCCAAAGGGAGGCTTTTGAGAAAATTAACTCCTTTCAAAATTAAGATCTTTCTTTGATGAAGGAAGATAAATCTTAGAACACCTAGAGTCGTCCATAAAGATATAAGAGAAATAGTTTATGCGGTAATTCTTGGTTTATTCACTGCATTATAGGCTGTGAATAATGTTGACCTTGCGGTAAATACCCTCTACAATTACCTTAATTAATGCGGTGAATAATATGTGGATTTATGAACATCAAAATTGGCCAAACTTTACATGGAATGCAGAAGCTCTCGCTTCTAAGCTTGCTGATATAAGACATCACCAGGGACTCTTGCTTGGTCGCATGGAAGGGTTGGGATTTGAACTCAAACGTGAAGCAAGTCTTAGCACTCTCACCAATGATGTAGTAAAATCCTCATCGATTGAAGGTGAAACTCTGAACCCAGAAGAAGTTCGTTCATCTATAGCTCGTAGACTTGGAATTGATATTGTTAACCTTATTCCAGCAAGTCGTGATGTAGAAGGCATTGTTGAGATGATGCTAGATGCGACACAGCACTATTTTAAACCGCTGACCGAAGACCGTTTGTTTGATTGGCACGCAGCCCTGTTCCCAACCGGACGGAGTGGTTTGCAACGTATTACTGTTGGACACTGGCGTACCTTAGATATAGGACCCATGCAGGTTGTTTCAGGACCAATTGGCAAAGAAAAAATCCATTTTGAAGCCCCTCGTGCTGATCAATTGGCAAAGGAAATGAAAGCATTTCTCATGTGGTTTGATAAAAAGGATGACGTTGACCCAGTTCTAATAGCAGGTATAGCCCATTTATGGTTTGTAACCATCCATCCGTTTGAAGACGGAAATGGGCGAATAGCTCGAGCCATAGGTGACATGGCACTCGCACGTGCAGATAGAACACAAGATCGATTTTATAGTCTTTCATCCCAAATTGAGGCAGAACGAAAACACTATTATGAACAACTTGAGAGGCAACAACGCGCCTCTCTCGATATTACTCCTTGGCTTTCATGGTTTCTCGATTGTCTTGGTAGAGCTATTTCCAATGCTGAAGAAACAACCGGGAATGTGCTCTTTAAAGCAAGACTGTGGAGTATCATCAATCAAAAGCCCGTGAACGAACGACAGCGTCTTGTTATCAATCGCATGCTTGAGGATGATTTTGAGGGATATATAAACACATCTAAATACGCTAAGCTTGCTAAGTGCTCAAACGATACAGCCCTCAGGGATATTCAGGATATGAAAGAAAGGGGAATATTTATTCAAAATCCTGGAGGAGGGCGAAGTACCAGCTATCGATTGCCACATAAAGATGAATAATGGAATCTATAAGGGCAAACAATCAAATAAGCATCTATTTGTTAGTTTTAAAACTCTTACCTTCAAATAAGCCCTATCTTAGCTTATGGTAGGTATCTGCGACTTTTCAGAGCACGCTTTATCCAGTTTTCTTCATAAAGATGAGCAAGTGAAGGGTCTTCTATGAAAAGGATATTTTCTGTGTTTCTTAACTCCGCTGCTTTCGTAAAATTAAAACTTCCAGTCAAGACATATGTTTGGTCAATGATCATGACTTTGTTATGGGCGATTCCTTTGGGTGAATCAATAAACACAGGGATACCACTTTGAGCAAGCGAAGAGAGTTGAGAGTGTTTTTCCTTTAATTGGCTTTTATCCAAAAGAATTTGAACATCAACCCCTCTTTTGAAAGCCTTTATAAGGGCATTTGCAATATCAACTGAGGTAAAAGAATAGGCTTGAACAAAGATGGGAGACTGAGCTTTATCAATAGCAGATACGATCTTATGCGTGCAACGACCACCAGGAGTAAAACAAGCTTGAATTACGGCTTTCTCATGGGTTGAAGTTAACCTAGAGTCAGATAAAAAGGGGTGAAGGCTAACACCAAGCCCCAGGCCAAGGATAAATATAAAAAGGTGAGGAGAGACAAACTTTCTAATAGAAGGTTTTGACTTTTTATCAAACATCATAAGGAGGCTTTCTTATCTATAAACAGTTATCATTCGTTTGGTTCTATAAAAAGCCCAGAGATAATATGGTATGAGGGTATAAATGGGTTGTTTAAAAATACACAAAGGAAAGAAAAAGTATTCCACTCAATGCTATAATAAGCATAAGAGTCCCCTTCAACTTCGAGGGAAAGAGTTTATATCTTCTTTTTATAGGTTTAAGCTTTTGTAACATGAAGTTTTCGAGACTTTAAAATTATACTCTATTATTCTTTTTGCTTAGGGAAAGAGAGACTTAGACTTTTATCTTAAATGCCCAAAAGCATACTAAAGGCATACAAAAACACAACAAACTAAAATCCTATTAGAAGAATACCATATGCACGGATTGTTAAAACAATAGTATATTAAATATATAAAATCTTTACATTTATGATAATATAATATATATATGATATATGGATAAACGAAAAAGAACCACGTCTCGTGAAAAAGTACAGCTTCTCTTTTCTCAAACAAAGGGCATGGTGAAGCTTGATGATGTTCAAAATATTTTAGGGATTTCACGTCCTGCTGCAAGCTTAACTTTATGGCGTTTGGCTAAAGGAGGGTGGGTGAAAAAACTTAAAGGAGGTCTATATCGTATCGTCCCTTTAGAAGCAATGGATTCTTCCACGACAGATGAGAGTCCTTGGATTGTAGCAACAGAACTTTTCTCACCCTGTTATATTGGTGGATGGACAGCAGCTAATTTTTGGGGACTCACAGATCAGTTGTTTTTAAATACATGGGTTATGACAACCCAGAAAGTTTTTAAAAAGAGCCAACATGTTTCACAACACGAATTTTATATCAAACAAATCAAGGAATCTTATTTTTATGGATTTAAATCAGAATGGTTAGAAGAGAGCAAAGTGTTTATTAGTGATCCTCACAAAACACTCCTTGATTTTTTAAATTTTCCTGAGGAGTATTCAGCTCAATCCATGATGGATATTATGCAGTCATATCTATCATCTGAGTACAAAGATATCTCCATCCTTAAAGATTATTCATCAAAAGTAGAAAATCGCACCATCTTAAAGCGACTAGGATTTCTTATAGAAATACTATCCCCAGAGGAAAAAATCCTGATTAATTATTGCCATGAGAATATAAGCAAAGGATATTCACGACTTTCTGTAAAAACAAAGTGCACAAAATCAATAAGAAGATGGAATTTGCTTGTTCCTATGAGCTTTTTGAAAGAGGAAAGATAATGATAAAAAAAGCAGAACTTCTGCAAAAACAAAAAGAGTTAGGACTCCCCCTTTCTACTCTGGAAAAGGATTACATACTAAGCCTATTACTGTGGGGCATCTCACAACACTCATTTCTCAGTGAAGAATGGATTTTTAAAGGAGGGACTTGCCTTAAGAAATGCTATTTTGGAGATTATCGATTCAGTGAGGACTTAGATTTTACTCTAAAACAAGAGGCGTCGATTGAGGTTAATTATATAAAAGAGCAGCTTTTTTCCTGTTTTGATACTATTTATGAAAATTTTCCTGTCAGATTTCCAAAGGAGGATGTCATCATTACTCCCTTTCCTGATAAGAATGGTCAAGTCCTACAAATCAAAATTCCTTATCAAGGCCCCATTCAGACGTCTGGCTCGTTGCCAAAAGTTAAACTTGATATCACCAAAGAAGAAACCCTCATTGATTCTCCTGTTAAGATGCCATTGATTCATGAATATTCTGATAAAGATGAATGTTTCGCATTAATCAACTGCTATTCTCTGTATGAATTATTTTCAGAAAAGTTAAGAGCGCTTGTTCAAAGAACACGACCTCGAGATCTTTACGATGTTGTTCACTTAGGAGAGTTTTTTCAGAAGAGCAGCCTAGATACAAACACTTTTATGAAACTCGCTAAAAGCAAATTTGAAGTTAAGACACTGCAATTTCCGAGCTCTTTATCTCAACTTCCAGAAAATTCACTGGAAGATCTTAAAAATGATTGGGAGGCGATGTTAGCACATCAACTTAGAAATATAGAAACGAGTGAGATATATCTTAAAGAGTTTAAGAAGCTCGTTTCTTGGCTAAAATCACAGAATTTGTAAGTTTAAGAAACAACCCTATAGCCGCAACAAATTCTTTTGTGGGAATTAAGGCGTTTTCTGAGGATTCGGTTATATTCTTGTTGGGCTTTCATTTCTTCAGAGAAGATATATTGCTTAAATTGGCCTTTATGGCCGATACGTCCCCATTGGGCTATCAAGACCCAATCTCCGAAGAGACCCTACCCCATTCTGAGAGAGTACCATCTTTAAAATGTTTAAATCGTTATCCTCAGCTTTAAGGAAAAGAGGAATGGAGAGCATAGTGGTGATATTTTATTCTCCGTTAACTAGCGATAGCTCTTCAATGGTTGCTTTTTGATCTTTAAGAAGAGGCTTCAGCTCTTGAATATCCGTATATCCTCCCCATTCCTGACGTAAGGCATTCCATTTAAGACCAAAGGATCTGAGAGATGATCTAACCTCAGGAGAAGGCTTATCTTCAAATTTTACAATGACAGGAGTTTTGAATGGCTTATCTTTTGCAAAAGCTGCTCCTCCTTTGTGTGTCCAAGCCTCTATTTGCTTTTTGTCTTTTTCTTTCTCTTTAAGTTCCAATAGAGCACCCAAAAGAGTATTAGGGTTCCAACCATCAACTTTTGCTTTGGCCATAAGGCCGCCGAGTTCAATTAAATGACGTGTACGTCGCTTACGCTCTTGAGCATTGAGTATAGCTTCCATTTCTTTCAAACGATTCTTTTTTTGCTCAAGAGCTTTCTTACGTTTTTCAATGATATTAATTTTTGTCATGCGTTACCTCAATGGAAAGAACTTTAGTTAGGACTAATCTATTAAAATTGTAAAAACGAATCAATAAACAAAAAAACATATAATTAATAAAATCGCTGTAAGCGTTATCTGTAGCATTCGCAGAATCTACACATACGTAATATGCGTTGTAAACAACGCGCGTTTTTATTATAGTTTTAAGATGTATAATATGTGACTATAAAATGCGATATTATGAGGAAAAGTTTGTATGATGATGAGAGAAGAAATGAAAGTTTCTGTTTGTAAGGATATGACTCAACTTACAAATTCAACTGTTGCATATTTGGCAATTTTTCAAGCTCGGGTTTAAAAATCATGGCCATACAGTTTGCCCGCTGTCAGTATGTTTCAAGAAGCTCGGGAGGGAATGCCTGCCGGAAGGCTTCTTATAATCAAAGAGAAACCATATCGTGTGAGAGAACAGGCCAAGTCTTTTCCTTTAAGGAAAGGGGAGGGAATCTTCACCATGAGATTCTGCTTCCTGAAGGGGCAAATGAAAAATATAAGAACAGCGAAGCTTTGTGGAACGAAGCTGAGAGATGTGAAAGAAGAAAAGACAGTCAGGTTGCTAAAGAGTTCGTTATTGCCCTTCCTGATAATAAGCAAATTACCTTAGAAGATCGAATTGAACTGACGAGGCGGTTTGCTCAAACCTATTTTGTTGATAAAGGGGTTGGGGTTCGGTTGGATCTTCACGAACCTCATGAAAAGGACGGTCTTGATGATACAGGTGCTGCCAACTGGCATGCTCATCTTCTTGTCACCACGCGCAGATTCTCTGAAGATGGATTAGGCTTAAGCAACAAAAAAGCGCGTGATCTTGATCCAACTCTTAAGAAAGGTTTTGTTGTAGAAGCGGATATCTGGGGAGAATACTGGAGAGATTTACAAAACGCCTACTTTGAAGAAAAGGGCTATGATATTCAGGTTGATCCCATAGGTGTTATAGCCCAGGAACCCCTTGGGCCCGTTCGGATGCGTCATCATATGAATGAAGCAATTCAACGTTCTAGACTTCTCGAAAAGGCCAATGAAAAGCTGGCAAAAGACCCGGAGACTGTTATAGAAGCTTTAACCCAAACGAGAGCTATCTTTACAGAAAGAGATGTAGAGGCCTTCTTACGGAAGCATGTGCCCGCTCCAGAACGAGAAAAACTTTTCGGAGCCATAACGAATCACCCTAAGGTTTTAGGGCTTTATGAGAAAGATACGGGCACTGATTCGGGATACTTCACAACAGAAGAAGTCAGGAGAGAGGAAGAAAAGCTTCTTCGATTTGCTGATGGAATAGCGGGTAGACACGGCTCTCCTCTTAAAGCATCTTCTGTTGCCTTTGGAAAGGAAGGCAAAAGTCTATCCTCTGAGCAAAACGATGCTTATACCCACTGTACCAGCTCTGGAGAGAACTTATGTATAGTTCAAGGAAGGGCAGGGGTTGGAAAGAGTTATGTCATAGATGCGATTCGAAAGGCTCACGAAGATAGTAAGTATCGCGTCTTAGGGCTTGCGCCTACTCATAAGGTTTCAACAGATATGAAAGAAAGTGGGATTAAGGAAGCTAAAACCTGTCACTCCTTTTTGTTTGCCTTTAAGAATAATCGAGAGTGTCTCGATAAAAATACTCTCGTAATTGTGGACGAGGCTGGGATGTTGGGGACAGAGCTTTCTGTTGAGCTCTTTCATACAATCCGAAAGACTAGTGCAAAGCTTGTTCTTGTGGGAGATGATCGCCAATTAAGCTCTGTGAATAGGGGAGGGGCCTTTAGCTTATTAGCAGAGAAGTATAGTGCCATTGAGCTTAAGGACGTTAGGCGCCAATCGATAGACTGGCAGAAAGCGGCTTCAGAACATCTCTCTCAAGGAGAAGTTAGGAGTGCTGTTCATCTTCTTGACGATAACAAAGCCATATCATGGCAAAGTTCAAAGGAAGAAGCTTTATCAGGCCTTCTGAAAACTTGGAGTACGGATAGAAGTAAGAATCCAGAAGGAACGCGACAGATTCTAGCACACCGAAATGTTGACGTGGATGCCTTAAACCAAGGAGCAAGAGAGATACTGCGGGAGCAAGGAAAGTTAGGAGACATAGAAATCTCCTGTATGACCCAAAGAGGGATTTGCTCATTTGCTGTTGGCGATCGGGTACAACTCACAAAAACAGATAAGGAACAAGGGTTACACAATGGATCTTTTGGAAAAATTGAATCCATTGATCCTCAAACCCAGAAAATAACCCTCCTTTTAGATAATAAAGAAAAAAAAGAAATCAACCCTCACAGTTATGATGGCCTTAAGCATGGTTATGCTTCAACGGTCTATAAAGCTCAAGGCTCGACCTTAGATCATGTCTATGTACTTCATAGTAGCATCACGAATCACTCCATAAGCTATGTGTCTCTGACACGTCAGACTCAATCTCTCTCCCTTCATGTGACTAAAGAAGAAACGTCCAACATTAACCAGCTTATTCGACAAATGAGCCGAGAAGGGGGGAAGGGGACGAGTCTTGTCTTTGATACGAAACAAGACATCGAAAAGAGACTTGAAGAAAAGACACTTGCTTCTTCTCTGAAAGATAAAGTTGATCACGTCACAACAAAGGTCAGAGACACATTCCACAAAAATGATAAGTTCTATCAATATGAGAAACCAAAAGAACTTGCTCCTGAATCACCATTACTCTCTTCTTCCGTCTTTGATATTCATGGAAAGTCCTTTGACGAGGTAAAAAAGATGTGTGAGAGAAGACTGTTCCAGCTTTTAATAGAAACAAATAAAGCGTTTACCTCTGAAAGAATTGAGAGGGCTTCACGTCAAGCCGAAAGGACAGCGATTATCCTCTTCAAAAATGAACTTGATAAGAAAGAAAATCCAAGCCTCGCAGAAGTGAAGGCCATTTCCTTAAGAGCTAAGTATGAGTTGGACCGATTGCCTGAAATTCGAAAAGAAATGATGAAGGAATTAGATGACACTGGAGGAGATGAGTTGAGACGAGGGTTTCTCGCACAAATGATCGCAGAAAGAAGAGCTTCGATCGAAGGACGCTTCATGTTTGAAGCCAAACAACAAGGAAAGAAAATTCCTTCAACTATTGAAAAGCTTGCTGAAAAGGAATTTAAATCGCATCAACTTCTCACTAAAGATCTAGCAAAAGAGATAGGACAAAAATATACCCTTTCAAAGGAAGCTTCTTTAAGTTGCGCCAAAAATATGTTGCGGTACAAAGAAATGCATGGTGAAAAACCTTCCGAGAGTCAAATTCAAAAAATGGTGACTATTGAAAAGACGCTTGAAGAAAATAAAGCCATAAAGACTTCTCATAAATTAAACCCTAGTGTGCAAAACTATCTTAACCGAAAAGTTGCGGATTACCTTTTCTATGAAACAAAACCAAATTCTCCTAATGATATAGCGGATAAAATGCAGTTCGCACAAAAACAGGCTGTACAGTTCGTGCAAAATATCAAGGTACAAATCAGAGAGGACCTCTCAAAACAAAATCAACATGAACTAAGCATTTAAGTATATCAACATTGCAAGTATGATCTTTGCTATGTGGCAGTATCGTTTTATCAAGCTTATTAACATGGCATATGTAAGTATATGGATGATAACCTATAATATATAATTAAAAAATTATGAATAAAGGAATTATCTTTTGATGCTGAGTTGTAAAAAGTAAATACGTTAATTTAAGAGCAGGAACTGATAGAAAAATTTCAATTATGGGCTTAAGTTTTGCTGAAAAAATATTTGCAAAAATAATATTGTTAAATTAAGATTATATATCCATTAATTAATAAAGTGG
>CAYYRQ010000013.1:0-57332 GCA_964474215.1 uncultured Alphaproteobacteria bacterium
CTACCAAAATAAATTAAACAAAAAATTATAAACTTATAAAATGTCTATCTAGGGGGGGAACATATAATATATTTCTCCAAATGTCCACTAAAGAGATAGACCCTTATGGTATGTGTATGGTTATGAACTGAAAAGGAGAGAAAATGTTTAGATTTTCAATTGTGGAATCACAAGACCAGGGAAGCTTTAAAAATATGTCAGAAGATTTATCAGATATGATAAAATCAATTTTTAATTCAAAGGGTGTAGAAATCTTACGTAGCCCTTTTACAATGGTTTTAGGTAAAAATGAATATATTAACTGCATCGGAGGGGCATATATACAAAGAATTGACATCAAAGATCTGCAAGAAGATTTAAGAGAACTTGTTTCAGCACTTCCCATCAATGGGCATGTTCTTCAATGTACTAACTTAATTTATAAATGCCTCGATAAAAAGGTAATCCCTTTGCAGGAAGATATAGATTTTTATACGAGAGGTTTTTATAGAGGGCTTTATAATGCACTAATTGAGTTTGGAAGGCTTAAAGGCGTGAATTTTCTCATTATGAAAATAAGTGCTGAGGCTTATGAATCAACGAAGATGCATGGAATGTGGCCATATGTTGTGGAACTAAAACCCAATCACTCAAATGATGGGTTATTCTATGGTATCTTGCCCCTTACAGGGAGTCATTCTGAAAGCTATCGTAACGTTTCTCCGGTTTAAGAATTGTGGGAGGCTTCCTTTAGGTGGAGAGACTCTTAAAAAGGGGCTGGCGTAAGTGGTAGTAAAGGGTTTATATATGGGCCAAATGAAGGAATGCTTGTAGATTCGCCCTGAAGTCCTGAGTCCTCGATAGCTAACAGGCAGCTTGTCAGCCTGAATTGCGCGTCTTTCTGGGCAGAAATAAAGCTTGTATCTTCTTCCAGATTCTTCTTTTTTTGTTGTGCTAATTTGTCACGCAAAATGGTAAATGCGTAGCAACTTCTTTCAGCGTCATAGCAGAGAGCAAGTACCTGAGCGTTGGGGTATGCCCAGGTTTTTGTAAGTAATTGGGAGCAGGTAAAGTCCCCTCTCGCTCTAGCAGCGTCTGCTGCGCCAAGAAGTGCAACTTTTGCTTTTTGTGAAAGAGGATAAGACGGTTCTGACAGCTCTGAAAAAGCAGGGGAAGTCATTAAGTTGATTCCAATGAGAGCTATGCAAAGTATGTGTTTCATCGATTGCTTCTTAAGGTTAGTCATAAATTTTTTTCTTTAGAAACAGTGTATCACCTTTTGGGCTGAGAAGAAATACTTGCCGTTTTCTTTTTTTTAAGCTAGATAACCAAGTTAAGCATTCATAAACGAATAGGTATATAAAATGGCAGTTCCAAAGAAGAAAACGTCACCCTCTCGACGTAAAATGCGTCGGTCACATCATGCGTTAAAAAAGGTAGCAAGCATGGAATGTCCCCAATGTGGAGAACCTAAGCTTCCTCATCATCTTTGCCAAGCATGTGGGCAATATAAAGGGAGGCAAGTTATTGATAAGTCTTTGGGTGAAACATCAGCGACTTAATGAATCTCTCTAAGAGGAAGTGAAAAAGTGCAGTTCTCATTAGCTGTTGACCTAATGGGTGGCGATCAGGCTCCCAAAACTATTATTGATGGTGTAGATGTAGCTTCACTACGCTATCCATCTACTCATTTTTTACTTTTTGGCCAGTCTGAAAAGGTTAAACCTTATCTTTCGCAGAGGAAGAACCTGCAGGGGAGGTATACCCTTATTGATTGCAAAGAACTGATTACACCAGAAATGAAACCTAGTTTTGCTTTGAGAGGCCTTCCAAACTCAAGTATGAGGCAAGCTATACTTGCAGTTGCTGACGGCCGTGCTCAGGGTGTAATATCAGCAGGCAATACAGGAGCTTATATGGCTCTTGCCAAAATGCTATTAAAGACAATACCAGGTATAGAGCGGCCAGCACTTGCGAGTTTGGCGCCGACGTTAAAAAGTGAAATTGTTTTTCTTGACTTGGGTGCTAATGTACAATGTTCACCGAATAATTTATTCCAGTTTGCGGTTATGGGTGAGATTTTTGCCCGTTTGGTTCTTCACCTTCCAAAACCAAAAGTTGGTTTGATTAACGTGGGTACAGAGGATATTAAAGGAAATACAACCGTCAAGGAAGCATATGAGCTCATCCGCAACTCATCTATTGATGATAACTTCTATGGATACATAGAAGGTAATGATATTGCGCGTGGAACCGTGAATGTTGTGATTATGGATGGATTTACTGGAAACGTTGTTTTAAAAGCAAGTGAAGGAGCTTTGCAGTTTGCGCTTCATTACTTTAAGGAGGCTTTTAAAAGTTCATGGGTTGCAAGTCTTGGCTATTTTCTTGCGAAACCAATGTTAAAAAAACTCACGTTAAGGCTTGATTATAGACGATATAATGGTGGTATTTGGCTTGGATTAAACGGCATTGCCATTAAAAGTCATGGTAGCGCTGATGCTCTCGGTTTTGCTCATGCTATTGATCTTGCTGTTGATATGATAAAGTCTGGTATGAACGACAATATCCGTAAAGAATTTACATCTGAAACAAATCTCAAAGAGGTTGTTAGTAAATGACATTACGATCTGTCATCGCTGGGACGGGAAGCTATCTACCTAAAAAAAGGGTGACAAATGATGAGCTTCCAAAAAGCTTAGAAACTTCACATAGCTGGATTGTTGAAAGGACGGGTATTTGCGCGCGTTACATTGCGGCACCGGGCGAATATACGTCTGATATGGCGGTAGAGGCATCAAGAAAAGCATTAGAGTCTGCTGGTATGTTACCTGAAGACATAGATATGATTGTCCTTGCAACGACAACACCAGACCATACTTTTCCAGCTACAGCCACTCGTGTTCAGGCAAAGCTAGGTTTAACTTCAGGTTTTGCTTTTGATCAAGCAGCAGTTTGTAGCGGGTTTGTGTATGCCCTTGCGACAGCTGATGCTTTTATAAAGCAGGGTATGGTGAAGTCGGCTCTGGTCATTGGAGCTGAAACGATGAGCCGTCTTTTGGATTGGGAAGATCGCAAAACAGCTGTTTTATTCGGAGATGGTGCTGGTGCTGTCGTTTTAAAATCTGAAAAAGATACCGACCGAGGTATTATTGGAAGCCTCCTGCGGACAAACGGTTGTGGTTACGATGAGCTATATGTTTCTGGTGGGCCGAGTACGACCCAAACAACTGGAACAATTGAGATGAATGGGCGAGAGGTTTTTAGAAACGCTGTCCAGTGTTTAGAGGAAGCCGTTCAAGACATATTAGAGAAATATAAAATTTCTCAGGACGAAATTGATTGGTTGGTCCCACACCAAGCGAACAAAAGAATTATTGATGCAACCGCAAAAAAACTTGGGTTACCTGAATCAAAAGTTATTCACACAGGTGCTGATCAAGCGAATACTTCAGCGGCCTCTATTCCGTTGGCTTTAGATTGCGCCATTCGAGATGGGAGAATTCAAAAAGGTGATTTGATATTATGTGAGGCGTTTGCTGGTGGATATGCTTGGGGTTCAAACTTAATTCGGGTGTAAGGAGATTTCTCATGAGTTATCGCGTAGCTGTCGTTGGGGCAACAGGGAATGTAGGCCAAGAAGTTATTAATATACTCTCAGAGAGAGCTTTTCCTATTAAGGAAATTAAAGCTGTAGCTTCTTCTTATTCATCCGGCCAAATTGTCTCATTTGGTGAAGATGAAACATTACAGGTGGTTCCTGTTACAGATTTTGATTTTTCTGGCTACGACTTTGTTTTTTTTGCGACATCTAACATGGTTTCAGCAGAGTTTGCACCCATGGCGGCTGAGGCGGGCTGTGTCGTTATTGACTGTTCTTCCCAGTTTCGGCAAGAACCTGAAGTTCCCCTGGTTGTTCCAGAGGTAAATTCGAAGGATCTCGATTGTTTTAGGAAGTGCAATATTATAGCGAGTCCAAATTGTGTCGCTATACCTTTATCTTTGGCTTTAAGCCCGCTTAAGGATGAAGTGAATTTGAAGCGTGCCGTTGTTTCAACGTATCAGTCCGTTTCGGGTGCTGGGCGGGCAGCAATGGATGAGCTTTTCGGCCAAACGAGATCTGTATATATGAATCAACCCATAGCTAAAGAAGAATTTCCAAAGCAAATCGCATTTAATGTCATACCCCAAATTGATGCTTTTCAGCCGAATGGAACAACTTTAGAAGAGTCTAAAATTGAGTTTGAGACAAAAAAAATACTAGATAATCAAATGAATATTGCAGTCACATCTGTTCGTGTTCCCGTTTTTATAGGTCATTCTATGGCCGTTGCCGTCGAATTTGACCAAGCCCTCACGCCTGGTGAAGCAAGAGCATTATGGCGCGAAAAGGAATGGATATCGATTGTCGATTATAGGCAAGAAGATGGATATGTAACGCCTGCGGAAGTTGCAGGAGAAGATAATGTGTTTATAAGCCGTATTCGTTCAGATAAATCTGTAGAACACGGGCTTTTATTCTGGGTAGTTAGTGATAATTTGAGAAAAGGTGCTGCACTAAATGCGGTTCAAATTGCTGAAGCAATGATTAAAAATTGCTTAACGAATAATAATATAAACTAGGAAACGTGTTCCCATTTTTTATAAAGGGTTTTTTCCACATCTTCATATTTTAGCCCCTCCATATAACAATTTTTATCTGAAAAGGTTTGTTTAATTTTCTTGCGCGGGATAGGCATTGATCGAAGAACGGTGTGGGGAGATGGGTTTAAATATGACCATGGCCCATATAACTTGTCATTCGAAGGACCAAAAAGAGCAATGGAAGGTGTATTTACAGCCGCACTTAAATGCAAAAGACCCGAGTCATTACCAATAAATAAGCGCGATGATTTAATAATTGCTGCCGAATCTAAAAGATCTTGTCCAACCGTATTTATACATTGGTTTTTAGGTAAAGCCTCAAGCAAAGGTTTAATTTGATCAATTTCATTAGGTGCTGCAAAAAGAGCCACTTGAGCATTTGGATTGTCAGTGCAAAATTTAGTTAAGAGTTGAATGAAATGCTGTATAGGCCACTGCTTTCCATACCAGCCTGCGATTGGTGCGACGGCTAAAGTTGGTTTGTTCAACTTGGTTTTGGCAAGTCTCTCTTTTGAAAACCATAGGGTGGGAGATGTTGCGTCAATTAGACCCATAGCTCTATTGATTTGAATGACTTTATGGTGTACGGCCGGGGGTTGAGTCCAAACCTGTCGGTTTTTTGCATTTAGAAAATAAGACAAAACGGATCCACGTAAGTCAATGATCCTATTCCATTGGGTGCTTTTCGTTAATTTCCATAGTTCAAACCAATGTTTTTTATAGGGCTTTTTCCCCATAACGATTAATTTTTCGAGATTAGGCATATCCGAAAATAGAGGGGCTGTAATTGATGAAGCAATAATCGTAGAAGGTTGATCTTTATAAGTATCAATTACTCCTGTAGTAAAAATGGTATCTCCAAGACGGGTTGGAAGAATAAATAAGTTCGTCATATATCTGCTGCAGTTTTAATGTAAACAGCCAGATTCTAGTCTGAATTTAGATTATTGTAAAGAAAAAGAAGCTATTCTCTGGATGACCAATTTGTGGCTTTTTCTTCAATTGATTTTACAAAATCATTTTTTCCCCAGCAATATTTTTCGATGTCAGTTGGAAAATTTTGAACGAGAGTTCTTTTTAAGTTTGAGTATGCTTCTGCATCTTCAGGGTGAACTCTCATGTAATCCCTAAATAACAGGTGACGATTAATGTCAGCGTGTCCTTTTTGAAAGATGTGAACATTAAAAGTTCTTTTTCCGTTTAATCGTTTCGTAAAGAATCTCCGGCCTGGTATTCCAAATTCTCTTTTAACTTCATATCCGAGGGATTTAAAGGCTTCGTCTAAAGTATCAACATGACGGATATCATCCACAACAGGGAGAATATCAATAATTGGTTTTGCATATATCCCAGGGATAGAGGTGCTCCCAATGTGATGAAGGTCAATGAGTGAGTTGTTCAAAATACGAGAAAGGGCTTTTTTTTCTTCTTCAAAAATATTATACCAATGAGGATCATGAGGCAGAATCTCGATTTCCTCCTTATCTCTTTCAGTTAAAAAGGCAGCAAACCTACTATCAAACTTTGTGGGCTCAAACCCGAAAGTTTCAAAAGATGCAACCTGATTGATGATGAGTGGATCTTGGTTCAGAATTTGCTCAAAGTCACCGCGTCGTGTAATTGTTGAGAAGATGACGCCACCCTTAAAATCTAAGAGTGGACCAGATACAATAAAGTATCCTTTTTCATAACCGTCTTGAAGAAATTCCCGATGTTCTTCGATAAGTGATTCAATTTCATCACGAGGGACTTTGTAGCGTATAACAGCAAAGTACATCGATTAAGCAGATTTAATCCAATCGAGAAGTGCTGGTTTGGATTGTACTCCAACTTTTGTATCTACAATTTTTCCATCTTTAAAAAGCATGAGAGTTGGAATAGAACGAACACCCAACATTGCTGGCGTTTCAGGGTTTTCATCAATATTTAGCTTAGCGATGATAGCCTCTTCCCCAATTTCCTTGACGAGTTCTTCCAAAATAGGAGCAATCATTCGACATGGGCCGCACCATTCAGCCCAGAAATCAATGAGAACGGGTTTATCAGCTTCCATGACATCTGTTTTGAAAGAATTATCTGTAACTTTTAAAATTTCCATAATTAGCCTTCACTTATTAAATAGTTTTCCTCAGTGTAAGGTTTTCCTGTAACCTCGTCAATTACAGGAGAAACTTTTTTCAAATAGGAATCAGGAATGATGTCTAAACGTGGTGTTTCTGTCCAAAGAAGCCCGCACTGAATTTCTTTAGAAGGATAAATTTCTTGAAGGGCAGTTTTATAGATTAATAATTGTAGAAAGTATGTTGTGGGAATGTTTTCAAGGGTTGGTGGAATATTTTTATGTGTTTTGTAATCAATTATGAGAATGCTTTCATTATCGAAAACAATTCGATCAACTTTACCAGATAGAACCTTATTCCCAATGATGCCAATGAGGGGAACCTCTGCTTTGCTTGCCTCTACAAACAAATCAGGATATGTACTCATTACATTATCAACGACACGAATAATTTCTTCTCGCTTTGTCTCAGAAAGATCGCATGTTTCAAAATAAGTCTGAGACACTTTTTTTCTTTGGTCTTGGGGAAGCTCTGGCAAAATTTCTAAGAGCTTATGAATGTGTGTTCCTCTTTGTGTTCCATATGATCCTAGTTTTGAAGGTGAGTCAGTTTGAGTTTCATTACTATCTGAAGCTGAGGGGCGAATTGTTTCTAATGGTGTTTCTGGGGCTACAGTTCTTTTTAACCACGAAGGCAAAAGAAAAGTTGGTTTGATTGGAGCATTGGGTTGGTGTAGAGTTTGCAATTCTAGTGAAGACAATCTCCACCCTTTTTCTTGTTCAGGAAAATTTAAAACATTAAACTTTTCTCCAACTTTCTCTATTCCCTCTTTGATGAGTTGATACCAATTGTTCTGATAAGGTGTTTCCCATCCGCTAACAAATAGAGCATCTTCTGCGCGTGTCATAGCGACGTAGAGTAATCTTTTATATTCTTCCTGTTGCCTTTGCTTGATGCTGTTTTTTATGCGTTTCGTCAACTCAATATCTTTGTTTGCAGGAGGAAGCCACAGGAGGGTATCTTTATAAAAGTCAAAGGAAGGAATATCTATGGGTGGCTGGGTCGTATCTGGTAAAAAAACAACAGGGGCTTGGAGTCCTTTCGAGCCATGGACGGTCATAATTCGGACTTGATTGGTTTGATCCAAATCTCGTTTGAGTTCGATTGTTTCTTGATGAATCCATTCAAGAAAACCTTGTAGGGTGGGTGTGCATTTGTTTTGGAAGTCAAGGCAAAGGTTAAGGAATTCATCAAGAGAATCAAGAACTTCAGGCCCCAAGCACGCTTGCCATTTTTTACGCCCATCAAGGGGGCCTAGCAATAGGTTGAACAACGCAAAAGGCGTCAAATTATCAACTTGATTTAGTAATTGTCTCAAGGTTTCACAGATGGGATGAAATTGCTTAGTTGACTGAAGTTTCTCCCATAATGTTTTTTCATTTCGTTCATGGCAAAGGGTAAATAAATCATTCTCGGAGATATTAAACAGCGGCCCTTTTAAGATGGTTGCAAGAACAAGATCATCTGTAGGCAGTAATAAGAACTCTGCAATTTTAAGGAGATCTTGCACCCCAATGCCCTCGAGTAGCCAAAGCCGATCAAGTCCTGCGACAGGAACATCGTTATCTTTGAGTTCGCGTATGAGTTGATCTACAAAGCTTGTTCGGCGCCGAACGAGAACAAGGATATCGCCCGGGGAAATAGGTCGAGAAAAGTAATGCCTGCCAGACAGCCAGTCATGAATGGTTTTTGAAATGATTTTTGCAAGTTGTCTTTGTGGAGACTCTTTTTCTGCTTTTGTGATTTCAAACTGCCAAGCACTCTGTGTTTTTTTTTCTTCTTTCTTTATGAGGGGCCATAACTCTACATGTCCTTTTGCATCTTTGCGAAAGGGCAAATGTTCCAAATTGGAAGATGTAAGAGGAGAAGAATGAAAGGTAGCATCGACAACATTTAGAATCTCTGGCGTGGAACGAAAGGAAACGTTTAAATCGACATCTTTCCAAGCCTGCCCCGAGTTTTGTGCAAACTCTTTAAGGTCTTTTTGCATCTGAGTGAAAACTACAGGATCCGCACCTTGGAAACTATAAATAGATTGTTTCTCATCTCCAACGATAAAAAGAGTTCGTTGGCGTGGATCTGTGGAAGCATTTGCATAAAATTCTTCGGCAATCGCACGAATGACTTGCCACTGGGCTGGGTTTGTATCTTGAGCTTCATCTACGAGAATGTGGTCGAGGCCTCCGTCAAGCTTGTATAAAACCCAGTGACACCCGGGGTTTTTTAAAAGCTTGGACGTTTTCAAGATTAAATCATCATAGTCAAGTAATGATTTTTCATTCTTAAGCGTATCATAAGATTTCAAAAATAAGTGGCTATAATTCAGCATTGCTTTAGAAATATTTGCTATTTCCAATGATCTCCATGTTTCTTGCCAATTTTCAAGGCGCGTAGCTTCTCTTTCAAGGATATCTGTGAATGTAGGATTTATAAGTGATATTTTTTTGGTGGCAAGCCGAGACCTTTTTGTTCCCGTTTGCGTTAAGAAAAACGAAAGGTAAGATTGGTGCTCAATAACTTTTTCCTCTTTTGAAAGGATTAGAAAGCCAGATAAAATTCCAGCCCTTTCTTGGTCTGAAGCACTGCCTTGATGTAGGAGTTTTACAGATTCACGAAGATCGCTCTCGGGGATTCCTTGCAAGAGTTGTGAGATTAAGGTCTGTTGAGTTAGATTACGAACGCCCAAGAGCTCATCAACAGTGCTTTCATTTTGATTTGAGAAGGACTCTCGTTCTTGGAGGATAAAGTTATTGAGCTCATCGAATTTTGACTCGTGAAATTCACTGATCAGGCTTTGGTATGTCCCAGAAGATTGCAAGATGTTCATTGCTTTACAGCTTGCAGCCTCAATTAATTTTATCTGCTCGGTTGAATTGGTGACTTCAAAAAAGGGTGAGATTTCAGCTTCAAGTGGAAAGCATTTTAAAAGGGCTTGGCAAAAACTGTGAATCGTTTGAATTTTGAGCCCACCGGGAGTGTCAAGGATGAGGCTAAATAGAATACGCGCCCTCTCACGTTTTTCTTGTGAGGGAGGTTGATTTTGAAGTGTTTCAATATCTTTTTCAAGGTCGGCTTCCGGCATGATTGCCCATTCACCTAAGCGAGAGCGCAGCCGGTTAGACATTTCAGCAGCAGCAGCTTTTGTAAACGTTAAACACAAAATGCGTTCTGGAGAGCAACCTTCGAGAAGAAGATTCAAAACTCTATCAGTTAAAACTTTGGTTTTTCCTGATCCTGCAGAAGCAGCAACCCAAGCGGAGTGGGATGGATGCGCAGCAAGACGTTGAGAGTGTGCGGCTACTTTATGGGGCATTAACATTTCCCCCATTCTTCAAGACGAGCAAGATGAGCATAATCATTATACTTCAGCTCTTTATTGGGATTTGGAAGGGCTGGATACGACGTATGGACATTATCGTACATCAATATCAGATTTTTTAACCCTTCTTTGGCTTTTTGAGATATTTCAGTAGGATTTCCTGAAATTGTTTTAACAACTCCTCCTTGAGCGTCTCCTTTAAGCCACCAAAACTGCAAGCTATCGAGGCTATTAGAATGAATTTCCTGAAAACCATTTTCTAAGGCGATAGCACCTTCTAAAGGAAGTTGGGGAGAAAAACCTAAATTGACATCTTGATCTGAAGGCGGCATGCCGGTTTTATAATCAAGAATACGAAGTTGTCCATTCGGGAGAATATCAATGCGGTCAGCTTTTGCAGAACAAGTGAAAATCCCTTGAGGGGTATGAATATTCATTTTTCCCTTAACTTCAGTATGGGTTTGAGTTCCAGGAAGACGATTGGCTCTTTCATGTGCTATAAACCACTCAGCGATGCGCTTGAAACGTGGCCACCAATAAAGTCGAACGGATTCTTCATGAAGGTAAGGTTCGAATAATGTTGTTCCTATAAAAATAAGCGTATCCAGAGCATCTTTTTGAAAAGGGTCTTTGCAGAGTTTAAAAAATTTATCAAGTATTTGGTGGGCTAAAGTCCCCCTATCAGAAGCTTGGACTCTTATCTCCAAAGGATTAAGAGGATTGAGGGAAAGGATGTGCTTTGCATAAAAGGCATAAGGATCACGTATCCATGTTTCAATTTGAGTGACTGATAGTTTGCGAGGTCGAGAAGACAAAGGAGGCCGAGGTTCAGGTCTTGATGAGGTTCTTGTTTGGGATGGACTATCGAGTTGTTTAGCCCATTCACAAAGCTTTTCATCAGATGGGAGAGTGAGATTCAAGGGCTTAAGGAAAAATTCTAAACGTTCTAACCAGCGGCAAGCAAGTGTGGGCGTTCCATCAACTTTTATGGATCTGGTCATATAAACTTTTTGCTTTGCAAAGGCTTGCCCAAAATCATGGCCAGACTGTCCAATTCTTCGCTCAGGGGAAGGGAAGCCCAGTTCTTTTGACATTGATCGGTTTAGCCAGGGTTCCATCCGAACTGTTGGAGGCCATGTTCCCTCATTTAATCCAGCCAAAATAACCACATCTGTACTAAATAAGCGGGCTTCTAAGGGCCCTAAAATGGAGAGGCGAGGATGCTTTTGAGAGGCGTTGCGAACGACGTGGCCTTGAAAAAGTTCTTTTAAAAACTGAGGGTAATTTTCCAGTGCTATTGCTGGAAACGTATGGGAAACTTCTATCAATGAATCGAAAAAGTTTTTAATCGGTTCGCTCTTTGTGTCTTTCCATAGATGGCAAGTTCCTTGATCATCCGTAGATATCATTTCAGCGAATTCAGCGTGGCATTTTATCACTGATTGGAAGGATTGATCCTTTGGATTTGGTAGATGAGAAAAGAGTTCTTTTAACCAAGTTGGGCTTTTGCTTCCATTTCCTCTCAAAATATTTTTTTCAAATTCATAGATTTCTAAGCATAAAGATTTTGAAGGACGTTTTAAATGAAATAGCGGGTGTTTGATAAGTGAAAGGAGTGGGATTTGTTGAGATGGATCCGATATAAACGTGGCACATAAGCTTAGAAATATACCTTCACGGGTCATTTCCATCGTTTCACCTGCAGAACTATCGATCTCAATGTTCCATCTCTTTAGCTCGTGGCGAACTCTTTCAACGAGTTTTAAATCTGACGTGACCAGAGCTGCATGTAGTTCGGGTGTTTCGAGCTGTTGTCTCAAAAGCATGGCTATAACGAGAGCTTCCTCTTGAGGTGTATCGCAAGGGATATAATATAGGTTTTCAAGGGCCTTTGTGAGAATTGATTTATCATCATTAATTTTTTGATAGAGAGAAGGCTTCATGGCTTTCGAAAAAAGAAAAGCTCTAGGCATTTCTTCGTGGCTTTCGTCCCATAGGGGAATTTGGGATGGCGACAGCTGAAGTTTTTCGAGTAAAGTGATAAGCGCAAATTGAGGATGACACGGAGAACAATCGTGACATTCTTTTTCATTTAAGGTTCTATCAAGCCCGGGAAGAATGACCTTTCCTTTTGGAAGTTGAGTTATAGCTTCCAACAGTTTTGTTGTCGCAGGCATCGTTCCTGTTGAACCTGCAGCTATAACTGGGTGTAAAGGGGGATTAGTTTCCCATTTATGAAGAAGGTTATCTATCCGTTCTTTATGGTGTTGGTAAGGCTCAACGAGGCCTTTCTCAAGCAAAATTTTGGGCCAGTGAGAGGAGATAATATCTAGAAAATCAAGGGTCAATTGCCAATGCTCAGCAAATTCAGATGGAACTAAATGGGTTAAACCCTCCCACGAAACATTTTCTATTGTCGCCTGGTCCATTAATCGAAGTAGGCTTTTCGCAAGCTTAAGCGAAAGAAGTGGCGAAAGGGACAAATGGGTTTTTTCAGCAAAATTTTCAATGAGATTTGTTAAAAGCCCCAGTCGTTTTAGGGGAGAAACTGTAGGTGTAAAGTCATTCTCTTCGATGTCCCCTAGCGGAGAAATTTGAGGTAGCAGAAGGCTTTTATTTTTGTTTGCTTTTAAAAAAGCTTGTTGGAGTTGACCGCATGCTCTCCTTGTAGGAAGAAATATTTCAATTTTAGAAAATTGAAAGGGATCACTTCCATGTTCTTTTAAAATTTGCTTTGCAAGGCTTTCTAAAAAAGGATACCCAGCCGGGATATTATAAATCCCTACCATAATTGACCTCAGTGCTATTTTTTTTCAATATAAAGTGAATTTACAAAGGAGTAAATTTATCTCAAGATTTTTTAGAGGATTTTGTAGCCTTATTGGTTTTAAGAGGGGTTTCGGATATGGGCCTCGCTTCTTCTGCAAGCATAACGGGCACGCCATCTCGAATTGGATAGGCAAGTTTTGCACGAGGACTAATCAGTTCTTTATTCTTTTTATCGAACGTTAAAGGTCCTTTAGTCAGAGGACAAACGAGTATGTCTATCAATTTAGGATTTATTGCGTCTGATTTCTTCATGCTTTCTCCTAGTGAAGGATGGGAACTTGTCCTTTTAAGTTGGGAGACGCCATTTCCATGAGGGCAATCATGATATGGCAGCGTTCGGCTAGAGAAGGAATTTCTAGAAGAGCTTGCTTTTCAATAGGCTTAAAGGGACAAACCATCGTTAACGAACTAATGATGAGGTCATCGCTAGCATGGTTAATTTCATCCCAATTTGTAGCTATTTGGTGATCGTCTAAGTATCCTTTTAAAAGTGATAACAATCGCTGCCTGTCAACAAGGGGGTCAGACGCAGATTCTTTAAGGTCAGACTCATATCCCTGATAATTAACCTTTGCTTTAGTGATGGGTTCCTCTTCAATGAGGTGTTCTACCTCAAAACGGCAAATGCCTTTGAGCGTGAGCAGTAATGGTGAACCGTCTTGAAAGTTCATAATTTGCCCCAGGCATCCTTTTTTAAAATGCCCACCCTCAGGATTTTTTTGAACGACTCCAATAAAACGATTCCCATTCTTAAAAGAGAACTCAACGAGTTCTTTTTCTTGGGGTTTTTCAAGTAACAAAGGCAACTGAGCGCGAGGCAAAAGAACAGTTTCACTGGCATTATGTATAGGTAGAATTTGAGGGAGGTTTCTAAGTTGCATATGAATACCCAATTAATAATCCTGATTGTATGTATAAAAGGTTTAATGGTGTTTGGCAATGTTCAGAAAGTGTAAGATTAGATTGGGAGAAAGTTGATGCTCTAGATTTATGTTTAAATAGCTAAAACTGCGATATATATGGCCCTAAAATGGTTGTAAATAATGATAACTAGTTTAACTCATATAATATTCACATAGGTAAAATGCAAAAACGATTATGGTTTTATAGATAAAAATATATTATATAGAAAGCATCAACGCAGGTTTACCTCCCTGTACCTGCGGTGTCTTTTATTAAGGTGCAATACCTTAATAAAGGGTCCATTGGACCCAAAGGGTCGATACATCGATCCTACGTCTTATAGACGTGAAGCCTCCCTGTTAAACTTGGCCGGGTTCATGCCCGGCTCTTTTTTTGTTGAGACCCAGTTAATCCAAGATGATGAAAATCGTCAATCAAGAGATTCTGTAGAAATCGAATTTATTTTTGATCTTCTGGTTTCGTATCTTTTTTGCAACAAACATAGTGGGCGAAAGAGGAATATCCTAGCCTCAAATGACTCTTATTAGTAATATAAGAATTCAATAACTTGTGCCAATTTGTGCTGAAGCGGCGGCTCCCATCCCCAGCTTGGAGGTAGGATGTCATTTGACCTGAATTCATAATAAATAACAGGATCCCAAGCCATATATCGGAAGATAGGAACCATATTAGGATGGGTATTAAACCAATCAGGGTTGCGTGCAATCAGCTCATGCATTTGAGGACTAACAGCCTCCCGTGCCATGGCCCTATTCACGGCAGCTTTGACGGCATCTGGTGAACGAGGAGTCAGCATAAATACGATGGAAGTACGACGACTTAAAGTTGCCTCGTTTGAAAAGAAGTATTGGGCAACAGGGATATCTTGTAATCCTGGGAACCCACTTTTTTCAGTTAATTCTAGGCGCTCATACATGCCACCAAGCATAAGCGTTTCGCCAAGGTGAAGTTTTGCGTATGTATCAACGCGGGTTTTGCCCACGTTAACCGTTTGCTGTAAATTTGGATTAGGTTCAGTAAGAAGGCTCCCTTCAATACCAATTTGAAGTTCTAGCAAGTCTCCCTTTAAAGACGTTGGCGTTACATCAAGCGTGACACCTACAGGATATTTAACCAGGGTTCCACCAAATTGTCCTGTGAAGCCATTTACAAGTTCATTTCCAGAGAAGAAAATCGAAGGTTTTTTCAAAAAAGTCATTAGCGAAGGCCGGCTAACAACTTCTGTTCGACTGTCTCGGGCATTCGCAATGTTTAAACTATAGGTTAATCCAGCCCATGTGATTCCACCTGTAAAAATGTGACCCGTTAAGGAGCCTTTGTTACCGACGGTTAATGTTGTTCCACCGGATTGAAATCCACCAGCAAATGAGTTGTCGGTTGCAGGACTCTGATTGGATCTAAAGCCAGAGGAATCAGTTATAGTAGCACTAGTTGTTGTATCCGTGCCGGATTTTGTTGGTAGCGCGCCTCCCCAGAAGCCGCCTTTCATTCGCATAAATCCACCGGGAGTTAAGGTAATCGCTAAGTTTTCAAGGATATTGTTTCCCTTCGAGGTTATTGCATCCTCACCAATTCTTAGTAAATAGCAATCAATGACTATCTGAGGATTCTCAGGTGAACTAGAGTCTTCACTTTGAGCGCCAGAACTTGTGTCATCAGAGTCGGACAAAGGTTGTTTTAAAACGTTCTCTGCTTCATTTGTAGTGTCAATATCGAAAGCCTTTTGTGAAGTGAGTTGATCCGATCCACCAGAATCTGCTCCACTGGAACCAGAACTATCGCTAGCCCCCGCTCCACCGGAAGTTGCATCCCCTCCATCTGAACTGGCAGCGCCGCTACCTGCAGAAGTTGAAGGGCTTGAGCCTCCTTTTGAGCTTGAAGAGCTGCCAGAGCTTTTCTCTGAAGGACTTTTAGCATTGGCTGTAGATGCAAGCCTGATCCGCCCACTGTTGTAAAGAGTTTTCCAATCATCATAACGTGCTGCAGTTTGGCGTACAGCCGGATCGTCTCCAGCTTTTTTCGTAAAAATATCTAAATGTTTTTTCGAGGTATTAAAATCACCGAGAGCTGCGTAGATCATAGAAGCAGACCGATGAGCAAGTGCATCATTTGGGTTCAAGCTAATGGCTTTATCAATTGAGGCTAATGCTGTTTTTAAGTCATAGTTATAATATGAAGCTGCAGCTAATTCTTGCCAGAGGTTGGCATCCTTGGGTTTTATAAGTAGGGCGTTTGCAAAATGTTCTTGGGCTTGGTCATACTTTTGCTCACGATATCTAAGCTTTCCTAATTGAGACAAAGCAAAAGCATTTGTTGGATCAAGGTTGATAACATTCTGATATCCAATTGCTGCAAGCTCTTGACCTGCGGCATTTCCTAATTCATTGAGCTTTTCATAGACTAAGCTGTTCAGTAAATGAAGGGTTATGTTTCGAGGTTCCGTTTGTAAGTTTTGGTTTATAAGAGAAGAGGCTTCATTATATTTTTCTTCCTGCAGTAAAGCCAAAACTTGCTTCAATGTGGGGGGAATTTGCTTTTTCGCCTTAAGAGAAGCCATTGGAATTTTTAAATTCAGAGGTTCTTTGGTGTTTGCCGTTTCACACCCACTTAAACACAATCCAAGACTTAGGAAAGTTCCAAAAGCACATTTCGAATATTTTGACATGAAGTCCCTACTTTTTTTATAGTGTTAACTCTTTTTTAACAAACCTTAGGAATCATTTCCATAAAATTTATTTAAAAAAGTTACTTACGTTTCGGGCTGCATCTTTTCTTTGGTTTTTGAAGATTTTTTTGGACTCGCCTTAGGCTTGACGTTTTTCTTTTTTCCACCTGAAGGAATAGAAGAGCCAGGGATCTCTGGGCCGGATGCAAATTTAGGGCGGTCCAGTTTTCCTTCTTTAAGCAATACAGCTATTTCATCCCCTGTTAATGTCTCAAATTCCAACAGCGTTTGGGCGAGGAGCTCAAGATGGTTTTTATGCTTTGTGAGGATACTTTTTGCCTTTTTGTAGCTATCCTCAATGATTTTTTTAATTTCCTGATCAATAAGTTGCGCCGTTGATTCAGATATATTCTTATGCTGCGTAACAGAGTGGCCGAGGAAGACTTCTTGTGTGTTTTCTCCATAAGTAATAGGTCCGAGTTTTTCGCTCATACCCCATTCAGTAACCATGCGACGCGCCATTTGTGTTGCCATACTAATGTCCGAAGAAGCACCGGTTGTTACTTTTTCTGATCCAAAAATCATTTCTTCAGCAATTCGTCCACCCATAGCGACAGCGAGATCGGCAAAGAGTCTTTCACGCGACATGGAGACCCGATCTCCTTCAGGGAGTCTCATCACCATACCTAGGGCTCTACCCCGCGGAATAATTGTTGCTTTATGAATCGGATCGGATGCAGGAGAGTGAAAAGCAACAACCGCGTGCCCTGATTCATGATAGGCAGTTAAGCGCTTTTCATCATCGGTCATGGCCATAGAACGGCGTTCGCTTCCCATCATGACTTTGTCTTTTGCTTCTTCAAGTTCCGCCATAGATACGGTTCGGCGATTTCGTCGTGCTGCAAGAAGGGCAGCTTCATTAACAAGATTCGCAAGATCGGCTCCGGAAAAACCTGGCGTTCCCCGCGCAATGACTTGCAAATCAACATTTTCAGCAAGGGGAACATAACGGGCATGAACCGTGAGTATTTTTTCACGGCCGCCAACATCTGGGTTGGGAACAACAACTTGTCGATCAAAACGACCTGGTCGAAGCAAGGCGGGGTCCAATACATCTGGCCGGTTTGTTGCGGCAATAAGTATAACGCCGTCATTTGCCTCAAATCCATCCATCTCGACGAGGAGTTGGTTAAGTGTTTGTTCACGCTCATCATTTCCGCCGCCTAGGCCGGCGCCACGGTGTCGACCAACCGCATCAAGCTCATCAATAAATATAATGCAGGGAGCATTTTTCTTCCCCTGTTCAAATAAATCTCGAACACGGCTTGCGCCAACGCCGACAAACATCTCCACGAAATCGGAACCGGAAATTGTAAAAAAGGGAACGTCAGCTTCCCCTGCAATTGCACGTGCAAGAAGGGTTTTTCCTGTACCTGGAGGCCCAACAAGCAAGACGCCACGGGGGATTTTTCCTCCCAAGCGTTGAAATTTTTTTGGGTCTCTCAAAAATTCGACGACTTCTTCCAGCTCTTGCTTGGCTTCATCCACTCCCGCGACATCTTTAAAGGTGACGTGTGTGCCTTTGTCGTCCATAAGGCGGGCTTTAGATTTTCCAAAGCCTAGGGCTTTATTCCCACCAGCTTGCATTTGCCGCATAAAGAATATCCAGATCCCAATAAATAATAGCATGGGGAGCCATGAAAGAAGGATTTGGAAGAAGGATTGCATTTCCTCTTCGACAGGAGCAGCCTTTATCCGCACATTATTTTCTAAGAGGCGGTCGATAAGCTGGTTGTCTCTTGTAGGGATAAGAGATGTAAATGGTGTTCCATCGGTCATTTGACCTGAGATGGTGTCCCCACGAATAAGGACTTCCTGAATATTTCCTTGCTGCGTATCTTTTAGGAGAGTGGAATAATCCAGGGTTAATTGCTGTTTTTGCGAAGGAGGGGTTTGGAATAAATTAAATACAAGAATAAGGAAGAGTATAATTGTAATCCAAAGTAGTACATTACGGTTCATCGAGCTAGCTTCTCACGTTAAGTATATGCATATATTTTCAATGTAGTGACTTATTTTAAACCGTAAAGAAAAGATTTTAAAATAAAAAATTTACGATAGTCTAACTCACTAAAGGGATTGTAGCATAGATGTGGGACAGAAACAATCTTCGCGTTCTGCCATAAACTAGGAAGCGTTGGCCAAACTGAATAGGGGATATCTGTTTGAATTTCTTTTCTGAGCCATGGTTGTCTCCCAAGAGGGGCCAAATCCGTATTGTCCCCCAACACCTCTCTTATGTTGGCTTTGACGATGAACCTATGATCCCAGACCAAATCATTCTTGATTGAATTTAAGCTGAGGGCAGTTTGATTTTTATTCAGCTCCCTTTTTAAAACAAACAAATTCTTTTTTGGACTCCAATGGATGCTTCCGGCTGTGAAAGGTTTACCCATTTTTAGTTTTTCGATGACACCTACAACTTTCTCATTACGAGGGGGGTAGTTGCTTCCTGAGAACCACATCATGAGATGGGAAATCAATCGCTGTGAGATTGCTGTGTGCAAGCTACTGAAAGCTTTTTTATCAATAGTAATATAGCCGCTTTCATGAAGGCGAACAACTTGCTCAATAGCGTTACAAAGGTTTTCATGTATAAAATCGCTATCAATACTCAATTTATGCATGACATTAATGAGTCGGTTTTGATTCAATCCTTCTTCCCGGACAAAATCACGGAATCGGCTTCTAAAGAAAGAAGGCTTATGATTACTGGGGTCATTGATCCATGTGGCATTAATTTCTTTCAAAACCTGTTTTATCTGCTCCTTGGAAAATTGTAACAGGGGTCTGATGAGCGTAATGCCATCAATAACAGTCTTTGTTTTTATGCCGGATAAGCCATCAAGGCCGCTTCCACTTGCAAGGCGCATCCAAAAGGTTTCTTCTTGGTCCTGACGATGATGTCCTAAGAGAAGAAATGAAACATTGTTTGTTTTGCACCATTCCTTCAAGAGTTGATAACGTGCAAAGCGAGCATATTCTTGAACATGCGTATTTGGTTTTGGCCCTTCCCACGTTAAGATGTGGTGTTCGACATTGAGTGATTGTAAATACTTTTGAACATCAAGGGCTTCTTTGGTTGAATCAGGCCTTAGCTTATGGTCTACCGTTAGCCCAATAATTTTGCTTTGATGTTTTTTTGCCCATTTATTCGCTAAAATAAGTAAGCCCAAACTATCAGGTCCCCCTGACACAGCAACGGCGACAGGGGAAGTAACCCCCCTAAGAGCTTTATCAATTTCAAGAGATGTATTTTCCATAATTTAGATTAAGAGCTTTCTCCAAGCTCTGCAAGCTTACTTGCTTGATCTTCTGAAGTTAAAGCTTGGATGATTTCGTCAAGGGCGCTTCCGTCTACAATTCGTTCAAGCTTATATAAGGTTAGATTTATACGATGGTCTGTGACGCGTCCTTGCGGATAGTTGTAGGTGCGGATTCGTTCAGAACGATCTCCTGATCCTACCTGACTTTTACGGCTGGCCGCTCGTTCGGCATCTTTTTCTGCACGTTGATGGTCATAGAGCCTTGCTCGAAGTATTTTTAAGGCTTTCGCTTTATTTTTATGCTGGGACTTTTCATCTTGTTGTTGAACAACAACGCCTGTTGGAATGTGCGTAATGCGAACGGCGCTATCTGTTGTATTGACGGATTGCCCTCCGGGGCCACTTGAACGAAATACATCAATCCGTAAATCATTTTCATCGATATGAATGTCAACTTCTTCAGCTTCTGGTAAGACAGCAACTGTTGCAGCTGAAGTGTGGATACGTCCTCCCGTTTCTGTTTCAGGGACACGTTGAACCCGATGGACGCCTGATTCAAACTTTAATTTAGCAAACACTCCTTTGCCTGAGATTGAAGCCGAGGCCTCTTTAATACCGCCGAGTCCTGTATCACTTTCATGCATTAGCTCAAAGCGCCAGCCTTGAATTTCAGCGTATCGTTGATACATGCGCAGCAGATTGGCAGCAAAAAGGGCGGCTTCTTCTCCACCTGTACCTGCCCGAATTTCTAAAATGGCGTTCTTATCATCATCCGCATCTTTTGGGAGTAAGAGTATTTTAATCTCTTTCATCAATGTTGGAAGGCGTTCTTCGATCGTTTCAAGTTCAGACTCGGCCATCGCTCGTAAATCTTTGTCTGTAGATGAATCGGCCAATAAAGCAGACAAATCTTCTTTGTCCTTTGTCATGGACTTCCATTCAGAGACTTTATCTGCAATGGGATTTAGATCTGAATATTCTTTTGATAATTTTGCAAATTCATTTGGATCTTCGACAACATCGGAGAGTTTTTGTTTTAAGGATTCAAAACGGGTTAGAAGTTGGTTCAGTTTAATTTCAAAACTCACAGCCGCACCCTTACGATAAGTAATCAGATATATTTGTAATCGATACGGTACTTTGTTCGCCTGTATCCATGTTCTTCACTGTAATCGTTTGGTTTTTCATTTCTTCCTCGCCAAGAATTAAAGCGTGTGAAGCATTCATTTTACCTGCTTTTTTCATGCGCTTGCTAAGATTTCCGTCGTAAGTCATTTCAGCGATGAAACCCTGTCTATGAAGGATTTCAGCAAGCTTTAAGCCTTTGAACCCATATTCTTGATTTAAGGGAATGATGGCAATTGGTCTTTGGCGTTCAGGTAAGCTTTGATCACTTAGCATCATTGCGAGGCGGTCAATACCACCTGCCCAGCCAACTCCTGAAATTGGGGGGCCCCCCATCATTTCAACAAGCCCGTCATAGCGCCCACCTGCTAAGACTGTTCCTTGGGCACCAAGCTCTTTGGTTGTAAACTCAAAAGCTATGTGACAATAATAATCGAGCCCTCGTACGAGGAGTGGATTAAGTTTATAAGGTATACTTAGCTCATCTAATCCTTTAAGGACGTTTGCAAAAGTATCCTCTGAGGCCGTGTTCAAGGTTTCATTTAAAAGAGGGGCATTCTTTAAAATCGATTTATCACCTTCATCTTTTGAATCTAGGATTCTTAGAGGGTTTTTTTCGAGCCTCTGCTTACTGTCATATGAAAGTGAATCATAATGATCTTTTAGAAAAGTGACGAGTTGATCGCGGTATGCATTTCGGCTTTCTTTATCGCCCAATGTATTAATTTCCAACGTAACCTTAGTTTCTAGTCTGAGAGATTTTAGTATGTCATAGGCAATTGAGAGGATTTCCACGTCTCCCACAGGATCAGCAACGCCAAAAAGTTCAACGCCAATTTGATGAAGCTGCCTCATGCGGCCTTTTTGAGGACGTTCATACCGAAACATGGGTCCTTGATAATAATATTTAAGGGGCAAGTTTTGCGTTAACCCATTGGAAAGGATAGCTCGCGTAACAGCAGCCGTTCCTTCAGGCCGTAAAACGATTTCTTCGTTTCCTCGATCAGCAATTTCATACATTTCTTTTGTGACAATATCCGAAGCATCACCAAGTGTTCTGAGAAACACTTCTTTAAATTCCATGATAGGGGTAGAAATTTCATGATAGCCGTATGATGCAGCTACACTTTTAGCTGTTTGAGTTATGTAAGAATATATATTATGTTCAAGAGGAAGTATGTCGTGGGTACCTCGAACAGGCTGTAAAGTTTTCATCAGCGCTCACAGAATTTAGCTTATTTCAATCTTGAGTGTTCAGGTTTAGATCAACCCACTTAGTCGGGTCAAGAGGGACGTTTGATTGGACAGATATAGAGCCTTCAGGAAAATCAAATTTTTGTTCCCCATATTTCAAATGTGTTCCTCTCGCATTGCCTGTTTTTAAAAAAAGTTCCCCCCAGTTATCAAAACGGTGCTCTTCACCTGGCTTAAAAGTTCGACTGACAATGATGTGGCCATTTTGGTCACTCACTTGAATCCAAGCCTCTTCAGTGACTTCAAGGATAACTTCCGTTGGGGAATGATCTAAACTTGCTTGGACTATGTTTTGGGTTTCTTCAGAATCGGCTTTATAATCTTGGGAGTCGTTAATCGGTATAGTGGTTGGATTTTGTGTATCTGGTAAGGGGTCTTCATTATAATGAGCGAGAGACTCTGTAAAGTTTTCTTCTGTTTTTTCTACAACGGAATCCACTGATAGGACTGTTGGTGCAGTTTCATTATGGTTGGCTAAGGCGGTAACCTGAGCTTCAGGTTCAGCAGAATGGATTTTATTGTACCACTTTAGGCCTACAAAAATGCCCACAAGTGCACATACAGACAGACCCAGGATAGGGAGTGCTGGTAAACCTTTCTTTGGCGAAGGAATTGTTAGTGTAATTTTATCATATTCATATATGGGTTTTTCAGCTTTGCTTTTTAGCTGGCTGATAAGTTTTAAAGCGTCTAAGCCTAAAAACTGGGCGTAGGCTTTCAAGAAGCCTATCGTGTATATGTCTGCAACAATATTTTCGTCATCTTCTTCTAAATTTTTTAGATGACGCTTGCTAATACACAGTTCCTTAGCGATAAACTCAAGAGTATGTTCTTGTTTCGTTCGAGACTCTTTTAAAATTTGTCCGATTGTTTTTGTTTCTTCATGGTTTGAAGTTTCATCAGCCATAGGTATGTCCCTTTTAATCATTTAGCTTATATAAACAAGCTCTAATTCAGTTTAACAGAATTTTTTTGTTATTAACAAGATAGTATTTCTTTTCTTGCTTGAATACTAAGTAGTGTGTCAGCTAAGTGTTCTTTAGATTTTAATATGATTCTTGAATGATTAGAACATACCCTAGTTTACATTTTTCAAACTTCCGGTATGTTGGGGGAGAAAAAGCGCCCTTAGCTCAGCTGGATAGAGCGTCGGCCTTCTAAGCCGCAGGTCGCAGGTTCGAATCCTGCAGGGCGCGCCATTTTCCCCAGAGTCCACTTCAAAACAGATGGTTTAATTAATCAAACTTTTTAAACCTTCGCGATAGGTGGGGTATTTTAAAGTTGAAATGAGTTCTTTTAAAATACGCTTATTACAGACGCGTTTAGAGTCCTGATAAAAACTCCTACCAAGTGGGGACAAATCCGCCTCTTCGAAAGAAATAAGTGGCGGAGGCTCAATCCCTAACAACTTTGCTCCGTAAGTAATGACTTCATGTGAGGGAGCAGGAAGGTTATCTGCCACATTGTATATACGGCCGGGCGCTGGCTTTTTTATTGACGCTTGGATAACGTGATGGATATCAGATAGGTGAATACGAGAAAAAACGACGCCCTCTTTAAATATTCTTTGAGCTGTTCCGTTCTTTAACTTTTCAAGCACATTTCTTCCTGGACCATATATTCCTGCAAGTCTAAAGACATGAACGGGCAAATCAAGGCCGAGCCAATCTCTTTCAGCTTTAAGTCTTGCAAGTCCATACTCTGAAGTTGGTTTGGTGGCTGATTCCTCATTGACCCATTCTCCCTGGTAATCGCCATATACATTTGTTGAAGATATATATCCCACCCACTTAATATGTCGGAAATAAGATAAGTTTTTCTGTATTGTTTCCGCAAGAATGTCTCGCCCATTCTGAGGGGAGATAGTGATTAGGATGTACTTGGCCTTTTCTATTTCCTCTAATATTTCTTTGCTGAGCGGTCCGCCATTGTAGATTAGTTGACCTTTCCCTTTAGCTGTACGTGAGGTCCCTGTTCCTCCAAAACTTTGGGCAACATAGCCATATCCAAAAGAAAAAAACATTAAAAATCTAGGTTTGTATAATGTTGGGCTGGGTTAAGACCCGGAATTATATCTGAAAGGATATTGCGAAAACTTGGACGTGATTTAACACGCGCATACCATAACTTAGCTGTAGGGTGCTTACTCCACGGCACATCATCTAGATAGTCGATGCAAGACAGATGTGCAGCAGCTGTAATGTCACTTAGAGAAAATTCATCTCCAGCGAGCCATTTTCGTCTATCACAAAGCCAAGAGATATACTCAAGATGATCATGAAGATTCGTTTGGCCTATTCGAATCGCAGCCGTATCAGGGCCTCCTCGTGTCATTTTTCGTTTGAGGACCTTCTCGTAAACTAAATTGTGGGTAACTTCCATGTTGAATTTTTCATCAAACCAAACCATAAGTCTTCTAACTTCTGCGCGAGAAGAAGAAGATTTTCCTAAAAGAGAAGGTTCAAAATACACTTCTTCAATATATTCACAGATGGGGTAGGCGTTAGCGACGCTTTTTCCATCGTCGTCAATAAGAACAGGGGGAAGTCCCTCCGGATTCAGAGACACGAATGTGGGATTTATTTCCCAAGGCTTTACGAGAACTAAGTCAAAAGAAAGTTTTTTTTCTCCTAGAAGAATCCTAATTTTTCGAGAAAAAGGGCATAACCAATAATGATATAATTTACGCATAGCAACATATTCCTTTAACTTATGTAAGTTTTATGATATCTCACATGTACTTTTAACATAGTGGGTGCCCATGACTCTAGAGCAAATCTTACTTCTTTCTTTGATCCAAGGCATAACAGAATTTCTTCCTATTAGCTCATCAGGGCATTTAGTCCTCGTGCCAGCTTTATGTCATTGGAAGGACCAGGGGTTATTGATGGATGTTGCGGCACATATTGGCACATTAGGATCCGTGCTCTTTTATTTTCGAAAGGATGTTGCAGCACTCTTCAAAGGCTCTTTTTCCCTTCTACAAGGCAAATTCAATGAAAATACTAGACTCCTTTTGAATCTTGTTGTTGCAACGATACCCGTTGTATTTATAGGTTTATTTTTTGAACACATGATTGGGGAGTCCCTAAGAAGTGTTACGATTATTGCTTGGGTAGGAATTATTTTTGGGATCATTCTCTATGTTGCAGATCGGTATGGAAGCTTCGTTGAAACGGTTTCGGATACAACTTTTAAAAGAGCGCTTATTTTTGGAACGGCTCAGTGTGTTGCCCTTATAAATGGGGTTAGTCGCTCTGGGGCTTGCTTAACTGCTGGGCGATTAATGAATTACAAGCGACAAGATGCAGCCCGCTTTGCTTTTTTAATGTCGATCCCTACGATAACCGCGGCTGGTGTATTAAAGGGTTATCAGCTTTTAAAGTCTGGGGAGCTGGAGCAAATTTATGACGCCGGCTTAATGATGGCCTTTTCTTTTTTCTCTGGCCTTGTTGCCATTGCTTTTATGATGTATTGGTTGCAGAAATCAACGCTAACACCGTTTGTTATTTATCGCGTCTTGCTCGGGGCAATACTTTTGATTAGCGTTTATAGTGGGTATTTAAGTCCAATCCCTTGCCATTAATCAAATTCAACAGATATTTTTCTTTGATCTGAAACTTTTAGATCCTCTATGATTTCATTACCTAACAGCATAAGAGCTTCGTGGGCAGGAGCTTTTGAAGTTGCCATTGTGATGGTTTCTTCAAGGTACGGTTTAGAAGGGGGACGAGTGCTCCCAATGAAAAAGCTCATTTTCAATTGGTATCTTTCCGGTTGGTTAATATAACCTTTCGAATAACTTGCGCACTCATGCTTTAATATAAGCTTATCGTTAGAAGGTGTTGTTGCAGGAAGGATACGAAAATCAACAAGTACAAGCCTAACATTTTTGAATTTTTCTTCATAAGGCTTAAAGCTCATATTAAAGCGAACGGCCTTGGTGAATTTTTGAAAATCAATATTTTGCATTGATGTTGTTTTTTCAGAAGGGATTATACATACCCATGGCAAAGGAGCATCAAACTGTTTTGTCCAGTTTGCGCCAGGCGAAGGTCCTTCTATAAATCTTGCTTTATAAATGGAACAACCTCCCAGACACACGCAAAGAAGTGATGTTAAGACTTTGTTCATGACCGCCCCTTTTTATTATTTATCTTCCCATTATGCCATAATTTAGCATGAAGACCAACATACAAAAAAAGGGAAGGCTCTATTTTACGCGCGCCCAGATACGTTTCATAACAAAATACATCAGCCCTGTAAAAACAAGAAAATAAATAAGTACCATAATTCCGGTTTGTTTTCGTTTTTCAAGCTCGGGTTCTGCTGTCCAAGATAAAAAAGCAACTACATCCTTTGCCATTTGATTGATAGAGGGTTGAGATCCATCATCATAGGTTACGATACCTTCAGTAAGCGGAGGAATCATCGCAATCTGCCCTCCTGGAAAATAAGGGTTATAGTGCATTCCGTCAGGCAAATGGACATCTGAGGGAGGAATATTTTCATATCCTGTCAAGAGAGCATATATATAATCTGGTCCCCCTTTCCGTGCTTTTGTAATAAGGGAAAGATCTGGAGGAAAAGATCCATTATTGGCCGCACGAGCCGCTTGTTCGTTCTTAAAGGGAGGGGGAAAAGTATCTGTTGGCTTAGCCGGCTTTTCAATAACGTTACCCTCATCATCTATCGCTTCAACATGATATTCAGCAGCAATGGCTTTTATTTCTTCTGCGTTGTATCCTAAAGCAGCAAGATCTCTAAATCGAACATATTTGATTCCATGGCAAGCGGCGCAAACCTGTTTGTAGACTTGAAAGCCATGCTGTAATTCATTGCGATCATAGGTCCCAAATGGCCCCTCGGAAGACCACTCGATATCTGGCAGAGGTGGTGATTCTTCATTGGCATAAGCTGTACAAAGGGAAAAAGTTAAGAAAAAGGCTAACAGACTTTTTTTTAAGATAGGTTCACTTAAGCTTTTCGGCAGACGCTTTGGTTTTTCAAAATATCCAAGAAGGGGTAAAGCAAACAGGAAAAAGGAAAAATAGAGTATGGTTGCAAATTGGCCAAGTGTTTGGTTTGAAATTCCTCCAAGGTTACTAAATATGTCGTCTGGAGAGTGGTATCCAACAAAGCCAAGAAGGAAACAATCAATGACAAAGGCCCAAAAGACCCATTTGTAGATGGGTCTAAAAGTAGCGCTTCGCACTTTTGATGTATCAAGCCAAGGAAGAAAAAAGAGGATAAATGTAGCTCCAAACATGGCAATAACGCCCAGAAGTTTATTTGGAATGGAACGAAGGATGGCATAAAAAGGGAGGAAATACCATTCAGGCACGATATGTGCGGGTGTTACAAGTGGGTCGGCAGGGATATAGTTATCCGGTTCTCCGAAAAAATTGGGGTTAAAAAAAACGAAGTAAGCCCAAATCAAACCGAAAACGCCGAGGCCAAATAAATCTTTTACGGTGTAAAAAGGATGAAAGGGAATGCTATCGCGTGGCTCTTTTCTTTCAATGCCAAGGGGATTGTTGGACCCGTGTTGGTGAAGCGCAATCAAGTGAAGTATAACAACGCCTACAATCAGGAATGGAAAGAGATAATGAAGAACAAAAAATCGGTTTAAAGTTGGGTTATCAACAGAAAACCCTCCCCAAAGCCATTGCATTATCGATTCGCTAAATGGGAAGACTGAAAACAAGTTTGTGATAACTGTTGCTCCCCAATAACTCATTTGGCCCCAAGGCAGAACATATCCCATAAAAGCTGTTGCCATCATCAGAAGTAAGATGACGACGCCAAGCATCCATAAAAGTTCCCGTGGGCTTTTATAGGACCCGTAGTAAAGCCCTCGAAACATGTGGATATAGACGACAATGAAAAACATGCTTGCCCCGTTGGCATGGAGATAACGAATCATCCATCCGTAATTAACATTTCGCATGATGTATTCAACACTGCTAAAGGCTTCTTTCGCATTGGGGTCATAATGCATCGCGAGAAAAATGCCTGAAAGAATCATGATGACAAGCGTAATGCCTGCAAGAGATCCAAAATTCCACCAATAATTTAAATTTTTGGGAGTTGGGTAATCTCGCAGTTCATGATCAATAAAAGAAAAAAAAGGCAAGCGATGGTCTATCCAACGTATAATTTGGGTGGCTTTATCCATTTTTAACCTCATTGACGCCAATGCGAATTTGCGTTTCAGAAAGAAACGTATAAGGAGGAATATAAAGATTCAGAGGTGCGGGGCCCCGTCGCACACGCCCAGACGTGTCATACAATGATCCATGGCATGGGCAGTACCACCCTCCGTATTTCCCCCGTTCTTGTGTTGGTTTATTGCCGGTGGGTATGCATCCTAAATGTGTACAAATTCCAATAACAATAAGCCATTCTTTATGGCCTTTTTTTACACGATCTTGATCAGGTTCTGGATCAATAAGCTCAGATAAGGGCACCGCCTCAACAGTCTTGATTTCTTCCGGCGTGCGGCGTCGAACAAAAATGGGTTTACCACGCCATACAACCGTAATGGCCTGTCCTTCCGGAATAGGTGAAAGATCCACATCAATAGTAGATTGAGCAAGAATATCTGCTGCAGGATTCATACTATCAATAAAAGGCCAGGCAAAATAGCCCGCGCCCATGGCACCGACTGCTCCAGCTGTTAATAATAGAAAGTCCCGACGTGTTGGTTCTTTCTTTTTCATATTGTGTTTTCTATCGCTCATGAATTCCCTGTGCTTTTTCTGCTGCACGTTAAAGAATTTTAAACTAAATTAGTTTTAATCGACTTTTCATTAAATTTAAAGGACTGAAATGCGTCTTGTTTTATATCAACCTGAAATTCCTCAAAACGTTGGGGCTCTCATGCGGTTTGTCGCTTGCATGGGGATCCCGTTGGATATTGTGGAACCCTGTGGATTTTTATTTTCGGACAAACATTTGAAAAGAGCAGGAATGGACTACATTGAAATGGCAGCAACGATAAATCATGCGAATTGGCACGCCTTTTGTGAGAAAAGTGAAGGGGCGCGCCGTATTGCTGTAACCGTAGGTGCACGACATAGATACACTGAATTTTCGTTTAACAAGAATGATGCCTTGATTATGGGGCAGGAAAGCTCTGGTCTTCCTCCTTCAATTTTAGAAAGTTGCCGTGATAGCGTGTTCATACCAATGGTTCCTGAAACGCGATCATTGAATCTCGCGTTATCCGCGGCTATTGTTACCACAGAAGCTTTGCGGCAGACAAATCTATTAACTGGAGCATAGGATGGATACCAAAAAGAAAAGAATGTCTGAGTGGGTTTCATCCCTTCAATCTCAATTGATCAAAACATTTGAAAAGATTGAAACAGAAGCTTCTCTTCAGCAATATGGCGAAACGCCTGGCCGATTTGTTAAAAAAACTTGGGATTTTAGAGAAGGTGGCGGAGGAACCATGGCTGTTCTTCAAGGCCGCGTTTTTGAAAAAGCAGGCGTCAATGTTTCCACTGTTTTTGGAGAATTTTCTGAAGAATTTCGATCTCAAATTCCTGGAGCTGAAGCCGACCCGCGATTTTGGGCAAGTGGGATTTCACTTGTTATTCATCCTCGGAACCCCCACGTGCCGATTGTTCATATGAATACGCGAATGATTGTAACGCAAAAACTTTGGTTTGGTGGAGGTGCAGATTTAACACCTTGTTTTCCGGTCGAAAAAGATACCCAAGATTTTCACGCAGCCTTCCAAAAGACATGCGATCGATTTGGGGCCGATTATTATAAAAAATTCAAAAAATGGGCAGATGATTATTTTTATTTACCCCACCGCGGAGAAGCAAGAGGTGTTGGAGGGATTTTCTATGATTACCATGACAGTGGAAATTGGAAAGAAGACTTTACATTTACGCAAGAGGTAGGAAAGACATTTGCAAACATTTACCCAGAAATTGTGAGAAGACATATCAGCAAACCTTGGAGTGATGAAGATCGAAAGACGCAGCTGGCAAAAAGGGGACGGTACGTGGAGTTCAATTTACTCTATGACAGAGGAACTCAATTTGGTTTGAAGACGGGAGGAAATGTGGAAGCCATCCTTATGTCTATGCCGCCGGTTGTGGAGTGGAAATTATAATAATCGTTTTTCAAGCCACTTCTTATTTTCCTTGACCAAAAATCATGTCATGCCTATTTTAAACCAATTATTTTTTAAATGGAGACAATACGAATGAAGAAATCAACAATAATGGTCGGTAAACGAGGTCTCATTATGGGTGTTGCCAACCATCACTCAATTGGTTGGGGGATCGCACAATCTCTCGCAGACCATGGGGCTGAGCTCGCATTTACATATCAAGGGGATGCCCTAAAAAAACGAGTTGAGCCGTTAGCAGAATCTGTAGGATCTTCAATCGTGATTCCGTGTGATGTCAGTCAAGAAGGTGCAATTCCTGAAACCTTTGAGAGCTTAAAAAAACATTGGGATTCAATTGATTTTGTTGTTCATGCCATTGGATTTTCAGACAAGGAGGAACTAAAAGGGGAATATGTGAATACGTCCCGTAAGAATTTTTTGAATTCAATGGATATCTCTTGTTACTCATTTACCGAGGTTGCACGCATTGCGAGGCCTATGATGAAAAATGGAGGAAGCCTCCTAACTCTCACTTATTATGGAGCGGAGCGCGTTATGCCGCATTATAATGTTATGGGTCTGGTGAAAGCAGCTCTTGAGTCAAGCGTACGCTATTTGGCTGTTGATTTAGGGAATGAAAATATTCGTGTTAATGCGATATCTGCCGGACCAATCAAAACATTAGCTGCATCAGGAATTGGCGACTTCCGGTATATTTTGAAGTGGAATCAATATAATTCACCACTAAAGAGAAACACGACGATTGAAGATGTGGGAGGTTCAGCTCTTTATCTTTTAAGTGATTTATCTGGTGGGGTAACAGGTGAAGTTCTTCATGTTGACTCGGGTTATCATGTCGTTGGAATGAAATCTGTCGACGCACCTGATATATCTGTCGTTGCTGAAGTAAGTAGCTAAAGCGAATGATCAGAAACATATTCAGGTTCACCTTTTCTGTTTTTTTCTGGATTTGCGCTGCCATTGGTTTAAGCCTCATCGTTTTACTTTTAAGTTTATATTTAGGACATAAAAGTTTCTTAAAGACGTCAACCCAGCCTATCAAACAGAACTCAGTTCTGACGGTTACATTGAAAGGGACTTACACAGATCATGTTCAGTCAAAAGGTCTTGGAGCCCTGTTAGGAAAAAGTGCGTCTCTGTATGACCTAACACGCTCAATTTATGCAGCATCTGAGGATGAAAGAATCAAAGGATTATTGCTAAAGATTGAAAATCCAAACTTAGGAAAGGCCCAATTACAGGAACTTCGAGATGCTCTATTGTCTTTCAAAGCGTCCGGAAAATTAAGCTGGTGTTATACAGAAACCTTTGGTGAATCCAGTTCTGGAACAGATCTCTATTACCTTGCAACGGCTTGCGATCAAATATGGCTTCAGCCTTTAGGAACGGTCAACTTAGTAGGTATAAATATAGAAGTTCCTTTTGGTAAGGAGTCTCTCGATAAATTAGACATTCACCCTGAAATTGTTCAGCGAAAGGAATATAAATCTTTCATTGAGTCCTTTACGCGGGAGGGGTTTTCAAAAGAAGGACGTGAAGCCCAACAAGCTATTGCAGATTCTTTCTTAGAGCAGTTTGTTGATGGGATTGCAAAAGAAAGGGCGCTTAATCATGAACATGTCAGAGATCTGATTCAAAGTGGGCCACATTTAAATCGAGATGCCATAAAAGAAAAATTGGTGGATCAAGTCAACTACCGTCAAAACCTTGAACCCACATTAAAAGAAAAGCTTGGGTCACATATACAATTTGTTAGCTTGAAAAACTATCTTTCAACTCTTCCTGAAGAAAAGACATCAGGAGATAAAGTTGCTCTTATTTTTGGTGAGGGCATTATTCAGCAAAATGGGAAAAAGACGGCTTTAGGAGATCTCTTTATCTCTTCGAGTGAAGCCTATAATACCTTTCTCTCGGCAGCAAAAGACCCCCATGTTAAAGTTATTGTGTATCGCATTAATTCTCCGGGAGGTTCTCCGGTTGCGTCCGAAGCCGTATATAGCGTTATAAAATATATTAAGGATGAATTTCATAAACCTGTGATTATTTCCATGGGAGATGCAGCTGCTTCAGGAGGGTACTGGGCTTCTGTAGGAGGAACAAAAATTATTGCACAACCCGCAACTTTAACGGGTTCTATCGGTGCATTTGGTGGAAAGTATGTAATTTCAGGTTTACTCGAAAAGCTTGGGGTTAAAGTCGACTCTGTCTCGACGAGTGAAAACGCAACGATGTACAGTTTTGTTCACTCTTTCACACCCCATCAGTGGCAGAAAATGAATGCTTTAATGGATGATGTATATGATACCTTTACAGAGCGAGTTGCTGAAGGGCGTGGGCTTTCGCGCGAACAAGTTGAAAGGGTAGCTCGTGGACGCGTATGGACGGGTGAGCAAGCTCATGCCTTGGGGCTTGTTGATCAATTAGGAGGCCTACATTTGGCTATTGATATAGCTAGGCAGGAAACAGGGCTCAAACCTTCAGCTGGCGTGGAAGTTTTCCCTAAAGAGAAAAGTATTTTTGAAGATATTGCCTCACTCTATGGACAAGAAGATGAGTCACTACAAAATGTTGGCGTGATGGAGGCTATTCTCATGCCTATACGAAAAATACTCGCTTTTTGTGCGTTCGTATGCTCATCGAATATGATTAAAGTTTCAATGTAGTGAAGAATTTGAGATAAAAGCTGAACTCTAATTGAAAATGCCATTGGGTTTTATGACCAAAATGGCAAAGAAGTCGCATTGATGAAATTCCGCAAATCCGATGGCTTATTCTGTGCATATTGCAAGCATTCCAGCATGGTTGGAAAACACTCGCATGATTTGACAACACCAGATGATAAAAAGCATTTTAAACAGTTGTCATCCTTGGTGGATAGGAGTCATGATGAAGTCGTTAAAAAGAAAGCTGTAACAACAATGAATCCTTTCACAGGGTTTGTATCTGAAGCTGTTATTCTGGCAAAAAACATGATAGCTTGGTCTTTATGAATGTTGTCTATGATGATAAACCTCTCATGGATGTGAAGCCCGTTAAATTGTGTGATTCAGAAAAAGAAACGAAATAATATCTATAGGTCCTTGCTAATTAAATACTCGATGGCAAGGGCTTTTGCTTCCTTATCTTTACTGACTTTATGAAGAGCTCTCACTATGTGAGAAATCTTTTCAACGGGAGAGTCACGTAACGCTTCATTTCTAACGCTTGCTAAGATAATAAGATAGACTTCGCCTATTCGATTGCTGCTTGCAGCGGCATTCAAAAGATTTGGGTTTAGTTCTCCCAGTAAAGCCTTTTCTTGTCGCCACGAAGGAGCCGCTGGCTCTCCTTCTATTGCTCTGCCAGTTTTCTCACCCAGAGCTTCTAAAAGGCTTCTGAGGATATATGAGTTTTTAGGAGCTGTGCCCGGTTTTAGCTTAGTCTGGTAACGTTGCCAACCCTGGATTGTTTCTTCGCTTACTGGGTTTTCTGGATGCGCAATGTGCATAAGTGCTGCCAATGCAATAGCATCATCCGGTTTTTCTTGTTTGAACAACATGTACCATTTTTGTGCTTGATTATAATTTTGAGCCAGTAAAAAAGTGGGTATGAAGTAGGGAGCAAGGAAAAGGGTCTTCTTGGACGGGTTAATTTGCTCAATTTCAGCGAGATATGCCCTAGCAAGGATCTCAATAAGATTTCTATGGCCAATTTCGTTGAATAGGGGAATCAGTGCTTGTTGCTGTGGATGGGTCAACGCCACCTGTAGCTTGTGAAATATAGTATTTTCAGGTGCGTCTCTCGACAGCGAAGGCGTAAATGAAGAAAATTCTATGGCCTGGAGAGTAGCCTTTGCTCGTGTTTCTTGAGGAGTTCCCTTTGAATGTGCGATAAGAATGAGCTGACTTGGGCTGAGTTGATTGAGCTCATTTTCAGATAAATCGAGGCCCAAAGAACACCACACATTGAGCAAGAAGAAAGAGTTTGCAATTTCTTTGTTAAATGTGACTTTCTCCGAGGGATTAAAAAGTTTGTCAATTAAGGGATGTGTCTCAATAGATGCTTCGCGCAAAAGCTCATCTGCGACTTTTGCACGCTCATTTTCACCATTTAAATAAAGACAGTAAACATTTTGGGCCTTCCATTTATCTTGTGAGGTTTGTCTCAAGAGGTTCGCAATCTTATGACAAGCAGCTTTGTGGTCTCCCATCGCCCATTTTAGGCGAATCCATAGATCATCTTGCTCTTCCAAATTTTCTCGGGCGAGGAGGTTTTCTGCATTTTTAAAATCACCTGTTTCAACGAAAAGGGAAAAGATTAAATTTTGATCCTCAAAAACATTAGTTGAGTGTGGGTATTTTTCATTTAAAACTTTGGCCCGCATTTTTTGCAGGACTGAAGAGGCAAGGCGAGTAGGCAGTTTATCAATATAGGACGTATATGTTGAAGGAGGAGTTCCTTCCCAAAAAGGATTTGCTGCCTGTTCATCAGTGTTTAAAGAAATTGTTTCATTTGTGAACTCTGATTTTGGGATAAGCTGAATAGGTTGCGCAAAGATTGCTACTTGAAAGAGAAGCAAGCATAGACTGGAAAGGATCAGATTGTTGTAAATCAAGCTAGTTAAACTTGTCATTTGAAATGACTTTTTCAATTCGTGTTGAAGGGGCAGGGATTCCCCACATTGAAAGAGCAATAAGGGCTCCTAAAATTAATAATCCCATCAAAATCCATAAGGCTCGCACAAGAGTCATTGTTTTCTCCAAAGTTTTCAAATATGAACTTTAATTTAGAGGATGTTTAAAGAGTTTTCTAGTCCTATCAGATAGATATCTGGTGAATTTCATAATGATGTGGGATACAAGAAGTATTTTCTATAACTTGAGTTTAATTAATTTCTCTTCATCCCCATCAATCTCAAGCTTTTTAAACTGAGAGGTAGTTCCCCAAACTATTGAGATTTTAAACTTAGGGATACGCAAGGTTATGGAAAGAAGTTTGATAAGGGCTTCATTAGCTTTTCCACTTTCGGGTGTGGCAGTGACTTTAACGCGCAACCTTTTTTCTCCCTTGTCATCACAACTCCATCCTTCAATTTTATTATGGGAAGCATTGGGCGTTAGATGGATTTTGAGTTGCATAAGTAATTAGGAAGCAGAAACTTTATATGAAGCTGCCATTTCCTCGATGTAGTCGCAATATTCCGTATAAATTTTTGTGTCAGAGAATTGGGACTCATATAGACTACCCGCATTTTTTCTCATTTTCTCTAAAGTTTTCTTATCTTGGAAAACCTTTAAAGCCTTAACAAGTGAGGTAAGATTTGACTTTTCATAATAGACAGCTGCATTATGAGATTCAAGAATTTCTTTGGCTTCTCCTTGCATGGAAAAAACTAGTGGGTTACTAAAATACAAATACTCAAAAAGCTTATTAGGAAAAGCTAGTCTTGTGAGGGGAATAAGTGACACATCTGAAATTTCGTTAAGGTAGGCCGATTGAGATTTGCTAAGGTAGCCAAGAACAATGACCGATTTGAGGGCTTTGGCCTTCTGTTGAATGGAATCCCATGTTTTTCCTTTTCCTGCGAAAATAAAAAGACCATTGAAACTTGGGTCTTTTTCAAGTGTTTTTGCCGCTTCAATAATCAAGTCAAGTTCATAGTGATGGATAAAGCTACCAATAAAGGAGTAAATAATTTTGTTTTGATTCGCTTTGCGTATGTTGCGTAGTTCATCAAATTCCTGGATTTCTTGTGCAGATGATTCATCAAATCCTAAGTAAAAGACTTTATGTTTTTTTTTGTCTTTTGATAGTTTTGCTTTTTCCAAGGCCCAACGAAGAAGATCTTGACTCATAGAGCTGATACCTTGGGCTTGTCTTAAAGCCCATCTGATTTTTAAGTCACTTTTATGGAAAGCTAGCTTTATAATCGGGCGGAGGAATACAGGAAAATATAAAGTGAATACATCAGGCCACATGTCCCTCACGTCGATGATAACCGGCACATCATTTTGTTTTCCGTAGGCTATGACTTCTTGGGGAAATTCAAAAATAGGAAATGAGGCAATAATTATATCAGGCTTTTCCTCTACCTCGGCAAAATGTCTAAAACGTTTACCGAGGACATGATGGTGCCGCATTCTTTGAAATGATATATTTTTTTGGTATTCGCCGCACTCCAAAAGCTTGGCTGTGAAGTTCACACTGACTTGGACAGTTAAGTCTCCTTCACAGACTTTATGCTTTTCTAGATGAGAAAAGTTTGAAGCGAACCACAAAACTTCGTGACCTCGCTTGGTGAGAGACTCCCCAAGTCTCCATGTTCTCATTTTTTTTTGATTATTGGAGACAGGAAGGAACTCACCATCTTTTAGTAACCAAATCTTCAATTTTTTCATGGAGCTTTGTGCCTTACACTTTAGAAAAACATACCTTTTAAAACCTTATACGAGTATATAATTATCTTATCAAGTTACAATTATTTTGTGATGCCTAAGAATCAATAGATTGAAATGGGCAATGCATATGTATGAATTTGTCTATGTCCTTCATTTTTAAAGTAACTCCCAATTCTTCCAAAGAAGTTACGCCGAAATCATGCAGGCCGCAGGGTAAGATTTTTTCATATGCCTTTAAATCTGGACTAATATTGAGTGAAATGCCATGGGATGTAACCCATTTTTGGACGCGCACACCAATGGCCGCAATTTTACGTTCTATTCCTTTATGAGTAATCCAAACGCCAATTCGTCCCTGCCGACGTTCTCCCTTTAACCCGAGCTCTTGAAGGACTTTTATAATCCATTCTTCAAGTTGAAAGACGTATTGATGAATGTCTCGCTGCCTTTTATTGAGGTCAAGCATAACATAAATAATACGTTGTCCAGGGCCATGATAAGTGACCTTACCGCCTCTTCCTGTTTTTAAAGCTGAGATCTTTGGATCAAGAATATCTTTTTCACTGCCGCTTGTTCCCAAGGTGAAAGTGGGGGGATGTTCTAAAAACCATATGCACTCTGGTGATTGTTGCGTCTGGATTTCTTTAACCCGGGTTTCCATCCACAATAAACCATCCTCATAAGGTACGGCATTTGAGCTTGATTTCCATTCAATTAGATTGTTGGGGCTTGTCGTCATTAAAAATTCCGTGTAAAGACGCTTGTACCTATTGAGTATATTTGCTATCTCAGGTGTAGCATCCTCTTAAGTAGGGTGAAAGCTAAATTTAGCGGTCGTGGCGGAATTGGTAGACGCGCAGCGTTGAGGTCGCTGTGGGGTAATACCCGTGGAAGTTCGAGTCTTCTCGACCGCACCATATCTATTTATCCATAAATAGAGTATAATTGTGTTCAAAGAGAGGGAGAAAGTTGTGAATAAAACTCTTTATCAACGAGCACTCGATTATCATCGGACCTTACCGGCTGGGAAGTTGAAAATTGTTGCTACAAAACCTCTCTCCAATCAGGAAGATCTTTCGCTTGCCTATTCACCAGGTGTAGCTGCGGCCTGTGAAGAAATTAAAAAAAATTCTCAAGAAGCAGCCTCTCTTACGGGACGGGCAAATCTTGTTGCCGTGATAAGTGATGGTTCTGCAGTGTTGGGCCTTGGGAATATTGGTCCGTTAGCTTCAAAACCTGTGATGGAAGGTAAGGCAGTTTTATTTAAAAAATTTGCTGGCATTGATGTTTTTGATATTGAAGTTGATGAACCAGACCCAGAGAAATTCATTGAGGTCGTTGCCAGTTTAGAGCCAACCTTTGGTGGTATTAACTTAGAAGATATCAAAGCTCCAGAGTGTTTTTATATTGAACAAGAGCTTAAAAAAAGACTCAATATTCCAGTATTTCATGATGATCAGCACGGAACAGCCATTATTGTTGGGGCTGCTGCTTTAAATGGCCTAAAACTCGTTGATAAAGATATTTCCTCAGTTAAGGTCGTAACATCTGGTGCAGGTGCTGCAGCTATTGCATGTCTTGACATTTTAGTTTCTCTTGGTGTTCGCCGAGAAAATATTATCGCGACCGATCAGAAGGGAGTGATTTATAAAAATCGTGATAAAAATATGGGGCCTTTCAAGGAAAAATACGCAACCACCTCTCAAGAAAGGACACTTGAAGAAGCAATAAAAGGTGCGGACATATTTCTCGGTTTGTCTGTTGGTGGTATCTTGACAAAAGAAATGGTTGCGACCATGGCTGAGAGTCCAGTTATTTTAGCCTTAGCAAATCCTATTCCTGAAATTTTACCTGAAGAAGTAAGATCAGTTCGTGACGATGCCATTATTGCCACAGGACGTTCTGACTATCCAAATCAAGTGAATAATGTACTTTGCTTCCCCTTTTTGTTTAGAGGAGCTCTTGATGTAGGTGCAACTGTTATTAATGAAGAGATGAAGTTGGCGTGTGTTCGTGCATTGGCTGAAATCACACATAAAGAGTCATCAGATGTTGTTACCTCAATATATTCTCAGGATGAAATTCAGTTTGGTGCCCAATACATTATTCCTAAACCTTTTGACCCGCGCCTGATCACGGAATTACCTCCCGCTATTGCACAGGCGGCTATGGATACAGGAGTTGCGCTTCGTCCGATCGAGGATATGGCGGCTTATAAGCAGCGGCTTTCCGAGTATGTTTACCGCTCTAGCCTTTTAATGAAGCCCATTTTTACCCGTGCTCAAGCAAATCCTTTACGCCTCGTCTATGCAGAAGGAGAAGATGAAAGAGTTCTTCAAGCAGCTCAACGCGTATTTGAGGAAGGTTTTGCAAAATTAATTCTCATTGGTCGCGAAGAAGTTGTTCAAACGCGCTTGAAAAAATTAAATTTATCTATAGAGATGGGGCGTGATTTTGAGCTTGTAGATCCAGAGGATGATCCCAGATATCATAGGTATTGGAGTGAGTATCACAAGCTTATGGAGAGAAAAGGCGTTTCGCCAGATTATGCAAAAACTGTTTTGAGGACGAACTCGTCTGTTATTGCAAGTCTCATGGTGCACTTTAATGAAGCTGATTGTGCCCTTTGCGGACCAACGGGAGGGTATAGAACGACTCTTGATTCAGTCCTTGAGGTTGTTGGTCTCAAGAGTGGTTTGGAAGTTGCTTCAGCTATGAGTATTATGGTTCTTGAAAAGGGAACCTTTTTCTTTTGCGATCCCTACGTAAATATAGATCCTAGTCCTTCACAATTAGCAGAAATGGCGCTTATGGCAGCTGTGCAAGTTCGTAAGTTTGGGATTGTGCCTAAGCTCGGTATTCTTTCTCATTCAAATTTCGGTACGTACCATGATGCTTCTGCAGAAAAAATGCGAGAAGTTACAGACCTCATCAGAAAGAAAGCGCCTGAACTTGAGATTGAGGGAGAAATGCATGCTGATTCAGCTTTAAATGATAAGATTCGTTCAAAGACTTTCCCAAATTCAAACCTAATGGGCCAAGCAAACCTTTTAATAATGCCAAATTTGGATACAGCCAACGTTGCTTTTAACATGGTAAAAGTATTAGCTGATGGTCAGCCAATTGGTCCTTTGTTATTGGGTCCATGTAAGCCGATTCATATACTAACACCCTCCGTTACAACGCGAGGAATATTTAACATGTCAGCTTTAGCGGTAGTTGACGCCCAAAATATGACACATCCAACTCTACTTTAGGCAAAAGGATGAGCTGTGGAAAAACGACATAAGGACCAACAAACCCAAGAAAAGGATTCGCTTTATGGCGTTTCTCAAGAAACCATGCATCTTCTTGAGGATTCTCTTGAGGCGAAAGAGTTTGATCGCGTTAAAGAGCTTTTAAAGCCGTTTCATGCAGCAGACGTTGCAAGTGTTATCGAATATCTTTCGTTCCACCTCCGGCAAGATCTCATCGAAGTTATCAGGCCTCAGTTTGATCCTGAGATACTTATGCATCTCAATGAAACGGTCAGGGAAGAAGTTATTAATCAACTGGGGATGTCTGATTTTGTCCAAGCCATTAAGGGCTTAGAAAGCGATGATGCTTTAGCGCTTATTGAAGACCTTGAAGATAGCCAGCAAAAAGAAATCCTGAAATTTATCCCCCTTGGGGAAAGGGTTATACTTGAGGAGGTTCTCGCTTATCCTGAGCAAAGTGCAGCTCGCCTTATGCAACGGGAAATTGTTTGTGTTCCGAGTTTTTGGACCCTTGATGAGACAAAGCGGTATATTGCGGAAGAGAAAAATCTTCCCGAAACTTTCTATGATATTTTTGTAGTTGATCCTAAACACTATCCGGTAGGTGGAGTTCCCTTGAACTCTTTGCTCAAGTATCCATCGAGCACAAAAATAAAAGACATTATGACGAAAGATATTCGTCGAATCCCCGCTGATATGGATCAAGAAGAGGTAGCTTTACTCTTCCAAAAATACGGGCTTGTTTCAGCTCCTGTTGTTGATGACGGGGGACGCATCATTGGAATGATTACGGTTGATGACGTCGTTAACGTCATTGAAGAAGAAGCTGAAGAAGATATCATGCGTCTTGCTCGCGTAACAGAATCGGACTTTTATGAGCCACTGTTAAGCACGTCTTATTCAAGGCTTCGTTGGTTATTTATTTCATTAGTCAATACGCTTTTGGCTGCAACTGTTATCTCTCAGTTTCAACAAACTATTGAGAAAATGGTAGCTCTAGCTGTTTTAATGCCTATTAGTGCGGCGATGAGTGGTAATGCCGGTATGCAAGTCGTTACCGTCACGGTTCGCGCTCTTGCAACCCGTGAGCTGGGTGGAATAAATATGAGGCGAGCCATTTCAAAAGAGGTTCTCGTTGGTCTTATTAATGGGATCGTTTTCGGGGGTATTGGAGGAACGATTGCTGCATTTTGGTTCTCAGACCCTGCTTTGGGGATGGTTCTTGGAAGCGCCCTTATTTTTAACATGATGTGGGCGGCAGGCTGTGGCGTTGTTTTACCGATTATTATCGAAAAAATGGGAATGGATCCAGCGATTAGCGCAGGCCCATTTTTGACAACCACAACGGATTTGCTAGGCTTTGCAATGTTTTTAGGTCTGGCAACAATGTTTTTAGTTTAGGAATACTGCTGATGTCTCATGTCGATAAAATAGCAAAACTCATTTCAATTTATAGAGATGCAGGAATTGATGAAATGATATCCTTTGACACGCAGAATCGGTTTGAGCAAATTGAAGAAACCCTCACCTTACAAGAACCAAAACCTGTTCCTATTGTGCCTGCAATTTCGCCAAAAACAGCACAGCAAAAAGCAAATAACTCTGCGACATCTGCCCGGTCTTTGGAGGAGTTGAAGGGTGCCCTTCAACAATTTGAAGGGTGCGCATTAAAATACACGGCAACAAATCTTGTCTTTGGGGATGGAAATCCTAAAGCACGCGTCATGCTTATTGGTGAAGCACCAGGGGCGGATGAGGATCGGCAAGGCTTGCCATTTGTGGGGCAAAGTGGGCAGCTTCTTGATCACATGCTCTCGATGATTGGTTTAACCCGGCAGAACTTTTATATTACGAACATTATACCTTGGCGCCCACCAGGAAATCGGCAACCAACTCCAGCTGAAACAGAGGCCTGCCTTCCTTTTATTAAGAGACATATTGACCTTGTCAGTCCAGATTTTCTTATCCTTGTTGGAGGAACAGCTGCAAAAACATTACTTGGTGGTCGAGAGGGAATCATGAGGCTGCGCGGGGCATGGAGAGAGTATGCTTCAGAAAGTGGCAAGAAAATTAAGCTCATCGCTATCTTCCACCCTGCTTATTTATTGCGATCACCTGGGCAAAAAAGAGAAACATGGCTTGATCTGATTAAAATAAAGCACACACTTCTTGAAGCAGGGATGGATTTGAAGGGAATTTGAAACAATAGGAAACATTCCTCTTGCCCTTCCCCCCTCTTTTCTTGCTATAAAGAAGTCGAGGAGTTGGTTGGCGGACGTAAGTCTTGTTAACCCGGTCAGGTCCGGAAGGAAGCAGCCGTCGCAAGAACCTTACGGGTCGCTTTATTCAGCTCCTCACTGAGTAAGGATTTAAACGTGGAAGCTGCATTAAAACTCATTGATCCAAATTCTAAGGTTCCCTTGGTGGAAGGGTATCGTGTTCTCGCGCGTAAATATCGCCCAGTAAAATTGAGCGAAATTATAGGGCAAGACTTTTTGGTAGAAGCCTTAAAACGGGGAATTGAAGGGGGACGGCTAGGTCATGCTTTTATTTTGACGGGAATTCGAGGAACAGGTAAAACAACGACAGCTCGTATCATTGCTCGCTCATTGAACTGTGAGCAAGGCCCCACAGCAGAACCGTGTGGTAGTTGTTCTTCATGTACCATGATTACTGAAGATAGATCAATGGATGTCATCGAGATTGATGCTGCGAGCCGGACTGGCGTCGATGATGTACGTGAAATTATCGAAGCTTCCCAATATAAAGCGGCTGCTGCTCGATATAAAATCTATATCATTGACGAAGTTCATATGCTGTCCAAGAGCGCTTTTAATGCGCTATTAAAAACCCTTGAAGAGCCGCCACCTCATGTGAAATTCATTTTTGCGACCACAGAAATTGATAAGGTTCCCCAAACAATTCTATCTCGGTGTATACGTTTTGATCTCAAACGAATTGATGCAACGACGTTGCATTCGTATTTTAATACGATTTGCGAGAAAGAGCATGTTACCTATGAAGATGGAGCAATTGCACTAATTGCAAAAGCTGCTCAAGGGTCAGTTCGGGACGGCTTGTCTCTTTTAGATCAGGCAATTACTTATGGCGGAAGCGCTGTACAAATGAGCCAAGTACAGCAAATGTTGGGACTTTCTGATCAAGCTCATCTCCTGGACTTTTATGATCTTTTAATGAAGGGGGATACAAAACCCGCTCTTGAAAAATTAAGGTATTTTTATCAAGAGGGCGCTAACCCCTTAAACATACTCGAGGATTTGTTGGATTTAACCCATTGGCTCCAATGCCTAAAAATTAGTCCTGATCTTGGAAATGATGTAACATTACCCCCTGAAAAGCGAGAAAAAGGAAAAGAACTAGCTGATACCCTTTCTGTACCGTCATTAACACAAGTGTGGCAAATTCTTTTAAAAGGGTTTGAGGAAATTAAAAAAGCACCTTCGCCGCAAAATGCACTTGAGGTCATTATTATACGTTTGACGCACTTTACGCCCCTGCCGCCACTTCATGAGCTTATTATCGGGAATGATGAAGAAAACCCCTTAAAAAAAAAGTCTTGAGTCAGCCTAACGCTGAACAACACAAAGCATTTGCAGATTTTGAAGAGCTTGTTGAATGGGTTGGGCACCAGCGAGAAGGGATTATGCACGGATATTTAACCCATGATGTGCATCTCGTCGCCTTTGAATCCTTTCAATTGACTTTAAAGCTTTTGCCAAAAGCGCCTCAAAATTTGCCTCAACAACTTCAAGAACTCTTAAAAAAACAAAGAAATGAAGAGTGGACGATTGCAATTTCTGATGAAATCGGTCAACCTACGCTTTATGAAAAAGCTCAAAGTGCACGCGAGGCACGACGGCAAAGGATGTTGGAAACACCTCTCGTCAAGCAAGTTATGGATACATTTCCTGGAACAACGCTGGCTAAGATTGAAGAGGCATAAGGAAAGAGAGAGACGATGTTTGGTAATATTGGCGATATGATGAAGAAAGCTCAACAGCTGCAAGCGAAAATGGCTGAAGTCCAAAAAAAGCTGGAAACAATGGAAGTTGAAGGAACTTCAGGTGGCGGGCTTGTTAAGGTTACAGCCAATGGCAAGGGAAAAGTTAAAGGCGTAAAAATTGACCCTTCCTTGATCGATCCAGAAGAAATTGATGTACTAGAAGATCTGATAGCTGCTGCCGTTCATGATGCGCAGGCAAAAGCTGAGGCACTTGCTGAATCTGAGATGAATGAAGTGACAGGTGGCATGAAGCTTCCTGGAGGGATGAAACTTCCTTTCTGACAATGATCAGCGATGAACTCAAAACACTGATTCAGTTAATTTCCAAGCTTCCCGGACTAGGTCCTCGCTCAGGAAAGCGGATTGCTTTACACCTCTTGCAGAATAGATCAACAATTTTGCCGGCGCTTGCAGACTCACTTCAAGCCGTTGGCGTAAAAGTAAAAGACTGTCAAACATGTGGTAACCTTGATTCTCAAGACCCTTGCGGTCTGTGCCAAGATCAACGTCGAGATACCTCCGTATTATGTATTGTTGAGAGTGTTGCCGACCTCTGGGCCTTGGAAAGAACAGCGTCTTTTAAGGGACACTATCATGTTTTGGGGGGTGTGCTTTCCGCTCTTGATGGAGTAGGGCCTGAAGACTTAAGGTTAGCCTCACTGTTTCAACGATGCCAAAAGGAAAGCTTCAGTGAAGTTATTTTAGCATTGAATGCAACCGTTGAGGGCCAAGCAACCAGTTATTACATTACGGAGCGCATTAAAGAGCTAGGAATTTCTAATGTTTCAAGCCTTGCGCGGGGCGTACCTGTAGGGGGAGAACTTGATTATCTTGATGAAGGAACGCTTTCAACGGCTTTACTATCCCGTCGGGGCATTTAATAGGTTACTTAAAACAAGTTCTCTGGCAAGCAAGCGCTTCAAATTTGCGAATTGTTTTCGCGGCTTCAATCATTTCAGGTTCTTTTTCGATTGCGTCTAAATTATTGATGTAGTCGATAAGCCCTTCATAATTATCAGAAACAGACTTTAAACAAGCCTCCTTATCTTTGAAGATGGGACATTCGGGAGGCTGTGCGTGTGTGACTAGTGGTAGAAGAAAAAGAAATGCAAAGAGACGATTCATATTCACTCACTCCCTCATGTTAGAATGACTCTATACAAAGGCTAACAACTGAACGTTAACAACTGGTTAACATAAAGCCGATCTGTGTTTTTTTCTTAATTCTTCCATATGTTGAAGATACGTTTCTTCTGGATAAAAAGGGTGCCCAGCGTAAATAACTTCTTTTAAGGCTTCGTGTTTATCAAAAATAGATTTAACGGTTTGACCATAATGGCCAAAACCAGAGGATTTTATGACCTTAAAATAGTGTCCTCTTTCTTTTTTGGACTTAGGTTCATTGTTGCAATGGGCTTTATAGCATTCAATATATTGATTTCCCGCAAGATCTACACACTTTTTGGCAGAATCTGCATCCGCATCCATCGCGCAAAATATTTCAAGTTTGTTTATGAGAGGACCTTGCACTTACGACATTTTTTTCGTTTGTTTTAGCTGGATTAGCGTTGAAATGAACGCAAGTTGTACCGAGTTTTAGCAAAGGCTATTGTAAGTGTTTTAAAATAGATTGCATTGTGAGTCTCTTTAATTGATATACGTATCATTAAAGCAATTTTTACGAAAATATAATTTATAAATAGTTATTTGTTCCTTTTAAAAAAACCATAAAAAAGGGGCCCTGAAGGGCCCCTTTGCAATGTTTGGAAGTAGGGTTCTTTAGAAGCCCATTCCTCCTGGCATTCCACCACCCATGCCCATGGCATCCATTCCTGGAGCGCCTCCGGCATCTTTCTTTTCAGGCTTTTCAGCAACCATTGCCTCAGTTGTGATCAAAAGACCAGCAACGGACGCAGCATCTTGAAGAGCTGTCCGTACAACTTTGGTTGGGTCAATGATACCTGCCTTAACCAGGTCAGTGTATTCGCCTGTTTGCGCGTTGAAACCAAAGTTTGTATCTTTGGATTCAAGTAGTTTCCCAATAACGATGGATCCATCAACACCAGCGTTCACTGCAATTTGACGTGCAGGAGCTTGAAGGGCACGGCGGATGATATCAATGCCGACGCGTTGCTCATCATTGGCAGGTTTGAGCGAATCAAGAACCTTGATGGCATGTATAAGGGCGATTCCACCGCCAGGAACAACACCTTCAGCAACAGCTGCACGTGTTGCATACATGGCGTCTTCAACGCGGTCTTTACGCTCTTTCACTTCAATTTCAGTTGCGCCACCGACGCGGATAACCGCGACGCCGCCAGCAAGCTTTGCAAGGCGTTCTTGAAGTTTTTCACGATCATAATCGGAGGATGATTCTTCGATTTGAGCGCGGATTTGATTACAACGTGCTTCAATATCAGATTTTGAACCGGCTCCATTGATGATGGTTGTGTCTTCTTTTGTGATCAAAACTCTCTTTGCGGTTCCGAGCATATCAATGTTGACGTTCTCAAGCTTGATGCCCAGGTCTTCAGAAATCAACTGACTTCCTGTGACGATAGAAAGGTCTTCAAGCATTGCTTTGCGGCGGTCGCCAAACCCAGGCGCTTTAACCGCAGCAACTTTGAGTCCACCGCGAAGCTTGTTCACAACAAGAGTCGCAAGAGCTTCACCTTCAACGTCTTCAGCAATGATCAGAAGAGGACGTCCGGATTGAACGACAGTCTCAAGAACAGGGAGAAGAGGTTGGAGTCCACCGAGCTTTTTCTCGTAAAGAAGGATGTATGGATTTTCGAGTTCGCAGATCATCTTTTCCGCGTTTGTAATGAAGTAAGGGGAAAGATAACCGCGGTCGAATTGCATACCTTCAACCACATCAAGTTCGGTTTCGAGGGATTTTGCTTCCTCAACGGTGATGACACCTTCGTTGCCAACTTTTTCCATGGCATGAGCAATCATCCTACCGATTTCTTCTTCGCCATTGGCTGAAATCGTCCCAACTTGAGCGATTTCTTGGTTGGTGGAAACGGAACGTGAACGCTTTTTCACGTCTTCAATAACAGCAGCGACTGCAAGGTCGATGCCGCGCTTGAGATCCATGGGGTTCATGCCAGCTGCAACAGACTTTACACCTTCTTTAACAATGGCGTGAGCGAGGACGGTTGCTGTTGTTGTTCCATCACCTGCAATGTCGGATGTTTTGGAAGCGACTTCGCGAACCATTTGAGCGCCCATGTTTTCGAACTTATCTGACAGTTCAATTTCTTTAGCGACGGAAACACCATCCTTTGTAATGCGAGGTGCGCCAAAAGATTTATCCAAAACAACGTTACGTCCTTTTGGTCCTAATGTCACACGAACGGCATCGGCTAAAATGTCCACACCACGGAGCATGCGCTCACGGGCGTCTGTACTAAACTTTACGTCTTTTGCCATATCTCAATTTCCTTTCTGTTACGCAGCCACAACGCCCATGATGTCAGATTCTTTCATCACGAGGAGTTCATCACTGCCAAGTTTAACTTCTGTACCGGACCACTTTCCAAAGAGGATACGGTCACCGACTTTTACGTCTAATGGAATGATTTTGCCGTCTTCGAGGCGTGTGCCTGTGCCGACAGCAATAATTTCACCTTCCATTGGTTTTTCTTTCGCGGTATCTGGGATAATGATGCCGCCAGCTGTTTTTTCTTCTTGCTCGATGCGGCGAACAAGAACACGATCATGTAATGGTCTAAATTTCATTTTATTTACCCTTCGTTTAAAATGGGAATTCAACGTTTAACTCAATTTAGCACTCTTGAGAAATGAGTGCTAAGTCCGTTTATATAAGAACTCCCTAGGCCTGTCAACAATTTCATACAAATAGGCATATTTCCCCCTTCCCAAGTCTAAATTATTTTTGTACAAAAATTAAGAGTATGTTAATTTTGTTTTGAGAGACTGGTGCCATGACTGAGAAAAAAGTACGTAAAAGAAAGCCTGGTGGAGGACGTAAGCCCAATTTGATCCCAACGAAGGCTGTCCGTTTGCCCCTTCCCCTTGTGAATCAAATCATGGATTTGAAAAAGAAAGGGAAGTTGGGGCCCGATGGCATGATGCCGTCCCATGTTCTTTCATCCCTTCCGATTCCTTTGTTTGAGTCTCGGGTTCAGGCAGGGTTCCCATCGCCGGCTGATGATTTTAGCGAGGGCATGCTCGATCTGAATTCACACCTCATTAAGAATAAAGCCGCAACATTCTTTGTGCGTGTGACAGGAGATTCCATGACAGGCGTGGGAATCTTCCCCGGCGATATCCTTGTGGTGGATCGTTCTCTCCCCCAAAGCGAAGGTAAGATTGTGATTGCTGTTTTGAATGGGGAAATGACGGTGAAACGCTTGAAACAAAATAAAGACAAGGTTCTTTTATGCTCTGAAAATGATAAATATCCGCCGATTTCTGTTTCCCAGGAAGAGGACCTAACGATTTGGGGCGTTGTGACGAGCGTCATTCACGCTTTAGCCTAAATGTTTGCCCTTGTTGATTGTAACGCTTTTTATGTCTCTTGCGAGCGGGTCTTTCAGCCCCAGCTTGAAGGGCGTCCTGTCATTGTACTGTCCAGTAATGATGGGTGTGCTATAGCGCGTTCTACGGAGGCCAAGGCCATTGGCATTAAAATGGGGGATCCCCTTTTTAAAATTCAGCATCTCGTGAAAGAACATAACGTGGAGGTTATTTCTTCTAACTTTTCTCTCTATGGAGATATGTCCGCTCGTGTGATGGATGTGTTGAAACAATTTAGTGCTCATATTGAAATCTATTCCATCGATGAAGCATTCTTGCGGATTGAGGATGAAAATCCCTTAGCTTATGGGGTGAATCTCAAGACAGTTGTGAAACAGTGGACAGGCATTCCTGTGAGCGTGGGGATTGCACCCACCAAAACATTAGCAAAAGTTGCCAATCATCTTGCTAAGAAAAGTGTACACGGATGCCATGCTTTAGTGTCGTTGTCTGAACGAGAACAAATCCTCAAAAACTTTCCCATTGAAGGTGTATGGGGAATAGGATCCCAGTGGTCCAAAAAATTGAGATCTTATGGCATCACAAATGCCTGGGAGTTATCCGAGAAAGATCATCGTTGGTTACGTAAAGCCTTTAATATTGTTTTAGCGCGAACAGCGGTGGAACTCCGCGGGGTGCCTTGTTTAAGTTTAGAAGAGGTGGATCCGGCGAAGAAAAGTATTATTTCATCTCGGTCGTTCGGCGAATTGGTTACTGCCTATGATATATTAAAAGAAGCGGTGAGTTTTCATGCAAGTTCTATTGCTCAAAAATTGCGGCAGCAAGGAAGCACGACCCTTTGTCTTTGCACGTCCATTCGCACCAATCCGTTCCAAAAAATGGGTGGATATTATTCAAACTCAGCCCTGACATCCCTGACTGTTCCCACAAATGATACAGTCCTATTAATCAAGGCTGCTTTGGCCGCACTGGATCGCATTTATAAGCAAGGCCTTTCTTATAAAAAAGCAGGGGTAATGGCGCTTCATATTCAGCCGGAAGGAACAGTTCCGTTGACGTTATTTCAAACGGCGCAGGATGCAGAAAAACGAGCGAGTTTGTTTAAAACGCTTGATAGACTTAATGATCAATGGGGGCGAGGATCTCTTGTTTTTGCCAGCGAGGGGACACGAAAATCGTGGGGTCCCAAGGCATCTTTGAAAAGTCAATCTTTTACTCAGAATTGGCGCCACTTGCCCAAGGTGCGGTGAGGGGTAAGAATAAAAGGGCCTGGGAATAGCCCCCATTTGAGACAAAGAAATTTGTTTTTGAACTAGGAAATGATTGTGATATTGTTGTCACCTCAAATGAATTAAAGGATAATCTTGCAGACATTGAAGAAAGCCTGCCTATCGTTGAAGAAGGCCGCCGAAGAGGGGGTCGATCGGAAATCGGCCTTCGGCCCTGCGCGTAAAGTTCAAGAAGAATTGGAAGAAATCAAAGAAGAGTTAAGTAAACCACCTTCGCCAGAGCGCCACGCTGCACTTGAAGAAGAAATTGGTGACCTCTTCTTAGCTAGCTGTTGCTTGGCACGGCACTGTAATGTGGATCCAGAAGAGGCAATTTCTGTTGCTTTGGAAAAATTCAATATGCGTTATGCAGCTCTTAAGATATACATGCAAAATCAAGGGCAAACATTTGAAACCATGACAACTAAAGAGGTTATCTCTCTATGGAAAAAAGTGAAAACGCATAAGTAAAATAATTTTTTGTTTATAGTACTTGAAATATAAATGCACCCATCTTAAATAATTGTTGTGGGACTAAACAAAGTCATAATATTTATTTTTTTTGACTTTAGAATTAGAGCCGTTTTAAAGTTATAATCAGCTAAATTTTTTAATAATTACGTTAGTTATACTTTAATATGTTTCTTTTTTTAGGTCTCGTTCGAGGAGATTTGCAAGGCAAAGGAAAAGTAATAGATGGTTTTTGCTAATAATAAAAATTTTTATAAAGATATAATTGAAAAAAAATTCTATAATAATAAGAGTATTGAACTTCTTTTGTTGAGTCAATCTGCTTCTCTGTGGCTAACTCATTGATAAATATGAGAAATTAGTTTAAATAAAAGACTTGATTAAATGGTCTAAATGTAATATAGCTGAGTACATTCAATAGAAAAGGGATATGAAATGACAGTTACAAATGATTCTTTAGAAATTACTTCATGTGTTGCAGAAATAGTCGCAGCATATGTTTCTAGAAACGAAATTGCTTCTTCCGAGATTCCAGCTTTCGTTCAAACCGTTCACAGAAGTTTGTGTGCGTTGTCTTCAGGGCAAACCTACATGCTCTCTGCACGGACAGAGCCAGCGGTTCCGGTAGAAAACTCAATCCATCCAGACTACATCATCTGTCTTGAGGATGGCCGTAAGTTGAAGATGTTAAAGCGTCACTTAAAGACAGCTTACAACATGTCACCAGAGCAATACCGTGAGCGTTGGAATCTTCCAAATAACTATCCGATGGTTGCGCCAAATTATGCAAAGCGTCGTAGCAGTATTGCAAAAGACATTGGTCTTGGTACCCATCCAAAGGGAAGCCGCAAAGCCGCGTAACATATCTATAGTTTGGCTACAAGCTAGCGATAATTAAGTAATTTTAAAAACCGACATGTTTGGCGTGTCGGTTTTTTTGTGCGTAACTCTTTTTTAACCAATTTGTGGTGATATAAATAAAAGTTCACTAGAATTTTATGCAAATAAGGGATAAATTAACGGAGATAGCAAAGTGAGAAAATACAAAATGAATGCTTTAACAAAAACAACTGTTGCATTAGGTTTATTAACAAGTGTTCACGCATGTTATGGGATGACTACAGGTACGATAAACGTAACAGCGAATGTCGCAGCAAATTGCACTGTTACTCAAACGCAAGATATCCCGTTTGGCGCATATACAGGTGTCTTGATTCAACAGCAATTTGTGAATAGAGTCACACTAGTATGCACCCCAGGATCAACTTATTATACCCAATTAGACTTTGGAAATAACTCAACGGGGGGGACCAATAGAAGAATGACTGCCGGAGGTGGTAACTTCATTACTTATCAAATTTACAGTGATGCAGGATATTCTCAAGTTTGGGGAGAAACATTAAATACTGATACAAATCCAGTCAATGCTGCAGTGGCAGCAGCCGGGCCAATCAACCAAGATGCTTATGGAGAAATTGTAGCCGGCCAAACCCCCGCAGTAGGAAATTATGCGGATCAATTGACTGCAACGGTTCAATTTTTCTAAATTTAGAAAAGAAAGCTTTTTATTGTGAGAATAAAATCAGCATTTTTAATACTTATCACTTTTGTAGTCCTTGCAGGAAATGTTTTAGGCGTATCTGTCCAGATACATCCTATTCGTCAACAAATACAATCAAATCAAAAAACAACCTCATTAGAGGTTGTTAATAACGGTGAACAGAGCATTACGTTTCAGGTTTCAGCTAAAAGGTGGAGAAATATTTTAGGAAAGGATCAGGTTGATCACACGACTGATCTATTAGTTACACCTCCTATCTTTAGCATTGCTCCTGGGGAAAAGCAAATAGTTCGTGTAGGAGTTATTACTTTGCCAGATCCAAGTGTAGGTGCGGCCTACCGGGTTTTCCTCGAAGAGGTTCCGGCAGCCCCAAGCAAGAATTCGAAAAATCCAACTTCTTCCATATCTCTTGTTACACTTCTAGAGCTCAGTGTTCCAATTGTAATTTCACCCAGCATTCCATCAAAGCCGTATGCAAGTTGGGAGATAAAAAGAGTATCGGATAAGAAAATCCGCCTAACGATTCATAATAAAGGTAAAAGCTTTATTAGTTTGCACCAGGTATCTTTAAAAAAAGAAAATGAGACAAGAGCATTTTTGCGTCAGCCGATTGAAAACTTCATACTGCCCAATGAAAGAAAAGCTTTTGAGCTTGAGTTACCCTATGCTTTAAAAGCAGGAAATATAGAATTAGAAGCTAAAGCAGATCAGGGTGAGATGAAGGCAATCGTTCCGATACAAGTTCCTTAAAGAAAGAATCTTTGGGGAGTTTTCTGCAAGTAATTAGATATCGAATTTATGTATTTTTTATCAAATTAAAAAGCAAGACGCTTCCTGATATAGATCTATTTCTGTAAGTGTAACCAAATATATTTTAAGGTGATCAGGAGTTGCTCTCGTTAGCAACTTTCTTTAAGTTAAATCCATGTTTATGCATAAATATGGATAACAAATGTTTTTAAAAAAATTTACTTTATTCTATATTATCTTCATTTCTAGCCCCTCTTTTACCTTTGCAGCCTCGCTGCAAGTCAATCCTGTTAATTTGGAAATAGGGTCAAATCAGAGTGAAACCAATGTAGAATTAATTAATAGGGGCCAGCAAGAGACTTCATATAAGATCACGGCTTTTCGGTGGAAATGCTATTTTGGTAATCATCGCTTTGAAGATACAGAAGATCTAATCATTTACCCGTCATTAATCAACATTAAGCCAGGTAATAAGAAAAACATATCCATTAAATTAGGAGTGCCTGTCGATCCTTGTCGAGGGGCCATATATAGATTAAGTTTCAAGGAAATTGAAAATCCTCAAAATAAATTTCCTTCAGAGAATATAAAGTCAATGATCCATGTAAGCATCCCCGTGGTTGTGGATCCAGTAAATCCACTTAAACCTCAAGCTAGTTGGACACTCCGCAGCATAGATAAGGGAAAGTTTTTAATTGGGATAAAGAATATAGGAGAAGGACATATTTCTCTTAGAGAAATAGCTTTAAAGGTCGAGGGTGAAAAAAAAGTATTATTCAAACAGGCAATGACTTACTATGTTGTGCCAAATGCAAAAAAAGAATTTGGGCTAAAATTACCATGTTCCATAATTAATAAATATGTGGAAATTGAAGCAAAAACAGATCAGGGAAGCTTATATGATAAGATCGAGGTTTCTAGTCATTAAACTGTTTGCTATAGGAGTATTGCTCCTTATACAGGCTTGTCATGTTTCAGCAGACTCTAAATCAAGAAACCTGACCAATGTTACTAAGCACATTTATGCTATACATGTGAACCATCTGGACATTGGTGATAGTGCTTTTGTTTTAAAAGACCAAAATGGAAATATATATTGTAGCCAAGAGAATATTAAAAACTGGAATATAATTTGCACTGAACAAGAACACTATATTTACGAAGGCCAAAGCTATTATTGCCTAAAAGATTTTAAAGATGCGGACTATCGAATAGATAACCAAACCTCTTCTCTTCATATAACTCTTCCGCCACAATTTTTTGTTGGGAATAGAATTCCTTTACAGAAAGATCACTTTGTTTACCCCGAAAGCTCTTCCCTTGGTGCCTTTTGTAACTATGACACTTTGGTTTTAAAAGGGAATGGGAGTGCTGAGGAATTTCGTGGATATTTTTCACCAGGCGTATTTACAAATTTTGGTGTTGGGGTCTCTGATTTTATTGTTCAACATATTGAAAAGCAACGTTCTCGAAAAAGACATCGAAACTATGGATATGGGTATTCAAATAAGGATGATGTTATTAGGTTAAATACCTATTGGCGTTATGATATTCCTTCTGATTTGCAAACACTGGTTCTGGGTGACTCGTATATTCCAACAGGGACTTGGTCGGGCTCAGCGGGTTTTGGGGGTATTCAGTTTAAAAGAAACTTTGGAACGCAACCCGCATTTGTGACTTTTCCAATGCCTTCATTTGAAGGAGAAGTCGCGATTCCGTCAGTTATGGATTTGTATGTTAACAATGCATTGGTAAAACATGGCAAGGAAAGGGCAGGTCCATTTTCTTTTGACTCTATACCTGTAGTAACTGGTGCAGGTGAAATGAAATTGGTTACAACGGATATTTTAGGGCAGCAGCAACAAGTGACAGTGCCGTATTATGCTGCTCCAACTTTACTTAAGCCCGAGCTTCAAGACTATAATTACTCGGCTGGTTTTTTGCGGAAGAACTTTGGTCGAAAAAGTGATGATTATGATAAATTTGCTTTTGTCGGCGATCATGCCATAGGTGTAACGGACAATTTTACAGGAAAGGCACGCATCGAAATTGTTGAGGATCAGCAGACGGCTGGAGTTGGAGGAGATTTTTTAGTTGATCTATTCGGTGTCCTATCTTTAGCAAGTGCCGCTAGCTCAAGATCAGGTAGAAATGGAGGGTTATTGTCTGCGGGCTTTTCAAGACAAGCATTTCAAAGCCTTTCTTTTGGTGGAAGAGTAAAATGGCTTTCAAAAGATTTTGTGCAAATAGGCACGCGGCGTCGGTGGTCACCAAAGTACATTATGTCAACCTTTGCCGGATACAGCATACCTGAAGTGGGCAGCTTTTCTGCTTCCTATCTTCGGCAAGAATTCAGAAATAGACCAAATCTCGACCTTTTAACGGCAACGTATTCTACAGGAATTAGCAATATGGCCTCATTGAATGTATCAGCCATGACCACGGTTAATGGGAGGAAGCAACATACAATATATATAACATTATCTACACTTCTTGGCGAATCAACAAATGTAAGCGTCGGTTCAAGGATTGAAAAAGGTTATAACCAAGGAACGTTCCAAGTGAGTCAAAATCAACCCTTAGGGCCCGGATATGGATATAGCCTGATAGCAAACAATGGACAAAATGAGAGTTATTATGGTTTTTTCTCTGCCCAAAACAATACGGCATCATTAATTGTTTCAGGTGATTATTACAAAAACCGAAACATTGGTCGAGTTCAGTTAAAGGGATCCATGGCGTTGATGAATGGAAGTGTGTACCTTTCAAGAGACTTAGGGCAAAGCTTTGCTGTTGTAAACTTGCCGGATTATCCAGATGTGGGTGTTTATTATCAAAACCAATACATGGGGAAAACGGATGATGATGGGACCCTTTTGATTCCTCGTCTTTTAGCCTATCAAGAAAACCCAATTCGTTTAGAGCTGAATGACTTGCCGATCGATGCTCAAATTGGAAGTGATGTTGTAAAGCCCGTTCCTTATTATATGTCTGGTTTGCTTGTAAATTTCCCCATCAAACCATCTAATGGGGCAATCATGCAACTTGTGTTACCATCTGGTGAGCCTGTTCCGATTGGTTCTCTAATGGCGTTGAATGGTGAACCTATTCCCATCGGTTATGAAGGTAAGGCATATATAACAGGACTTGCTGAACAGAATACTATTCACGTAACATCAAAGGGTGAGGAATATAGGTGTGAAGTTCGCTATCAAAAAACGAAAGAACCCGTGCCTGACTTAGGAGTGATAAAATGTACAAAATAATCTATTTCCTAGTAGGGATTTTATGTGTCTCTCTTTTTCCAAATCAAACAAGTGCGATGTCAAATTGTACATTTAATGCAAACGATATCAATTTTGGGGCCATAAATCCCTTGAGTACCACAGATGTAACAGCAAATACGACTTTTAATATATCTTGTACGGGGGTCAATTCAACAGTTGCATTCTATACCCTCTCTTCGTTGCAAGGATTTTCTAGTAGCTTCAATCCCCGTCAGATGCCTGTATCTGGTGTGGGGCCTGAAACAATAAATTATAATATTTATACTGACAATACATACACAACAGTTTGGGGGAATGGTGGAGGTGGGTCTTCTGCAATCACTCGGGCTAATTTCTTCCCTCCATTTATTGATTGTCCTCCCTCAAATCCATGCCAAGAAACCGTGTATGGTCGAATTTCTCTTCCCCAACCCACTGTAATAACAGGATCATACATCGATCAGGTAACGGTGAACTTAGATTGGTTTTTTTGATTGTGCTTCACGGATGTAAAATTTATTAAACCCTTGTCTCAATCGCAAATAAAGAGGGATAGTACTTCTTAAGAGCCTCAATAATTACAAAATGATACTTTTGGATGGATTCGGCAAGGATTTCGCTTGGGCAAGCGAAATGAGCTTTGCGCCCTTCACGAGAAATATCAATAAGGCTAATTTTCCAAAAGTCTTTAAAAGCAACTGGGCCTAGCATTTTTAAAAGATCTTCACAAACTCTTTTCCATAGGGGATCTTTAATTTGGGAAATTCCTTTGTGGGCTTGTAGTTTATAATGTTGAAGAGCAAACTCTGAGTAAGTTTCTGTTTTAATATGATCATTTAATTTCTTAAGATTGGCAGAGGCTGAAAGCCAGTCAAGAGAAGCTCCCCAATGAGGATGTCCGCTCTCACGAATGAGAGAATCATAAGAAGCCTGGTTAAAAAAGTCTGTGTACATTTTCGCCACCATTTGGTTCACTCAACTTATACAATGTCCCAAAAAAGAACGAAGAAGACCTACTGATCTTCTTCGTTCAATGGTTGGGATGTTAAAAAGGGAGCCAATTGAATTGCTCCTGAATTTACTGAAATGTCACCACCAAATACTGAAAAAATACCACAAACCTTAAACTGACTCATTCCAGTAAAAACACTCTTGCTCAAGGGGAAACGATTTAGACTTTGATAAGAAAGCCATGATCCAAAATCTGTTTTTCTCATTTTCGCCGCTCCTTGTGATGAAGAAAATCCTTGCGAGTGCATGGAGTTTCCTCGTGCATTCTTTACTTAAAAAACGTTACCACTACCAACTTAAAGAACCAGAAAGAAGAAAATCTAAAATCTCGATATTATTTATCGTAATTTAAAGGTAATCTAATTTTCCGTTTTTGTCAATTTTTTTCTCTAAATTTTTTAGTTGATATTTCAATCGGTTTTAATAATACAAATAAAAACGTCAACCAGAAACATACAGAGAAAGTCTTATTTTATTGTTGAATATCAATTGATTGAATGCATA
>CAYYRQ010000014.1:0-52044 GCA_964474215.1 uncultured Alphaproteobacteria bacterium
CCTTCTTTCCATAAAAGAAAAAGAGGATGATCATCTTCAGGTAGAAGCTTGGAAAAGGTGAGGGGAAGAGAATTTGCGTTACAGAAATTAAATGTAAACCCATCTCCATAAATAATTATGGTTCTCTTTAAAGAAACTCATGGGAAAGTTCCTTCAGAAGCTCAAATAGCAAAAATCATTAAAATCTAGAAAATGATTGAGAAGAAGGAGAATACCCTTACTCTAAATAAGTACAAAAAAATGAGTTAGCTAACTTCGTTGCAAAAAAGCAGATCTGATATTTTTGAATACGGTAATTGGAAAATTAAAAAATTTACTGCGCAACTAAAAGCAGATACAACTCAAACATAATGCTTTTTAGAAAGCTTTAAGCTCCAAATTAATTAAACTGTTTTTCAAATTAATCACAAAATGGTTTTTTTATAAATAAGTGAAAAGCTAGAAAAAGATTATATAGAAACTTACTTAAAGCATTATCTACAGCGTGCATCAAATATTGAACATGCTTTACATAATGAATCCAAGTTTTAATGTATGATTATATCATTGAAATGGAGCATTGTATGGAACCAGTCTTATTAGCAACATCAAAGGAAAAGTATCATATTTTTCAGATTTTAATTATATATATCTATCAGGCCATGAAACCACACCATGCATGACTTTCTATAGGAATTTGACATATGTTACATTATGAAATATCTGAGTCTACTCCACAAAGTCTTTTTAGAAGTATCCTTCTTAGACACAAATTAACCATTAGCTTCCTTGTTTTTATTGCTATGTTTTGGGCTATTGACCTATCTTTACGCCCTTATTTACTCAAAATTATACTCGATAAAGCGCAGGACACACCAGATCATATTTCATGGCACTCTATAGTTTATCCTATTGCTATCTTTCTTTTTTTGACTATTTTTCATAACATTTTGTTTAGATTGTATGATTATCTAATGCTAAAATTTAAGCCAGCGCTGAAAAAAAACCTTGTAAAAGATCTAATGGCATATTGCATGAGCCACTCTTATAGTTTTTTCCAGGAGCGCTTTTCAGGATCTATTTCTTCAAAAATGTCAAATGTTTCTGAAGGGGTTGGTATTATCATTGAAATTGGTATAAATAGATTTTTGAGTCAATTTCTTGCAATTATAGTTGCACTCATTACCTTGTATTATGTTCATTTTATGTTTTCATTGGTGTTTATGGTCTGGATTATGGTTTCCTTGTGGCACATACAATACATGTCAAAACATATAGTTAAATTATCTAAAAATGTCTCTGATGCAAGTGTTGAGGTTAATGGAAAGATTATTGATACTATTACAAATATGATTGCAATTAGATCCTTTAATTCATATCAACGTGAATTGAAAATGTTGGAGGGTTTCCTCGGTGAAAGAGTAAAAAAAGAAGCTGAGATTGAATGGTTTCTCTTAAAAAACTGGGTCTTAGTAGGCGTTAACTTTGTCACAGCTTTAGGAGTAAGTTTTTATTTTTTAGTCAACGGTTTAATACAAGGCCATCTTACGCCAGGTGATTTTGCGCTTATTATATTTTTATATACATCAATATCAGAAAGCTTATGGGGGCTCTCATTTTTAGTTTCCCAGTTTTCTCGTCTTTGGGGACAAGTTAATCAAGGATTAGAAGATTTAACTAAACTTCATGAAATTCGAGATGATGATAATGCAAATCCCCTTGTCGTGCCCAGGGGTGAAATTGTTTTTTATAATGTGTCTTTTAAATATAAGAATTCTCCAATGTTATTTGAAAGGCAAAACACTGTTATAAATCCACATGAAAAAATTGGTTTAGTGGGGCTATCTGGAAGTGGCAAGTCAACCTTTGCCCATCTTCTCATGCGTCATTTTGAACCACAGGAAGGTCGTATTATTATTGATGGTCAGGATATTAAACAAGCAACACTTTCATCCTTGAGACAAAATATTAGCTACATTCCTCAAGAACCAGTCTTATTTCATCAATCCCTTCTTGAAAATATACAATATGGATGCGACTTTGCTACAAATGACATGATTGTCGAAGCAGCTAAAAAAGCTCAGATTCATAACACTATTTCTAAACTTCCTAATGGTTATAACACTATAGTTGGAGAAAGAGGTTTAAAGCTATCTGGTGGCGAAAGACAACGTATAATCATAGCACGAGCATTTTTAAAAAATTCGCCTATTTTTATACTCGATGAAGCAACAAGTGCGGTTGATTCAATCACAGAAGATCAGATTCAAAAGAATCTTTATAGATTAATGGAAAATAAAACAGTGATTGTTATTGCTCACCGTCTATCAACTCTGCTGCGTATGGATCGTATTTTAGTCTTTAAGAAGGGTAAAATTATAGAAGAGGGCAGTCATAATAATCTTCTTGCAAAAGGGGCCGCATACGCTGCTTTATGGAATATGCAAGTTGATAGTTATTTAGAACAAGACGTCAACACCTAAGGGATCTAATTTTGTCATAAACAGAAATAATTTATCGTATATTATACAAGGAATTTTAGTTCATGTTTTAGCTTAATTCATCGCATACGAGTTTTTATTTCTAACAATTTGACCATCAAACCTATTTAAAATGTGGCTAAAAATGGAAAAAAATGGTGCAGAGCAAAGAGAGAAGATTAGTTTAAACATATAGCTATTAGTGACTAGAGACAGCATTCTCTCAGCAGGGTAAACATTAAGAGTTGTTAAAATTCCAATGACTATAATAGTATCTATGAGTAATGATATTGCTATACTGCAGGTGCTTACTATCCATAGCGTTTTCCCGTGTGTAAGTTTGCGAATCCCTAAATATATTTTTATTTCAAAAAACTGTGATATATAGCATGCGATAACTGATCCCATGAATGAAATACTAAAAAGACCATAAGCTTTATGAAAAGCTTGGTTGTCTATTTGGGACCAGTTGGTTGTTTCTAATTGGTCCATTCCTAAGATAATACGCGCAACAGTTAAGTTCATACCAATCGCAAGTTTTACACAAAACTGAGCTCTCTTCTTTCCGTAAAACTCACTAATGATTACTGTAACCAATGTAGTGAAGGGGTATAGAATGGTGCCCACCGATAGCTCAAGGTTTATGAAGGGTAAAAAAGTTAAACATACAAACTTCTGGTACGTAAGATTGCCGATAATAAGCAACGTTGAAAAAAGTGTACACAGAATTATGTATGATGATTGATTATTTTCCATAGATCTTTTCAATCACGCTTGCTAAAATAAAATCACGATCTGATAATCCGTTAATGTCATGAGTCCATATTTCAACCTTGCAGTTTCCCCATGAAATATTCAAATTTGGGTGATGTGATAATTTTTCAGCTTCTACAGCAATCTTATTTGCAAAGTTCATTGCGCTTATAAAGTCAGAGAAAACAAAATCTTTTTCAAGATGCTTTTCTTTGTTTAATATCCACTGATCTAAGTTTTTCATATACTCATTTATTATATCACTTGATAGACGAAAAAGCATAATCTAACCTTTTTGAGATGTTCAACAACCGTTTTTGGTATCTATTTTTCTTCTTTTTATTATAGTTATATCTTTGTAGAAAGAGAAAAATGTCCATACAGTTAAAAAATAATTTGTTTAAGGTATATAAGCCAAACTTGTCTTCAAAGATTCGTTTGTTTTGCTTTCATCACTCAGGTGGAGCTGCATCTTCATATTTTCCCTGGGTCAAGAAACTTGATAAATGTATTGAACTTGTTGCTATACAGCTCCCAGGAAGAGAAGATAGATTTAATGAGAGCTTCTTACTTCGAATTGAAGATGTCCTTTCTGAACTTGATAAAGCGATTGATTCCTTTTTGGACAAACCTTTTATTGTATTTGGTCATAGTTTAGGGGCATTAATCGCTTATGAGTTCTCCAAGTTTATGATTGAGAGGTATTCAAAACATCCTTTATCCCTTGTTGTTTCTGCTGCACTACCTCCACATTTGATTGAACATAGAGAACTTCATGGAAATCTGAGTGGAAAAGAATTCATTCAAAGACTAGAGAAATATGGTAGCATAAATGATTATATCCTAAATAATGCTGATTTATTAAACATTTTTTTACCGATTATAAAGAATGACCTTAAAATTCTAGATAATTATACTTTCAAAAAGAACGAACCTCTCGCTTGTAACCTTATCGCTCTTGCAGGAGAGGATGATCAGTCCCTTAACTTAGAAGATATAAAGTCGTGGAAGGATTATACTTCACAAAAATTCCAAATTTTGACTTACCCAGGGAATCACTTCTTCATAAAAAACAACGAAGATGAGATTATCAGTCTTTTAAATCGTATTTGTGATTTAGGATTCCATTTTGAAAGGATCTGAACATGAATATATCTATCTAGTTTTACATACTGGATCAAGAGGACCGGATAATTGGTACGCTTTGGTAGAAATAGGTAAAGATGTTTTTAAGGCATAAGAACCAATATAGTTTTCAGCAACATTCACATTCCCAATAAGCCAATTCTTTATGCTTTCGTCTTTCCATTTAATATACTTGAGCATAAGAATTTTATCTTGAACACCAGAAACTGCAAATTGATTAAAGGGGCAGTTAAGGCCCACACCTAGTGATTTTACGATAGCCTCTTTCATTGTCCAAATTCTGTAAAAATTAAGAGTTTCAACTTGTTTGTTTTTGCAAAGCATTTCATCGTACTCACACGGGGTAAAAACAGACTTTGCTACATCATGCATGTTATCAAAAGGCCTTATGAATTCTATATCAATTCCAACTGGTGATATGTTGGAAATGATGAGAGAGGCGATATTGTTTGAATGTGACAAGTTAAAGAATAGGTTTTGTGGATTTTGTCTTGGTTCTAAAATAGGCTTGCCATATTTCAAGTGTTTGAACTTTAGTTCACGTGGGTGATTGACTGAAACGTAATGAGTTAAAATATCTTTTAATCCCCCTCTCGCAAGGACAAATTTATTCTTTAAGTCATCATTATAAAAGAGACCGGATCTTTCTAACTCTTCTTTGCAAAGATAATTTCTATAAAACTGAACTTTCGATGGGGCAGGCGTTATGGAGTAAGACCATATGTGAATTTCTGTACTAGGACACTCTAAAATTTTCATGATGTAAATATATTATTCAAAGGTGTTTCATCTTACGATTGGCAAACTTTTTTCACTCTTTTATACGTATCTTCATAATGCTCATTATTCTGATCTGAATAAAACTTAATCAGGAAATCAAGCAAAGCGTCATCTTTATTGCGAATGGCATTAAAGCAGTCTACATAAAATCGATTGAGCGCAAAAGACTCTTTTAGGCTTGTAAGGTAGTTGTTTTTTAAGATTTTATAAAATATTTTTGCAAGAATTTCTGCATTTTCCTTTGTTAGGATGCTTACATGGTCCCCTTGAATGCTGTAACACTCCAAGTTTTCTAAAACACCATGCCATCCATTATAGGGGTCTTCAAAATCAGTAGCTCCAACATAGATATCCTCTAGTTCTCTTGCTTTAATAAGAGCAACTCTACCCGGATAACTTTTTGGTTTGTAGTGAGAGAAAATTTTGGCGGTGTTCTGAGCTTCAAATAAAAATTGACGTCCCTCTTCCTGTGAGAGATCGACACCTCTTAGCTGCAGGATACTTTTAATTTTGTCAAACTCTTCTTCTTCACTTAACTTATTATCGCCAAAGCTTCTAGGCTTAAAAGAGTCAATCATGACAACAATTTCGACTTCTTCCCCTTTAGATTTGAGTTGGTGCGCCATTTCCAGGGCAATAACACCAGCGATGCAGAGACCTGCTAAGCGATATGGACCGTTGGGCTGAATTTCTTTAATTTTCTTAATATAATCTCGTGCCATCTCTTCAATTGTTTTATATGCATTTTTTTCGTCTCCAGCTTTTGGATTATTGATTCCATAAAGAGGAATGTCTTGTATGTAGTAGGAGAGACTTTGATAGGCGAAGGCAAGGCCTGTATCCGTATGAATAAAAAAGAAAGGGGATTCACTTCCCTTCTTTTGTAAGGGGAATACAAAGGTGTTTGCTTTTCTTTTTTTCGATTTATCGATAAGTTTTGAAAGAGCAAGAACTGTTGGATTCAGAAAGACATCAACGGGTTTTATGATAACCTTAAATTCTCTTTTAATCTGATTCACAAGAGATACAATTTGTAGGGAGTTTCCTCCGATTTTGAAAAAATCATCATAAATACTAACTTTTGTAATAGAGAGTAATGCTTCAAAAAGCTTTACAAGGTGATATTCAGTTTCTTTTTGCGGAGGGACATACACATTTGATTCAACCAAAAAAAAGTTACTAGGTGTATTAAGCTTTTTGTAGTCAATTTTATTGTTATTTGTTGTCGGCAGATTATCCAAAAATACAAATGCGTCTGGTACCATATAGTTCGGAAGAGATAAGGAGAGTAGTTTTTTATACTGCTTAACATAATCAAGAGCTTTGGAACCTTTGAGAACACCATCATGATTAACCACAAAAGCTATAAGCTTTTCAGAGTTTGAGTGATCATTAATAACGCTTACAGCTGCAGATTTAATATTCTCAATAGAATTCAACGCAGATTCTATGCCGTTCAATTCAATACGATGTCCTCTAAGCTTAATTTGACGATCATTTCTTCCAACAAAGTGGAGTTCATCGTTGAAATCATATTTTACGACATCTCCGGTTCTATATACGCGCTCTTTTTTTGAATGAGTAGAGATTGTTATGAATTTTTCTTGAGTAAGATCGGGCCGATTATGGTATCCTATGGCCAAATTATGACCGCCAATATAAAGCTCTCCATCAAATCCATCTGGCATGAAATGCTGATATTTATCAAGGACAAAAGGGAAATTGTTATTAAGGGGCTTCCCTAAACTTACACTCTTGGGATCAGTAATTTTTTTACAAAAAGACCAGATCGTTGTTTCCGTGGGACCATAAAGATTAAATACATTTTTGCAAGTTTCGACGAGTTTTACAGCAAGGTCACTGGAAAGCGGTTCCCCTCCACATAACGCTGTAAAGTTAGTTTTTTGAGGCAAGTAACCATTTAGCAAGGTCGACCAGGTGCTTGGTGTTGCTTGCATATAGTTAATGCCCTTGTTTTTAAGTAATGTTAAAAGTTTGTCTGGATCTTTTAAGATTGAGTCAGGCGCTAGCGTGATTTGTGCCCCTGAGATGATTGGAAGAATAAGCTCAAGTAAAGAAATATCAAAACAAACCGTCGTCGTAGCTAATAAATGATCAGATGTTTGTAATTTTAGAACATCTTGAATGGAATTAATAAAGTTTAGCAAATTTCTTTCAGAAATCATAACACCTTTTGGTGTGCCTGAACTCCCAGATGTGTATATTAAATAGCAAGGATTCTCTGTGTTTGGAGACTCTGCACTGTATTCATAAGTCTTAACTTTAGCTGGCTTGATATCATCAAGATTTATGACTTGAATGTCCCGTTTACATCCATCAAATAGAAAGGCATGTTTATTATCAGTTATAATGGCTGTTGGTTTTGAATCCTCTAAAATAAACTTTATATAGTCTGCAGGATATTCAGGATCCAATGGTATATAACACGCACCTAACCTCAACAAACTGATTAAAGAAAAGAATAGCTTTTCAGAACGGCTCAAACATATGATGACAAAACTACCTTTTGTAACCTGATAAGACGCAAGAAGATTGGAACAGTATAGAACTTCACTCATTAGCTGAGAGTATGTATAACTTTTGCCGTTATAGTTTAAAGCAACTGAGTTAGTATATTTCGTGCATGCGCTTTCAATGAGCTGAAAAACACTTGTATTTAAATCGTAGTATTTTCTTTCTGAAAAAGCTCGGTCAAAATAGTCCTCAATACGTGAAGAAGGGAGAAGAGTTTGTTGATTTATACGTGCATTTTGATTTTTGCATAGTTCTTCACATAAATGTATATAAACATCAGCAATCGTTTTGATTTTATCATGAGTATAGTTATTCTCTGCATACTCAAATCGTAGATCGATGTCATCTGCTTCTATATTCGCATATAGGGTTAAATCATAAAGAGATATATGGTTATGGAGTTCAAGGTGGCTAATACTCAGATTTGGGAGTTTGAAATTTGGAATGTTTTCATCCTGAAATATAAATAAGGTTTGGAAAAGAGGCTGTTGGTTGGGTGTCCTTGATAATGACAACTGGTCGATTAAGCTTTCAAACGGAATATCCTGGTTTTCATATGCATTGAGCAAGTTATTTTTGACTTTATCCAAAAGATCTCTGAAAGTTTCATTCGTGTCTAGTTTTGTGCGAATCGCTAATAGGTTCGGGAAAACACCAAATACTTTATCAACTTGAGGGTAATGTCTATTGGCAACAACGGTTCCTACAACAAGATCATCTTGCTCAGTTAACCGATTAAGAAGAATATTAAAAACACTAAAAAGAAGGTTGTGTAAAGTTAGAGAATTATCAAGAGCCACAATATTCTTAAAGGAATCTACTATTGCCTTTGGTATTTTACAGTTAAGAATTTTTCCTGCATATTCAGGCAGTTGATCTTGACGAGTATTATCTCTTGGGAAAGATGTTCTTGCTGGGGCATCGTCTAATTTTGATAGCCAGTAATTCTTTTGTTCTTCAAAAAGATTTTTTTGCTCCCAACTTCGTTGAGACAACACAAAGTCATAATACTGGAATGTATATTGTGATGGTTTATATGGTTTTCCTTCGACTATGGAAGAATATTCTCTATTAAGTTCTTCAAGGAGAAGCTTTGTTGACCAACCATCAATAATGATGTGATGTGTTTTAAGGTAAAAAATACATTCATCTTTCTTAAGAAGAAAGACAGTAGCCTCAACTAAAGATGGTTGTTCTAAATCAAACTCCTTTAGAAGGCTTTCTCGTATAAGCTTTTTGACATTATTAAATTTTTCATCACGGGTTTTCCCTTCGACACTCACTTCCTTGATCCTTAACAAGGAGGGTTTGTTAACTTTTTGATAGACCTTATTATCCATATAATGAAAAGACGTTCGAAGAATCGAATGTTTTTGAATAACTCTATTTAAACTTTCTTGTAAGATCTCTAGGCTTAACTTTCCATGGATTGTCCATGCCATCGGTAAATTATAAATAGATTTATTTTCACTGAGATAGTACATAAGCCAGATTCTTTCCTGTGCAAAGGAAAGAGGCATGTAATCGTTTGACTTTTGTTTTTTGACTACAAATGTGGCGGCCTTAGTATTCTCTGATATTATCTTAGCTAATTGATTAATCGTTGGATTTTCAAAAATCTGACGAACAGATATGTTTCTATCAAGATGTTTTGAGCAGAGGGAGGCAAGCTTCATAGCTTCTAGAGAATTCCCTCCAATAGAGAAAAAATTAATATTTATATTGTTTATTTCTACACCAAGCGCTTCAGACCATATTAAAGCTAAGCTTTTTTCAATATCTGTTCTTGGAAGATTTTGAGTAGGGTCAGTTAATACTGAAGTGTTTTGTATTTTAGTCAAAAGATGCTTTTTATCAATTTTCCCACTTGGTGTGTAGTCAAAAGTATCAAGAATAAAAATATCCTTGGGTAACATATAGGGGGGCAGTTTTTCTGCTAGCTGATTATTGATATTATTGATTAGGCTAGATTTAGAGAGCTGAGAATGAGATATTGTTATAAAAGCATATAAAGATTTAATTTTATTTTTTTCAAAAACAATAACGGCGCACTCACTCACTCCGTCAACTTCTTTTAGAACCACTTCAATTTCTTTGAGCTCGATTCTGAATCCCCGTATCTTAACTTGGTGATCTTTACGGCCACAATAATGAAGTTCTCCATCCGTGTCATGTTTAGCTAAATCACCGGTGCGATAAAGACGCTCGTAGCCTATATCTGCAAAGGGATTTTGTACAAAACTTTCTTGAGTTAGTTCTTGCCGTCCTTTGTAGCCACGAGCTATACCACATCCGGCAACATGAAGTTCACCAACAAATCCCGGAGGAAGAAGGCGCAAGTGTTGATCAAGTATATAAGTCTTCATATTGCTCATAGGTCTACCAATAGGAACGGATTGTCTATCATCCTTTGGTGAACAAAGATGATAAGTTGCATCAACCGTACATTCAGTAGGGCCATATAAGTGGTGGAGGATAGCCCTTGTATTCGTATAAACTGACTTTCTTAAAGATAGAGAAAGAGGTTCAACTCCTGTTAGGATATGCCTAAGAGATTTTAAGCATTTTTCACTGTTCGGAAATTCAAGTAACACTTCAAGGAGAGATGCCATTAATCCAAGGACAGTAACGTTTTTTTCCTGTATGAGTTTTAGCATTTCCTGATGGTCTTTATTTTGATCAACATCTAAGCAGACAACAGGAACTCCACAAGAAAGAGGCCACCATATTTCCCATACTGAAATATCGAAGCTCACTGCTGAATGATGTATAACTTTATCTAAATTAGGTAAAAGATTAATCTTCTTTTGCAGCCAAAGGACTTCATTAGCAAGACCTTCATTTTCAATGAGGACTCCTTTAGGCTGACCAGTTGATCCAGAAGTATAAATTATGTAAGCGAGATCTTTCGGGTTTACTTCAAGGCTGAGATTGTTAGTTTCTTCTTCTGAAATCTCTGAGTCTACCTGATCAAGATAAATCGTCTTTAACCCTTCATTTTCAATTGATAGAAGTTCAAAGGAACTATTTTGGATTAATAAGCTTGATTCTGAGTCTTCAAGCATAAATTTTAGACGTTCTTTTGGATATCTTGGGTCTAAAGGAACATAACAACATCCCAATTTTAAGGAAGCAAGCATAGTAGCTATTGAATCTACCGGAGAAGGAAGGTAAAAGCTTATAATTGCGCCTTTTTGTATACCTTTTTTGAGGAGGAACCTGGCAATTTGGTTGGCTTTACTATTTAATTCAGAAAAACTAATCGAGACGTTCTTCCAAAGAACAGCAACTGAATTGGGCCGTTCATAAGCCTGCAGTTCAACCAGTTCATGAAGTAAGTTTGTAACTTCAAAGGAAGCAGAGCCTACGGACCATTGGTTAAGTAATAGCTGCTTTTCTGTTTTGTTGGTGAAGGAAAAGTTACCAAGGTTATTGTTTGAATCTTGTGTTACGTTTTCTAGAATGATTAAAAATCTTTCCATGAGATTTTTTACAAACTCATTTGGGAAGTGATCATTATAATAACTAAAATTTATAAGATATTCTTCGCCAGGAAGAACAGTTATTGAAAGTGGAAATTCCGTTTTTTCTGCATGTTCAATACTTTCAAAAGAAATATCCTTGAAATGAGAAGAGGCATCGTTTTTTGGATAATTCTCAAAGACAATGATATGATCAAATAGACTTTCTGAGTAAGGTAGCTTACTTAGACCTTGTAGTTGACTTAAGGAAATAGTGGAGTTTTGCTGGAGCTGAAGCATTTCTTTTTGAACGTATCTAAAGTTCTCAGCGACAGATTTATTGGCGTCTAGAGTTAGAATAAGCGGCAGTGTATTAATAAATAACCCTGCCATTTCATCTACATCATCACATTCTACATTACGGCCAGAAACTGTTACCCCAAATGAAATAGTTTCTTGCTGTGTATATAAAGATAGTAAAAGCGCCCATGCACTTTGAAAGAGTGTGTTTAATGTCACCTGATTTCCCCGAGAAGTGCGTTGCAAATTTGCAAGCAAGCTTTTTGGAATTATTAGACTTTCCTGAGAATAGGAACTTTTATGAAAAGAACTTTGATCAGACTGAGCAATTCGAGTTGGTTCATTGAGTTCATTCAACTTAACTTTCCAAAAATCTAAGCTCTGGGAATGAAGATTATTTTTACTGGACCATTCTAAATATCTAGAAAATGAGGGAGACTTAGAAAGTTTTGACGTATTTGCTAAAACAAGATCATTATAATATCTACAAAGATCTTTGAGAATAATATGCAAACTCCATCCATCTAAGAGAATCTGGTGGAAGGTCCAAATCAGCCTATATTTTGAAGCGCTACATTCAATTAGAGTAAATCGAAGAGGAATAGAGTCAGCAAAGTTTGTTCCTTCACTTCTATCATTTTCCTTTATCTCTGAATAAGCGACTTCTTGACGGGCCGGAGGAAGGTTGTTCAGATTTATTTCTCGCCAATCTATTCCTTCATAAAAAAATGTTTGGTATACCTTGGTACTTTCATCATGATTATAGTAAAATCTAGCTTGAAGAGCTGAGTGTGTTTGAACCACATTTTCCCATGCTTTTTTAAGGGCTGACTTATTTAAAAGTCCTTTAATTTCTATAATATTTTGGATTAAATATTTATCAGATGCTGGATTAATCTTATGAAACGAGAAAAGACCCTCTTGTAAAGGTGTTAATGGATATTTTTTAGTGGTAATGTCCTTGTCAAAGAAGCTTTCTTTTGACCAATTTGAGTTGCATAAGGCTTTAATAGCTTCTCCAAAATGAAAAGAAAAATTAGAAAGCTTATCCAAGAAAAAATCATTATTTGATTTAATTCTAATGCTTAGTTCTTTTTCTGAAACTTCAATATCGACTTCACAGGGAGTTGATAAGTAATCCAATTCAATTAATGTCGACCCAGAGATGTTAACTAAAACTTCATAGTCTGTGCTCTTTTCAAAAGCCCATTGACCGAGGTAATTGAAAGTGATTTGGGGTGGGAGGATATGTTGAGTAATTGGATCCTCTTTCATATATTTTAGGATACCAAAGCCAACACCTTTATTTGGAATTTGACGTAATTGGTGTTTTATCTCCCGAAGATTTTGTGTGGTATCCTCTTGAGAGTCAATATGCAGATAAGCTGGATAGATACTTGTAAACCAGCCAACTGTTTGTGACAGATCTACTCCTTCAGCTATCGACTCCTCTCTTCCATGCCCTTCTAGATTTAAATAGACCCCTTTTTGTTTGAAGACGTGTTGATATGCTTGAACAAAAGCAGTGAGTAAAATTTCATCAACTTTACTTTTGGTTTGTTTGGGAACTTCGTAGAGAAGTTTATTTGTCGTCTCTTCATCTAGAGTTAAGTGGTATTCTTGAGCTTGAGATTTTTGCTCATTCCCTTCTTGTATTTTCTCAAACTCAATATTCTTGAGCTTTTCCCAATAAGTTATTTCTTCGCTCAGAACCTCTGATTGAGCATACTCAGAAAGTTGTTTTGCCCACATACTATATGGACTTGTTTTATGATGGAGTTTGAACTCCTTATTTCCGGATTCAAGTTGATTATATATAGACCATAAGTCATCTAAGAGGATTCTCCAGGACACACCATCCACCACAAGGTGGTGAATAACAACAATAAGATCTTGTTGTCCTGAAGAAGACTCTTTGAGGAAAGAATTTAAGAGTTTTCCTTGATTGATATCTAATTTTTGTAGTCCTGTTTGTGTAAGTTGCTTGTAGGAAGATTTATTTTTCGAATTTATTTCAATAAGGATTTCATCTTTAATGAGATTCCAATGATCTTCGACAGAGAGAAACTTTTGTTCAAAGGTTCCATTTTTTAATTGGATAAACTGGAGCCTTAAAGCATCATGTTGAATACAAAGTTCTTTGAGAGCCTTTTTTAAGGTTGTTGGATTAATTTTTCTATGGAGCTTGAGATGAACAGTTTGGCAAAAATTATTATGATTATTAAGTGGTTGCTCAAAGAACCACTTTTGAATAGGAGTAAGAGAAAAGGGTTTGTTAATGGGAATATCAACATTTGATATTAATTGAGTATTTTGAGGATCTATTAAGGATGCAACTTTTGCTAGTTCGCCAAGAACGGGATAATCGAAGATAGATTGAACGGTTAATTGAATACCTTTTTGTTTAGCTTTAGAGACGACTTGAATACTGATAATAGAATCTCCGCCACATTCAAAGAAGTTATCAAGAAGACCGATAGGTTTAACGTTAAGGAGTTCTTCCCAAATGGCAGCAAGTATTTGTTCAATGTCATTCGTGGGAGGCTGGTAATGAGTTGTACGAATAAACGTATCTGCAGAAGGTTGAGGGAGTTTCTTTTTATCTACCTTTCCATTCGTTGTTAAAGGAAGAGATTCTAAAGTGATATAATGAGAAAGCTGCATATAGGAAGGCAAGTGAGTAGCGAGATGCTCTTTAAGAGAAGAAACGCAAGACTCACTATCACTCTTGTGTTTAAGAACAAGGTACCCAACAAGTTGTTTACGTCCAGAATCGTCTTCGAAAAGAGTTACGGCTGTATCACTGACATCTGGGTGTTTAAGAATCGTTTGTTCGATTTCCCCAAGTTCAATTCTATAACCTCTAATTTTAACTTGTTCATCTGAACGTCCAATATATTCAATAGATCCATCCGGCAAAAAACGACCAAGGTCCCCGGTTTTATACATAAGGCCTTCCCCGAAAGGATCAGGAATAAATCTCTCGTGTGTTAAATCCTCACGATTTAAATATCCATCGGCGACGCAAATGCCTCCAATATATATTTCACCTATTCCTTCATGAGGAAGGAGTTTGTTCATATGATTAAGTATGTATATGGAACTATTTTGAATCGGAGTTCCAATTGAGATAATGTCAGTATTTTTATCTAATTGGCAGGTTGTAACGTGAATACATGCCTCAGTCGGTCCGTAAACGTTGATTATTTTTGTATGGGGAAGCTTCTTATTTAAATTAGTGATTACATTTTTTGTCCAAGGCTCTCCTCCTCCTATAATTAATTCAAGAGTGGAACAATTACTAACGTTTGGAGAGTTTGTAATGGATTTAACTAGGGAAGGGCCTGCATGGAAAACCTTTATTTTATATTTTTGAACAAGTTCGCATAATGTTTCAGGATCATGCAGATTTTCATTATCTGTAAGAATCAAATTCCCTCCATTTATGAGTGGCCATAAAATTTGCCAAATGGAGGGGTCAAATGAAATTGTCGTGTTTAAAAGAAAAGATTCACAGGGAGAAAAAGAATATAGGTCCTGCATGGAAAGGAGTAAATTAAGCAAACTTAAATGGTTAATCATGACCCCTTTTGGATTGCCGGTAGATCCCGAAGTATAAATCACGTAGGCGATGTCATGGGCATCTAAAATATTGTCTATGGCACAATCTGATTGATCTTTGAGATTAATGAGGTCTTCATATTTGAGAACTTTCTTATGAGAAAAATTGGAACAATAGCTTTTAGTAAGTATAGCAGTACAGTTACTTTCTTCTAAAATCTGTGAAATTCTTTGGGAAGGTAAAGTTGGATCAATAGGCAAATATATGCTACCAGACTTAAAGATCCCTAGTATCATTATAATAAGCTCTATAGAGTTCTTTTCCACGAGAGCTATCGGTTGTTGGTTTAGATCAAGTTTCTTAAGTGAGCGAGCAATCTTGTTGGAAAGATCATCAAGTTTTTGGTAATTTATGCTTTCATTTCCATAAATTACTGCATTTGTGTTTGGGTGTGCTCTGACTTTTTCAGAAAACAGACTCAAAAAACTTTTTATTTCTGGAAGAGTTTTCTTAGGACCATTACAAGATGTCAGGATCTGCTTCATTTCCAATGCATCATGAAGACTTATATCATGGAGACTAATATCTAGATCATTTTGGATCTCATTCATGATATTCATGAAAGCATTACCAATAGTTTTAATGAAGCTTTGTGAAAAAATATTTTCTTGATAATTCAATTTCAGGTATGCATCTGTTTTATTAATGAATGCAACAGTTAATGGGTATTCAGTTTTTTCAATTGAATATTCTTTTGTAATTCTTATAGATGTATCCCCACTTTGGGGGGTGAGCTCCGGATAGCTTTCGAAAACAAAAATTGTATCAAATAAGATTTTAAGGTCAGATTGGCTTTGAATTTTATTTAATGGAACGTTCCCATGGGAAAGGCAATGGCTTAAAGTTTTTTGTGTTTTAAAGCATAACTCAGCAAATGTAGAGGATGGATCTATTTTCTGTCGAAAAGGTAAAGTGTTAATGAAACATCCGACCATATTCTCAATATCACTTATCAAGCCCTGCCTGCCTGATGTTACGACACCATATAAGATGTCTTCCCTTGAGCAATAATGGCTGAGTATGAAAGACCATATGGATTGAAGAATACTATTTAATGTGACTTTATGAGACTGTGATAATAGCTTTATATTATTCATCAATGACTGAGGAATAGGAAAAATTTGTTCTCCATACCCAGCTTTATGACTATTGATATTGACTTTTACAGCTTCAGATAACAAGGATGGTTCAGAAAAATCATCAAGATATGTATTCCAAAATTCTAAAGAACTTAGCTCATTTTGTTGAGCAAGGTGAGCTAGAAAATTTTCAGGTGATCTTCGAAAAGGTAGGTTTAAAGGTTGTTTGTTCAGCAGCGTTGAGTAACAAGTTAATACATCATTCAGAATAAGATGGATAGACCAACCATCCAATGAAATATGATGATGTTTCCATATAAATATAAACCTGTTGTTTTTAAAATGCAAAAGATGGAATTCGTTCGGATCTTCCCCTTCAATATTAATTCTCTTTTCTCGTAATTTATTAATATAAATTTGCGTCTGTTCATATTGATGTTCAATGGTATCAAGCGAAGAAAAGTCTATGTTTTTCCAGTAAATTTTCGATGGTTTAAGAGGAAATGCTTGAACAGGCTCTAATAAACCTTCTGAAAAGAACCTCATTTTTAATGCAGGGGTTAGTCTTATAACCTCTTCCCATGCGTGCCTGAAAGTCTGAATATATAATTCCCCTTCCATTTCTAAAACAATTTGCACGCAATATTCATCAGTCGTTCTCTTCTTAAGAGAGTGTATGAGAAAACCCTTTTGAAGAGGAGAAAGAGGGAAGATACTCTCAATGGCTCCTATCTTGTTTGCTATCGTCTGAACGGTACTAAAAAAATCATGGGATATTTTGGGAAAATCACTTGGCAAGTATGGTGTGATAGTAGATTTGTATTCTTCTGCCTCTAAAAGGATTTGGAGTTGGCTTTTGTATTTTTGTAAAAAATCGAGCGTTTTTTTATCTATCGATTTATAGAGTTGGTCTATGCGGATGTTCAATTTATTGTCTGTTACAAAACAATTAACTTCAAAATCAAAAACTCTTTTCTCATTATTCCCTACATCATCCAGCCCAATAGATGCTATTTCACCATGGAAATTAGCTTGGTTAAATTTGGACACCCATTGACCGAGGTAATTGAAAGTGATTTGGGGTGGGAGGATATGTTGAGTAATTGGATCCTCTTTCATATATTTTAGGATACCAAAGCCAACACCTTTATTTGGAATTTGACGTAATTGGTGTTTTATCTCCCGAAGATTTTGTGTGGTATCCTCTTGAGAGTCAATATGCAGATAAGCTGGATAGATACTTGTAAACCAGCCAACTGTTTGTGACAGATCTACTCCTTCAGCTATCGACTCCTCTCTTCCATGCCCTTCTAGATTTAAATAGACCCCTTTTTGTTTGAAGACGTGTTGATATGCTTGAACAAAAGCAGTGAGTAAAATTTCATCAACTTTACTTTTGGTTTGTTTGGGAACTTCGTAGAGAAGTTTATTTGTCGTCTCTTCATCTAGAGTTAAGTGGTATTCTTGAGCTTGAGATTTTTGCTCATTCCCTTCTTGTATTTTCTCAAACTCAATATTCTTGAGCTTTTCCCAATAAGTTATTTCTTCGCTCAGAACCTCTGATTGAGCATACTCAGAAAGTTGTTTTGCCCACATACTATATGGACTTGTTTTATGATGGAGTTTGAACTCCTTATTTCCGGATTCAAGTTGATTATATATAGACCATAAGTCATCTAAGAGGATTCTCCAGGACACACCATCCACCACAAGGTGGTGAATAACAACAATAAGATCTTGTTGTCCTGAAGAAGACTCTTTGAGGAAAGAATTTAAGAGTTTTCCTTGATTGATATCTAATTTTTGTAGTCCTGTTTGTGTAAGTTGCTTGTAGGAAGATTTATTTTTCGAATTTATTTCAATAAGGATTTCATCTTTAATGAGATTCCAATGATCTTCGACAGAGAGAAACTTTTGTTCAAAGGTTCCATTTTTTAATTGGATAAACTGGAGCCTTAAAGCATCATGTTGAATACAAAGTTCTTTGAGAGCCTTTTTTAAGGTTGTTGGATTAATTTTTCTATGGAGCTTGAGATGAACAGTTTGGCAAAAATTATTATGATTATTAAGTGGTTGCTCAAAGAACCACTTTTGAATAGGAGTAAGAGAAAAGGGTTTGTTAATGGGAATATCAACATTTGATATTAATTGAGTATTTTGAGGATCTATTAAGGATGCAACTTTTGCTAGTTCGCCAAGAACGGGATAATCGAAGATAGATTGAACGGTTAATTGAATACCTTTTTGTTTAGCTTTAGAGACGACTTGAATACTGATAATAGAATCTCCGCCACATTCAAAGAAGTTATCAAGAAGACCGATAGGTTTAACGTTAAGGAGTTCTTCCCAAATGGCAGCAAGTATTTGTTCAATGTCATTCGTGGGAGGCTGGTAATGAGTTGTACGAATAAACGTATCTGCAGAAGGTTGAGGGAGTTTCTTTTTATCTACCTTTCCATTCGTTGTTAAAGGAAGAGATTCTAAAGTGATATAATGAGAAAGCTGCATATAGGAAGGCAAGTGAGTAGCGAGATGCTCTTTAAGAGAAGAAACGCAAGACTCACTATCACTCTTGTGTTTAAGAACAAGGTACCCAACAAGTTGTTTACGTCCAGAATCGTCTTCGAAAAGAGTTACGGCTGTATCACTGACATCTGGGTGTTTAAGAATCGTTTGTTCGATTTCCCCAAGTTCAATTCTATAACCTCTAATTTTAACTTGTTCATCTGAACGTCCAATATATTCAATAGATCCATCCGGCAAAAAACGACCAAGGTCCCCGGTTTTATACATAAGGCCTTCCCCGAAAGGATCAGGAATAAATCTCTCGTGTGTTAAATCCTCACGATTTAAATATCCATCGGCTAATCGACTCCCATAAATATAGAGTTCGCCAACCTCACCCATTTTAACTTTTTTTCGATTATCATCTAGAAGATGTATTGTAGAGTTTGGAAGGGCATATCCAATGTTACTATATGTTTTGTCATCAAAGTATGACTCGTCAACCTCATGATATGTTGCATGAATTGTAATTTCGGTAATGCCATACATATTAATGAGCTTTGGGTGAGATAAATTATTTCTAAGATTTTCATAATAGTATTTTATAGTTCCAGGTTTTAGGCTTTCCCCTCCAAAAATAATGTATCTAAGAGAATTATGTATATATGAACTTTTAGTAAAGCCTTTTGAAATTAATTGAGAAAATGAAGAAGGGGTTTGATTAAGAACGGTTACCTTTTCATCAATGATCGTATGAGCTAACAGTTGTGGAGAACGGACAATGTTTTTGGATAAAATAATAAGTTTCCCACCATAAAATAGGGCACCCCAAAGCTCCCAAACTGAAAAATCAAATGACAATGAATGGGCGAGTGTCCAAACATCATTCTCATTAAAACGAAAAAGTCCTGTCGTAGAGTCAAAAATGTCAATTACATTTTCATGTGGGATTAAAACTCCTTTGGGCCACCCAGTTGTTCCAGATGTGTAAATGATATATGCAATGTTTCTAAAATTTCGAGGCTTAAGATTGATAAAATTCGGATTTTTCTCTTGATCGATACAGAGAACAGTCGATTCTGCAAAATCAAATTTTTCGACATATTGAGTGGTGGTGAGAATAAAAACTGGACGTGCATCAGAAAGGATAAACTCTATACGTTTACTGGGGGATTCAGGATCAATGGGAACGTACCCATTACCTGTTTTGAATACAGCCAATATAGAAATTATCATTTCAAGTGAATTATCCATAACAATGGCAATAAGGTCATCCTTTCCGGCATAGAAAGAAGAAATACGAAGTGCTAATTGTTCTGCTTTCTCGTTTAATTGGGAGTAACTGATTTTTCGATCATCAAATTGTAGAGCTGCTGAGTTAGGAAAATTTCTGGTAGTCTGTTCAAAGACCTGTTCAATTCGATTTAATTTTCTCATATGTGATGTTCGTATTTTATTTTTAAGTTTAATAAAAATGATTCTACATATCTCTTCATTAATATCAATAAACTAAAATGTTTTTTCAGTTTGTGGTGCCTTTCTAAAGGTGGAGAGAGAAGTGTACATATAATTTTATTGACATAAAAAATGATAAATCAGAGAATGCGATAGAAATGTAGGATGATGAGAATGGATCAAAATATCAGAAACGCTATTAGAGAATTTCTTTCTCAAGAGATTTTACTTGATGAAACCGCTGAAATCAAAAGTGATATAAATCTTTTTCAATCGGGAATCCTGGACTCACAAGGCCTTGTTATTCTAGTTGGGTTTTTAGAAAGAGAATTTAATATTGAAATCGGAGCTGAAGATTTAGCAGGGAATAGCCTTACAACTATCTCGAATATCGAGGATTTAATTATCAAAAGACATAGTTAAACTAGATCCTTTCATTGAAAAGTGACTTTGAAGGCCTGCGAATTACAAGAGGGGGATTATGGTGGAAATAAAACAGGGTGTAGCGCCTAATGAATTTATTGATGAATATTTAAAGAAAAGCAAGCCCCTTGTCATCAGATCTGGACTGCACTGGAAAGCGTTTTCATGGACCCCAAGCTACCTCAAGGACACTCTTCCAAACAATATAATTGAAATTGAGGCAAACTGTTTTTACTCATTAAATAACGAGGAAGAAGTCCGAAGCTCATTTTACCGAAGAATGCCTTTACATGACGCAATTGATCTCATTACTCAAAATAAAAAGAAAGATATAAGATATTATATTTCTCAAAAAGATATTAGAGACGAATTTCCTAATCTATTAAATGATTTTGATCGACCTATATGGAACCAAGAAATTACGGAGTATGGTAAAGGTCAAATAAACTTTTGGCTTGGTCAAGCTGGAAACAAGACACCTTTACACTTTGATCAATCACAAAACTTTTTGGTCCAAATATTTGGAAAAAAACGTATTCGATTATTTCCCCCTTCTCAGACAAAGAACCTATATCGCCATACACCCTTAACAAGAGGAGCCCCACACCTCAGTCAAATTCCCGACATTGATTCTGTTGATTATACAAAATTTCCTCAATTCAAAAATGCCAAGTCATTTGAACTTATTCTCAATCCTGGAGAGACCCTTTTTATTCCTGCAGGTTGGTGGCATGATGTTCGCTCTCTTGATGACTCAATTTCAATAAACTTTTGGTGGAAACCAAAAATTTCTGAGTGTCCCTATAGTCATATACTGCCCATAAGTGCTTTTAATTTATTCGAAGCTGGAGACCTTTTTATACTTTATGATTTTTTCCCTGAGTTGCAGGCATTTGAAAATGATATTCAAGTCGCAGAGTATCTCGTCGAGAAAGGGAATTATTGGTTGGCAGTGTTATTTGCTACGAATCATGTCGCAACAATAATGAAGTCGACTGCAAAACTTCTTAATTTAAGCACGACAAGAGGAAATGATGGAGAATCTATAGAAAATCTCAACAAAGAAATCGAGTTAATGAACAAGGACTTGCCAGTAGATGAAAAGGAATTAAGGATTATTCTTAAAAATCTTAATATAAGCTCAAACGAGAATGACAGCCTTCTTAAAAAGATGGATGTTGTGGGGATGATATATTATATACAGTCATATTCATCCAGGATTACAAACCTCTTACTTTCTTAACAGCATTAATGTTAGGCGCATTTATCGAAGAGATTTTCTAGAATAGGATTCCCATTTTGTATTAAGTTATGATCTGAATTAAGCACCGTATAAACAAAGGTATTTGTTGTAGCGCTAGCCCATTTTTCTATGTCAGAAGGACTAACTGTATAGTCCTTGTCACCAAAATACCCATGTATAGAGCAACTGATGACGTCGCTCTTTTTAAGATTGCAACTTTTATAGTATTCAAGATCTTGTTTAAAGAGAGGAACAGCATATTCCATAAAAGCTTTATTCGAAAGAGCATTCTTGGGGAGAAGATTATTTTTTATAATAAGATCATTGAGTTTTTCATATGAGTTTAGATAAGAGAAGGATTCACATTTTTTTTGCACGTTATGTGGAGAAGGTTCCCCTAAAATAATTAGTTCATTAGGTTTTTCTACGATTTTACAATTCTGTTCAATCTTCAAAACTGTACAGTATGCGAGCATAGCTCCTAGACTATGGCCTAAAACAATGTTAGGGCGATTAATGACTGATTCTAGCTCAGCTTCGATATTCCTAAGGAGAGTCTCACAATCAATCTCTGATAAAGAGCCGTCTACATTCTTTCTAGGGTACTCAATAATAAGAATTTCAAATTTGTCTTTTAAAGCTGCAACCCAAGTATCAAAAATGTGTGATCGAGCTCCTGCAGGAGGAAATAAAATAAGTTGTTGCTTAGCTTCCTTATTTTTGAATGCAACTTTAACGTATTTATTTGCATTAGAAAATAAAGACTTATTTTGATTAGACGTAGCGGTAGACTCACCTTGAGCAACACTTTTTTCGAAACATCTTACAATATGTTTAATATCATCCTCAGAGTGAGCTGTAGACATGAAGCAATTGTATTGTTTTAAAGTATATACTCCTTCGAGTCGCATACTCGTATAAAAGGAATCTAAATAGGGCGGAACTTTAAATCTGAACAATGATCCGCAAGATTCAACTTGAATAGGCGATTTGTAAGTACTAGCGATTTGATTAAGTTCCTGAACCATAGAATCTGTTCTGGAGTTTAGTTTTGTTTGAAGAGTAGGGCCTTGAGCTTCTAACTCATTTAAAACAGCGTTCATTGCCGCAAGAGTCAAAGGATGTTGGAAAAAAGTACCTCCAGAAAAGATAATATTCGGACTTGGATAGCTCTTGTCATTATAATCCCAATAGCCTCCATCAATAATGTCTAAGTATTCTTTTCGTCCGGCTACAAGTCCTATGGGGAGGCCTCCTCCTATGATTTTACCATATGTAGCTATGTCTGGAGTGATATCAAAGTACTCAGATGCGCCTCTAGAGTTTAGTCTAAACCCTGTAATCATCTCATCAAAAATGTAGATAATATTCCTTTTTAATGTATCTTCCCGTAGTTTTTTTAAGTAAGACTTAAGAACAGTAGTAGGATTACGACTTTGAATGGGCTCAATAAGTATACACGCTATTTCATTTTCGTGTTTCCGGATATATTCAAATATGCTTTCATCACCATAAGAAAATAAAACAATATTATCAGCCTTTGAAACTGGGATGCCTATGCTTCTCGGCGTTACCTCACCGGAGTTTCCTAACTTCATTAAAGTATCATCAGCATGGCCATGGTAAGAACCTTCAAACATAATAATCTTGTTTTTCCCCGTATATGCTCTTGCTGCACGAATTGCTGTCGTTACAGCTTCAGTCCCTGTATTAAAAAAAGAAACACGCTCATGTTGAGTTAGCTTGCAAAACTTTTTGACGGCCTCTGAAAGTAGAGATGGTCTTCCTCCCAGGGAATGCATTGAATGCAGCTGAGTCTCTAAAGCACTTGTGATGAATTTTGGGCTATGTCCAAATAGATGAACGCCCATACCCATCGTAATATCAACATACTCATTTGAATCCAGATCTATAACCTTTGATCCTTGCGCTTTTGTAAATGTAAGTGGATATTGGCTTTGTTTTTGAAGAAAGTTGAAGCCCGTTACGGCCCGGATATCTGCAAGTTGAGTTCGTAGCTTTTGAGTTACGTTTTGAGATTTTTTTGTTTTTTTAGTATATGTATGAATAAGCTCTGAATTATCATACTCCTCTTGACTAGCCTTAGGGGTCCCAAAAGAGGCAATATTTTCTTCAGGTCGCTCTTCTATATTCTGGCATTGAGGAGACGACTTGTTTTGATGAAGAAGAACATTCTCCTTTGAAGAAGATTTTTCTATTATGTATTTTATAATTTTATCAATAGAATTTAAATTTGAGTAAAATTCATCTACATTAATCGAAAGCCCATATTTTGCTTCTATCGCAGACAAAAGATCGGCAAATGATATTGAATCCATTCCAAGTTCAACTAAACTACTAGAAATGTGACGTTTATCAAAGGAAGTATTTAAAATCTTGTTGAGTTTTTGCATTAAAAAGTCGGAGACGGAAGAAGCACTAACTTTGATATTACTTTCGCTTGTAACCTTTGATACACCGGGTTTTGAATCAATGGTAAATAAATGCTCACAACTATCAAAACAATAAGAAGGTAAAGGTAGTTGCTTTAAGCTCTGATCCATTACTAAGCTTACAAGATGCTCCCCGTCGTTTTTAAATATATCCTCGCAGTACAATTTTTGTTGTTTATTATAATGCTGTGACAACTTATCTAATGAAAATGCTTTATCTAAATTTGTGATTATCCCATTAGTCTCATTTTCTGTAAGAAAAGAAGAGATAAGACCATTAAGTTCTGAAAGATTATTAGGAAAAGCAACCCACTTAAACCTCATTATTTCCCTTGTTTGCAATATACTTTTAGCTAAGTAGTTAACTTGCAGATTTGAATTGCTATTTAGCATTTTCTCAGTAAATAGCTGGTATTCTTTTAGGAGATTTAACAAGCTTTCTGTTGTTTGAGCAGAAATAAGTATAGGAAGTTTTTCATCATGTTTGACTGAATTTTTTGAACTGTTTGGAGTACCAATATATTCTTCTATTATAACATGAGCATTTACTCCCCCAATTCCTAAAGAGGTAACTCCAGCTCTTCGCAGATTTTGGTTTCCATCAGTTTGATCTGTTTTCCATTTTGCATTTTCTGTATTTATTTTAAATGATTCTTTATATTTTTCAGCATGATGATTGAGGGATTTATAGTTTGGCATTCCTGGTATTAGACAATTTTTCATACACAGAATCGTTTTTATTAAACCGGCTATACCTGAAGCAGGCTCTAAGTGTCCAATATTAGCTTTTACTGAGCTAATATGAATAGGCCCCTTTTTTGTTTTGCCAAATACTTTTGAAATAGCTAATAACTCTAATGGATCCCCAAGCTTTGTTCCTGTACCATGAGCTTCTAGGAATTGAATTGATTTACTTGTAAGTGAAGACACTTTCAGGGTCTCCTTCATTAGCTGTTCTATAGCCTGAGCATTAGATGAAGTAAGAGTTTTAGATTGCCCTGAATGATTGGTACCGCTCCCTTTGATAACTGCATGTATTTTGTTTTTGTCAAGAAGAGCTTGATCTAGTGGCTTTAACATTAATAAAGCTGCACCCTCTCCTCTTATATAACCATCAGCAGCATCATCAAAAGGGGAACAAATTCCTTTCTGAGATAAAACACCTAACTCACCAAACGCTTTGTGCCTATTGATACTTGAAATAATATTGACCCCACCTACAATAGCTGCTTTACATTGCTTCGCTTTTAGAGCATCACATGCATAATGGACGGCAACAAGTGAACTAGAACAAGCCGTATCAATTGTAATACTTGGCCCATGGATGTTTAAAAAGTGGGAGATTCGATTTGCGAGATATGTTTGGCTTGTTCCAAGAGCTATTTTTGTTTTTGCACTATCATCTTTCGTTTCGAGGATTTCTTTATAATCAAAGTTACACGCTCCAATAAAAACACCAATGGGTTGATCACATACTAACTTTGGTTTAATTCCTGCATCTTCCAAGCAATGCCATGTTAACTCAAGCAAAAGGCGTTGTTGTGGATCAATATAAATTGCATCTTGTTCAGGTGTGTTAAAAAATTCATTGTCAAAACAATAGGGATTTTCTATTAAAGAACCATATTTTAACCAGTTTTGCGCTCCTTCAACTAGAGATTCTTCATTGTAAATTTTAAACCATCTTTTTTTGAATAAATCTTCTACACTTACCTTTTTATTCTGAAGGTTGCTCCAAAATTCATGGTAGTTTTTTGCTCCGGGGAATTTTGCAGATATTCCTATAATAGCGATATCGTTTGAATGACGTGTGCTCATAATGAACCTATGGTTTTTAAAGCTGCTCCATTTATCTCATATATTTTTCCTTGGAAGGGCTTATGAGGATTCTTTCTTAAAATATATTGGTCATATAAAATGCTAAGAGACAATAAAAACATGAAGCTTTGATCTTCCCTTTGGCTTAACAAGTTGCTTTGTGAAAAGAAAACTTTCTTCACAAGATTTTGACAAAAATTAGTATTAAAGATTTTCATACTTTCTAATTTATCCCTTGATAAGGCCTCCTCTAAAAATTTGTCCTGGTTATGTTTGAAGATTAGAGAACTTGGTGCCCTATAAGGAGTCTTGATTTGATTGTACACACTTTCAGGAATATCATTGCGAAAAGCATGTCGGAGTACATGCTTTTCTATAAATTGTTTGTTTAATTTTAGCTTCTCATCAATTCCCACGGCTACGTTGAAAATGCTTTGATCGAGAAATGGTACGCGGTTCTCTATTCCATTAGCCCCAAAAACTTTATCACTTTGAGAAGTTAATAAATATCCAGAAAGTAAAGTTATTATCTCTATAGCTTGAGCTTTTTGTAAAGGTTTCAACTGTGAGAAATTTGGACAAACTTGATAAAAGTAATTTTTAAAAGTCTCATTCCCTTCAAATTTGTTCATAAGAATATTTTTAGAGAATTCATTATTTTTTAGACGAATTTGATGAGAGAAGAGATCATCATTGGGATTTTGTATTGTTTGACTATAAAACGCTAAAGTTTTGTCAATGGATGAACTATTAAAAATATTTAGATAGGGATATAATTTAACGATTTCATTTTTGACGAAAGGATCTGAACGGCTTTCAAAAAGAAGTGACCTTAATTTTGTTTCTTTAAATATATTATATCCTAAGAAAAGTTCGTCAGCACCTTCTCCACTAAAAGCTACCTTAATACCATCTTTTTTAATCTGCTGTGCCAAAAGATACATAGGAATTGGTGCACTTCGAAATAGAGGAGTTTCAGTAAACCATACAACATCTGAAAAATTATCTATGATATCTTCATTGCTTATCTGGATGGTTTGGTGGTCAGTTTTAAAATATCTGCTAACCTCTTCTTGTTTGTTTTTCTCATCATAGAATTGGTCGTCAAACGAAATAGCGTATGTTCTGAGGGTTCTTTTTTTCTCACTAGCAAGGATAGATGCAAGTATTGTTGAGTCTAACCCTCCACTTAATAAAAGGCAGTAATCTTCTTCTTCAGGAATTCGAAGTTTAGTACTATCTGTTAGTGATTTATGAGTTTCTGAAGCAGCTTCTTCTAAAGAAGAGTCAACGTACTGGCTATGCAAGTTTAAGAAATGATATCTATCAATTTTAGGTATAGCGCTCGTTATTTTTGCAAAACAACCTGGCGAAAGACTGTACACTTTATCAAAGGCTGTCAAATTATCATATGGGCACCACATTCCTATTATTGATGATAAACTATGTTCGTCAAAACTAAATTTAAATTTAGGTATGGCAAGGAACGCTTTTAACTCTGATGAAAAAAAGAAACCATCTTGAGTAGACGTATAATAAAGAGGACGTTTCCCAAATTTATCTCGAGCAAGAAAAAGTTTGTTTGTTAATCTATCATAAATTGCAAGAGCAAAAGGGCCATTAAATTTTTCAAGTGCACTGTGGCCCCATTTTATCCATGCATATAAAACGACTTCGGTATCACTTTTTGTTCTAAAGTTATATCCTAAAGAGATGAGCTCTTTTCTTAAAGATTGATAATTATAGACTTCGCCATTAAAACTGATGACATACCTTAATAAATTATCAAGCAATGGTTGGTTCCCATTGACGTGGTCAACAATTTTTAATCTTGCAGTAGCCAAACCACTCAAATTATCATAATAAATTCCTTGTTGATCCGGACCTCTATGATGAATCATAGAAAGCATATCCTTTAAAACAAGCTTGCAATCTATGTTGTTTGATTTATTAAGAACAAACCCGGCTATTCCACACATTTAGGACCTATAATTGTAAGAGATTGAGATTTTTTTTCGATCTATAAAAAAATTGAATTTCGAAAGCATTTCATTGTTTCCAAATTCAATAAACTTAGAACAACCTTCTAAAATAGCAGTTTGAATCGACTGATACCAAAGTACAGGCATTACAAGATGGTTAAGCAAGTCATTTTTAATTTCCGTAGGGTCGTCAGATAGATATTGGGCAGTACAATTGCTAATTATAGAAATCTGTGAGGCAGAAAAGGAAATAGAGTCACTCATAAAATTACTGAAAGCTTCAATTTCTGTTTTTAAAAGAGGACAATGCCGTGCTCCAGAGATTGAAACTCGACCACATAATTTCACCCCAACTTCGCTTAATCTTGTTGATAAGAGCTGTAAACAAGAGTTATGCCCAGAAACAGTATAATTTCCTGGGGCATTGAAATTAGTTATGCCAATGAAACAGCTTGGGAATTGAGCGTAAATATCATTAATAAGTTCGCTTAGAAGGGATTCTTTAATGCCTATAACATAGAGCATCCCCGTGTCCTTTAAGCTTAAGGAGTTTTCGATAAGTTTAGATCGATAGCTTAGCATGAGAATAAGTTGCTCAAAAGAGAGAACCCCAGAAATATAGAGAGCAGTAAATTGACCAATACTAAAGCCCGCAAGGCACTTTATAATGTCCTCATGATTCTCTGCTATGTATTTTTCATAAGAAAGGATGCTATGAAGGACAACTATGATGGAATTAAGCAGGGTATCATTAATACTAATCTTTCCATTAAAATAAGATGCAAGCACGTCTTCATATAAAATATTATTAACTTCACTGTACCTTTTTTGAAAAGTATGGTCATCTTTATAACTTAAAATATCTGCTGGTTCTAATATTCCTTGACCTGGGAAGAGGTAGCATGTTGTATGACTTAGATTGTAATTCATGGCTCTATGTCTGGCTATGAAGCTTTAGCCGATGATTTGCATATATTCTGATTTATGTATTTTTGAAACTTTTTACTCAAAGGAAACAACGGAGGAAATTCACCCAAATTATAGGCTTCCTCCATCGAACGCTTAACATGATCAGGATCCTCTAAAATGGTGTATAGCTGTTTAAAATCTCTAATTACAAAATATATACCTTGAATAATGTCAGCACGATACGGAGTCCTGAACACATCCAGAATATTAAACTCCTTTCGTGGAACTGTATTGCTTTCTATGGCGTAACGTGACTCTTCTATTGATGACATCATGCTACCTCCATAAACTTTCAAGCCATTCTCTACTTCCACAAGACCTGTTTCATATGAAAACCAAAAAAGTCTTTGGAGAAACTTTTGTTGCAATTCATCTAGCTGAAGTCCTATCTTCCCAAACTTTTGAAATAACTCAGCATTATTCTTATCGAGCAATATTGGGCAATGACCAAAAAGCTCATGAAAAACGTCTGGGTCTCTTGATAGAGCAAGTTCTGAACTAGAACGAATATAGACAGTTGAAGGAAATATTCTTTCAGAAAGAAGACCAAAGAATTCTGTAGCATCAATTAATTCTTCAACCCTTGAAATTTGCAATCCAGATTTATTGTATAATGTCTTTGAAACATCATGAAGTTGAGGGATTCCATCTTTGGGAAAATCAAGCTCATCGATATAGGAAAGAAGTTTAGGATGGGCTAAATCTGTCAAATTCTCTCTTTGGTTTTTGTATAAATACGCCCAAGTTTCGTTTTCATGTTTTGTATATTTAATTGGTTCGGATTTAATGCAAGATTTGGATGATTCAAGCACAGAATTTTGAAGCATATGCGACATACTGGAAGCTTTCTATAATTAAACTCTCTTGTATGTTAATCTATAGTCTAGGATATTTCAAGAATACGAAAGCCGATTGTTAAGCAAATTTGAGTTAAATTAAAATTTCTGGACTATAGAAACTCTTCAGTGTTTTGAAAACTCACAATGTATTTTTTCTACCTTTTCAAAATAATACCATTTCCTCTTTTTTCTTTTGAGCGTTTTTATTCGAAGGATTTGGATATTTTTCTGTTTTTGAGGATTAAGAATGAAGGCTTCATTCATCGTAAAAGGAAAAATATAATAAGATGGGAAGTTGGGTGCAAAGACATTTCCAGGATGATGAACGTAACTAGATATTCCTCTTCAAAATAATCCAATATTATAAGATTTTCCCTTGCCAATATATATTGGCGTCATTCCTATTTTATCGCTTTCCTGGAACTATCGGAATATTTCAAGCTTATTTTAAAGTTTACTAGGGCAGGGCTAAAGTATCAAATATTAAGATAAAAACCGCATAGACCAAAGTCAGGGGAAACTTTTTACATCTCTAGAGCGAGGTCGCTAACAATAAATTCATGGGACACTCATGGGACATTTGCGTGTAAAAAATGACAAAAAACCAGAGTTGTCAGTAATAACTAGAATCACAAAACATATTGAATTGATTGATATATTTTGTTGTCAGTTGTTATCAGTCCAACGTTTTAACCGTTTGCTAAACCGTTATACGTGGAAACGCGTATCGTGGGTTCGAATCCCATCCCCTCCGCCAGCCTTTGCTGCTTCGCAGTTAAGGCTTACATGTTCTCTAACCCCTAGGCTATGAACAGACGCCATCTCTGCTTCTTTTCCTTATCATTGCTGCGCATGCGCAGTATTGGCCGGTGAATAATTTGAGAACTAGATAGAAAGCATAGGAAGGCGCAGTGTTGAGGTTATACATGGCGAAAAAAGACTTACATTTATACACATGACACACGCTTTCAAAAGCTTGTAAAACTATAATCTCTCCCCTTGTGGGAAAGGTCGTCCCGAAGGGGCGGGTGAGGGGTATTTAAGATTGAGTCTAAAACTGACATCAAGTTAAATTACATCGAACCCCTCTCGATGCGACCTCAGTCGGCAGATTAAAGCAGCCAGACTTTCTTACCTTATTTGTTCGGCGACTTTTTACTCTTTTTCTTTCTTGTTTGGAACGCCGACTTCTTTTTTTGCTTGGCAGAAGAAGGACAGTTTGGCGCTGGATAATTGCTGGGATATATAACTTCCACACCTGAAGGGGGTTTAGGGGCTACTTTCCGGCCACAACCAACCATTGATAGGGAGAGAATTGCAAATAAAGGAAATATATATGTCTTCATCTTGTATCCTGTTGAGGTTTATCATATTATGTAATTAAACTTAACTATATTGGAGATACCATGTCTTTTTGGAAAAAGAAAGATAATCTAATTATAACGGGCTGTGTTGTCGGCTTTTTCGTTGGTCTTGCTGTATGGGTAGACTACTGTTGTGTAAGGGCCGCATTCTTTTCACCCGCATCTTCTAGCCCATTGGAAGTTTCGTTTGTTGATGGAAACGATAAAACCATGACTCTTTCTCAGTTCAAGGGTAAGCCAACCATCGTGAACATCTGGGCGACATGGTGCCCTGTTTGCGTCAAAAAAATGGGAACGTTGAACCGCTTTGCTGAAAAATTCAAAGCGCAGGGCGGGGAAGTTGTCTCAGTTTCTCAAGATCGCGGTGGAATTCCCGTTGTTCGCGCTTACCTGGATCGTAATAGTTACAACAATCTTGATCCATACGTTGATAGCTCTGGCCAACTCTTAGGTGCTTTTGGTGGAAGAGGACTTCCGACGGCTATCTTTTTAGATGCCCAAGGTAAAGAACTTGGACGTCTTGAAGGAGGCCTTGATTGGGAAAGTGAAGAGCTTAAGCGATTGATTGAGAGCTATTACGGCATCAGAATCTAAACAAAATAGGCTTGCTCCATGTCCAGAGCTGAGTGGGAAAAACGCGCAAAGGCCGAGCTTAAAAGCGATGACCTAAATCAGCTTAATTGGACCACACCTGAGGGGGTGTGCGTTAAGCCACTTTATACTTCTGATGATTTAGAGGATCTGGAGCATATCGAGTCCTTTCCAGGGCTATTTCCCTATCTCCGAGGGCCACGCGCCACGATGTACGCGAATCGTCCGTGGACGCTGCGCCAATATGCAGGCTTTTCAACGCCTGAAGAAAGCAATCAGTTTTACAAGGACAACCTCAAAGCGGGCCAACATGGCCTTTCCGTTGCCTTTGATTTACCGACACACCGTGGGTACGATTCGGATCATCCGCGTGTCGCAGGGGACGTAGGTAAAGCCGGTGTTGCTATTGATACGGTTGAGGATATGAAGATTCTTTTTGACGGGATCCCCCTCGATCAAATGAGTGTCTCTATGACCATGAATGGCGCAGTGGTTCCCATTATGGCCGCCTTTATTGTTGCCGCTGAAGAGCAAGGCGTTAAAGAGGCTGACCTCAAGGGAACCATGCAAAATGATATCCTCAAAGAGTTCATGGTCCGGAATACATATATCTATCCGCCTGAGCCAAGTATGCGGCTGGCAGGGGATGTCATTGAATACATCTCTCAAAACTTGCCAAAGTTTAATTCGATTTCCGTTTCAGGGTACCATATGCATGAAGCGGGAGCGACAGCGGTCCAAGAACTTGGTTTTACGCTGGCCGATGGATTGGAATATGTGAAAGAGGCCCTTAGTCGTGGCCTTGATATAGATGCCTTCGCACCTCGCGTTTCCTTCTTTTTTGGAATTGGCATGAATTTCTTTATGGAAATTGCGAAGCTCCGTGCGGCACGCATTCTTTGGGCCGAGCTGATGCAACAGTTTAACCCAAAGCATCCCCAAAGCTCAATGCTGAGAACACATTGCCAAACCTCTGGCGTGAGCTTAGCTGCCCATGATCCCTTGAACAATATTGTGCGCACAACCATTGAAGCCATGGCAGCTGTGCTCGGTGGTACGCAATCATTGCATACGGATGCTTACGATGAAGCGGTGGCACTTCCCTCAAAAAATGCGGCAAGAATTGCTCGAAACACCCAGCTCATCCTTGCGGAAGAAACAGGTATACCCAATGTCATAGATCCTTTGGGGGGAAGTTACTACGTTGAATCATTGACCCAAAGCCTGAAACAACACGCCAAAGCCCTGATTGACGAAGTTGAAGGGATGGGGGGAATGACAAAGGCAATTCTAGAAGGGATGCCTAAGCTTCGCATTGAAGAGTCAGCTGCCAAAAAACAGGCAAGAATTGATCTGGGCAAAGAAACCATTGTAGGGGTCAATAAATACGTGTTTGAAAAAGAACCCATGGAAATTTTAAATATTGATGCTTCCGAAGTTCGTGAGCGGCAAATTCAAAGGCTTCATGAGATCAAGGAAAAAAGGGATTCTGTTAAAGTTGAGCAAGCACTGGCTGCCTTAAAGACAGCTGCAGAGAGAAATGACGAAAACGTTATGCCGTTTGCAATTGAAGCGATGCGCGCACGGGCGACGGTCGGTGAAGTGTCTGAAGCCCTTGAAAAAGTATTTACACGCTATGAGGCCCCGACCCATGTCATTCATGGGGTTTATGGATCCATGTACGATAGCGAAAAGCATGATGAAATCAAAAAGGTCAAAGACCGCGTAGATGCTTTTACCCAAAAGACCGGCCATAAACCAAGACTCATGATTGCCAAGCTTGGACAGGATGGCCATGACCGAGGCGCTAAAGTCATTGCAACGGCCTTCGAAGATTTTGGGTTTGACGTTGATATAGGCCCTTTGTTTCAGACACCTGAAGAGGCAGCCCATGCGGCCATAGCCAAGAAAGTCGATGTACTTGGGTTATCTTCCCAAGCGGCAGGGCACCAAGTCCTTGTTCCCAAGGTCATGGAGATCCTGAAAAGGGAAGGGGGCCAGGACATCGTTGTGATCTGTGGCGGTGTGATCCCTCCGCAAGATTATGATTTGCTGCATCGTCAGGGTGTCTCGGCTATCTTTGGGCCGGGGACGCCCCTTGTGGAGGCTGTAAGTCAGGTCCTTAACTTATTCGAAGTGTAAAAACCACGAATGTATCTTTCGTATATAATTTACGTGAAAAACAAATTAAGTTGAAAATTTTCATATATAAATTATATATACTTATATAAAGTTAATTTATGTAAAAGTATTTGTTATGAAGTCACCTTTGTATTCCTCTGCCATCCTACTGGCTCTTTCTGTTATGAATGCGTCTCAAGCCATGGACCCGGATGAACGGGTTGAATCAGGATATGTTCAAGCTCAAACGAAACATCCCGAAAATGAAGCTGCCTCGCAATTAAACGATGAGTGGAAAAAACCTTTTTACACCAAGCCGCATGAGTTTTCGAATCCCCGTTTAGACATGCCTGCCTTAAACAAAGCTATTCTTATAAAAGAGCTGGATGCTGAAAAAATAAAAGACATCCTTAGTGAGGAATCAGCGCGTGGCAATGAACTGGCTCAAGAAAAACTCTATGGGTTTTACACAAAACAAATATTTGGAATTGATTTAAGAGATGAAACTGCCGCAGACTCCCTTTTAGAGCAGGGCCTAACCGAAAAGAGAACATGGGCTTTATGGGCAAAGGCACAACAGTTTCCAGAAGGAAAAGTTACGAAATGGCATTGTCTTGCAGCGAACCGAAACCACCCCGCAGCCAAAACATATGTCGAAAAGTATATTGACTACAATCCCGAGATGACTTCTGATTTTCTAGTGCGTGTTCGTAATCATTTGAATAATCACAAAAAACGAGATCAAGCCATTGACGAATTTATAGCTAGGTGGGAGCCTCTAAACTATGCACGCCCCTTCCTTGATGCTTGGCTTCTATCTGAAATGCCTGAGCTTTCAGCAATAAAAGTCCTTGGTCCATCTTTTCTGAGAAAAGCAGTCGATTGGCTCAATGTGGATGCTGTCCAATATTTTAATCAGCGTTATGCCAAAGATCTCCCTCCTCAAGAATGGGTTATTTTTTTAGAAAACGCTCTCCTTCTTGGAAGGACACTTCCTCAGAATGAATTATACAAACTCATCCTAGCCACGATGTATACGGGGGAATTAGACATCTCTCTCAAAAATCATAAAAGGGCTCTCGAGTTATATTTGGATGTTTTAGATCAAAATCCAACAGACCCAAAGGTACTCGATAGTTCACTGACAAATGTTAATATGATATTGGATCCTGAAGAGAATACGGAAGGTCGCCATAATGAGCGTGTCCTACAGCTTAATTTATATGGCGCTGAGAAGGGATTTCTTCGTTACACATATTTGGCTGCAAGCCTGTTGGAAGATGGATTTGACGGACAGTCACTCAATAAACGCCAAGCTCTCGAATTATATTTAAAGGGCGGTTCAATGACAGGCCAAGACGAAAGATACAGAGCAAGTTGCCTGCATAACGCAGGTTGCTTACTTGAGAGTGGCTTTGAAGGACAACCCCCCAATCGTGCCGAAGCTTTTGCACACTATGTTCAAGCCGCTGCTTTAGGGCATATTAAAGCTGGTGGTAATGCCGCACTTCTTTTATACGATGGTTTTGATGGACAGCCCGCTGATCCAAATAAAGCTATTGAATGGATGAAAGAATATGCGAATAAGGGGGATTTATACGCGATAATAAATACGGCCGACCATCTGATGAAAGAGACTCAAGGTCATAAGCCAGATAAAAAGCAGGCATTGCAGTATTATCTTATGGGCGCTAAAGAAGGTAATCTCCACTGCATTAAACAAACAGCCATCCTTCTTTGGTACGGTTTTGAAGGTCATAAACCTGATAAAAAACAAGCTTTTCACTACTTTAAACGTGGAGCAGACTTAGGTGCACTTGACTGTATTCGAAATACTGCCGAAATGCTAAAGACTGGATTAAAAAATCAAAAACCAGATAAAAAAGCAGCCCTGCATTATTATTTACTTGGTGCTAAAGCAGGGGATTCTGAATGCATTTTAAATGCTGCATACTTGCTTCAACTTGGATTTGAGGGCCAAGAACCAGATAAAAAAGCAGCCTATGATCTCTTGATGCAAGGCGTTGAACAATCAGATCCAGAATGTATGGCGCGAGCGTCTATCCTTATCTATCACGGATGGGATAATCAACCTGGAAGCTCAGATCAGGCATTGGCGTTAGCTAGGAAGGCCGCAGCCCTTGATAGTACTTTAGGATTGCAACTTACAGGAGAATCTCTGACGACTGTCAAGAAAAATCCTTCGAGAGAAGAACTCAGAGAAGCAAGGGAATGTTTTGAGTATGCCATCCAATTAGGACATTATCAATGCTATAAAAAGATAGGAGCAATGTGGAGAAAAGGCCAAATGGAAGAAGGGGCCAATATTAATAAGGCTATTGAAAATTTTAAAAAAGGTGCCGAACATGGAGATTTAATCTCAAGGGTATTTTTAGGAATGGCCTATTCTGAATTGCCCGATCCCAAACACGTTATAATGGGATTTAATATCATTTTGGATGCAGCGCGATTGGGAAACATTAATGCTATGGCTTACCTTGGAGAACATTATTTAGGTACGTTTTTAGAAGAATTAACGGACATAGATAAGGCTCTGTTTTGGCTGGAAAAAGCAGCATCCCGTGGTAACCAAAAGGCTAAGGCGCTCTTGGAAAAAACAAGACTATACCAGCAACAAAATGAAAACTTTGATGCAGATGCGGAAGACGATCTCGAGAAAATTTTAAATCGTAATGAAAATAAAGGGATCCAAAGTTCATTTGCTGCCTCAGAGCTAGAAGAACCCGTTGCTACTAATGATGCTTTTGTATCCTCTCTTGACTCAACAAGTGATGAAGAAGAAGGTTCTTATGACGACGATAGCGATAGTCAAGAGGATGACAACCTTGATCTTTATGATTCAGAGTTAGAGGCAAGTTGTACGTTTCAGCCAAATGAAAAAAAAGTTCGCAATGTGAAGTTTATTCGGGAGCAGCTCAGACAAGCTGGAATTCGGAAACAACAACTTGATGTTGAAGCTGAGTCAAATGATAAGATACGTCCTACACCAAATTCACTAAACCTTATCCGAGATATTCAAGAGGGAAAAGCCGAACATATTGATCGTTTAAAGCTTGAAAACCTTTTCAGCGATCCTTTCTTTAATAACCAAGTTATCATTGGAAACACAAAAAGTGGCATTTGTGTTGTGGCCCACAACCGAAGAACAGATGAGCACTTTACAACAGGTACGCATAGAAAACATACAAAACACCGTAAAGGACACTTTGACCCTGCTTTCTTCAATAATTTGAAGTCGCTGTTTGCGTTGTTTGATATTTCTGCTGACGAGGCTTAATAGCTTTAACGATATTTAAAAAATATCCGATACAATTATAATAAACAAGTATCGTGAGGAACAAGCCATGTCGAAGATATTAACAACAACATATTCTTGTCCCGCAGCGGACAAAGTGAAAATGGAGGCAGAGATTAATATTTCTACCGAAGAAAAGGGCTGGCATAAATATGTTTCCCCAGACTTAGAAGGTATTAAGTTTGCATCTAGACCAATCGAAATTGTGTTAGTACCAAATAATAATGCTCACTGTCGGTATGGAGAACGGCGAGGGGATAATCCATGGTTGGACAGGTCATCCATACAAGCTTAATTGTAAGCTTAGTTTAAGTAAGGCACAGTCCCTCCTTCCTCTCAGAAGGGAGCAGACACCAGGTTTATTTTAAATGACTTCCATGGCTTGAAGGATAAAGAGTGGAATAAGCAAGAGAGAACTTATAGATATGCCTGTTACAGCAAAAACTTTAATACGTTTTGCTTTTTGCATATTTCCATTTTCGAAAGATTGTCCCGCAATTATTGCCAAGATAGCAGTGATTACAACGATCAAAAATGTAAGAGCCTGTACCTTATCACTGAACGTAAGCTGCATTTCCATCGGCAATATCGAGTCTAAGATAAGCTTATTACCAATAGCCGAAAAAATAGCTCCTAAAGCATAATCAACACGGTTTATAAGGTCAAAAAAGGTAATGATGCAAAGAATAATGGCAATGAAAAAGCCTATGAAATGAGTAAAAAGAAGACTATAGCTACTCCGTTTAAGGCTAATATAGGCTGTAATACTCGAAAATTGAGTCATGTGGTCTTTGCTGGGCAAGCCTAGACCTGAGTTCAGTGTTTTGACTTCGGATTCTATTCTAAAGTCGGTTATATCCCATCCTTCAATATGGGCGATATTTGTGCCGCTATTTTCTTTGTCTGGTATGAATTTGAGTTGAGGCAAAGGTAAATTGGCATCTTTGAGGCTAAGGACTAAAGTTTGCTTATCAAAGGGAAAATTTACAACATTGAAGTGGTTGGCGACCGTTGCTGTAAACTTGCTTTTTGCATGATATTTTTGTCCAATCATCTCTTCATGCTTAAAGTCCATTTCTTGCTTCGATGCGTTTGCCAGCTCGACGGTACTTTGAGGCATGTAGTCTTTTGCTGGAAAGTCCCACCATGCCCAAAAAATAACGTCAAATGTACCCTTTGCGTACTCAATATTAAAGATATCCGTCACATAAATGCCAGAGATTGATTCAATTTGTTTTGCATGCAAATGAGCAGAGGGAATTTTAGGGCTGGGTTCACTTTGCCCAAGTGAAATAGAGGTGAGCAAACAGACGAATGCAAGCAATGTTTTTGTTATTTTTTTCATGTCCGCATTCTATGCCGCGAGCTCAGAAAAAAAAGTGTTATTTCTTCCGGTGGGGTTTCAATAGTTATCAGGTATGAGATAATAACCCTATTATTCGAAAAGAGGCTTTTTTAAATTACTTTCATGGCCTGTATGATAAAGAGCGGGATCAAGATAAATGAGCAAAAGATGATGCCCCAAATGGCTATTACGCGCGTTTGGTTTAACCTTTTTATATTCCCACTCTCCAGGGGCTGTCTAGCAATTGTCGCTAAGATAACTGTAAAGATAATGATAAAAAAGGTAAGAAGTTGTATTTTATCCCTAAATGATATCTGGGTTTGCAGCGGCAACATCGAATCCAAGCTTAATTTATTTCCGATAGCAGAGAAAATGGACCCTAGGACATAATGCACACGATTTGTAATGTCAAAAAATGTTACGAAACAAAGGATGATTGCAATGAAAAATCCAATGAAATGAGTAAACAAAAGGCTAAAGCTGCTTCTTTTAAGGTCAATATATGCGGTAATGTTTGAAAAAAGCATAGAGTGATTGTTGGTTGGCAAACCCAGATTTGAATGAATCGTTTCTGTTTTTGATTCAATTCTAAAGTCGGTTACGATCCAATCATCAAGGTGCTGCTTTCCTATGCCGCTATTGGTTGTATCGGGAATGAATTTAAGCTCGCTTAAAGGTAAATTTGCATCTTTTAACTTTAAGACTAAAGTTTGTTTGTCAAAAGGAAAGTCAACGGTTGAAAAGCGGTTTGAAATTTTTGCTGTAAATTTATTTTGTGATACGGATGATGTTCCAACCATATCTTCACTTTTGAAATCTGTTCTTTTTTCAATGGCATATTCTAGATCAACCGAACTTTGAGGTATAATTTTTTTGGAAGGATAGTCCCACCACGCCCAGAAGACGACGCTGTAAGCGCTATTGGATAAATCGATATTAAAGAGGTCTGTGACATATACGCCAAAGGTTGATTGAATTTGACCTGGTTGTTGATGAACGGCTGGCATTTCATCGCTGGGATGACCCAATCCCACCGAGACAGAGGAGATTATAAATAAAATGACAAATGCTAGCTTTCTTATATTTTTCATAACGTTATTGTATTCCTTCTTTTCTAAAAAAAAGTTAATTGCTCTGAGGGGCGTTGATGGCTTGATCAATAAAAAGCGTAAGAAAAAAGATGATTGCTAGGACAGTAGCTATCCCTAAAATGGCGTTTAATGTTTTGGCGCTGGTTTTACTTATTTTTCTGGCGAGGTAATCTGTCAGTGTTGATGAAGAGGCTGAAAATAAAATAGCCCCGAAGGTTAAGAGTTGGACTTTGTCCGAAAATGTAAGTTCTGACTCGTCGGGTAAGACGTTATCTAGGATATATTTATTTCCTATAGCGGAAAATACGGCTGCTATAACAATCGCCATGCGGGTTGTTAAATCTTGTAGGCCTATAAAGTACATAATAATGCACAAAAAGATGGCAACAAAAAACCCAATGAAATATTTCATTAACAGCGGAGAGCTGTCCCTCTCAATGTCAATATAAGCAGTGATATTGGAAAATTTAGTTTCAGGATCTTGCGAAGATCTTCCAAAGTTTGTTTCGAGTGCTGTGATCTTTGATTGAATCCGAAAATCAGTGATGTGCCAACCTTCAATTCTTTTTTTGCCAATACCGCTACTTATTTTATCTGCCGAAAGTTTGAGTGCTGAATATGGTAAATGGGCATCTTCTAAGCTTATCTCCAAAGTTTGTTTACCAAATGGAAAATTGATAAAGTCCCAATCTTTCGAAACCCGGGCTATCAATTTTGCTTCGGCTCGATACGATTTTCCCATTTTTTTAAAGTATTTGTGTTCAACCTTTTCATTAAGGGCGTTCACAAGTTCGATAGAATCATATGGTTTAAAGTCATCGTCGGAATACTCCCACCAAACCCAAAATACCGCATTGAAAGAGTCTCTCGAAAAATCAAGGTTGTAGATTTCCATAACATATATCCCTAGTTCGGCCTGGATAGGAGATTCTTGCTGAGCTAATGGTTGAGGAGGGGATGCATGCAAATGAAATGCAAACAAAAAAAGAAGACTGACAAACAGGGCCGCAATATATGTTTTTGTAAGTCGCTTTAGCATTGTATATCGTGCGTTGTTTTATACGATAATACCCTATGATTCCTTTGTAAAAAGTTAACAAAAGCAAGAGCTGATTTAGATCATGTTCTTCGTATAGAGTTGCTAATCAATTTTATGAAGCATTCATTGCCTGATGGATAAAGAGCGCTAGAAAAATGATAATGACAAGGCTGGTGCCAAGTCCCAAAGTAGTGTTTACAATATGAGCTGCTCTGTGATGATTATTTTTCTTCAAATGATCAGTGAGAGTTGAAAACATTGCTGAAAGCAAGATGACGCTAAAGGTAAGAATTTGAACCTTATCTGAAAAAGTAATCTGGGACTGATCAGGAAGAATTCGATCCAATATATATTTGTTTCCTATGGCTGAAAACGTAGAGGCTAAAACAATGGCCATTCGTACTTCAAGGCGGTCTGTACGAATAAAATAGAGAATAATGCATAAAAATATAGCAACAAAAAAACCAATGTAATACTTAATCAGAAGAGAGATGGGGTTTCGCTCAATATCAATATAAGCTGTAACGCTCGAATAATCTGATTCCTGATAGCTCTCTGGATAGCCAAAATTTGTATCAAGAGATTTAACTTTTGATTCGATTCTAAAATCAGTTACACGCCAACCGTCGATATATTTCTTTGCAATTCCACTATCTCGCTTATCTGGGATAAGTGTTAGATTTGGATGGGGCATAAGGGCATCTTCGAACCTTAGTTTAATAGTTTGTTTGCCAAATGGAAAATTGACAAAGTCCCAATCTTGGGCAACACGAGCCATGACTTTTACTTCGGCGCGATATAAATCACCGATTTTTTCAAGGGCTTTGTAAGCCTTTTTTTCTTCAAGAGCATTTACAAGTTCAATGGAATCATAGGGCTTATAGTTTTTATCAGGGTAGATCCACCATAACCAAAAAACGGTATTGAAAGAGTCTCTTGAAAAATCAACGTTGTAGATTTCCATGACATAGACCCCAAGCAGGGAGTTAATCTTCGTATCTTTAGACACCGTCATACGGGAAGATTCGGCATGCACGGAATTTATGCATAAAAAAAGGAGAACAAAAGTGAGAGAAGCAATATATTTTTTTATGAGTCGATTTTTCATGTTACATCGTTCATTCGTTGTACTTAATAATACCCTATAATTCCTTTGGAAAAAGTTAACGGCATGTACAAACAAGATTCGAATTTGGGTTGCCAAATGAAGCAGTTGTTGATATAGATCAATTTATCTCTAGCTAGGCGAGGGAAAAACCCGGGCATGCCGACCTAGAATGTGAAACTTTATATGAAAGTGAGTTAAAATGCCCAAAATGAAAACAAAAAGCAGTGTGAAAAAACGTTTTCGCCTGACTGCAACCGGGAAGGTCATTATGGGCCAAGCCGGTAAACGACACGGAATGCGCAAGCGCTCCCCTGAAATGAGAAGAACAGCACGCGGCACCACAATCATGAATGAATGTGATGCTCAAATTGTAAGGCGTTTCCTGCCTTATGGTATTAAGTAAGGAGGAGTAAGCTATGGCACATGTAAAACGTGGTACTACAAAACAAGCACGTCACAAAAAAGTTTTAAAGCTCGCAAAAGGTTATCGCGGGCGTTCAAAGAATTGTTATCGTATTGCCCTTCAACGGGTTGAGAAAGCACTACAATATGCTTATCGTGACCGTCGGAATCGCAAGCGTGACTTCCGGGCGCTTTGGATTCAACGTATCAACGCGGGAAGCCGTCAGTATGGGCTCACCTATTCAAAATTCATCTGTGGCTTGAATAAAGCAGGGATCGAAGTGGATCGTAAGGTTCTTGCGGATCTCGCTGTGAATGAGCCGGGTGCTTTTAAGAAGGTAGTTGAGCAAGCTCAGAAAGCTTTGGCTGCATAGCGAATAGTTCTGCTGTCATCCCCGCTCTCATTCTTGTCATCCCCACTCTCTCTGTCGTCATCCCCGTGAAAACGGGGATCCATCCGTGAGGTTGCCCTAGATTCCCGCGTTCGCTGGAATGACAAGAATAAAACGGGAATGGCATCCTTCATTTAGACGTCATCCCCACTCTCTCTGTCGTCATCCCCGTGAAAACGGGGATCCATTTGTACGTTTGTCTTATGTTTGTGTTTTCAAGCCTGAATATCTGGGGAATCTCAAAAATGGATTGCTTTGCTGGGACAAAATCTTTCCGCGCAACTGTAAGGGATACATAATTCGTATACATCCTCATTAACGTCATGGCGAAGAGCAATACGACGTGGGGCAGTTCACGCAATCGGTTGTCTTGGATTCCTGCCTACGCAGGAATGCCATCCTTTTATTCTCCCCGGATACTGGTGCGCGCATGCGGCGATTCATTTCCTTAAACATATCTCGCAATTCTCTTTTATGTTGACTTAATGAAGTAAACAGACATAAAAAGATTAATGAATAAAATGTTGAAGGATTCGAGTTTTATGTTTATTTCTAAAAAAACTTTCTATGCTTCAGGTTTGCTGCTCATTATTATAGTTTTGCTTCTGCCTGGCTTAGGGCATGCAATGGATGATAACGATGGCGATTTTTTGAACTCGGGCACGAACTCCCTCAAACGAAAGAATCATCCTAGTTCAAATTCATCTGATTCATCTGATTCATATGATTCAGAAGATGAAGCATACATACCCCATCATATTGCGAAAATGAAGCAGAGTACCCTTGAGAACTTTCTTGAACTAGCTTCGGTTGGCCTGGAACAGGCGAAAGCATATAGTAGGAACTTTTTTGGCGTAGATCGGGACATCTTTGTTGGGCCATTCTGTAACGTTTTCGATGTGTGGAAATTTGCTTTCGCTCCAGAGCGAGAATGGAATCCGACTCTCCAAAACTATAAATCAGTTCTAGAGGCATTAATGGATATGCATATTGCAGAAGATGATGAATATTTTTTCGTTTCTGAACAGATCAGGGATTTAGGAATCCAAATTGCCGCGAAATCCAATGAACTCTGTGGATATCCTCTTGTGTTCAGCATTCCATGGAAAGAAGGCCTTGAGAACAACCCCCAAGGCTATATAGAGGGAATAGAAAATGCATGCAATTATGCACTTCAACCCGATAATTCACAACACATAACGTTAGGACAGTATAGATATGCTACTGATGTGCTTTTGAGCTTTTCTCTGGAAGTCGAGGACCCATTGCTGAAAGTGCGTTACGATAAAGTCGAAGCCGATCTATATTATTGTTTAAGCCAACATATAATGAAATTTGGGCTCTCTTCTGATGAGTTATCCTTTCCTACAAGGATGGAGGGATTGAGTATAGTTTCTGGCAATTTATCTTATGGCCATGGATTGGGAGCTCACCTAAGACTCGTTCAGAGTACGAAAGATTCAAGCGTTAAACAAAAATATATAAAACAAGCTCTTGAGCTCGCAGAGAAAGTCAATCTTTATCCAGATGATTTTATGAATCAGCGTTATTTTGCTGCTGAAATCATTCTCTTAATGGGTGACGCTGCGACTGATCTCTCTGACAAAGCGCGCTATTATACCCGAAGTGCAAACCTATACAATGAGCTTGTCGCAGCTGGTCAAGAGGGTGAAGACAACATCAACGTAGTAATTGCCAATCAAAAAGCTGCTATGATACTTGCCGAACAAAAATCTGCAGAGAAAATGGCCAACCCAAATGCTCCTAAGGATACTGATGAACAGATACGACAGCTATGCTCACTTCGTTTGTCCTATTTAGAGAGCGGCATACGTTATGCTGAACATCACTCTGGCAAATTTAATAATGAGGACTATCCCTGCGTTGCCCAATTAAGTGAGGAAGCTTTCGAGTTAACGACCAGTGAGAAAAAAAGAAAGTACGCTGCAAAAGCATTAGTCTATGCGGTTAAACGTGAATCTCCTGAACAACCTATAACAAAGGAAGGCTTTCGTATACTTCTGAACATGCTGGTTAAATTGCCTACGGCTCAGTAAAAGTCTGAAGGCGTTATTTATGTGATAAGCCGTTAAGTAGCGGCATTTTCTGAGGGTTCCTGGATTCCTGACATTGCTTACGCGTGTCCGGGGATAATTTATTTCCTTGAAATAGCAGTGGTGCAGCTGCCACAATTATACCTCTCTCACAAGGGGAGAGGTTAAGGTTTTACAGGGTTTTTCAAAAGAAGTGTCATGAGGATAAATGTAAGTCTTTTATCACCATGTATAACCTCAACACATTACCTTCCCTTGCTTTCTATCTAGTTCTCAAACTTTCCCCCGGACACTAGCGTGCCATTGGTGGAATGTCATAAGACGTGGATGTCATACTTGGAAAGCGCATGGTTTTTTTGAGAAAAACATTACTATAGCTTACCTGAGTATCCCTTTGATAGAGATCTTCGGTTCAAGAAGGTTAATTATTTGCTTTGCAAATAAGTACCTTTTAGCCCAAAGATGACATCCTACGAATTGATTTGGACTTTGTACTTGAAACCTAAACCTCTCCCCTTGTCGGAAAGGACGCACCGTAGAGGCAGGTGAGGGGGTATTTAAGAGAAGAACTGTATTACTTTGTCCTGACAAGGCAATCCTTTGTTTAATTTCCTCATACTCACATCTTCAGATCACTTCTGAATATACAAAGTGGGGGAAGGCATGAGATTTCAAAAAACACAAATACTATATGAAGCGCTGCAATGGAAAAAATAAGTACAAACAATTAGATAGATAGATGTATGCGATATATGAATTTCAGGTATGCAGGAATAACATTTGATTTGTTCTGAGATATAAAATATCGTAAAACTAGATATTAGATATTGTTTCCTCCCTGTTTGGTTTTTTGGTTTATGTACCTTTTGAGATTGAACAGAGTACTTCATTCCTCCCCTATGTACTCTGTTCATTTCTAAAGTTTAAGTTAGAAACTTTGTTAAACAAGTTGAGGCACTATATGTTAAACAGTAAAATTACTCAAGATTTCTCAAAATCTAGCCCAACAGAATGTTCTGATTTATTAGCTAAAAAATGTATTTACCAGATTGATGATCCTCTATGGAAATATGTTTGCACCGAGCTTATGAGTATGATGGGTGCAGATGTTGTCATGAAACTATGGGATTGTAAGCTCAACTTTTCTTTCCCTTCTTCACAAGGTATCTCAATTTCTTGCTATGATCAGGAAGCCGCTTCACTTGTTCAAAAGTTTGATTTTGTTATCATAAATGTTCTTAAAAAATATTTTTCTACGCTCAATACCGTTAGCGTCGAGATGGAATAATTTACAGTCGTCCAAGTGGCGACATTTTATTTGGTATTCTTCTACGTTCCCTGAAGCCCTTTCAGTTTTGTTGCCTTTCCTGCTCCTCCTTTGTCACTCCTGCGAAGTCAGCAATCTAGGATTAACGCACAAATGGATTCCCGCACTTGCGCGAAGATGACGTCAATAGAAGGGTGTCATTCTTGGGCTAGAAGAGTTTCATTTGCTTCGCAAATGAATGGGACTTCTTGACTCGAGAATCTAGAGGCCTGACCAGATCCTCAGACAAGCAATGCTATAGTTTTTCTATGAAAAACTATGCATACGCTTTCCTAGGAAGACACCAGTAGAAAGAGGTAGCCTGAAAACGTAGGAACGGACGTTCAATGAATTCACATAATTTAAATTTATACTTTGCAAAATATACTTGTAAACACATTATAAATATAGAAGGTGTTCACGAGATGTATCAAACAATAACAAGGTAGTATAATAGTAATACGAAGCGTGTTTATATTAGAAGGGCCAGCTTTATTTTCACTTAAACAAAAGGAATAAGTTCAAGGGAAAAATATCAAATCCCAAAGGCGGCTTGTTCCCCGAGTTCTTCTTCAATGCGCAGGAGCTGATTGTATTTTGCCAATCGGTCAGAGCGGCTAAGAGATCCTGTTTTAATCTGTCCGCAATTGAGGGCAACGGCAAGGTCAGAGATAAAGGTATCTTCTGTTTCTCCTGATCGATGGGAGATTATGGAGGTATAGCCATGGCGATGGGCCAGGTCTACGGTTTCAATAGTTTCGGTTAATGTCCCAATTTGATTGAGTTTAATGAGAATACTATTTGCCACATCCTTTTCGATGCCTTCCAAAAGGCGAGCTGGGTTGGTGACAAAGAGGTCATCACCTACAAGTTGAACCTCTTGGCCAAGTTTTTCAGTCAAGAGCTGCCAACCGTGCCAATCATCTTCAGCCATGCCATCTTCGATGGAATGAATAGGGTATTCTCTAACAAGGTCAGCGTAGTATTGGACGAGTTCGTCAGATTCCATAATTTTGTTTTCACCAGCGAGATGATACCTTCCTACCCGATAAAATTCTGTGGCTGCCACATCTAAGGCCAATACAACATCTTCGCCAGGTGTAAGCCCTGTTGATTCAATGGATTGCATGATAAAGTCAAGAGCGGCTCGTGTCGAAGGAAGGGCAGGGGCAAAGCCACCTTCATCACCAACATTTGTGCTAAAGCCCGCTTCTGATAACTTTGATTTTAAGGCATGAAAAATTTCCGCGCCCCACCTTATGGATTCTTTGAAGTTTGGAGCATTCAGGGGAACGATCATGAATTCTTGAAAGTCGATGGGATTGTCTGCATGAGCACCACCATTAATGATATTCATGAGAGGAATAGGGAGAGTATGCGCAAAAACGCCGCCTATATATCTGTAAAGAGGAAGCTGTAATTCCTGAGCGGAAGCTCTTGCGGTTGCGAGGCTAACACCAAGTAAAGCATTTGCACCAAGTCGTTCTTTGTTTTCCGTGCCGTCTAAAGTGATAAGGGCTTGGTCAAGTTGAATCTGCTCTGAGCTTTCAAGACCAATTATTTCTTCATAAACTTCATCATTAATAGCTTGAATTGCGGAAAGAACGCCTTTGCCATTGTAGCGATCTTTGTCTCCATCCCGCTTTTCGATGGCTTCATGCTTGCCTGTCGAAGCGCCAGAGGGAACGGCTGCGCGTCCTTTGGCTCCTGACTCTAGCTCGACTTCAACTTCTACGGTTGGGTTCCCTCGTGAGTCCAGGATTTCGCGGGCGAGTATATCGATAATGATGCTCATTTTTTTCCTCTAGGATGCAATAGACAAGGGGTTAGATTTTGCAAGTTTATCGAAAGCCTGCAAGGTTGCAAGAAGCTCAGGCATATCTTTCAGGTGAACCATGTTTGGTCCATCACTTGGCGCGTTATCTGGATCTTGGTGGGTTTCCATGAAGACCGCTCCGACTCCAACGGATATGGCAGATCGGGCGAGTACGGGAACAAATTCTCTTTGTCCACCGGTTGATGAGCCTTTCCCGCCAGGCTGTTGAACAGAATGAGTCGCATCAAACACAACAGGATACCCCATCTCAGCGAGGATCGGCAGGGAACGCATATCAGATACAAGGGTGTTATACCCAAACGAAACGCCGCGCTCGCAGACCATAATATTATGATTTCCGGTTGATTCAATCTTGCTGACACTGTTTTTCATGTCCCAAGGCGCCATGAACTGGCCTTTCTTGATATTGATTGCACATCCTGTTTTTCCTGCCGCCAGCAATAAGTCAGTTTGGCGACATAAGAATGCAGGGATTTGGAGGACATCTACAACTTTTGCCACAGGTTCACATTGGCTTGGCTCATGAACGTCTGTCACAACAGGACAGCCGAATTTCTCTTTGATTTCTTCAAAGACGGGCAGGGCTTCTTTCATACCCATGCCTCTCTCTCCTTTGATGCTGGTGCGATTGGCTTTATCAAAAGAGGTTTTATAAATGAATCCAATTCCAAGTTTTTGGGTCATTTCAAAGAGTGCTTGAGACATTTCCAAGGCATGGGCCCGACTTTCCAAAACACATGGACCGGCTAGGAGTGTAAAAGGGAGGTCGTTTCCGACAGTCAATGAGCCAATCTTTATATGCTTAATCATAGGAACTCCTTAAATTAGTCTGTTTTGGTTCAGTGCTGCTTCAATGAATGAAACAAAAAGTGGATGAGGTTTAAACGGCCTTGATTTAAATTCAGGATGGAATTGAACAGCAATGAACCAGGGGTGATCTTTTCTCTCTGCAATTTCAGGGAGAAGCCCGTCCTGGGTTTTACCAACAATATAGAGTCCACACTTTTCGAGCTCGTCTTCATATGAGCCGTTAACTTCATAACGGTGGCGATGCCGTTCTGAGATGGTTTCAGCGTTGTAAATGTCGCGGACCCTGGAATCAGCAGCAAGAAGGCATTCATAGGCACCTACACGCATGGTCCCGCCGAGGTCCCCACCAGGAAAGTATTTTTGGACATCGTCGCCTTTGGCCCACTCGGTCATAAGAGCGATTGCAGGCATTGACGTTTCGCCAAATTCCGTTGAATTTGCATCCTTGTGTCCGCCTACATTTTGCAAGGCTTCAAGAACAGCCATTTGAAGGCCGAAACAAATACCAAAAAATGGAATTTTATGTTCTCTCGCATACTGGATGGCAGCTATTTTACCGACGGCTCCGCGTTCGCCAAAAGCACCAGGAATAAGGATGCCGTGGAGGTGCGAGAGTTTTTCCATTAATAATGCTTTGTTTCCATTCTCTATTTCAGAAGCATCGATCCATTCAATATTAACATGCACATTATTAGCAATGCCGCCATGAATCAGAGCCTGATGCAAAGATTTGTAAGCATCTAAGAGCTCGGTGTATTTTCCGACTACGCCAATGGTTACATCGCCTTCAGGGCGTGTAATGTTTTCGATAACTTCATTCCAAATGGACAGATCAGGAGATGTTGTGGATTCTAAACCAAAATGCTTGCAGACTTGGCTATCGAGCCCTTGCTGGTGGTAGCTTATGGGAACCTCATATATGGATTGAACATCCAAGGCCTCAATCACACAATCAGGTTTGACGTTACAAAAGAGCGCGAGCTTTCTGCGTTCTTCCAAGCCAATGCTTCGATCACTACGACATAAAAGGATGTCCGGTTGAATACCTTTACTTTGAAGTTCTTGCACCGAATGTTGGGTTGGCTTTGTCTTTAGTTCACCTGCCGTGGGTATATAAGGAACAAGCGTTAAATGAACAAACAAACTGTGCTTATAGCCGAGTTCGTTTCGGAGTTGGCGGATAGCTTCTAAAAAGGGGAGGCCTTCAATATCGCCAACTGTTCCGCCAATTTCGCAAATAACAAAATCGACATTTTCCGAAGATTTGTAAATTGCACTTTTAATCGCGTCTGTAATATGGGGGATGACTTGAACGGTTGCGCCGAGGTATTTTCCTTTTCGCTCATTCGCAATAACATCTGAGTAAATTCTTCCCGTTGAAACAGCATCGTACTGGGTAGTGTTAACGCCTGTAAACCTCTCGTAGTGGCCAAGGTCCAGGTCCGTTTCTGCGCCATCATCGGTGACAAAAACTTCACCATGTTGGAAGGGGTTCATGGTTCCTGGGTCAACGTTGATGTAGGGCTCAAGCTTTCGAAGAAGAACTTTGTATCCCCGTGCTTGGAGAAGGGCCCCAAGGGAAGCGGCAGCAATTCCTTTTCCTAAGGAAGATACAACTCCACCTGTGACAAAAATAAATCGTGCCAATTTTTTCTCCAGTGATCTCAAAATTCCTATTGAGTTGGAATTGGATTATTTTGAGATGGTTGGTCTAAAATCATTGAAGGTCGGCTTTCTTGGCTTGCAAGAATGGCTAAACCAAGACTCGTCGCCAAAAAACAAGCCGCGAGTATGGCGGTTGTATGGGTTAACAAGTTGGCTGACCCACGGGTTGTCATAAGACCACCCATTGTTCCACCACCAAGGCCCATTCCACCTTCGCTTCTTTGAATTAAAATGACGCCAATAAGTGACGCTGTGATAATTAAGTGTATGACGAGTAAAACTGTTTGCATGCTTTATTTCTTTCGCTATTTCTGGAGCGTACTTTATGATGAATTTTATATAATTTCCAGAAAAAAATTCATTAATTAAAATAAGGTAGACTTGACGAAAGAATGGGAATTAGATTACATCAGACAGGTACATCGTTTATGGCGGGTGTAGCTCAGTTGGTTAGAGCGCCAGTTTGTGGCACTGGAGGCCGTGGGTTCAATTCCCATCACTCGCCCCATAAGGGTAAAGGGTTTCTTAAGCTAGTAGATTTGCTAGAAAAATCCCTAGGTAGCATATAGGTAGCAGTAAATTGAGTCTTTTTTCCTGACCCTTCCTGTTCTAAAAGGAAAATGTGTGGTCAAAAAATTGGATTAACTCCATGGAGGCATGTGAGAAATCTAACGTCTATTTAGTTGAACTGTTAAAAAGCCACTTTTTAAGTTCATTTGGCATGAGGGTTGGAAGAGGTTGCAGGGACAGTTCGAGGAAGTTCTTCCGAAGAGAAGGGAGAGAATAAAGGCAAAGAGATCTCTGATCCATCGGAGGAGAGGTCTGAAGTTATGATTAATCCGGTCGGAATTGAACGGTGATTCCAAGACGAAGGGATGAAACTTGAATATCCATCACAATAAGGACGTTTAGTCAAGAAACACGTTTTATGAACCTGTATCAGTAAATTATCATGGGAGTGTTGCAATCTGAAAGGATGACTCTATAAATTTGACCGCATATCTTTTTTATCAATTGCTTAATCATAAGGCATTTGACTGATATATTTCGGTTTGCAACACTCCCAATGTGGATGTTGATTATCAGGTTATTGGCTCAAATCAAGAGACACTGGATCATTGGCTGCCATGGGTTCACAAATTCATTTCTAATGCAAAGTCTTGGATTTTTGGAACGCACCATGGAGTTGAGGCAAAATATTTGAATCAATATCTCGCAGAATATACATTTAGATTTAATCGACGCCATGACCCAGATTCTCTCTTCTTTAGGGCTCTGGGTGCTTGTGTTCATGCAAATCCTATAACTTTACAGGTACTGTGTAGATAGGCATTAAGGACAGGCTGTTGACAATGCTCAACTTTTTGCAAAGCGCCTAATCTCACTCATGAATCATGAATTAAATGCTGCAGTGTAATCTCGGCTAAAACGCATAATGTTAAAAATGATTTCCTCCCATAAATTTATTATGTATGATGGTTACTGAAGAGCGTGGAGAACGTCGGAAAGAAAAATAATTGATATGGCTAAAATCTTTTTTTTTGTAGGAGCTTTGTTGCTTTTCAATAATGTCAAAGATGTTTGCGCTATGAGCAATAATAATGATGATCATGATAGTGGTGCGCGCGGTAGAGTATTAATATTAAGTGCTCCACAATCAAGCGGAAAAACAACACTTGTTTCAGCTTTAACAGACAATATTCCTAGACTTAAAACAATTAATAGAAAAAAAATTTTTTTCTCCAAAATAACTCAAAGCATTTTTAATACCACCACCTGTA
>CAYYRQ010000015.1:0-50576 GCA_964474215.1 uncultured Alphaproteobacteria bacterium
ATTGAATTTAATTTGATTAAATTTTTATCTTTCTAAATTCAGCAATTCTGATATAGGCTGTTAAAGATACAAGCACTGTGAAAAGCAGTGAAAAAGCAAAAAAGAAATCAGGCAGCAGAATCATGGCCCCAAAAAAACAAAAAGCTTCCGGGCGCTCCATCAACCCTGGGCTATAATGAAAACCTTTGTTTGAATCGTTTTCAGAAAAAATTCCCACAACTAAAAAAGTTGTTACGCAAAGAAAAGCACTACCGAGCATCAACAATGCTCCCAAAGCGCGTGCATCGGGAGCGACTGAGTAAAGCCCTATGATAATACAAACCTCAACGATTCGATCACCTACGATATCAATCACCGTTCCAAAAGAAGTGCTTTTCCCAAAAAGGCGCGCGACAGTTCCGTCAAGAGTATCAAACATACCTGACAGTAACAGCAGGATAAAAGCCACGATTTGGAGATTGAAGTAGAGGGCTGGTAAAATCAGAGAGCCCGTGATTATACCTAACGCCGTCACACCATTAGGCGAGAGCTTTTTACCAATATATTTAGCAAGCGGATCTCCAAAAACAACCTGATAAAGGGGGCGCACATAAGGTTCAATCATGTGAATATCCTCATTAAAAAGCGAACAATTTTTTTTGTGAACGGTGAAAAAAGAAGGGGTGTATAATAAGATCCTGCCACTTTTTTACTGATTTCCGAAAGCGTTGGGTAAGGTACGATGACATCAGTTAAGGCTTTAATTTCCTTTTTCTTCTGAATCACCATAACCCAAGGAAGAATAAGCTCACCTGCATTTGCACCAATGATCGTCGTGCCTAAAACGCGGCCATCTTTATCGGTTGTGACTTTGATAAACCCTTCCGTTTCTCGTTCTGCCTGAGCCCGATCACATTCCTTGTAAGTCCATACTAACGTTTTACATTTTGGTGGAGCTTCAAGGTGAGATATCCCCACGTGGGCTACTTCTGGATCTGTATACGTCACCCAAGGAACAGCGCGATAATCTACTTTTGAGGGCAGGTGAAACACACAGTTTTTTATGACAATCTGCGCGTGGTAGGCTGCCATGTGGGTAAATTGATATCCACCGATGACATCCCCAATGGCAAAAATATGCTTCTTAGATGTGCGCAACCTCGCATCCACATTAATCCCGCGAGAGGAATAAGTCACCCCTGCCTTTTCCAGCCCTAGATTCGATACAGTTGGTCGCCTTCCGGTTGCTAAAAGAATATGTGATCCTTTTAACGAAAGGCTTTTGCCTTTGTGTTTTAATTTCACTGTTAATTTGTCAAAGGATAGATCCTGAACATTTTCATAAAGCTCAACCCCATCTTTTACAATTTTCTTGCGCAAAACCTCGACAACCTCAGGGTCTTCCCGCCCAAGGATCCTATGGATTTCTATCAAAGAAACCTTTACGCCAAGACGCGCAAATGCCTGTGACAATTCACATCCTATGGGACCTCCACCTACAACAACCAAATGCTTGGGTTTTTCTTTTAAATCAAAAATGGTCTCATTGGTGAAATAGGGTGTGGTTTCAACACCAGGAATGGGTGGAATAGCAGGAGACGACCCCGTTGCAATAATAAAATACTTACTCTTAATGACGTCTTTGCCAATCTGAACTTCATGAGCTGTACGGAAAGCAGCTTTGCCTCGAAACACCTTAACGCCGAGACCTTCAAAGCGTTCCACCGAATCATTGGGCTCGATCGCCTTGATCACAGCTCTGATATGCCGTTGAACTTTTTTAAAATCAATTTTTGGCTCATGAGACTGAATTCCAAAAGTATCAGATGTCCTAAATACGTGAGCCCTTTTTGCGGCTGCAATGAGAGATTTTGAAGGAACGCAACCATAATTGAGACAGTCTCCCCCCATTTCACCTGATTCAATTAAAGCAATGGAAGCGCCCATCTGAACAGCACCAGCCGCCACGCTCAATCCTCCCGACCCGGCTCCAATGACGCAAATATCAACCTTATGGTTTTTCATTTTTTTTAAACCTCTTATACACAATAGGCAGAAGACTCAGTATGGCGAGCCCGCAAATGGGCAATAAAATTTCAAGATCAAAAATAATGCTTAAATCCGGTTTTTCCCCCTGCTTTAGCAAAGCACCTAAACCATTTCCTAAGAGGGCATAGACAAATGTCCCCGGAATGATTCCGATTAACGTTGCGAAGAAAAAGTTTCTCAAAGAAATCCGCAAGAGTCCCGGCACCAGAGTCACAACCCAAAACGGAAAAACAGGAATAAGACGCAGGAAAAGGAGATAGAAAAAAGCATTTTTCTTAAAGCCAGTTTCCAGCTTTTTTACCCAAGGCGTTGCTTTTTGTTTGAGCACTTCCCCGAACGATGTCTTAACCGCTAAGAAGAGAATGGACGCACCAACAGTTGCAGAGATGTCTACAAGAATTAGACTGATATAGGGACCAAAAAGAAATCCGCCTAGGATAGTTAGAAATGCGGCAATGGGAAGGGAAGTTGCGGTGACAATGATATATGCAAAACCAAAACCAACCAATGCAATAAGTAGATTTTGGTCTACCCATAGCTTTAGGGTCGCGTGTGAATCTTGAAGATAGGAAAAATTAAAATATCGGTTGAAACCCAAGAGATAAAATAAGGCAAATATCGCCACTAAAATTGCAAGAGGCAGCCATTTGATTAGATTTGATTTCAAAATATTATTCCTTATTTAATTTTTGTAAAGAACTCCTTAAATAAATTGATTGTATCATTTTTTTCTTTCTCACTATAGCCTTTTTCAATCCCACTTTTCCAAACGGGATTTGGCCAAGAACCATCATCCTTAAACCTTGCGATGACATGAACATGCAATTGAGGTACCATATTTCCAAGGCTGGCTACATTCAGTTTATCAGGTTGAAAAGCGCCTTTCATAACACGACTCGCCAAAGCAATTTCATGCATAAGCAAAGTTTGCTCTGAAGGAGAAAGATCTATTAATTCAACGATGTCTGGTTTCTGTGGAATGAGTACAATCCACGGGAAGGCCGCATTGAGGATTAAACGAACTTGACACAAAGTAAGTTCTTCAATGTATACGGAGCCTTTTTTAAGTCGATCATCGATTTCCATAATTTACTCTAACAGAATCTATCCCTTCCAAGTAGCCCCTGTTTTTGATAGGATACTATTATGAAAATATTATATCTCTTACGCCATGCTTATTCACACGTTCGTGATCGTGGACTCGCTGACTACGATAGACCGCTTGTCGAAGAAGGCAGACAACAAGCTCAAGCTGTTTCTCAATATCTTCATAAGAACAAAAGAACGTTCGATTTTGTCATGTGCTCGGGCGCATTAAGAACCCGGGAAACTTTAGAGTTTTTAAGACCTGATGTTGGCACTAAAGATATTGAACTTGCCGAAAGTTTTTATAATTGCACCGAAGATCAAATCTTAAATCACCTCCATCATATTGCAAACAAATGGAAGCATGTTCTTTATATCGGCCACAATCCTGGCATTGCTTTCGCAGCCTATAAATTTGCAAAAGAGTTTCCTCAAGACATTGCACAAAACTTCGCGCCAGCAACTCTTGTTGGTTTTGAATTTCCTATTGACGATTGGACTGAGCTAGATTGGTGGCAAGGAAAAATTATTGATCGGTTCCAGCCCCCTGTTCCTTCAGGAGATACTCCCGCACCAGAGGAATCGTAATCGACCTTCCTTGAATGAGGGCTGATTTGTTGAGTAAATCAATCCACGTGTGAATACTTTCAAAAGAGCGATCTACATGCTTCAGTAAAAATAGAATGACATCCTTGTCAACTTTGATCTGAAGGTCAGAAAATCTTTTTTGCGCAACGTGCAACAATAACTCTTCGTCAGGTGAGTTGATCTTAACAGCTGGAATCACATTTAACCGAGACTGAAGATCGGGTAATGCCTTATTCCAATGAGCCGGCGGTGTTTCAGATAATAAAAGTAGCCCACCGTTTTCATTCACAACGTGATTATAAAGATGAAAAAGCTTTTCATCTTCATCCATTAAATGAGCATCATCTATCACAAAATAAGGCGTTTCCTTCATCAATTCCTGTAAAGGCAGCTCGTTAAACGTTGCACTACTCATATATTTTGCGTCTGCTTTTTTCTGCCAGATAGAGGAAAGATGGGTTTTACCACATCCTTTTTCACCATAAACAGTTAGACAATGTTTCGGCCAATCAGGCCATTTTAATAGCCAAAGGTAAGCATCTTGATTTGAGGAAGAAACAATAAAATCCTTCTGTTCAAATGCTGGTGCATATTTAAGAGGAAGAATCAGCTGTTTCACGTTACTTTTTTTTCGCAGGGAGCTTATGGTCAAGGTAATAAGGGCTCTTTAGATAGAGATCAAGTGCATGACGAACGAGGACCCCGATCGCGGCCGCAATCGGAAGAGCAAACAATATCCCTACAAATCCATAAAGGAGTCCACCAGCAAGCAAAGCAAAAAGGACCCAAACTGGATGTAACCGAATGCGCCCACCCACCAAATAAGGAACCAAAAGATATCCTTCTATCGTTTGACCAACGACAAAAATAGCCGCAACCATCCCAATTGATGTCCAGTCCGTATACTGAGCAAATGCGATACCCATACTTAAAAGAAGCCCTACGATAGCCCCCACATAGGGAATGAAGGCCATAACGCCAATAACAAGCCCCACCGTAATGCTAAAGTCCAAGTTCACAATGGTAAGCATAGTCGAGTAGTAGATAGCTATAACGATACAAACTAGTGCTTGCCCTCGAGCAAAGCTCCCTATCGTTGTATTGATCTCGATAGATAGTTTTTTAATTGTAGGTTCATAGTAACGCGGAAGCCATTTATCGATGGCTTGGATCATTTTGTTCCAATCTCGTAAAAAATAAAAAGCAGCAATAGGCGTAATCACAATGAGAGAAATCAAATTTGCCAAAGCGAGGCTACTGGTTAAAATTTTCGCGAACAACTTCACGCCCCACGTAAAGACGTCAACCAAATATGAACTGGCAAGATTTCTTAATCGTTCTATATCCGTAGGTTCAATATATAGTGAGAATTCATCTAAGATGGGCTTCACTCCCGTCAAAATTCGATCCCCGTATTGAGGTATCTGAGAAGCGAGATGAAGAAGTTCAGCTTGTATAAAAGGAATAGCAATAAAAAGGAGAAGACCAATTAACACGAAAAAGCTAACGATCATGAAAGTCGTTCCAATTGATCTCGAAAAACCTTTCCTCTCAAAGAAGCTCACAGCAGGATTCATCGCATACGCGACAAGAAGCGCCGTAAGGAAGGGCATTAGAATACCGCTAAAAAGGTAGAAGGCTCCAATGAAAAGAACACTGACCCCGCCCCAAACCCAAATATGCTGATTTTTATTCACAGTTCCTTAACATCCAATTTGTTGAGTTGCCTAAACCCAACTATAACATAGCTCGCCCCAGAAATCACCGTTGTTACTGCGACGAGATAACCAAGATATAAATTGATGTGTTCAATGCCTATATATGCTTCTACCTGCCCCAGAATAAAAAGAGCATACAGTAATTGCACAACTGTATTTACCTTACTAATAAGCAGCGGCCTCATTTCGACGTGACTTTTAAATATAAAGAGTAAAAATACGCCACCAACGATCATAATATCCCTAAAGATGATAAGGATAACAACCCAAGATGGGACCAAACCCGTAAGGCCAAAAGCAAAATAAACCCCCACCAAAAGCGCTTTATCGGCAATAGGATCAAGATAAGCTCCTAAAACTGTCCGCGCTTTAAGCGCACGGGCCATTAGTCCATCTAATGCATCTGAAAGGCCCGCGATGGCAAAAGCGATAAAGGCGAGATTTAATTTCAAAGAGAGAATCAGAGATATAATAAGAGGAACACTAAATAATCGTGCCAGTGAAATGATATTTGGAAGATTAACCGAAAGCTTCATCTTTTTCTTATTTTCCTACTTGAGTTGGGGGCTTATAGGAAACCTCCCATTTTCCATCTTTGGGTGATACAGAAATGCCTTTCGTATCAAATGACTTTCTCAATTGGTCTTGAGATCCAGAACAAACCACAGATACTTCCGCTTCTTTTGGTGAAATAGTTAAATATTTTATATGGTTAACCTGCGGGGAAGTCTCGAGTACATTTTTGATCTTAGTCCATTCATTTAAGCTATCGTATCTAACAAACAGCTGCAGTAGCTGTCCCTTTTGTGAGCTTGCCGTTTTTTTAACATCTTCGTCAGATGATTGGTTTTGCAGCCAAGAAGTGACCTTAGACCCATCAAATTGAAAGGAAAGGAGTGCCGTATAATTTTTAGATGTGCTTTTCTCTCTTTCAATCGAAAATCCTAGAACCATACCTAAAATAGCATCATGAGGAACTTGAGTGTTTTGATAATCAGGAAAGTTGTCTTTCATCAGTTTTTCGAAAGCCAAGATGTGAGCTTGATCCAATGCTTTTTCTCTGGCTATCGCCGCCGACTTATCTGTAACAGATACTTTTATGTTATCTGCTACAATGATCTGGGCATATGCAGATCCAACAATAAAAACACTGAACAATGCAAAGACAAACTTCAACATTATAAAACCTTTTCTAAAAATTTTTTCGCTCTCTCTGTTTTTGGCGATGTGAAGAATACATCACTTGGCGAATCTTCTACAAGACGCCCATCATCCAAAAACCAAATGCGGTCCGCAACTTCTTTCGCAAATCCCATTTCATGGGTCACAATAACCATGGTCATACCCGTATGCGCAAGACTTTTCATCACATTGAGGACTTCTTTGACCATTTCAGGGTCTAGGGCAGAAGTTGGCTCATCAAACAAAATTGCCTCTGGCTCCATTGCTAAAGCACGAGCAATTGCAGCTCTTTGCTTTTGCCCACCAGAGAGTTGAGAAGGATATGTCATCAGCTTATCCTTAAGGCCAACTTTGTCTAAGAGTTTTTTTCCGAGGACTTCTGCATCTTTACGAGGCACCTTTTTGACTTTAATTGGAGCATAAATCACATTTTGTAAAGTTGTCATATGCGGGAACAAGTTAAACTGCTGAAAGACCATCCCCACTTTGGTTCGAATCTCTTTTATATTCACACGCCCTTCGTTGATACAAATATCATCGATAATAACTTTTCCACTGGTTGGAACTTCAAGAAGATTAATTGATCTTAGAATGGTTGATTTTCCTGAACCTGAAGGACCTATAATGGCAAGAACCTCACCCTGAGGAATATGCCCAGAAATTCCCTTTAGCACTTCATGTGAGCCAAAACTCTTATGAATTTTTTCTAATGAAATCATGGTGTATTCAATTTCTTTTCAAGAAGCCTACCCATCAATGAAAGACCCATCACAAGAATATAATACAAAAATCCTGCAATAAGAAGGGGTTCAAAATAAATATATTTTTCACTCGCAACGATCGTGGCTCGCCTCAAAATATCAGCACCTCCAATAACTGAAATTAGCGCCGATTCTTTCAGCAAATCAATCGCTTCACTCACTAAGGAAGGTAATATAATGCGGATCGCCTGCGGTAGAATGATGTCTTTCATAATCATAGGATAGGAAAGCCCAAGGGAAAGGGCCGCATCCATCTGTCCCTTATCAACGCCATTAATTCCACCTCTGATATGGACGGCAACATAGGCTCCTGAATTTAGCGTAAAGGTTAAAATACCAGCTTCCCAAATAGAAATCGTATACCCCGTCAACTGCGGCGTTGCAAAATAGATCATCGTGAGTTGCAACAGTAAGGGCGTTCCTCTGAATATAGATGTATAAAAGGCAGCAAACCAACGTAAAAAGCTCAGATGGCTTACCTTTAAGAGTGCAAGAATCATCCCCCACAAAAACCCAAGCAGCAAAGAAACACTGGTATAGGCAAGTGTAACTTGCACCCCCTCAAGGATATAAGGAACAGATGGCCAAATTCTCTCAAAATCCAAAACCATCACTCATGTATCCACTTTGCTTCAATGGCTTGAATATCATCCTTCATTGCTTTTAGAGCTTCGTTTGTTGGTTCTAGAAGAGGGGATCCTTTCGGAAAAGCGATAGCAATGGGTGTGCCCAAAGTTTCCAAAACCACAACTTTCAGGCCCGGATTTACTTTAGCTATTTTGCGCCCAACGATATCTTCAAGAAGAATAGCTTGTATTCTCCCATTTTTAAGCTCCTGAACCAAATCACCGATTTTATTGAGAGAAACAAGTTGAATTTCAGGGTCTTCTTTCTCCCATTTTTGGGCAATCATTTCATTGGCACTTCCAAGCTGCACGCCAAGTTTTTTGTTTTTTAGATTCTCTCCAGAGGAAATATCCGAGTCATCCTTCACAAGCAAGCTAATCTTAGATACATAATAAGGGTCTGAAAAATCGACACTTTTCTTTCTTTCTTCGCTTGGTGAAATGTAAGCCATTGCCATATCGGCACGGCCCGATTGAAGAGAGGGAATTAAAGAAGAAAAATCTGCTTCTATGATTTTTACACTGCGACCAAGGCGTTCCCCTAACTTTTTTGCAACATCAATATCAAAACCGATGACTTGGTCTCCACCTTTTGCTGTATCCTTAAACTCGAAAGGGGGGCTATCAGGGGATGTAATTACAACAATAGGTTTTTGACCATCGCTTTGTTTTTTTTCTCCACAAGAAAGCAAGAATAAAAATCCCAAGCAAAGGCAAATAAGCCTTAAATACATTTGTATCTCCTCACGATAATTTGTGAGGTGATCATATCCTTACTTTTCATCAAAGGTCAATTTTCAATGATGAACTTTATGGTTTGAAACAAACAGTTGCAAAACGCTGAAATTATTTTTATGTTACAGCAACAAATTTCTTTGGGGCGTAGCCAAGTGGTAAGGCAGCGGTTTTTGGTACCGCCATGCGTAGGTTCGAATCCTACCGCCCCAGCCATAAACGATAAGAAGCGAGAACACTCAGGAAACACAGCACGCCGATTGCAACTCCCATGATAAAGAGAGAAGTTGGCAATAAACTTGATAATAACCCCCCCAAAAATCCTGAACCAATTTGAATAGCGCCAATCATTGCAGCTGCAATACCTGCTTTTTCAGGGTTAATATTCATGGCTGCTGTCGAAGCATTAACGGTTGAAAGTGCTGAAAAAGCAAAGTAGAGAGCGATAAAAGCTACAAGGTACACAGCACTTGGCGGAAATGTCCAAGCTATTCCTATATAAACGAGGCTTATAAACAAGCTTAAAAGGCTTCCAATGATCATACCTGACCTAAAGGAAAGGATGTAGGCCAGTCGCTTAGACACAGCAAACCCAACGATATTTGCAAAAGCCCCCAGTATACCCAAAAAGCCATAAAATTGGGGAGACCACCCAAAAACCTTCATATACAAGTAGGGTGAAAGTGTAATATACAGAAATGTCGCGGTCATTTGCGTGCCCAAAATAAAACAAGGCAAACTAAACATCGGATCTTTAAATAGCGAAAGATAGTTTTTAAAGGTTTTCGAAAAATGTATGTTGATAGGGGGTGTTTCCTTCGTCTCGGGTAGAATCCGCCATACGAAAACGGCAACAACTAATCCAAATAACATCAAAAAATAAAAGTTCATCTGCCAACCTAAATAGGCCTCAATAAACCCGCCCATCGTGGGCGCCACTGCTGGTGAAACAGAGATAACCATCATAATTGTCGATGAATATCTTGTGAGTTCTGCTCCCTCAAAAAGATCTCGCCCAACAGCTCGAGCAACGAGCATACCGCAACTCGCTCCAAAACCTTGAAAAAAACGGGATATAATTAAGCTGACAATTGATTCAGACAAAGCACACCCTAAGCTCGCGATGATAAAAATGATGAGCCCTCCCTTTGCCACATACAATCTTCCCTTTTTATCCGATACCGGTCCAAGGAGGAGGTTTCCAAGTGCTGACCCCAAAAACAACAAGGATAGTGAAAGCTGAACCGCATTATCTGATGCATTCAATGCCTTGCCCATCGCTGGAAGAGAAGGTAAAGACATAGATGTTGAGAAAATACCAAGAGCCGCTAATAGCCATAATATTGGTAAATACGCATTTGTTTTCGATCCTTGAATCATCTCTTTTACCTTTAAATTGCAATTATTCATAAAATTCTTTAAAATTCGAGGTACAATCAAACAAAACGATTTGACAAGCGACTTTGATTGATTATAGTCTCCCCATAATTAATTTTTTCCTAAAGGAATCGATTCGCATGACTAAACGTATAGACTCGAAGCATAAAATTGACCGCCGTCTTGGTGTAAACCTCTGGGGCCGACCAAAGAGCCCCATTAATACACGGGCATACGGACCTGGTCAACATGGACAACGACGTTCAAAACCTTCTGACTACGGTCTACAGCTTTCTGCAAAGCAGCAGCTTAAAGGGTACTATGGTAACATCACAGAACGTCAATTTCGCAGATTGTACGCAACTGCCAACCAGAAAAAGGGAGACACAGGCGAAAACCTCATTGGTCTCTTAGAGTCTCGGTTAGATGCTCTTGTCTATCGTATGAAGTTTGTTCCCACTGTTTTTGCGGCGCGCCAGTTCGTAAACCATGGGCACGTGCTTGTGAATGGCAAGCGTGTTAATATTCCATCTTACTTGGCAAAACCAGGCGATGTAATCGAAGTTCGCGATAAATCCAAAGAGCTTACAATCGTTCTTGAATCAGCTCAGCTAGCGGAACGTGATATTCCTGAATATATTGATGTTGATCAAAAGAAAATGAAAGGAACCTATGTGAGGGTCCCAACCCTTCTTGAAGTTCCTTACCCCGTTCAAATGGAACCTCATTTGGTTGTCGAGTTCTATTCTCGATAGTCTCTAGGAATATTCCTTACGGGCGCTTAGCTCAGTTGGTAGAGCAGCTGACTCTTAATCAGCGGGTCGTAGGTTCGATTCCTACAGCGCCCACCAGGGAAATAAAGGGGTTTTTAAACTTCCGAAAATTCATTAAATTTTATCCGGAAGCATATCGGAAGCAGAAAGGAAAAATTTAATCAAATTCAGTATCAGAAAAATCTATCCAACGCTGTATTAACGAGCTGCATAAATCGACTTGCGAATACAATTCTCTTGAGCTTTAATTGTAAGTAAATCAAAAAACTGATAGGGACAAGGAGGCCTAATCCTTGAGTCATAAGAGAATCCATCTTACTCTTTTATCCAAAGCACTCCTTGGAGGCTTAGCCCTTATTATGTGCATTGGGTATACCCTATTCTCCTACCGTGAATCTTACCAGTTGGCTTTCAAAAAGACCAATGCTCTTATTGCTATAGAGCAAAAAGAAATGAACTCAGCTATTAACAAATTTAATCAATATATGCATTTGGTTGAGTCGAGGCTGTCTCATTCGATTCACAAAAAAGAAACAATTTCTAGAATTCTTCAAGAAAGAATTGAGCCTATGGTAGGGTCTATTTTTCCATTGATCAGAAGTTTAGAGTTTATTCCAATTTCAAATTCAAGGGTTAGCTATACAAGGGCTGGAACAACGTTGGTTCAAGCCGATCCTCATAAATTGCAATCACAAGAAGGAGTGCTTTATCTTGGAGATGGGCTTTTTAAGATTACAAAACAAATTTATGATGAAAATCATCAATCTCTTGGGATTTTGATAGCAACATTTTCAGTAAATCATATCCTAAATAAATATTTTACCAGGGACGAAGTTCTCATCTTTCCAATTAATGATAAAGCTCAGCCTAGTTTGTTTAGTTTCAAGGTTATTGGACTTCCTTATTTATTTGTTATCAATCAAACCCCTCCTTCTTTTTTGCAATTTATCACTTCAGCAAAGTTTCAAATTATAACTTCTCTTTTGTTTGGGGTCAGTTTTCTTGTGTTGGGCATAAGTCTTGGTCTATTCTTCAGTAGGAGAATGATTCGAAATCAATATGCCTTTTTAAGGCTCCTTAAAAAAAGACTCATAACCTCTCAGGAGAAATATGCTAAAATTTCAGATCAGCTTAAGGTTTTGGAAAGTCTATCAAAATTGAAATCCCAAGCAACAAAAATACAAAATGAATTATTTTCTTCTATTCAACAACGCTATCGTCAAATGGCAACGCAAGCTCAATCCATCAATGTGTTAACTTCAAAGCTCATTTTAGAAGAAGCCGGTAATGATAATCTATTAAAAGAAATTCATAGCATTTCTCAAGAAGGAACAACTGTTCTCAGGCAACTTGCTGGGGGATTTCCCATGAAAGAGAAGATTGAGGAGGTAGATATCTTTAAATCTACTGAAAAAATAAAAGATATTTTTTATCCAGAACTTATAGAAAAGCAAATAGTTTTCTCGATTAAAGGAAAGCTAAAAGCTCCTCCTCAGGTTGATTTAGTAACCTTTGAAATTATCTTACATAGTATCTTCCATATGGTCATGGCCCGGCTTTTAAAGAATAACACTTTTCAAATTGATATCAAAGATTCTGATCCCCTGAAAATTACTTTTTATGACAATGGATATGATGTTGAGGAAAAGCTTCATAAAGTTAGAAATACTCAGTCCTCAAATAATATTCTGTGGATGGACAAAACAAAGCTTGAGGAGTTTGTTAGATATCTTGGGTGGCACATTTCATTTGAAAAAGGAACAAAGCTCCTCAATACAATTATATTGTCCATACCAAGAGAATTAAATGCCGATACCTTGCCCTCTAACGTTGTTAATTTATTTGAACATAAACCTTATGCGCAATAAAAACGTATTTATAGTCTATACCCTGTTTTTCTTTTCTCTAACAACTTACTGCTGTTCTAAGGGATTAGAAAAAGGGACTGGGCTTTCAAATATTCCAACACGTAATGAGCTTTTCATCAAAAGAGAAGATCATCTTAAAAAGATTTCTACAGGTCTTAAAAATAGGGCTAATCTATTTTCAATTATTGGGATGGCCGGGATTGGTAAAACACAACTTGCAAAGGAATATGCTCTTACACAAGCGAAATCCTATGACTTAATTTGGTGGTTTGATGCAAATCAAGATTTTCTGGCTCAGTTTAGGGAGCTCGGTCATAAACTTAGTTCAACGCAGGCCTGTTCTATCCCGGATAATAGTCAAATGTCTCTAGAGACATGGCTAGATGCCGTTCAAGTATGTTATAAAAAGCACTATCCAAGAGTTTTGCTCATTATTGATGATACCAAAACTCCAGAACAAATAGGACTTATAAAACAAACTTTAAAAAATGTCTCAATTCTTCTAACATCAAGAAACTCAACAATGAGAGGTGATCATATGGTCCTTAAATCCTTTTCTCGAAAAGAATCTTTGGATTATCTCAATAAAGCTCTTCCTGGAAATCCAGAAAGCTCATCGAATGAACTGGCTGAATTATTAAATGATTATCCTTTAGCTTTGGCACAAGCCGTTTCGTTTATAAAGTCCCATGCTTCACTAACGTTGGAAGAGTACCTTAATTTATATAAAGAAAAGAAGAACAGTTTATGGGCTAAAGAAGAAAAGTTGATTCAAGAGAAAGGTGAGGATTGGAAACTATTAGAAGACTATCATCATACGGTCGCTACAACCTTTAGCCTGCTTTTAGACCAAATTCATCAAAGTTCACCTCATGCTCTAGAAGCGCTCAAGCTTGTAAGTTTTTTAGGAACCCAAAATATTCCAAAGAGATTTTTAAAGACCTGGATGGTTGATCAGAGGAAGCTCACTGACTTTGATTTTCATGATGCCATCTCCTCTTTAATTCGTTATTCTATTTTTGAGAAAAATGAGAGTAATAAGGATTCTGAAGAAACATACAATATTCATGCCTTACTGCATGAATTCATCAGAGACAAGTTAAAAGATGAAGAAAAAGAATTTTACTCTGATCAATCAATACATCTTATAGGGAGCTTCCTTCCAGAGAGTTCTTATCAATTATGGAAAGTGCTTTTTGATGATAGGTATCTCGAATATCATTTGGAGTCATTGCTTAAATTAGCTCAACAATACCATTTGAGTTCTGAAGAACTTTTGGTTCTTAGAATTAAGCATTTGCATAACCTATGTTTTTCAAAATCGGATTTTGATGGATCCATTGAAAAATTTTCAGACTTAGAAAGCAAGATTAAGGAATACAAAAACTTAAGAAATTTCGAAAGAGCAAGGTTTTTAGCTATTTCAGGAAATATGGCCGCCATTACAAAAAATTGTAATGAAGCCATTTCTATAAGCGAACAAGCTGTAGACCTGCTAAAAAATATTCCGACCCAAGAAGCTAGAGAAGATCTCTTTTTTGTTTTGGTTAACAACCTCATGGAATTTTATACGAATAAAGGTGATCTACAAAAAGCGGAAGAAACAGGAAAGGTCGCTGAGAGGCTTTTATCTTACGTGGATCATCCGACATATCTTATTCTGTATTATTTTATGAGATCTCTCCAATTAATGGTTAAAGGGGAGTATGCTGAGGCTCTTAAGCAAGGAGATTTAAAGAAAGCCGAAGCTCTTGTATCTCCAGCTCTTAAAGGCTTCAATGACCTTTTTAAAAAAGAAGATGAAAATTCTGTCCAGGGTTTCTCTCATATTATTTTAGGAGAGTTATATGAAAAGCAACTTAATCTCTCAAAGGCTTTAGAACATTATAAAAAAGCTGAAGAAATATATACGCATCTCTTTAAGACCATTGAGGTGGACGATCTGAGCTACTTATATAAAAATTTTGTGTTGCTTGGAGAAAAAATGAAAGATGAGCTTATAATTAAAAAATATTTGCAGCTGCTAACTGAACACTTTCACTTGGGTAATCCTAATACAAAAGAAGCTATGCTCTATTTGGATGAGCAAAATGTTCCAGCTTTTAATTAACTGTTCTTTTGATAAACCACTCTATAAAATTCTTATCAATTTGAGGGGGTGATTTTGTAAGAGTATAAGCATAGGTTTCTTCTAATATGAGAACCACCTGGCGTAGGGTCATTTTATAGTTATTTTCCTTGATTGTTTTCAATATAGAATCCAGCGTCTCTTTAAGAATTTCGGGGTGTTGAAGAATTGGGGATTCATGAGGAGACACTCCCACCTCTCCTGTAGAAGAAGAAGGTCTTCCCTCCAATAAATCTTGAACAGAGCATTCCATAACTTTAGCAATGGCTTGCAGGGTTTCACCCGTGGGTCTTTTAGATTGCCCTCTTAAAATGTTGCGTGCAACGTTTGTTTTTAAGCCTGCTTTTCTTTCAAGTGCAGCTACTGATAATCCCGTTTTATCGAGATAAGTTTTTATCCTTTTTTGTAAGCCACTTTCCATGATTAAAAATGTTCCATCTTCGTTTCTAAAAAATATGTCTCTTGACACTCTTAATATACTATATATAGTAGTTAATAACGGGTTTGTGTATATTTGTTTCTCTTTGTGTCACATTAGCACCATTTTTTTGAAATGAGAAGCCCTTAAAAGGACATGTTGAAAATAAATAATCTCATAGGAGGTATATAAAGTGGATAAGCCATATTTAACATCAAAAGGATTAGCCAATCGTTGGAAAATATCATCTGATACCATTAGACGTTGGAGAGTCTATGGGAAAGGACCTATCTTTCATAAGATAGGAGGATCAGTGAGATATTATGTTGAGGATGTGGAAGAATATGAAAAGGCTATACGCAAACAACATACGTCAGAGCCTACCATCATTTCATTAAAGTTGATTTCCCAATCCAAAAGTTAGAAAAGGAAAAAATATAATGAAAAAGTAATTATAAAAAGTGCACCTGTGACGGTCCGATAAAACAATCACAGGCGCTTTAGATTATGTAGAACCTTTAAAGGTACCTACGTTAAGGATTCTAGGCCAGTTCTTGGCCTATGTCTATAGTCCTGACAGCCGTTCTTTGCAGGGTTCTCAAACATTCAAGAAATCACAAAGCACGCAAGGAACCAACCATGTTTCAAATTATAGATTCTTCTGAACACGATTTTTATAAGAAAGAGATAGATTTATTTGTGAGAGATTTAAAATCTCATAATCCATCTCTGTTAGAGCATTTTGGGCAACTCAATAAAGCAACATATGTTTTGGCCAAAGAGAATTCAAACAATATCAAAGGAGGAGCTCTTCTTCTTAAAAGGAAAATCTCCAGCCTTCATTCTGTGATCCAAGACCAGATTAAAGATCCTGATCTTGTAAGCCAGGAAGTCTGGGTAGGAACGATATACCTTCATTTCCCTGAAAATCTTCAAGGGCAATCTTTTGAATCTCTCTGCAAGGTCTTTTACAAGCACCTCTATGAATCGCTTCTTGCCTTTGGGGTTAATAAAAAAACAAGCTTCCTTTGTTTAACTCTCGATCCTTGTGAGCATTTGAGCACGGATTTAATTGGAACCTGGCCTTATAAGGTTCAGGTCAGACATTGTGAGTCTTTGGATAGACTCTTTCATGGTGTGCTTTCCTTAGCTAGCGCTCAAAAGAGAGGTTTAGTCGCATGACGTTCCTCCGCCACCATAAATCTCATGCAGAAGAAGAAAGCTCTTTTCCTGGACCTTCCAACTTAACAGTGAAGATCGCCATTATTCGAGAAGAACTTGTGGCTCTCACCCATGACCCTCTTATTGCTGTTGTTTTAAATCAACTTTTGTATTGGACTCAAAGGGTTTCAGATTTTGATTTGTTGGTTGCTGAAGAGAATACGTCTCCATTAAAGAATAAAAAGGCCCATGGCTGGTTTTATAAATCGTCCCAAGAACTCATTGAAGAAACTTTGCTACAAGTCTCCAAGGTCACCATGCGCCGGTATCTTAATTTCCTTGTTAAGCACGGATGGTTATCAGAAAGAGGGAATCCTCACTACAAATGGGATAAAACAACTCAATATCGTTTGAACCTTTCGAAGTTACAAGCTGATCTTCAAGCACTGGGATGGTCCATTCCTGGCTTTACAGAAGACCTGGTTTTGCCTCAAGCTTCAAAATGTTCCACCGAAGATACAAAGAACAAAAACTCTAGGAAATCTCGAAAGTCAAAAATTGAAGCTTCGAAGTTAAATGAGTCGACTTTCGAAGTGAAAGAAATTGCACCGTCGAAGGTAAAAAAACTTAACATCATAACAGAGACTACAGCAAAGACTAAAAACAAAGAACACACACACCGCGCGCGTAAAGACTCGTCCCTTAATTCTGATCTGATTTCTTCTTCCATGATCGAGCTTTGGCAAAAGTATGTTGGACAAGAGGGAATTCAGCTCAACAAAACCCGTCAAGAAAAGCTTCCCTTTCTTTTAAGCCTTCACTTTGAGAACGACCTCTCCAAGTGGGAAGAATTTTGCAAACGGATCAAAGCATCTCCCTTTTTGATGGGGGAAGGACCGAACAAGTGGCATATCACCTTTAACTGGATCCTTCTCAAAGGCAACATCCTTAAAGTTCTCGAAGGAAGCTATGACAGTCCTGAAACAATAAAACACAGGAAAGAAGTTAAAGCCAAAGACATTCGAAGACAAAAAACCAAATCTATCCTTGAATCTATTACCGATCCTTTATGGCAAGAGTGGTGTGACCAGCTCAGTGAATTTCCTCAAAATGGATTCTCACCTGTTCACAAGCCCCTTTATTGGTACGAGTTAGAGCGTATCTCCAATGCCCGGTTTTTAGATTTTGATGGAAGGCTTGTGACGATTGCTAGCTCAGATCCCAAAGTTCTGAACGCCATTGAAGATAACAGGTTTCAACTTGCAACAGTTGTTTTAAGAAGGTTTCCCAACTCAAGAGGCATTCGTACAGAACTCATCCCAATAAAAACTTCAATTCACCCCCCCTCAAACAATAGGAGACACAACCCATGATTAATAAAGTTATTCTCAAGGGAAATGTTGGGAAGGATCCTCATGTATCCCTTGATCAAAAAGGACGCCAAATTGCCACTTTCTCTTTAGCCACGAGCACAACCTGGAAAGATGCTAATGGAGAATGGCACCAACATGTGGACTGGCATCAGATCGTTGTCTTTCGAGAATCAACGGCTAGATGGATCAAAGATGCCCTTAAAAAGGGAGATGCGGTCTATGTGGAAGGCAAACTTACCTATCATCAAAAGACAGATAAATTCAATCAACTTCGTTTAATCCCAAACATTGTTATTGCTGGATTTAATGGAAAAGTTGAACAGCTTAGGTCCAAAGGACCACCACCTCATTCCTGGATAGAAGACATTGGAGAGCAAGAACATTCTCATGAAGCTGATTTTGAAAATACTTCCTCTCCAAAACTTGCCAAAGCAATAGGAGGAGCCTGACATGGTATTCTCTCTTCTCTCACCAATCTCTCTTCAACCTTTAACCCGTTTTACCGGCCTTAACCCCTGCGTCAATCCTGCCGGTAAAAGTCTGGGGAGCTTTGCCTCGAGTTTCCCGGAGCCTGTCCCCGTGAAAACGGGGATGACGCGAAAGCCTTGTGGCCTTGGGTCCTCCCCCCAAGGTCACTTGAGGCTTAACCCTTATCAGGAGATCAACATGAGCTTCCCCAATAAACAAATCAAACATAAACAACCCGATTTTCTTCCTTTCCAGAGTTATCAAGCCAAGGTTTTCCTTATGGTGTTTTTTATAGGATTTCTTCTCTGTCCTCAAGAGCTCTGGGCCCACACAGGAGATCTTTTAAAGGATGAAATCGAGAAAGTCGAAAAACTCTTTACAGGGGGTTATATGCGTCTCGGTCTTCTTGCTGTCTGCGGGTTTGCTGCCATTTATGGAATTGTTAAACAAAATGGCTGGATTTTTGCTTCCGGTATTTTGGGATGTGTTTTTGCCTACTTCATGAAGGATTGGATCCTGAAGACCTTTACGATGGTGATCTAATGTCGAGTGATTACGATCAACACCTTATTTTGCACCATCTTGATGATCCTCTCCGAATTCTCAAATGGACCCTTGATGAAGCAGGGATCATTATTGCTCCTATCTTTTTTGGAATTGCTATTGAGCATCCCTTTTTAGGACTTCTATGCGCCGGATTAGGCTATTGGGCCCTTACCCATATTAAGAAACGGTTTGGCCTGAGTACTTTAAAGCATTCTCTTTACTGGTATTTGCCTAAAAACAATAAAAAGCTGCCTCACACACCTCCTTCTTACATTCGGGAGTATATGGGATGACTCAATATTCTCTATCTCTTTTCTTATCAGAGAGTACCCTCGTGTCAAGCACAAGGGCAAGCATAGGATGAAGATTCGTCTTCTCAACAACCGCCTTGGCGATTTGCTCTACCAGAGGAATTTTCTTCTCTCCCTGGTTGCAACCTTACTTGTCATTAACTTTATGCAAGTGCTTTTTACCTTTTTTCGCTCTGAACGCATTATTGTTGTTCCACCCGATATTAAACAAGAGGTTTGGCTTGAGAAGAGACAGGTTTCTGCCTCTTACCTTGAAGAAATGGCTCTTTTTTTTGCAAATCTCATTTTAGAAAGTAGTCCTGAAAGTGCCGCTTATAAACGGGACATTATCTTAAGAAACACAGTTTCAGAAAGTTATGGGACTCTTAAAACAAAGCTCTTAGAGGATGAAACCCGGCTTAAAAAAGAACATCTGACCACAAGCTTTCAAGCCAATTCCATCAAGGTTGATCCTGATAAGCTCTTTGTGGAACTCACAGGAGATCTTCTCCACTTTGTAGGAGAAAAGCGCATTTCTCAATCGCGAGATACCTACCAGTTTGCGTTTATCTATCGTCAGGGTCGTCTTTTAATTCAAGCGTTCAAACTCATCACAAGTGAACAGCAAAAGTGAGGATAAATATGGCAAAATATAAATTTCTTATGCTTATTGGAATGGGTGTCAGTTTAGGAGAAAGTGCACTAGCTCTTCAAACTTACCCTCTCATCGACCATCAAAGCACAACGCTTCATATTTCCCAAACAGGACTCAACCGTATTGCTGTGGCGAATGACCGTATTCAACAGGTCTTTGGGGCGGAGGGAACCTTTGATGTACAAAGTGATGAAGAGGGCGGACAGATATTTTTGAAACTCACGTCTGAGTCTTATTTGGGTTCACACCCATCCAAACCTTCAACCATCACCCTTATTACTGAATCGGGCCTGACACAAGATTTGAGGCTTGTTCCAAAGAATATTGAGTTTCAGAGCATCCTTTTTAAACCCGACTTTCAATCTCAAAAAACCAGCAATGAGAAGAATGGGAGCACTGATCAAATCCAATCCAGCATTTCGCTCATGAAGGCAATGCTGAGGAATGAGAGCCTGGACGGGTACACCAAAGTAGCTCTTAACCAAATGGCTGTCAGTTCGGTTGCCAAGGAGCATCTAAAAGACCTAAGTCTTACACCTCTCTTTCACTATCACGGAGAACACCTTGAAGGTAAAGTCTATAGCCTCACCAATCAAGGATCAGTCTCGCTTACTCTCAAAGAGCAGGATTTTGCTTTGCAAGATGACCTAGCCATCTCACTGCCACGAAAGCTTATCCACGCCTCGGAAACTATAACTCTTTATGTGATCTCAAGGCACATACCAAAGGCCAAAGTTAAGTCTGAACCTGCAATCATGGGAGGTGTCCAATGACCGCTCCCGCTTTTCTCATTAAACGTAAACAATACATCCTTGCAGGACTTGCAGGGTTGATTGGACTCATTTTAATTGCCCTTTTAATCCTATCCATAGAAAGCGAGGTGAAGCTCAATGAACCCACTCCGCCAAAGGAAACTAACATTACGACAGCAGGAAGTCGTATCAATTCTCAAGAAGTGTGGGTTGAACGCATTGAATCCGAAAACAAACTCACCCAACAAAAGCTGGACGCTTTAGAAAAACTTCTGACGGCAAGCATTAAAAGTACTGCCGAATCTGAAGATAGACTTCAACAAAGGCTTGGAGAGATTGAACAACAACGCGTGTCTCCTCAACCTATGGGGCAAGAATTACCCGTTGTTTCAGGAGAAGGACAGCCTCTTTCTTCTGGAATTCGCAAGATTATCTTAAAGCTATCTCCTCAGTCCCTTGGCCCCCTATCTCAAGGCAATCAAAACAAAAGCCCTGAGAGATCGACTCTAGAAAACACCATTCCTGCCGGTGCTTTTGCGAAAGCGATTCTTTTAGGTGGTGTAGATGCTTCAACAGCCATTACCTCTTCTTCTGATCCTAGACCTGTTCTCTTAAGAATTACGGATCACGGAAATCTTCCTCGCAAATTTAAGTCTGATCTCAAAGACTGTCATATCTTAGCTTCGAGTTATGGAGACCTTTCATCAGAGCGGGTTTATATGCGCCTTGAAAAACTCACGTGTACAGAGAGACTCACAGGAGAGATCTCTGAAACGCAAGTCGCAGGATATGTAGCCGGCGAAGATGGACGAGCGGGTGTCAGAGGTGTTGTGGCCGATAAAGCAGGACCTCTTGTCCGAAACAGCCTTGTGGGAGGATTCCTCAGTGGAATGGGTCAGTTTTTTGGAGCCCAACAACAAAAATCCGCTTTCCCTGTGTCCCCTTTTGGGCAAACTAATGCTTTAAGTGCCCAGCAAATGCTTTCTGCAGGTATGGCAAGTGGAGCATCTAACGCTTTAGAGAAGTATGCTGACTTCTTTATTAAGCGGGCTGAACAACTTCAACCTGTCTTGCAAGTAGCTGCCGGCCGAGAAGTGGACATTGTCTTTACTCAAGGAACGAAGTTTGGAGAAACCAGTGTGCGTTCAAGCTTGAGTAAAATGAGAAACCAATCCCGCAAAGAGGCTCTTCAGAAACTGGAAAGCCAATCGGACTCTCAGAATTGGCTTCCGGAGTCTGAAGACATCAACGATCAACAACATGGAGACGATCTATGAAGTTAAAAATCCTTCCACTCTTATTTATATTACCCATTTTAAATGGCTGTATGACCTATTCTGAATCCTTTGATTGTCCACCTGGAAGAGGAGTAGGTTGCAAGTCTTTAAGCCAAGTCAATGACATGGTTGAAACCGGAGACCTTCCACTTGAGAAGATCAACACAACTCGAGAGTTGAACCAAAAAGTAACTCCAGAGTCTCAAAAACCAGAAGGATGGATTGAAGCTAAAAATCACCAGCACGGCCTCAGAATCTGGGTTGCCGGCTACCAAGATGAAGGCGGCAATCTTCACGGGCCTTCCTATGTGTATGCTTCAATGGAGAGGAAATAAATCCGCCCATGTTGAAAACCCTTTCCCAAACAGGACATAAACTAGCTGAGTTCATGCAAGAGCGGACAGAGTATGGGACGCGTGTGGAGTCCCCTTCCTTGAAATTGATGAATCAGTATCTCCAGACATATCCATTGAGCTCACTATTGCCTTATCGTGGATATGATCCCGCAAAAGGCATCTTTTACAATGAGAACGGCGTGGGTTTTGTTCTGGAGACCTATCCCATGGTAGGGTGTACGGAAGAAATGCAAAGAGAAATCAGTGGTCTCTTTCAGCATACGCTTCCTGAAGGATCCAACATCCAATTTATTCTCTGGGCCAGTCCTCAGATCGGAGGAATTCTTCAAAACTGGCAAAGTGTTCGAGACTCTTTAGGAAATGGCGGGATCTTTGGGAAATTAGCGGAACGGAGAACTTCCCGCTTGAATGACATGGTCTATGGGTCCAGTCATCTTGCAGGGCTCCCAACCTTGAGGGATTTTCGATGTATTGTGGCATATTCCCAACGAGGTTTCCCTAGTAATCCTGTTGAAGAGCAAAAACTCCTACAACTGCGTGAGCAGATTACAACGGCCCTCAAGACCCTCGGTATGCCTGTTAAAACATGGGATGCCGATGATCTGCTCAATACCCTTAACTCAGTCATCAATTTTGCTCACACTTCTGAATCCTCTAACCTTAGATGGAACCCTTATGATAGCCTAGATGTTCAAATCCCCGCCTCTACCCATAGCTATCAAATCACCAAAGATGCCTTGGCGATTAACGAGGGAGAGTCTTTCATTCGGACCTATTCGGTCAGACGAGAGCCTGATCAATGGTCTTTACATGCCATGGGGGACTTGATTGGGGACCCCATGCGCGATCTTCTCCAAATCCCGTGTCCTTTTATGATCCATTATGGGATTCATATTTGCGATCAAGACAAGACGAAGATGCGCGTGCAATCTCGGGAGTCTTGGGTTGAAAACCAAGCCCGCTCGAAGATCGGAAAGCGTATCCCCATTCTCATTCAACAATCCCATGAACTGGATTTTGTCCGTCATCAATTGGGCAAAGGAGAACGGTTTGTTCAAACAAGCTTTATGGTCAATCTCTTTGCCCCTCAGAAGCAGTTTGCCCATGCTAACCAAGTTCTTCTCAATCTATTTCGTTCCAAAAGATGGCAACTGCAATCAGATGCCTATATCCAGCTTCCTAGTTTTTTATCGACTTTACCCATGAACTGGGGAGAAGGGGTAAACCAAGATCTCTATTACTTCCAGAAACTCAAAACCACATTGAGCACAGAATCAGCCAACCTCTTACCTTTACAAGGGGAATGGAAGGGAACGCCTTCCCCTGGAATGTTGCTTGCTGGAAGGCGGGGACAACTTTTTACCTGGAGTCCTTTTGACAATGAAGAGGGCAACTATAACATTTCCGTCGTAGGCAAATCAGGTTCAGGAAAGTCTGTCTTTATGCAGGAGCTTGTGGCCAGCACGTTGGGTCAAGGGGGACAAGTCTTTGTACTGGATGTGGGACGAAGTTTTGAAAAGACGGTCAAACTCCTCGGAGGTGAGTATATCGAATTTACGCCTCGATCCTCTATTTGTATCAATCCCTTCACCTCTCTTCCCATAGATAACCCAGCTGAGTCAGAAGATGCTTTGGCGATGTTGAAACCTATTCTCTCCCTTATGGCAGCGCCAAGAGATGGAACGAATGATTTGGAGAACTCTTTTATTGAACAAGCTCTCAAATCGGCCTGGGATAAAAAGAAACAAAAAGCATCCATCACTGATGTGGCTAAACATCTTGAGGACCACAAAGATCCCATTGCCCAGAGCTTAGGTCAGAAACTCTTTCCCTATACCAAAGATGGCATCTATGGCCGTTTCTTTGATGGGCCCGCGACTGTTGATCTCTCAGCCTCCATGGTGGTGGTAGAGTTGGAAGAGCTTAAAGAACGGAAAGATCTTCAAGAAGTGATTGTACAAATGGTGATCGTCCAGATTACCAACAAACTTTACTTGGGAGACCGTAAAACCCCAAGCCATGTCGTTCTCGATGAAGCCTGGGATATGCTCCGTGGTAAACAGTCTGGAACCTTTATTGAAACAGCGGCCAGAAGGCTTCGTAAATACAGAGGATCTTTGGTAGTTGGAACTCAATCCATCAATGACTTTTATGCCACACCTGCAGCGCAAGCGGCTTTTGAAAACTCCGACTGGATGTGTCTTTTGGCTCAAAAGCCCGAATCCATCAAACTTTTAAAAGAATCCAAACGGATTTCTATTGATCCCACCATGGAAGCCATGCTGACCTCCATTAAAACCAAGCAAGGTCAATATGCGGAAGTCATGATTTATGGTCCCCATGGCTATGCTATAGGACGGCTTTTTCTCGATCCTTTTTCTCTTATTTTATACTCCACCAAAGCCGAAGAGTTTGCAGCTGTGCAAGAGTGCGTGGATCAAGGCCTAAGCCTGGCTGAGGCCATTGAGAACGTTTCATTAAAGGCCTCACAAAGGAAAAGTTCATGATAAGCCATAAGAAGCGAAAGAGATATTTGAGCAATTTACGAAACCTTCAAAAAGGTTTCTGGAAAAAGCCCTTTGTTTGTTTTTTAAGCTTCGGGCTTCTCTTAGCCGTTATCCTCACGCAAACCCACATCACCCTCAATCAAACGCCCAGTCTTTCTTATAAGGTATTCCTCTGCATAAACGGTTTAAAACTGAAGAAAGGAGATTTTATAAGTATTCATGATCATCCCACATCTTACTTTAAAGACATCCATTACGTTAAGCGACTTATGGGGCTACCTGGAGATCAGATCCATCTAAAAAATAATCAGATGTATGTTGAGGATGTGCTCATTGGCTCCTTACAGAAAACAACAAATAATGGAAAACCTCTACATCCCCTTCTAATCAGGAGAATTCCTCAAGGATATGTTTTTGTCAGCGCTGACCATCCCCGTTCTTTTGACTCTCGCTATGAAGAGTTTGGCCTTGTGAAAGAAAAACACATTAAAGGCAGGTGCTTCGGGTTTTTTAAATCTAAAGGAGGGGCCTTATGAAGCACATTTGTTGGGTTCTAGTTGCTTTTCTGCTAGCTGATCACTGTTTACTGACTACTGCCAAGGCCGTAGAGCTTGGCACCTTTGGGCATACCTTTGAAATTCAAGAGCCGGATTTGCTAAAAGAAATACATTCTAAACTGCATCATTTGAGAGAAAGTGGTGAACTCGAAAAACACAAAGAAATCCTCCTCAAAAAAGCAGAAAAAACCATTCACACCCCCCCTCCTGTTGAAGGCATAACAAAGGCAACCAGACCTAGAACTTTTGCTTATGACCCTTCCATCACCGTTCCCTACGATCTCAAGGACCATCAAGGACGAGTGTTTCATAAAAAAGGCACCAAAATTAATCCTCTTGAGTATCGCTCCCTATCCTCTGCCCTTATCTTTATGGATGGACGAGATGAGGACCAGGTCACCTGGGTTCAAGAAACTTACATCAAACCACACCTCAAAAATAAAATTATCCTGACAGCAGGCTCGCCCTTTGACTTGATGGAAAAGTGGGACACACCTATTTACTTTGATCAAGGCGGAACGTTGACGAAGAAACTCGGCATCCAACATGTTCCAGCCGTTGTGGTTCAGGAAGGACCCAAACTTAAAGTCACTGAAATAGCCTTGGAGGAGACACAAAAATGAAGTTCTTCAAATCTTTTGTTTTTCTTCTAATCTGCTTACTTTGGTGTCCCTCAGGGACTTTAGCCAATTGTGTGGGACGGTTTGTAAATCCCATTTCTGATATTTGCTGGAAATGTATTTTTCCAATTACGATTTCAGGCGTTACGGTTGCGAGAGGTGAAGACACGCCGAACTCAAGCCAAGTCATTTGTTGGTGTCCAAGGCCTCCATCTCCTGTACCTATTCCTGGGATTCCTATCTCTTTTTGGGAGCCCGTAAGACTCATTGATATCACCCGTACGCCCTACTGTATGGTGAACTTAGGTGGCCTTCAAATGGGACCCTCTCAAGGCATCCGAGGTCATGGAAGTGTAGGACACGCTCCAAAAGGTCATATGCAACAAAGTTTCTATCAAGTGCACTGGTATGTCTATCCCTTGATCTATTGGCTCGAGCTTTTGATGGACTTCATTTGCATTGAAAAGTCTGCCTTTGATGTGGCTTACTTGACTGAGCTGGATCCCCTTTGGAATGATGATGAAACAAGCTTTATCATCAACCCTGAAGCCGCTCTTTTTGGAAATCCGGTTGCACAAGCGGCTTGTGCTGCCGATTGTGCAGCGACCAGCAGTGGGTTTAGCTTTGATGCATTGTTCTGGTGTGCAGGATGTCAGGGGTCCATGTACCCTTTTACAGGGACTGTATCAGCTCATAGTGGTGCGGTGCAAGCGAGCCTTCTTTTAACTCAGCGGTTTATGGCCAAATTGCACCGGGAAGGTGTGCTCTGGGGGTATATGGGAACCTCTGGGCTTTGTGGTAAATATCCCATGCCCATCATTTGTAAATCTCAATACAAAACCCAAATGACCTATCCTGTGCCTGCAACGACGTATGGGTGTCACCCTTTAGGACGGAGTGATCTTCTCTGGTCGGGAGGCAAAGCTGTTCCCTACAAAGGCGAAGATTTTGGCTATTTGATTTGGAGGAAACGCGCATGCTGCCTCCTTTAATTTATATCTTAACTTGCTTTCTCTTTAACGTGCAAGCCCTTGCAGAAGATAGCAAATTTGATCTCTCCTGGGTAAAGTCCCTGAATCAACAAGCGGAAACTTTTGCTCGCTCCCATCAAGTTGAGGCCAAAGAAATCATTGATCAAGCCCTTAAAACTTCAACTCAGCAAAAACACTGTCGTGTTGCTGAGAACTTGGCACACCAAGCTGAAAAAGGTGTTCGGCAGAATCTAGAACTCAGTGACTCCGAGCGTAACGAGCGATACCTAAGCCTTTTGGTCTTTGTGTCTTTTTCGATTCCTCTTGAGACATTCAAGACATTGACTGCACAGGTGAATCAAGTAGGTGGCAAGGTTGTCTTCAGAGGACTTGTCAAGAACAGCTTCAAAGAAACGGCTGAAAAGGTCAAAGAACTTCAACAGGAGGTCATCATCGATCCCACCTTGTTTGAAGAGTACCAGATCGAAGTTGTCCCTACATTTGTCTTGCGTAGAGGATCCAAGAAAAAAGACTATGATCAGTTATCTGGGAACGTTTCTTTGGAGTATGTCCTAGAGCAGTTTACTTCTCTTGGATCTCTTAGACCAGAAGCACTTTCTCTCCTCAAGAAATTGAGGAGAACACCATGAATCTGCTTCCTTTCCTTTCACTCCTCTTATTTATCCAGCCAAGTTATGCATCCTTCAAGGAATATGCGACTCAGCGTCAGAAACAAGAAGCGAATATAACAAAATCCACATCCCCTGAGATTTTTCCTGAGTTTAAAACAGCAAGTCCTGGTGAAACAAAACTTGACAACCCTAAGACTCTTAACGCGGCCACCCAAAATATCTTTGGTCAAAGTGAAATCGCTCAAAGTCTTAAAAACAGCGCTGAAGCTCGGCCCTACTTTATTCTTGATATCGAAAAAGACCCTCTCATTAAAAACGCCTTAGAAGCTGTGAAAAATCCTGAAAAAGTTCTTCAATCAGAGCTTTATAACAAAGGGACTGAATACACGTATAAAACGTGCCGAGAGTCCAAACCTCCTATTGAGTTTGCTTGCTCAAAAACACTTGTCCCTCCAACCCTTCATATTGACCCGGCCATATACCACCCCGCAAAGTACCATTACTACTATTGTAAACACGGGAATCATCCCCCTGATACGCCGAAATGCGGATCTAAAAGATATTATTCTCCTCCCCGTATGTATCAAGCGGAGGTCAATATTCCTGAAAAGATTCAGGAGAGTCCTGAAGTCTGGACATCCGATTGTGGAACCATGAGCTCAACAACCGAAAATCGTGTCTGTAAACTCGTTCAAGAAATCTGCCCGAAAGGACCTGAAACACGAGACATTGTTGTGACGATGGGCCGCAGGCGCCAACAAAGTACCCTTCAAATTACAAAACCCTGTTGGAGATATGAATATCTTTATCACTGTGCTTATCCCTCCTTAAATAATTGTGAACCCTTACGTGGAACGGGGTGTGAGCAAATTGATTCCAAATGTATTCAAAAGAGGGGAGAAGTTTGTATCCAGTGGGAACAAAACTACAAATGTCCTGTTAGCTCCCTGAAACCGGAAGATAAGGTTTCAGATGGGAGTTTTGTCTTACCTAAGGGGGAGGATTTTCCAGAAACTGTTGCTAACAAGGATATGGCGGATGCCATTGCCAAGCTCTCTGTTTTAAAAGAGGTTCAAGATGAAATACGAGTGAATACTCAAAGCATAGAATCATTTCAAATCTTTAAAGGAGGTGTGGGAAAATGCACGATCGGTTTTGGGGGATTTAAAGATTGCTGTGTCAAACAAGGCGGGTGGGGTGTTTCACTCAATCTTGCGGGCTGCAATGGAGAAGATAAAGCTCTTGCAGAAAAACAAAAACGCCACGTCTGTGTCAAAATAGGAACCTATTGTGCAGAGAAAAAACTGGGTGTGTGTTTACGTAAAAAGAAATCATTCTGTTGTTTTCCCACAAAACTCTCTCGCATCATTCATGAGCAAGGTCGTAAACAACTTGGTATAGGGTGGGGCAAAGCCAAACATCCACAATGCCGAGGTTTTACGGTTGAGGAACTTTCAAGGCTTGATTTTGATCAACTGGATCTGCATGAGCTCTTTGATGAGATTATTGCAAAAACAAAGACAATAACTTCAACAACTATAGGAACCCTTAATCGCAACCTTTCCAATCGAGTGGGTCAAATGTCGAAAGACTTTAATCCGGCTAAACCCCAGGATTTTAAACCCACACCGCAAAATAAGCCTCTTCAAGGAGACTTTTAATGCTTAGAATAGACTTCTTTTCGATGAGCCACACGAACAACCACAATGACCAGCTCTTGGTCTTCAATTTTGCAGATAATTCTGTAGGTTCCCGAACGATAACACCAATAATCAGACAAACTCCCTTTCAAAGGCTTTCCCAAAGAGCGAGGGTGATCGGCCGTCAAGACTCGAGTCGAGAGATATCTTTCAATTTCTCTCTGGATGGGGAGATCGAGTTTAGCAAAGGCTTTTTCAGCCTGCTCGGTAAAAATAACCTTCCATTTAGGAGACATCGTCATCTAAACGGTATTTCTTCTTTAATTCATCTAAGGGAATTCCTTTTTTACCGCTTTTCACATACTCTTCGTAGCTCGCTGTGGCTAAAAGGTAATCTTCGTGTTTTTCCAAGTATTCTTGGATGGCTTCGCGGATATAAAAACTTTTGGACCGTCTTGTCTCATGCGCAAGATGATTTAAACGCTTTTCCAATCCCTCAGGTAATCTCAAACCGGTCATGGCAATATACTCCTTTCCTATATAATAAGTGTAACATGTGGCGCATGTGGAACGCAAGTTTTTTAAAAAAGACACATTTCACCTCTTTCATAATTCTATTGCCCCGAATGATAACGTCACTGCTTGGAATAGATTTCTTTTCGATGACCAAGCCCGAAGATCAAGATAACCAACTTGCTGTCTTGAATTTCACAAATAAGTCGATAGTTTCCTACCCGGTATCTCCAGAGACCTTTGTGCTTACCTTGCAGAGCCATTCCTACTTCTCGTGGAGAAACGTAGTTTTCTATCAATCGATCCAAAAAAACAATGATCTGGTTTTAAATTTTACGATCCAGCTTTTTAAGCTCTTTAAAGGCCGTTGGCTTAAACTCAACATCCCATTTGTTACTCATCAGAAAAGCCGAGCTGTTTTTTGGCTTCTTTTAAAGAAACATGGGGACCTTTTTCCTCTAATCGCGCAAGGGCTAAAAGATAATCTTCTTGGTCATTTAAGAAACGCTCCAAGGCTCGCTCCACATAATAGCTTTTGGACCGATGGGTTTTCTCAGAAAGCTCAGATAATCGATGTTCCGTCTTTTCAGAAAGTCGTACAGATAACATGACAAATCTCCTTTTTTACCTATCTCCTTATCATAAATATAGTACTTGTCATACAAGTTTGTCAAGTCTTACATTCCTTATTTATATAGGAATAAGTTGTGTTTTTTTCCATCTCATAGTCTGCTTACCTTTAAGTGCATCAGGTTCCTTTTACGATCGCAAAGCTGAAGGATGGCATTGGTATGAGTCGCTGTGCGACAGTTATCAGAAAGCAGAGATCAGTAATCAGAAAGAGAAGTTGGCAAAGTCTTCTAAAGAAGATCCTCTTGCGCGCATGAAAACCTTTAAAGAGAAAGTCGAAAAACTTAAAGCCATTGCGGTTTTGAACCCGACCTTTCAGAACGTGAAGGCCTATATGGAAATTCAAAAAGTACTATTGGATAAATCAACCCAGTTTGCGCAAAAGTGGTTGGAGGTTGTGTATACGACACCTCAACTGGATTACATACTCAAGCATCCCACCTCTCAAGCTGCACGTCACGTGTATTTAGATCAGCAAAGAGAGCATATAGAAAAACGAATTCGGACTCTCTCTCAAACCCATGGACTCTTTTTCTTTTATTCCAGTCAGTGTGTTTACTGCAAAGAGTTTGCACCCATCGTCAAATCCTTTGCGCAAAAGTACCAGTGGGACGTTTTACCTATCAGCTTAGATGGAAAGAGGCTTCCTGAGTTTCCAGATTCACGTCTTGATAATGGAACGGCAAAAGCACTGGGCGTTCAGTTTGTACCCACACTTCTAGCTGTGGAACCCAAGACAGGTAAGGTTTTTCCTCTCAGCTACGGCATGAGCACCCATGATCATATCGAAGAACGCATTCGTGTTTTGATTCTCAAGGAAGGCAACCTATGAAAAAATACTTTTTTCCATTCCTTCTGTCTTTAACATGTTCTTGGTTCACTCCATTAAAGGCCGATGTCAATAAAGATCTTACATCCTTTTTTAATAAACTTGGAGGCGTCTCCAACATGAGCCGAGCGGGATCTTATGAAGATCAAACGGCTGGATATTACACAGGGGGTAATCTCTTTGCCCGCAATCAAGTTCACAGTTCGCAACTCGCAACCATTCAACTCCCAGATTACCGTATGGGGTGTGGGGGTATTGATATGTTTATGGGAGCCTTCTCTCATATTAGCTCAGCCCAACTCATTGAAGCCTTAAAGGCCATAGGATCCAACATGGGAAGCTATGCCCTTCTGCTGGCTATTGAAACCATGTCCCCGCAAGTCAAGAACATACTGACCGAACTCAATGATCTCGTTCAAAAGATCAATCAATCCAACATTAACTCGTGTGAGCTCGCAGCAACCACTTTAGGAGCGGTGTGGCCTCAATCTGAGGTAAGTAAACGTCATCTCTGTAAGATGATTGGAACCGATAAGAAATATGGGGGATTTTCGGATTATTCGGCCGCACGGCAAGGATGTGGAGCTGGAAATAAACTTGAGCATGTGATTACTGCAGGGGAAAGTGATCCGCGCTTTAAGAGCATGTTAGGCACAGAATTTAATTTGGCTTGGAAAGCATTGCAGGAAAATGCCTTTCTTCGATCTGATGCTAAATTGGCTGAATTTTTCATGTCTTTATCAGGAACGATCATTTCCAAAAAAGAAGATAATGGGACTTATTCGATCAGAGCGAAAGCCTCTCTTGCAGACAGGGATAGTCTTCTTTCAGCTCTTCTGCATGGCGGAGAGGTGACCATCTATAGATGTGCGGATTCCCATGGAACAAAGTGCTTAGATCTTCGCGAAAATACCCTTCGGATTGATGTTCAAAATTCTCTTCTTGAACGCGTTAAAACCATGCTCGTATCCATTCAGAACAAAATTTATGAAGACAGTCCTCTCTCAAAAGAAGAAATTGCCTTTTTAAACTCAACCCGTCTTCCTTTTTATAAGATTATTAATGTTTCTACAGCCTACAGAAGAGGGGGGTCTCCTGTCGATATCATTGATTACGCAGAGCTAGGAGCTGTGGATATTCTCTTTCATTATCTCTCAGAAATTCTGGATGTAATTAATGAAAGTGTAGATCACATTCGTCTTTCTCAAGTGGATGATGCAGAAATCAATCGATTCCAAAAATCCCTTAATCTCTCCAGACAACGTGTCATTGAACGGCGCATGGGAAGCTTCAAACAGATTGAGCAAGTGATCAATATTGTTCGAAAGACTGAGCTCTTAGAGAGAAACCTGATGAACAAAGTTGGCACGATCACTTCAGAAGGACTTTAGCGATGGAGTTTACCCTTGTCACATATGGAGCAGGCGAAGTTCTGAGCACCACCTTTAATGCCATTGCCGCTCTCATAAACTCTAAAACAGGAACCTTGTATCAACCTTTAGTGAGATGCGGGTTAATTGTAGGACTTGTGTGGGCAACCATCAGTATGATCCAAGGGGACCATATGAAGTTCCTCAACAGGTGGCTATTTCCTTTATTTTTAATGCTAGTCCTCTTTTTTGCTCCAACTTGTAATGTGATTATCCATGATCCTGTCACAGGCTATCGATTTAAGGTCGATCATGTTCCTTGGGGACTGGGAGCTACAGCTGGGGTTATCAGTAAAATTGGCGACAAGCTTACAAAAGAGATCGAGAAGACTTTTTCCCTTCCTGATGATCTCAGATACCATAAAACAGGAGCTGTCATGGCCTCTCACCTGATTGGAAGTGCAAGAACATTTCATATTACCAATGCTGATCTTGCGGAAACTCTCCAGTCCTTTATGACCCAGTGTGTCGTCTATGATGCTCTCTTGGGTAAGAAATACACTCTTCATGATCTAAAGAATTCTCCTGACCTTTGGAAGCTCGCTTGCGAAAGTCCGTCTCCTGCAAGGTCATTTACCTTTAAGCCGCCAGGAAAAGGGCAAAAGCCTCAGATTGTCACATGTGATAAGGTCGTGTCAGTTCTAGACCAATGGATGAAAAAAGATATCCAAAATGCTTTTCAACTTTTTGAAAGCCAGATATTTGGGAAAAAAGATCGGACTGAAGCACCAAAGCTCGCTTCTCTGACATCTGGGGCTCAACTGAAACAATACCTCCCCATGGCCCTCAATTACATGACGAGCCTATCAAAGTCAGCAGAAGAATATATGATGCAGCAGATGATGATACATGCCGTTGTGGGTGGCATTGAAAAGACCTCAACCGGTTTAGGCAATGCTCCTAATTTTGCTGTTAGACGGGCTTATCTTCAAGGACGCGCCAATGAAGAAACTCTGGCAGGCGTAGCTGCTCAAAAACTGATTGCCATGAAGAATGTACTAGAAGCCCTCATATATGCAGCCTTCATCTTTATCCTGCCTCTAGCTCTTCTGCCAATAGGGTGGAGCTTTATTAGCCGTTGGATTGGGCTTGTCTTTTGGATCCAGCTCTGGCCTCCATTATACGCCATTCTCAATTTTATTATGAACGTGTCTATCAAATCCAAAGGGGTTGGGATGGTCACAACACCAGAGGGAACAGGTCTCACTATCGCTAACTCTATTGGATTTATGAACCTCCATGCCGATATGGCTGCTCAAGCCGGCTTTCTATCTTTTGCTGTTGGAACTCTTGCTTATGCCCTTGTGAAAGCTGGTGCGGTTGGCTTGAGCCATCTAGCGTCTCACATGACAGGGCCTATTTCATCAGCAGCCTCTCGAGCTTCAGAGGATCTCATCAGTGGAAACTACAGCTTTGGAAATATCAGTCAAGGAACGCTTCAAGCCTATAATACAAGCTTTGGCCAGCAAAACCTCTCTCCCAGTTACGCGTCAGGGGCCTTTACCCAAAATGATGGGGTGATTAGCCGGACAACAGGCAGTGAAGGCGATCATATGGTGAATATTTCGAATTCGAACCTCAGGTCAAACCTGAACTTCTCTGAAAGCCTTAGCAACAGTTATACAGAACAAGCCTCCAAAGCCAAGCAACTATCCGAATCTCAAATGATTGCTGCAGCCCAAGCAGAAGCAAATCACAATCGTGAAGTGATGGATTTTAGCACCCACAAAGCCAAACAAGCCTCCAGTAGCGAAAGCTATTCCACTGGGGAGACTGCCAATATGAATAGGGCTTTCACCACACTAGATGGCCTCGTCGATCGGTTTGCGAAAGATCATAGCATCAGTAAAGAAAGAGCAGTGCAAGTTATTGCTAGTGCATCTGCTTCAATTGAAACAGGAGTTGGCTTTAGCGTACTTGGAAAGGGAGCTTCAGCAAGAGCAGCAGCAGGTATTACAGGCCAATTGACTGCTTCAAGCGCCGATAGAGATTTATTTTCAAAAGCAAAAGACTTTTCCAAACAAAGCAACTTTCAGCATGCTCTAAGCCAAGCCTCTCAAGCGGCCAGTGATTCTCGCTATTCAGAAAACAGTGACCAAGGGAAACGAACCGTTTCCAGCATTAATGATTCTTATGAAAGATCCCGTCAATATCGAAACGAAGCTTCGGCAAGTCTTCAAAAGTCTGAAAGTTTCTCTCAAATGGCCTCTCAAACACGGCAAAATGCGGGAAGCATTAATGCAAGTCTCAACCAAGAGTATGTTAACTGGTTGCAATCTCAAGCCTTACCCAATTCTTCTGGTCCCATGGGGATCCATGAAGCAGAAACCATTCTCGCATCCCGTCCAGAACTTAATCATCAATATCAACAAAGCTTCGTAGATGACAAGATGAACCAAGTGGAGAACTATGTTGGAGCCCATGGAATCGCGAGATCAGGAGTAGCTATTGAACAGGCCTTTGCTCAAGCCAAAGAAAATATCAGAAGTCCTGTTCATCAAGATCTATATCAAGGAATGGCTTCTTCTCAAGCGACTTCACAGGATTTAGGTCCAGAGTTTGAGGTCAATACTCAACAGCGCGAGAAAGCACAAGAAAGACTCAAATCCTCAGGGATGTTGCTTTATGAAAAACAAGAATTTCTCGACAACAAAGCTGAGGGGAGAAAAATAGAAATTGAGGATAAGACATGATTCTCAAATATCAACGGGCCCATAAAAGTAAATTCCCACTGACCTTAGAGCGTACATTTCTGGGGTTATATACCCTGGTCTTGGGCGATGCCGAGGAACATAATATCGATCATCTCGATAAACGAGTCGTGGCCGCTTTATCTTTACAAAAAAGCGCACATAAAGAATGCCTGCAAGACTGGAAAGGATATAAGCAAGGCAAAAGCCCTCAAGAGGTGAGATCGAATTCACAAAAGCAAGGAAAAGAACGAAGGAGGCAACGCAGAAGCTATTTAACCGAATATTCCGTCGGGTGTCAAAATAACGATCAAGCTCTTTGCCAGTTACCTTCTCAGATTTTAAGAGTTCTTCGGAGTCTGAAAAATCGGATGCTTTTAGTCGCAAGACGTAATGGCTTAGTCCATCAAAGAGAGTTACGAGACCAAAATAAAGAGCTATGCCTAAAACCAAATTCCCAAAGAAGACCCCTTCTACAAGGGAAAGAGCAAATGCAGATAAGGCTATCGTCTTCCTTATCACAAAAGGTCTGTGAGAGATTTTTTTTGGTGCTTCAAGGTTGGTTTTCTTGGTCATGGCTTACACCTTATTCCTTTGCCTCAGGATAACTCACTTTGCAAATGAATTCAAATACCGTCCTAAAAAAACCGTTAGAAAGGAGAAAAACCCTATGAGCGTTCTTAATCTTTATACCCGTGGAGGGCAATTGGCTCTTCATAAATTCCATATGTTCAAGCAAATTTGTCTTGTAACGTTTCTGGTATCATTTTGTATTGGACTCATAACCTTCGGCCTTTTGTTTTTGAGAGATACGACTCCTTACCAAAGGTATCTCTATAAAGAACACCTCCATGCAGAATTTATGGTCAACATGAGCCAAAATGATCCTGCTAAAATTACCCAAGAGTTTGAATATCCAAATGGGATCGTCCGAGAAATAAAATCTGAGTATCTTCTCAAAGATCCTCAAATCTTAGCTCAAATTAACTCAATCGAGAAACTTGTTCATAAGAATTTCTGGAAAAGCTTATGGGCAGCGTTGATGACCATTCTTCCTCTTATAGGCTTCTTTGTCTACAGAGGGTATATCAAATCCAAGAAAAAGCTTGAGCGGGGTAATCAGCTCCTCTCTGCAAAGCAACTCAAAAGCGTCTTGAAGAGAACACATCAAGCTTCAGATCTTCACTTAGATAGCCTTCCTTTAGCTAAAGGCAAAGAAACCTCTCATATTCTCATTACAGGAACAACAAGCTCCGGTAAGACGAACTGTTTTCATACGCTGCTCCCTCAGATTCGAAATCGACCCAATAGAGCACTTGTAGTCGATACAACAGGTGAATTTGTTTCAAAATATTACAGGGAAGGGCAAGACCTTCTCTTGAATCCCTTTGACTTAAGATCTCAAGATTGGTCTCCTTGGGCTGATTGTCTGTTTGAGGCTCATTATGATGCTTTAGCCTCAGCCATTGTTCCAAAATCCACAGCTCATGACAAGTTCTGGGAAAATGCCGGGAAAGCTTTGCTGTCTTCTGCTCTTAAGGAGTTCGCAAACCAAAAAGATACAAATATTCAAAAGCTCTATCACCTACTTGTGAGAGCCAACTTAGGAGACTTTAGCAAATTCTTCCAAAATACAGACGCGGCCACGTATACACATCCAGAAGGAGAAAAAATGACGCTCTCTATTCGAGCAACTCTTGCCAATCATGTGCAGGGATTTAAGTACCTAAAACCGACACATGAGGGCACCTCTCAAGAGAGCTTTTCGATTAGACAATGGATTACACAAGGAAGGCCCAACCAATGGCTCTTTTTATCCGCAAGGCCAGATCAACGAGAAACACTCCTCCCGCTCATTACAGGATGGCTCGATACGGCTATTAATGCTCTCATGACTTTATCTTCAGATTATAATCGAAGACTGTGGTTTATTATCGATGAACTTCCCTCCTTGCAAAAACTTCCTTCCCTTGAAACAGCTATGGCTGAAAGCCGGAAATACGGAGGATGTGTGTTGGCTGGGGTTCAGAGTTTTCCACAACTTTCAACCATCTACGGGCAAAACCAAGCCCAATCTATCTTGGATCTTTTTAATACGAAAATCTTTTTTCGAAACACGGATCCCAATACAACAGCATGGATTTCAAAAGTGTTGGGAGAAGCTGAGCTCACAGAACAGTTGGAAAACGTTTCTTATGGAGCAAACACCATTCGAGACGGTGTTTCTTTGTCTCCTCAAACGCGCACAAAGCCTCTTGTCCTTCCTGCAGAAATTGCGTCTTTGAAAGACCTTGAGGCTTTCGTGAAGTTTCCAGGCTCATTGCCAGTTTGTAAGATCCAAATGCAATATAAAGACATTTCAGCTATTACTTCTGAATTTGAGCCTCTTTCAAAGATGGAACTGAAGAAGAGGTTGTATGGGATAGAGGAATCACCTGATTAACAAGGAGCAATGCGATGGAAAACAATGAAGAAGAGTTTCAACAGCTTCTGCAGATTCGGGAAGAGATTCATCAAGAACTTGAAAAAATTCCTCCTCTCGTTCTGCAGTTGCAAGAAATTACAAATCGCTTTGTTAAAGAGCTTAAAGTTCTTGAGAGTCTGTCTCAAAATACTCAGGACCAACTCAAAGCTACCATCAAAAATGCATCTTTTGAAATGGCTGAGTTGGCAACTGAAGAACTTTCTAGGAAGATTGAAGATCAGATTCAGAGTATTCTAGGAATTTTGGATAAATCTGTGCGAGAAGCAAAAGTTAATTTTGAAAGTGTTTCTAAAAGAAATATTTGGAAAACCGTTACAACCATCACTTTGTTAGTTCTCCTGAGCCTCTCACTAGGATTTTGCATAGGAGGGTATTATTATGAAAAGAGGTCCTATTCTCTTTCAAAAGAGTTTTTAAAAATGAACAAATAAAAAGCTTTTTCATGAGGTTGCCCATGGTTTGTGGATAGTCTATAAATCGTCAAAATTATCGGCATAATTAAGGCTGATACTAGTTGATCCACTACCAAGGCATGCCCAATGTAGACATAAATACCTGGACAAGGGTATGAATAAATTGATAATCTTAATTAGTCGTATTTCAGAATGCAAGAATACTACATATACAAGTAAAATATAAGACGCATATGATTTGCGTAGGAGGCATCAAGGAGTAATCATGAAATTTTTTTTGAAATTTAAAAAAATACCGATGCTACTTATGTTAAGTCACATCTTCTTGGAAACGAATTGTCATGCTGGCAGACATAATGAGTCTAATGAAGAGGGTTGCTGTTCCAGGACATTGAGAAAACTTTCCAATGTATTTAGCTGCCTTTTTAGAGACTGTATAGGGGATTCAGTTCAATATCATTATAGGGAAATTTCAGATTATGATGAAGATTATGAAATCGAAGGGCTTGCGACTACAGAAAATCAACCTATAGATATGCTTCCAAGCGAATTATTATATCAAGTTGCTGTATTCTTATCCCCTCCAGATATTATAAGCCTAATCAACAGTAATAAAAATTTTTCTTGCTTAAGGAGAAACAATTTTTGGCTTTATTATAATAAAGAACACAACTATTACCCATGGAATGAAGAAATTCCTGCGATAAAAGTAGCTTTTTCCTATTACTGGTTTAGAAATAACAAGGTAAGGAACTCTGCGGCTATGGGTTTTCCAAAAGCTCTTGCATTTCTTAAACAACAAGAGAAGCTTAAACGAGAATGTTCATCAAAATCATATGAAATTTCAACCTACGGGAGAAAAGACCCTTACGATGAGCTTATGCGTCGCAAATTCTTTTATAAGAAATATTGGTAATATGCTTTTAAGTGAAATTTGTTGAAGAAAAAAAATGCCTATGAAGAAAATATGCACTCAAGACAAGGTATAAGGCACTTTCATAAAGCATTCTTACGGATTTATCTACTTTTTTCATATCTTTAAAAAGACTAAGAGTTCTCGTTTGATCCAAAAAGTACATGGCCTTAAAATCATGGCTATGGAATGTGTCCAGCATAAGCTCTTCCATAGGATTTAAGATTTCTTTTTCATCGGCTTTTATGGAAGGAGTTCTAATAGCATGTTTATTTCTCTGATATATTGACTTTGGAATTAAGTCCTTAACTGCTTCATATAGAATGTATTTTTCTTTCGTATTCCTAATTTTTAAATTAATGGGTAGTTCTTGAACAAATTTAACTAAATCTACATCAAGGAACGGTACTCTTCCTTCAATTGAATGAGCCATCTCGACTCTATCTCCTAAATAAGACAAGACAAACTCAGGAAAGAATGTTTTAGAAAAAATATAAGAGGATATGTTTACGGGATGGTCTTTTTCTGCATCTTTTCGAAAGTTTAATCTAATAAAGTCCTGCATAGGATTATATTGAAATGTTTTTTCTTTGAAAAAATCCGAGTAACATTTTTCTATTACGTTACCTATATCAGAACTTAGCTTCCAATAGGAAGGTAAAAAGCCTAGTGTGCTTTTTACTTCCATCAATTGTTGTGTATCATAAGTTCCTAGAGCAACAGATCCGCTTTCTTTCAATTTTTTAAGGAGCGCCTTCTTCCCTTGCGCATGCAGGTAATACGCCAAGTCCTCCTTGATAGGAGGATAGCCTCCTAGAATTTCATCAGCTCCTTCCCCAGTTAAAACAACTTTAAAGCCTGCATCATGAGTATGTTTACTAAGTAAATATTTGGCAACTCCATTAGATTGAAATACGATGGATTCTCGATGATAAATTGCATCACTAAAATTATCTGCTAAATCTTGCTGAGTAACGCTAACAGAAGAAAGTTCAACTCCTACATGAGAAGCAACCCTTTTTGCAAACTCTCCTTCATCTACGTTAGTATCCTGGAATGATATGTTAAAAGCTCTTAAGTTATTTGTGTACTGAGAGGCTAATGTAAGTAGAGCACTAGAGTCTATACCTCCGCTCAGATAAAATCCCACTGGAACATCTGCTATTAACCTTTTCTTAATTGCTAATGTTAATTTATCCTTAAAACAAGCTATATATTCTTTTTCATTTGATGACTTTATGGAGTTAGAGGGAGTAAAGTCCCAATACTTTTTTTCTTCGAAAGTATCATTTGATACTCTTAAAAAATGTCCAGGCTTAATTTGATTAATACCCTTAAAGCAAGAAAGATTTTGGGAAGGCACACCTTTAAAAATGCACTCCAATGCATAATGGTTCCATTCAGCTTTTATTCCGAGAGCCAAGAGGGCCTTAACTTCTGATGCTAGGTAAAGGTTCCCCTCATTATATGCATAAAAGAGAGGCTTTATTCCAAATCGATCACGCGCGGCTATAATTTGATTATTCTTTTCATCCCAAATCACAAAGGCAAATTCACCATTTAACTTCTCAAACAATCGAGTGCCATATTCTAAATAAAGAGGTATAATGATTTCGCTATCTGTCTCCGTAGAAAACTTATAACCTTGTCTTTGATATTTTCTCCTTATACTTTTATAATCATAAAATTCGCCATTAACGACTGCATAAATTCCATGGTTGGCAGACGAGAGGGGCTGTCTACCATTGTTTAAACCAATAATACTTAGGCGTGCATGACCAAGTGCTACCTTACTATTTCCCGAAATCCAGTAGTTTTTTTCATCTGGTCCTCGGTGTTCAAGCCTCGTTAAGCTATTCTTGAGTCCTGTTAAATTTACGGACTTATTTTTTAAATATAATGAAACAATTCCACACATAAATCCTCTAAAGATTTCGCTAAAGGTAAGACCCTGAAAAAGTTGCCTTGTGCCATCCACGAAGAAATAATCTCTCTGAAAGGATTGAATCAGAACTAAAAAGGTTAAATTTATTCATCTCCATGAAGCCTTAATTTTTGTTCTTTATGACAAGCTCAGGCCTATACTATTCTATGACGGCTTAAAAAGAAAGCTTGAACATTTTGTATCAAAAAAGAGTTGTGCCCCAAATCCACTCTTCATTTGACTTATCTGAGTATACGGGTAACACTTCCTTTTGATATCCAAGGACTCTGTTTATGAAGACAATATCTAAAAAAACAATTTTTGCAGCGTCTATAGGCAATTTGTTAGAAATGTATGCATTTTCCCTTTATACGTTATTCCTGCCTATTTTATCCCCTATTTTTTTTCCTTCGTCAGATCCATTTGCATCCTTACTGTTAGGTTATCTTGTTTTTGCAGTCGGTTTTTTTGCCTATCCATTTGGTGCTCTTTTTTTCGGATTTATTGGAGATGTGTTTGGACGCAAGACTGCACTATCGTTCTCGCTTTTAGGAATGGCTCTCGCTACTTTTCTTATTGGCATTACACCTTCTTATATCGCAATTGGACTCTTATCACCTTTGCTATTATTCCTTTTTCGAACAGTCCAGGGACTATGTGCTGGTGGTGAATGTATAGGATCTGGGATGTTCATAATTGAACATACCCTAAGTAAATATCCCAGCTTTTTTGGATCCATAGCAGCAGCTTCAGCAACCTTTGGAGCCCTTGTGGCCTCAATTTTTTCTAATTTAGTGATATGGGAATTTCTACCACATTGGGCGTGGAGGTTTCTTTTTATCGTCTCCATTTTTATAGGAATAGCAGGAACTTATTTAAGAAGCTCTATAAATGAAAGTCCCGAATTCGATGGCACTCACTCAAAAAACAAGATTAACCCGATAAAAGAAATTTTAAAATTTTACAAACTTCCCTTTCTAGTGGCTATTGGTGTAGGAGCATTGGGGACTGTTCCTTTTTATATGGTAATCGGATTTCTCAACAATTACCTAGTAACTTTAGAAAAAATATCTTTCTCAAACAGTCTTCAAATAAACTTTCTTCTGTTACTTTTTTGCGCGCTAACTCTTCCTCTTGCAGGCTACATAGCCGATAAAATTAGCATTTATAGAGCAATGGCTTTTTCAGCATTTTTTTCTATTCTTTATTCTTACCCATTTTTCTATCTCATACACTCCAGTTCATTGTTTGTAATTGTGGGGGCCGAATTGTTCCTCCTGAGTCTCTCTCAGTTTTACGTTGCTCCGTTAAACGCATTTCTTAATCAAACTTTTCCTGCCCATATCCGTTATACAGGGGCATCTTTTGGTTATTGTATAGGAATGGCTTTGTTTGGGGGAACTTCTCCATATATTTCTTTAGCTATTATAAAAATGACAGACATTGATACACTACCTTCACTCTATCTTGCATTTGTCTCTTTTGTCGGGCTTTCTGCCGTTATGATCGGGAGAAAACAGGAAATGAATTCGTTAGAAAAAATGGCTCCAGCTTATTAAATAAGATTGTTCCTATAATGATTAAGTTAAACAGCCTTTTTAATCCCATTCCAATTCATTTCTCTACAACATGCCACCCTGATTTTTTAAGGGATAATATTATACTAAACAATAATGAAATACATATTTGGCTTTTAGAAACTGAAAAGATAAGAGATTCATTTTTTGATATCTCTTTAATCCTATCACCAATTGAAATTGAAAAAGCCGAAAAGTTCAAAACATTCACTCAGCAACGCTTGTTCTCCTTATCACATGGATATTTACGCCTGATTTTAAGTGCCTATCTTCTTTGCCCTCCCCAAAAGATCAAATTCAAGCACGGCCCGTATGGTAAACCGTATTTAGAAGGATTCTTTGGAAATGGTCATAAATCGGTGCATTTTAATATATCGCATTCTCATAATGCAGTTTTTTACGGAGTGACGCTTTGTTCAGAAATAGGAGTGGACTTAGAATATGTACAACAGGGCTTAGATTGGCAAGAAATTGCAAGCTTAGTTTTAACCCAAAGAGAAAAGAAAGAAATTTTATTACTTCCTACACAGAATTCACAAATTAAAGAGTTTTATAAAGTATGGACTTGCAAAGAAGCATTTCTAAAAGCTATTGGAACAGGATTAAATATTTCACTTTCTTCTATTGAAACTAACTACCTTTCTAACCCACCAAATTCAAATGGTAATGTTAGAAGATATACAATTGATTATTTAAATCAAACTTCTACAACTTATTCATTCGAAATCCTCCCGAATTATATTTCAGCTTTTTCTGTTTTAGATAATGTTAAATCATTAAATCATTAAAGCATTTTAACATTATGCCTCTCTCCGACTAATTTTTAATCTTTTAACAAATTGCTCTTTCAAGCAGATAACTCTACTCAAATTTTGCTGAAAAATTCATCAACATCTTCTTCATTGAGTAGCTTTTCTATAAAAAGCTCCAGTTTTCTTAGCTCTCTAGTAAACACCTCCTCAGAAAAATAGCTTCGCAAGGATTTCGCATTTTTCTTGGTATAAAAGAAAGAATAACATTCAACTCCCAGAGAGCTAAGCTCTTCAAACATTGTTTGAGAGTTTTCCAAAAAGTCACCAACATATAAAACCCTTTTAGGTTTAAACCCTGCTTTTTTGAAAAATTCTAAAGTACTAATGTGCTTTGGTGTTTCTGAAGAAAATATAACTCCATCCTTAAATAAAGGAGGAAGTTTGGGAATATGTTTTGAATCTAGAGTATTGAAGTCCCATAACGATAGATGAGGGAATGCTTCTGAGAAATCAACCCCAAAAGAACGAAGAGTTTGCACTCTTAAAGCTGGCACATCTATGCTCAATTCTGAATTGATAGTAGGGTTAAGTGCGGTATTAGCTATGCATTTTACCGCTTGCTGTTGCAACGTTTTTACAAATTTAGCTAAATTTTCATCCATACATGTCCACGGCTTAGTTAAAAACATATAGAGAAAAAATTTATCAATAATATGTTGACCACGAGAGAATAATTTTTCATGTAATGGAGACTTTTTTGAAAAGTGTTCAAAATAGTATGGATCTAAACCCGTTATTAGTACTTCATCCACATCAAAAATTACAATATCCTGTGTTCCAAATTCTTTAAGCGGGTGAGACAGAATGATTTCCATGTTATCCGCTTCATAAACTCCAGGTTTTATAGGAATTGATGGACTGGAAAACAGAGGAATTACTGAAAGAGTCTCTTTTTTATTTTCCTTTTCGAGTTTTTCAGAGTCTGTTTTTTTTGCGGAGAGAGAAGTTGAGGAATGTGGGAAGTTAAGCTCTTCATCCTCTTCGTTCCACATAGCCCAAGCTCCTTGTATCGTGTACAATAGAGAAAAAATTAATAGGAATAGACATATTTTCTTTACACGTTCCATAAGACCCCCTACCTTTATGCCTAAAATTTATAATAAAATAATTTTAAGATAACTTGTTTTAGAAAAGCAAGCCTTTTTCAAACCAGTTCAGAACGAACATGCCGCTAATTCAAATAGACGGCTCAGATTTGACAATAGTAAATTTTATGCTTATGAGTTAATGTTTCCATCTCGAAACCAAATAGTTTTATTTAATAAAAAGGGATTTTATGGAATGTATCACTGCTATGTTGCTAAAATGTAGGAAAAGTTTTGTATTCGTTCTCATTTTAAGCATTATGAACACCTCAGTTTCTCTTGGGATGTATGAGGGCTTACAGGAAGAGGAACTAGAACTATCCCATATAAGTCGTACTCAATTAAGGGTGAATCTAGAAAATGAACAACAAGAACAAGATATTATTGACGAACTTACAAATGGGGCATTACTTAGTTCATCAGGTAATATCTGAAGGGATTACGTATTAGCCTTTCGGAATGAAGATGAGGAAAGGGAATCAAAATTCCTAATTTTTAAAAATGTCACCGCTCTTTTAACAAGTATTATTGTAGCGATACCAAACATTGCTGTGGCAATAAGTATGGGAGATTATTACGGATCAAGAGCCTTGGGGTACGCTTTTGTTGGGTTAACATTTTTGACTGGAGGAGCAACAACGGCATGGATCACATCTGAATTTATTGATGACACGTGTAAACTTGTTGGAAAGGTAAAAAGCCGCGGAATAAACTCAAGTTTTTGCAGTATGGATACTTTGAAAGAATTAAAATTTGGACTTCTTTCTCTTGTCGTAGGGACGCTTTCTAGCTGTTCAGATGTGTACAAGACGTATAAATATAACAAAATAAAAGAGTTGTCTATAATAACTTTTGTTTTTGATGTCATAACTCGTACACTGGGTTTATATAAAGCCTTCACTTCCTTAAATATTCATTTAACAAATTGTGCATCCCAAGAACAAAATAATCTTAAAAAAAGGGGGATTGAATATATTGATTCATCTAAAAGAAACTTTTTAGTTCTTTGTAAAAGAGAAGGTGTTGAGGTCGTTTTGGGAGCTCTGGATGATTGTGAAACTCCTAATGAAGTGTATTCTTATCTAACTTCAAATTCCAAACAAAATCCTTCTGAAGAGTTGTCTTCCATTTCAACAAGCTATTATGAAAAAGGGTTGTCGAGAAAAATAGTAAGGGGCCTTTCACTAATTTTTCCCCTTTCGAATGCAGTTTTTGATATTGTTATGACATATAAAGGATATACCGTTCTTGTTGATAACCCTCTACTGTCATCAGTATTAACTGGGCTTTCAGTCCTTCCAATGGCTGCTCTCGGCACTTATGTTATAACTCGATCTGCCGACAATATATTTTATAAGTTCTATTTATATAGAAAAGGTCTAGTAGATCCAGATTATTTTAATATATTTCATCCCAAAATAAACAAGGCTTTATTTTTTTCGTCTTTATTATTGGTAACCATAGATTCTTTATCAGGATTCGCTATTATTTCAGATAATATGGAGAGCACTATTTTTGCCCCTATTAAGTATGGTGTTGCAACGGTAGGGGTTCTATCAGGTTTACTCTTCGGCACATATACTATTCAATCCACTATGAAAAACTATGGAGAAGAAGTATTAAAACGATGCAATAAAGGAGCTTCTTATATTTTTGGATGTTTAAAGAAGTTAAGCGAGGTTAGTAACTCGATTTTCACATCAAGTCTAGAGAGTGTATCGGATTTTATAGAACAGCTCAACCCTGAACCTACTTTACAATAATATATCTGCAAAAATCTTTGTATTGAAGAGTCAGCTTCTTGAATTCTTGAAAAAAGTGCAACACCAAATCCTTTTTAAGAAAGCAAAGACTTTCTCTGTGAAGTGCGTGATTGCCTTATTGACTGAAGCTATAAATATGGTTAGTATTACGCTTAAAAATTATAGTTGAACGGCAAACTAGCTTGAAAGTTTCCTAGGGAGAAATCGAATATTTTAACAAGAAATAATAATTTATGATATCAACTAACTTACTCTCTAGAGAAGCAGTTTCTTATATAGAAACGCCGATTTGTTTAAGTCCTAATGTTGGGACTTACCTTTCTCCTTGTTACGTGTGTAAAATCTCAAGCAATCAACGCTCAGTTTTGTCCATAGTATCCTTAGTAGATTACAGCAACTCTAAGTATAAAATTATACCTCACGAATCTGTAAATGAACAAAAGATAGATAATTATAAAGATCAATTTTTTTCAGAATTTCAGTTGATTAATCCTATTTTACTTTTTTATAAAAAGTACCCAGAGTTTCGGTTGTTTTTATCTAAATTAATCAGCAATAAGAATCCCGAGATGACACGCTTTATCAAAGGGACTACATATGAACTTTGGCCAATATGCGACTTGCAAAAATTATATGAAGTGCAGAAACATTTCCAGCAAATCCATAACTTTTATGTTGCTGATGGACATCATAGAATTGAAGCTTTAACCAGACTTAAGGGCTGTGGACCATATCTCTATCCACAGCAATATTTATCTATAATTCTGGAGGAAAATGATCTTGAGTTAACAAGTTTTAATCGTTTTATTCGCGACTCTACACCTGATTATTTAAATCTCTTGAAAAAGCTGGGTAACATATGCAGCATCAAAAAATCTTTACCAAGCCCTTTGTCTTTGGAAAAAGATATATACTTTTATACAGGAGATGATTGGTACAAGTTAGAAGTAACTGAGTTATTTTGCGAGAATGAACGATTGTTCCCAGCAATTTTTCTTGATAAGTTTCTTGTTTCAGAACTAGAATTAGAAGAAGCTTCAAGCTTTGATAAATTTTTGTACCTTCCACAAACAAATAAGGTCAATGATATTATCAGATGTTACAGACTTTATAACTGTCAATTGGCTATATCTATTCCGAAAGCTTCTCTTTTAGATTTCTATAAGGCTACAGAAAATGGAGTCCGCTTGCCTCCTCACTCAACGTGTTTTACACCCAAAATACCCGACAATTTATTTATACAGCACCTTAAGCCTTAAGACCCAAAGTTTTACTTTGAAAAGAATACCAGCTTCTTTGTTTAATTCTTTATGGAACAGCTCTTTGTCCTGCAGCGCATAACAACTGATCGGCAATGGTATTGGCCTTGGTTGCAATCTCTTCTACAGGTAGTCCTTTTCCCCATAATATGACCTCATCTCCAACTTTCACATCCCTGCAACCTGTTAAATCTACAGCCATGGCATCACTAGATACTCTTCCAATGATGTAAGCCTTCTCGCTGCCTTTGATAAGAACAGGCATTAATTTTCCTATATGGAAAGGATACCCATCTGCATACCCTACATTAATAATGGCAATATTCGTGGGCTTTTTACAAGCCCAGGTCCCATTATACCCTACTTTGTCGCCTGCGGAGAGAGAATGGATTGAAATAATATGTCCTACCAAGTTCATGACAGGTTTTAGCAATAATGGCAAAACTTCTTTTGGAGATAAAGGATTGATACCATAAATGAGAAGGCCAGGCCTTATCCAGTCATAATGAGCCTCTGGGTACTTTAGAATGGCTGCACTGCTGGCTAAGCTTTTTGTAAAAGGCATATCTTTTACCAGGTTTGAGAAAAGCTCAATTTCTCTTTTGCTTACATCTTCTGAAGAAGATACTGAAGATAGGTGAGAGATAATGCACATGGTGTCATGGTTAATATTTTGTAACCTTTTTAATTCTCTTAGTACAACTTCAAAATCACCAAAGCTAAACCCCAGGCGGTTTAACCCACAATTTACTTTTACCCAAACTTCAAGTTTCTCTTTAGTTTTTAAGGAGTTTAACAGTTGAATCTGCTCTAGATTGTGCACAAGGACAGTTAAATGAGATGAAAGACATTGAAGAAGTTCACTTTTAGTATTAGCCCCTTGCATGAGGACGATAGGCTTGGTAGCAGTCAGTTTTCTAACGGCTAGAGCTTCTTTTAGAGATATAACTCCAAATCCTTCGACATCATCTATAATTTCTTTTGTAATGACTTCTATGCCATGACCATAGGCATTATCTTTAACAACAGCTAAGATTTTACTTTTTGGGGCGATAGACTTTAGCTGTTTAATGTTGTGCTTAAGAGCACTTAAATTTAATTTTATCATAGTTGCCTCGGTTTTTGTTAGTGTTTGGAATGTTATTAAGTAAGTCTTTTTTACTCAAAATCCTATGTTATAAAAAAGCAATCAAACTTCAAAGATCAAATTATTTTTCTGATTTTTCAAGAGTTAATAACTCTTTCTAATCCCGTCACTTCTATGTTAAAGGGAAAAATTTCATCTAGAGATTGACTTATCTTTAATTTTTTTTAAATATTCTCTCATAAAACAACAAAATACTTTGGAAGGCTTTATGGAAAAAACATCTATCCCTTTTTTTAATGTTTTTCAAAACTGTTGGAGATATTAAGATATGGAAGAGTGTTTGGTTATAGGAGAAGACGAACTTACCCTTCAGTGTGCAAACTTCTTGCTGAAAACCGGTTTTAACATCACTTTTGTCAGCCCTGTTTTGCAAATTCAGACTTGGTGTAGAGACAAAAATATTTCTTGTTATGAAAATATACATGAGGACCTGAAGATAAAGGAGTATGACTATCTCTTTAGTATAGTGAATAGCTCTATGGTTCCAAGTTTTCTTCTAAAGAGAATAAAAAAGCTCGCTATAAATTATCATGATTCTTTGCTCCCTAAGTTTGCTGGAGTTAATGCTACGCCCTGGGCTTTATTATCTGGATCTCGCGAACATGGAATAACATGGCATGTTATAACAGAAAGACCAGATGAAGGAGATATTATTTTACAAAAACGCTTTAGCCTCAAACCAGAAGACACCACCGTATCCGTGAGAAGTACCTGTAAAAATTTAGCTGTGAGTACTTTTCCCATTTTAGTTGAACAGTTAATGAAAAACTCTTTTACATTAACTCCCCAAAACTTGAAAGAAAGAACTTACTTCAGCTTGAGCAAAAAACCTTATGGGAATGCCCTCATTTCCTGGAAGTCTTCAGCTTCTGACATTCTCACACTGCACCGGGCTTTAACATTTGGAAATATAACAAATGTATTAGCCCTGCCAAAGTTTATAGGCAAGAATAATATTTACATTCCTTTGTGTGTTGAAAGCACACATGATCAAAGCAAAGAAAATCCTGGAACAATCACGAATATTAAAGAAACTCATTTTTCAATTTCGACATCTTCAAATGATCTTCTAATCTCGGACTTAGTAACTATTGATGGCCAAAAAATTCCTCTTTCAAACTTTATTAAAGAAAATGAAATTAAAATCGGAAGTTTGTTATTAAGTCCATCGAAAGAGCTGCTAACGAAATTCCAAAAACTCAGTGAAAAAGCTTTGCCATTTGAAAGGAAATACCTCTCTCTTAACAAAGCCAACTTCTTAGCTAGTGAAAAAGCACTTTTTCCCCATCCTAGCTTAAATAGTATTAGTCAACATAGTAACTTTTTCCATACGTCACAAGTTCCCCTAGAACTTATTAAGACTATCAAGAATTTAGCAAGCCGCTCATCAAATGTAGATGAAATTCTTTTAATTTTATCATTCCTATACCTTTATCAAGTAAATGATTCTTCTTCTTTTCCTAATCTTGTTCATCTGCCCTCATTCGTTATTCCCAAGGAATATAAAGACTTTTTCTCTCAAATAGCTCCCCTATATTTGGAGGTAGCGCATGATGAACCTTTCTTGGAAGCCATAAACCAGGGCTTAGAACAAGTTCACTTCCTTAAAAATCATTATTACTTAAGGGATATGGGTTTAAGATACCCTGACTACAATGAACTAAAGCCATCTACATATAATGTTAATTTTTTCTTCTCAAAAGAAAACCAAAGCCTTACAAAGAATGCGTTGAATATCAGCATTGATTCAAGAAACTTAAAAATAAAGTTTGCTTTAAATGCGAATGAATCGATTCGAGATTTCTTTCCTGCAGTAATTAAAAATTTCTCGAATTGGTTGAGCTTTATAAATGCTCGGGGAGAAAATCTAAAAACAATAAAGTTGAATGAGATACAACTAGCAGGTCGACTCTACGGTACTTATACGCAGCCGAATGAAAAAGATATATCCTTAGAAAAGGCAGGCACGATTATTGATATTATAGAGTTGACGAGTAAGGAGCATGGTGAGAA
>CAYYRQ010000016.1:0-50364 GCA_964474215.1 uncultured Alphaproteobacteria bacterium
GACGGTTCGCTCTCAAGAATTAAGCCCCGCTCTCCAAGCTGTTTATAAAGAAATGGACCATCCCGCTTTTACAACACATCAATCATTTATTGTGAAAAAAGCATTTGAAAAGGGACTGAAGGTTCATGGAGAAGAAAAGGCCATTGCTTATTGGGAAAAATCCAAAGGCGCTCTCCTGCAACCGTATCGGGACAATCTTGTCAAGGTTGAGAATGCGCTTGCGTCCCCTGCTTTTGCATCTCGTTCAGAGAAATGAAAGACCCAAGCGCAAGAGCTCGCCAAACAAGATCCCCTTAAGGTGCTGGAGAGTTTTCAAAAGCTAAAAGAGAGTACTCAAAAGCTTGCGGAACAAACTACCAGATCAAAGCCTGTTCAAACCCCACGACAACATGCGATAGAAGATACCTACCTTCGGTTTAAGGAGCTACATGAAGCTCTCAAGAAGGACCCTGATCATCCACTCACAAAGGATCTCAAGCACTTAGCTCAGGAGTTATTCCAAAATAAAGACTTCATGAAATCCCTTCAGCAACAACAGGCTCAAGAAGCCAAGTTTATTTAGACCTTAGCACAGGAGAAACCCCATAAGATTTCTTTAGAACGGGATAGAGGAGGGTTATCTCTATGACAGTTTCATTATCTTCTGTGATTTAGGATTCTTTATATAAGGGCATCCGTTGCAAAAAAATATGAAGATTAATGTCGGTTATGTTCAATACCTTCCTTTCCTAAGTAACAATAATAAGTAATAAAAAGGTTTCTTAAATCCCCTCGAATCAGTTCATGTTCAATCCAAGCTTGAGACATCAGATCTTCAAGATGTTTAAACCGTCGAGTTAGTTGTTGAGAAAGGCGCTCAAGTTGAGCTAAGTTGTCATTAGCCATGATGGATACCTCCAGTATCTGTTGTGGTTAGCGTCGGGTAAGTGTGTCAGCACTTGCTCGGCGCGCTCTCTCGTTGTAAGAGAACTCTTTATAGTTTATCTGTTTTTTTACAAAAAGCAAGAATAACATCATCTTTAAAAAATGTGTTATGAATCAATATATTGGCAATTTGTTAATTATTTTTTCATTTGCAAAAAATATTATATGTTGATATATTACAAAAATGATGGAAAAAGAATCCCCTCTTAAAACGCTTAGCGCTTATGCTAATTTTCTCCAAAAACAGGGAAAGATGACTTTTCGGTTGGATGAAGCTTCTTCAACCCTTGGAATAACTCTTGTTGCAGCACGTCTGTCTGCCCATAGGCTTTCTAAGAAGAAGCGTATCTTTAGAGCGTATCGTAATTTTTATGTTATCGTTCCTTTGGAATACCAAAATATAGGCTCTCCTCCTCCGGATTGGTTTATTGCCCCACTTATGGAACATTTAGGTTCAGACTATTATGTGGGGCTATTATCTGCAGCCGCTCTTCATGGTGCCGCCCATCAACAGCCTATGATTTTTCAAGTTGTGACGTCAAAATACTCACGTCTCATTCAAATCCCCAGCATGGATATCCATCTTTATCAAAGTCAAAATATCTATATGGATGGGATTGAGCAGAAAAAAACAGCCGCAGGTTATATAAACGTTTCAACGCCAGAATTAACAGCTTTTGATTTAATCCGTTACGCCCGTGTGTCAGGACACTACAATCATATTGCAACGGTTCTGGTAGAGCTTGCGGAACGATTACGACCTAAAAGACTCGCCTCCTTGATCAGAAGCATATGCGAAGAGCATGGAGATTGGATATATGCGCAAAGGCTTGGATATATCTTGGATCGGGTTGGATTTAAGGAAGTAGCAAATCCTCTGGCGGATGTCATTCAAAAGCAAAAACCAAGCTTAGGTTATTTCATTTCTGGAAAGATAGACAATGTATTTGAAAAAAGTGAGCGTTGGCGTTTGTATATTAATGATAGAATAGAGGCAGATATATGATCCCCAAAATGCATATCGATTCCTGGCGTAACTTTGCACCTTGGCGCATTGATGCCCAAATTGAGCAGGACCTTGTCATTTCACGAGCTTTAGTAAACATATTCTCTGATCCCTTTCTTCAAGCCAAATTAGGATTTAGAGGAGGGACAGCTCTCCAAAAGTTATTTTTTACAACTCCTTTGAGGTATTCAGAAGATATTGATTTGGTTCAACTGGATCAGGAACCGATCGGAAATATTATGACCCGTTTGCGTCAGTCATTAGACCCCTGGTTAGGTCGGCCAAAATATAAGCAAGGACAAGGAAGGGTAACCTTTCTTTATCGATTTGAATCAGAAACACCACCCATTATCCCTTTGAAACTAAAGATTGAAATCAATACACGAGAACATTTTTCCGTGATGGATTTAAAAATGCACGACTACTCAGTCGAAAGCTTATGGTTTAAAGGAAAAACAAAGATACATGTCTATCAAATAGAAGAACTCTTGGGGACCAAGCTGCGAGCATTATACCAAAGACGAAAAGGGCGAGACCTCTTTGATCTTGTGACTTCTCAAAATTCCTCAATTTATTTGAATTGGGATCATATTATCCATTGCTTTAACATTTATATGGAAAAAGAAGGAAGGCGAATTACAAGGGCTGAGTTTGAAGAAAATATACATTATAAGTTGCAAGATCCACTCTTTTTAAATGATATTACTCCTCTACTATCACCCCACTTCTCTGAAAGTTACACTCCAGAAGAGGGAGAAAAACTCTTAAATGCTCAAGTCTTTTCGAGACTATTAGGCGAGACTTGGAAAAGACCAGAGCCGCTAGAAAAAACTTCTTAAATTTCACAGAGTTCTAAAATATAAGCAAAGATAGTTTATCTTTATAAAGATCACTTCTTCTTAATCTTTGCGGAACTGCGACCTTCATTTTGAGCTTTTTCTGAATTTTTGGGTTTATAGGCGGCCATTTCACTTTTAATTTCTTTCCAACGCAGCCCCATGTTGTAAATCTCCCTCGTTTCCTTGTTCATCAAAAAGACTGCAAGAGGTGAGAATTGAAGAAGAATAAGGATGATACAAACGAATGCTCCCGTTAAAATACAAGAAAAAAGTGTGATTAGAAAAGGTTTCTCCCACCTGAAAGAATACTTCTTCTGAATCTCATCACAAAGGTTGTTCGTTTGCGTGACCTTCATGTTCAAATTATTTAAGTCTTGTTCTGTCCGTCTAATGAGAGTAGAGATCAGCTCAGAGATATTGGACTGACAAGATTGAACCACCTTTTGAAACTGTTCTTCTAATTGTTCTTGGATGTGTTTTTTAATCCCTTCTTGGATTTCCTTTCGACAGTCTTCTTTAATAATGGAAATTGTATTGCCAACTTCTGCCATATTTTTCTGGTGAAGCTGGCTAAGAGATTGGAGAAGATCTGACTTAATCACCTCCAAGGAAATCTCTTTCAAAGCTTCCTTTTCAAGATCTTGGAAATCCTTCTGCTGGTTTGTTTCACTTTTTTGAGATGAGGTCATGAGCACTCCTGGCGTTTAGTGGTGAGAAGGAAAATGTCGAGCTTCAAGGGTTGCTAAAGCAATTTGGATTTTGTGAGCAAGCCAGTCTTGGTGAGGCTCATTTTCAGCCAGATCTGATAAAATAGAGATGAAAGCGTCTAAATATGCGATACAATGAGCTTCTATTGGTGGTTGTTTTCCATCCATCTCAGCAATGGCGATTCGTTCTTCATATCCGTCCCTTAAAATACCGGAGTGATAATTGAGAGAAGTTCCAATTGAGTTGGGCAAAAAATAGACATTATTTTTTGTTTCATATTCTGTTTCACAGTATGAGAGGCGTGAAACACGATTTGGAACATTTGTTTCATGTTTGTTTCGTGATTTGTTTCGCTCTAATCTTTCTAAGGTATTGGAAGCTAACGATTTTAGAGAAGCTGTTTCATTCATGTTTCATCCCCTGTTTCATAAATTTACTTTTGTTTCACTGTTTCACACCCTAGTGGATGAAACATGAAACACTTGTCTTTAATAAGATTCATTGAAGAGTCCTTTTTCCTTAGCTTCCTTCAGTCTTCGGTTGATGGTGGCAGGACTTAAACCTGTTTCATCAGCAATATGTCTTTGGCTCAAGCCTTCTTTCTTTAATAAAAGAACCTTATCCATTTCACAGTCTTCGATGTTTCGAATGTGCCACGTCATTTTTCCCTGTTCCTCTTTAAGCCAAGCTTCAAAAGGAGCAGCCTCTTCCCCATAAAATCCTCTGGCTTTCTCATAATGAACCTCAAACCGAGCCCCTTCGCGTGAATCATAATTCTCAGGCTTTTTTAGAGTAATGACTGTATCTAAGAGATCTTCTTTTCTGGAGGTTCCTCGTTGCGTTCCTGCCTTATTGGAATGATGGATCATGAGAACTGATATTCCTCGTCTTCTAAGATCCAGAAACCATTCTTGAAGAGGGATCCAGCTTTCAGCTTCATTCTCTCGTCCACTTCGACAAAGAGAGGAGTAGTTGTCCAAAATAAGAAGTTTGACATCCTGAAGATGCTCTTCAATGGCATTTTGTCCTTGTGGGGTGGATAAATCTAGTAGACTTTGTCTTTGAATGTCTGGTGTAATGATTAGCAGATTACTGATGGCAGTAATCTCAGAGTCTGCACTCTTCACAATTTTAGCGAGCCTTTCTTGCATAACAGAGAGAGGCATTTCTCCATCAACAAACAAGACTTTGTTAGCTTTCAAACTATTCCATCTCCCTTGAAACATGTGATCTCCTGATGAAACCGTATAAGCAATTTGAAGGGAGACGTGAGTCTTACCAATTCCGCGAGGTGCATGAATCATCACAAGTCCTTGTTCGGGAATGATAGGTCCCAAGATCATATCCCTCGGAGGAACGTCAAGAGATAAAAGGTCTTTAATATTCAAGGCATTTAAAGTCTTACGCTGAAGAGTTTTTTCTAATTGATCTTTAACAACGGGTAGTCCCTCTAAAACGTGTAGATCATTAAAATCGGTCGGTTTTGTTTCTAAGTTTTTAAATTGAGGAAAGATGATTGAGTATCCATTCTTTCGAGCAGCTTGTTCAGCCTTTTGCTTTCCCATATTAATTTGTTTCCATTGGTCATCATCTCCTGCGATAAGGATAAAACTCTTGGGATAGGCTTTCTTTAGCTCTTCGATGACAGGTTCTATATTTCCTGCATCAAAGGCAACCACTGTTGTGTGCTGAGTTGCTATATGAATACTGGCTCCGGTGGCATAACCTTCACAGATGATAATGGGCTTCCTGTCTTCAAGAACACCCATATAGTGGAAACACCCTTTTTTACGCCCACCTGGGAGGAACCGCTTTGTACCATTTGGTGCAATCCATTGAAGACTCCAGAGCTTACCAGATGTATCTCTAAGTGGGATGACAAGGAAACCTTTGTTAAACCGAATACCAATGGGCTTGATTTGCTTTCTCGTAAGGTAGGGAGATTCACCTGCCTCTGATAATGATTGCCATTTTTCTAATGCAAACTTTGCAGTTTCCTCATATTTCTGATGCTTTTCTTCTTCCGCTGCTTCTTTTGCTTTATTGACTTGTTCATAGAAAGTCTCCTTATCCAAGCCAGGAACTATTGTATTGCTAACATTCCACTTCTCATGAATATCTCGACTCCAATCACCAAACGCGCCTGCTAGTCCATAAAAAACATACCACCCATCTTTATGACCTTTTTGGCCGACGGAAAACCGATGTATTACCCCATCAGCAATGACTTCTCCCTTGAAATGGATGCCCTTATCAAGCATTGCCTTCTTAAAGACTTCTTGAGTGTCCCAGGAATTTTGGACAAATGGAGGGGTAAGGGCCACAGAGTGACCCAGAGTCAGGTTTTTTTCTGTCATGGTAGGACTTTTTCTTAGTAAGTATCTTTATTTGGTTTATTAACGGTTTGCCTTTCAACAAACTCCAACAGATCTCCATAACGATACTTTGCTAACCTTCCCACTTTCACAACGGGAAGGTTATGCCTTTTCGTTGATTTCCAAATAGCTAGGGTAATTTCGCTAACGCCTAGGAAACTTGCCGCTTCTTTACGGTTTAAAAGACGATTGGGACCGATTTCGTTCATGACTTATTTCCTTTCTCTAAGACTTGTAAAACCCGCTAATTTTTAATGAATTCAAAAGAATACGGGTATATGCTTGCCTCTTTCTGTAAGAGTACAAATAAAGAAGGAATAAAAAAAGTTTCGCAGGAAAATTTCAAAGGTAACAGTTATAATTTTATTGAATGAGAGTGAATAAAATGTATTGAGACTCAAATCAAGAATACCTCCGCAAAAATTTTGCGAAGGTATAACAAGTCCTGATCTTTAAAGAATATGTTTATTATTTCTAATTTCTCTCGGGAATCACTCTATTTTTTGGATCATTGAGTTGGGCTTCAATTCTTTCAATAATATCCTGATAAGGTTCTATAGGGATATTAACCGCATCACTTGTTATCCCGTCCGGAAGGGGAATGAGTATTTGATCTGAAAGAAAGTGTCTTTCTTTAACGTTGGGTGTCTCTAGACATAAAAGCTTGTTCCTAAACCAGTGAGCGATACTTAAAAACTGTTCAATCTCTTTTGGATTTTTTAAGGTCAATAAAGAAGGCCCTCTTTGAGCAATCATTTGTTCCATGTAGATAAACGCAGCGATAAAGTGACAGACAGACTTGTATTCGTTAAATCGGGAAGCATAAGCCTTCTCTCCTCCGAAATAGTCATTCTTTTTAAGATTTTCCACATTCGTTTTAAGAGGAGCTGATCCCAAGATTCTTTCAATCGCTTCTTTAAGGCTGGCACGACTTTCCCGAAAGATAGAAAGTTTGTAGGATTGAGCTAAACGGAGAAGTGTCCATACAAGACGATCGACCATCTTAAAATGATGGCTTGATTCTTTTTTGTGCAATTCCTGTTCAAATAGCCATAAAGGATAGAGGTCACATTGATTTTCTCTAAACCAATGATCTTCAGGGATTCGTAAAATAACCTTGATGGCATAGAGCACCTCTGGACTTTCTTCATCCGAAAGGGCTTGATTATAAAGATCAGTATTGAGAGTGACGATCACCTTTTCTCGTTGCTCTTTACAAAAGCAAATGGGCTTACAAGAACAGTTCGGAGAAAACAACAGAAAGGCTTTTATGTGATGATATACATCAAAGAGGACAAGGTCTCGATGGTTCTCTAAAAACTTTGGGGAAAAGTCTTTATATTGGTTCCAGTTGATCATAGGCAACTCATCTCGGGAATAGAAGGCACTGTTTAGTCTTTATGAAAAATAATATCGCGGGCAAAATCTAATTTTTGCTTCCGTTTTGCTTCCGGAAATATTTTGAGAAACTTTGGTTTCGTCCTAATTTTCTTAGTTTCTCTGGTGGGCGATGAGGGATTTGAACCCCCGACCCTCTCGGTGTAAACGAGACGCTCTCCCGCTGAGCTAATCGCCCTTATCTCGCTGTATACCCTAGACGTGAACATATTTCTAGAGGGAATTTTAAAATTTTATCGCCCGCCTTATTTTACTGCAAAGGAAATACGTTTCGCCTGCTTATGATTTTCATTATTATCTAAGGAGGAGAACTCATGACGCAATCCATCATCCTTTATTTAATTGGATTTGCTGGTGTTGGTAAATATACAATTGTAAGAAAGATGGCCAAATATGGTTTGAGATTATTGATAATCAACTGAACAACAAACCAATTTTTACTCATTCTTCCATATATTTAACGCTAGCGCGTAAATAGTCAAAGCCTGTAATCAACGTTAAAAGAGCCGCAATCCAAAGCCCAATGATCCCCAAACTTTCTAGGGGGATTGGAAAGCCGGGTATCTCTTCAATAATGAGAAAGCTAAGGGCCGTCATCTGAATCCCCGTTTTCCATTTAGCGAGGCGGGTTACGGGAACGGAGACGCTTATTTCAGCCAGAAACTCTCGTAAACCAGACACTAAGATTTCTCGACAAAGAATGATAAGTGCTGCAATGATACTGACGCCATCAATTCGATCAAACGCCACAAGCATAAGAATGGTTGAAGCCACTAAAAGCTTGTCTGCAACCGGGTCCAAAAAAACACCAAGACGGCTTGTTTGTTTCCATGCGCGCGCAAAATAGCCGTCAAAATAATCTGTAATACACGCGAGGATGAAAAAGAAAGCGGCAAGCCAATTGCTTAAGGGGCGGCCAAAATAGAACAATCCAACTACAACTGGAATGAGAATGATTCGCAAAAAGGTTAATAAATTTGGCAGTGTTGTTGGCTTCATAAGATCGCAAAGTTAATTATGTTCGAATTTTCTTGCAATACATTCTAGCCTTTTTCGTGAAAAAAATCATATATTTTTTTCGCAAGGCTTTTACTGATTCCATCCACGCGCTCAAGATCCTTTAGTCCCGCACCTTCAACCGCTTTGCTCGATCCAAAATGTTGTAAGAGGGCTTTCTTTCGAGTTCTCCCCACACCTGGAACAGTATCAAGCTTGGACTCAGATATTGCTTTGATGCGATGCTTTCGGTGTGCCCCAATAGCAAACCGATGGGCTTCGTCTCGCAGACGCTGGAGATAATATAGCACCTTATCATTAGCCGGGAGTTGAAAGGATGTCTTTCCTGGTAGAAAGAATGTCTCTCTTCCCGCATGACGATCGGGGCCTTTTGCAATGGCTATAAGTTGTACGTCCGTGATTCCCAAATCTGCAAAAACGCTTTCAGCAGTTGAAAGTTGTCCTTTCCCCCCATCAATCAGCACAACTTCGGGCCATTGGTCCGTATCATCTTTATCTTGCGCAAGAGCCCTGGAAAAACGGCGTGTCAACACTTCGCGCAACATGCCATAATCATCACCGGGGGAAATTTCTGTGCTTCGAATATTAAATTTGCGGTAGGCATTTTTAACGAAACCATCAGGCCCTGCCACCACCATGGCACCCACGCAAGCCGTTCCTTGGATATGGCTATTATCATAAATCTCAATGCGGTGTGGGAACACAGGAAGTTGAAATTGATCCTGAAAAGAGCGCAGTAATTTTTCCTGAGAAGCTTTTTCAGCTAAATGCCTTTCTAGTGCATTCCTTGCATTCACTTCCGCATGGTGAACGATTTGGAGCTTGGTTCCTGACTGAGGGAACTTTATGTGAACACGCTTCCCGCCCATTTGACTGAGGGCATCCTCGATGAGCTTACGATTTGGCAATAAACAATTCACATATATTTCTGATGGCGGCAGCGAGCCTTCATAAAATTGGGACAAGGTGGCTTCCAAAACCTCTTCTAAAGAACTCTCTTCCCCATGCAGTGGGAAAGTTGCATAAGCCCCATAATTTGATCCTTTTCGAAAAAGGAAAAGTTGAACGCATGTTTTTCCGCCAATTGAGACAATGGCGAAAATATCCGCATCATCGATGACATTTGTAAAAATTGTTTGTTTTGATTGGATGGCCGTTAAAGCCCGGATGCGATCTCGCAGTATTGCCGCTCTTTCGTAGTCCAAAGATTTACTGGCATCATCCATTGTCGCTGCTAATTTCTTTTGGATTTCATTCGATTTCCCCGCCAGAAATTCTTTTGTATCTTCAACCAGTTTTTGATAGTCAGCTTGGGAAATATAATCTACACAAGGTGCACTACATCGTTTAATTTGGTATTGCAAGCAAGGTCTTTTGCGGTTTGCAAAAACAGAATCAGGACAGGACCGGAGGAGAAACGCCCTATGAAGTGCCGTTAACGTTGTATTCACAGCTTCAGCAGAAGCAAAGGGACCATAGTAATCCCCTGGTAAGTTTCGTGCTCCCCGATGTTTTGTCAGTAAGGGATAGGGATGATCCCCTGTAATACGAATATAAGCAAATGACTTGCTATCCCGCATCAAGATATTATATCGGGGTGCAAGTTTTTTAATCAGGTTTACTTCTAAGAGCAGAGCTTCCACTTCCGTATGGGTTGTCACAAATTCCATGCGATTTGTTTCCGTCACCATACGCTGCAAACGAATGGGGAGGCGATCAAAGTGTGTATAGCTTGATACGCGTTTCTTTAGATTTTTTGCCTTCCCAACGTACAGCACCTCATCTCGAGCATTAATCATGCGATAAACGCCAGGACTTGTTGGCAAGTTCCTTACGTAGTCTTTGATTGTTGCTATACCTTGATCAATAGAAGTTTTTTCTGAGTTCATGTTGCTAACATTCCTTGCATCTCATCCTCTGTCAAGGCAACAAAAATAATCCACGATTTCTGTGGATAAGTCTGTGAGTAGCCTGAGAGTCTTAACAAATTCTTAAGGCCCAACTTACGCTTACTAGAAGTTGCTGCATTTTTAAGCAGCTTGAGCAACCATCTGTTTCAATTGCGTTTTTTGTTGTAAAGAGGAAATATGCATAATCTTGAAAAAAAAATTTCAAGGGGAAGCGACCATCAAACGGTCACTTTTTTCCCCTGTGAATAACATAATGAAATTTATTTATAACTTAGTTAAGTAAAAAAAGAAATTTTAATTTTTCTTATGATTTACTTACTCTCAGACTTAATTCCACAGAAAGTCTGCTAAATTATAGAGCTGGCGGTCAAATGCTGGTGGACATGTCCAGTCATAATTCATAATGTCCCCTAACCTAAAATCCTGATACATAGGACCAAAGGTTTGCAAAATGGGGACGAGGTTACTTTGAGAGTAGAGCCAATCTTTATGACGCCTCTCAAGTTCTGTTAAATTGGGGCGCTTCTCTCCCTCATTTTTCTCAGAAAGATATTGTTTCATTTCTTTTCGGTAATGACCAAATGAGCGAGGCGTGAGGAGAAACAGAACGGATGTACGAACCGATAGGGTCTGATCATTTGAGAAAAAGTATTGTACACCAGGGAGGTCTTTCAAAAATGGGAACCCACTATCTGATTTAATATCCACACGGCCAACTGTCCCTCCAAGAACAATCGTATCGCCTAGTTTTGCCCGCACCGTTGTCTTAACTTCACTATTAGTGGTAGAAAATAGAAAAGGTGAGTTTGGAATAATTGAGTTAATAAGCTGCTGCTCAGACTCTTTCAAGAAGCTATCAATAAATTGAATATTAAGAGCCACGAAATTTTCATCGATACCTGTCGGCGTAACGCGCAACGTTAAGCCTGTAGGGAATTGATTGATATTGCCTCCCCCAAACGTACTTGAGAGAGCAACGTTCAACTGTTCACCATTAAAAAACTCTGAAGACATACCCACATGACTCGTTAGTGTTGGGCGACCTATAATTTCGATATGTCGGTTTTGAACGTTTGCAATGTTCAGTGAGTAATTCAAGGTTCCAAAACTGATCCCTCCCGCAACAAGGGATACACGATCACTCATATTTGGCACAACACTACTGACAAGACCTGGAATATTTGTCGCAGTAGATGCATTTGTTCCCGTTGCTCCAGTAGATGTATTGTTCAATGGAAAGACGCTGGCGCCTGTAATAGGTGTGCCTGCGTTTCTGGCATAGTACTTAGAGAAAGGGGCAAGGCTTAGTGTGAAATTTTCAAGAATATTTTGACCTTTTGAAGTTGACCCTTCGTCAATCACACGCAAGATGATTGCATCAATCACAACCATACCAGATTGCGAATCTGCATAGGCAGGAGATAATTCTTTTCCATGGCCCATGGCATCTGCTGAAGATGTCACTGAAGACATCATCCTATTTCCTACATTAGGAACCATAAGAGTAGGAACCATACCATGATCGTCGATATCTCCGTGTTGGCCACCATTTATTGATACGCCACTTGGTTCAGCCTGAAGTTTAGCCCCTCCGCCTGTTTGATCCGTTGAAGCAAGAACAATGTTTCCGCTATCATGTAAGCCAAACCAATCATTGACACGACGTGTCAGATACAACTTATTTTTTTGCTTTTTTTCAAGTCTATTATAATCTTGAACAAGTTTATTGGCTTTATCCCTCTCGCCTTGAACGGCGTAAATAATAGCCCCAGCACGAACATAGCTTGCATCATTTGGCTTGGCATTTAGCAGGCGATCTATTCCCATGCGGGCTGTTTTTACATCACCTATTAAGTAAGAGACCGATGCCAGCTCATAGAGCGCTTCTTCCTTCTGGGGTTGATAAAGCAAAACTTCAGCGAATTCTTCTTGGGCCCCGACATAGTCCTTTTTATCTGCTTTCACGCGCCCGAGCTGTAGAGAGGCATAAACATTATTTGGATTATATTTTTTAGCCTGCAGAAAACCAGCTTCCGCTAAATCAAAAGACGAAACATCTCCCCTTTTTCCACGCAATTGATAGGCTAATGCATTTAAGGTATGCAAGCCTGAATTTGTAGGGTCTTTTGTTAAAAGGTTATTAAAAATGCGAGAGGCACGTTCTATATTATTCGTGCGAAGAGCATGAACACCTTCTAAAATTTGCTGCTTTTGCTCTGCATTCGTACTTTCATTAACGAGCTCGTCAAAAGATTTAAGGAATTTGCTATCTTCAAGGGTAATTTCTTGAGACTGAGGCTGACATCCCACAAGAAATATAAGCACTAAGATCGCTGAACTTTTCCTCATCTGTTGATATATAAAGGACATTAAAACCTTCATTCTCTCTTTTTGTACAATATACTTCAGGGAAAAATTGAAGCAACTGTTTTTTCAAGCTTTTTGGAGACAGATTTTTGGGCGCTCTTTATTTTACTTGGTAGCTAAAATGAATTTATGATACCATATCTGAAAAAAAGAGATAATAAATGGAAGTGTTTTTAAGTCTAATCATTCTACTTTTTATTCTTCCTTCTCTCATCCTTCCTTGGATTCTTCAAAGCCAGATACGTGAGCTCAGACAAGAGCTCAATAAATTAAAACAACAAAAATCCTCACCACAGAAACCTGCAGAATCAGAAATATCAAAACCACAAGTATCCGGTCCTCATAAACCTATTCCTTCCGAGACCCTTTTGCAGCAAAGGACAGCCCAGCTCGCACAAACCTATACGGCCAAGAAAAAATCCCTAAAAAAAACGTCGTTTTCTTTCGATCAAAATTTAATCGCCAACTTACCCGTTTGGATTGGAGCCCTTGCCCTGGCTCTTGCTGGCTTTTTCTTGATAAAATATTCTATTGAAACAGGCCTCCTCTCTGCCACCGTCCGCCTAACTATTGGCGGTCTTTTTGGCACAGGTTTCATTGTGGGAGGTTATTGGTTGCATAAGCATTCGGAAGTTTCAAACAATGTGAAGATTGGCCAGGCTCTTCCTGGTGCTGGCATTGCGATACTTTACTTTTGTTTGTATGCAGCCCTTAATTTTTATTCCTTGATTAGTCCTCTCATTGCTTTTTCTGGAATGACCATCGTCACAGCCACAACAATCTTCTTATCCCTTATTCAAGGTCCTCCCATAGCAGTCATGGGACTTATTGGTGGCTTTTTAACCCCGGCCCTTATCGAGTCAAGAGAACCCAACGTTCAGTTCCTCCTTGTTTATCTATATTTTGTGAATGCAGCCCTATTTGCTGTCATATGGAAAAGAAATTGGTGGTACCTCGCCATACCCGTTGTTTGTGCTTCATTTGCTTGGATTGTCGCATGGATGCTCACTTTTTTCACTTCGCCAGATGGCGTTTGGGTAAGTCTGTTTCTGATCGCAATTTGCGCCACACTCATTGTTTTTTCAAAACAAGCAATCGAAAATCGTTTGATTACAAAAGAACACGCACTAATTCTGAATGTTATTACCTTGGCCGGTACGGTCTTTTTATTCACAGCTGTTACAATCAATGCAAACTTTTCAGATACACAATGGGGACTCTTTGCCCTATTGGCCCTTGCAAGCATCGCTTTGGCTTACTTCAAATATCAAATCTATGGTTTTGTGCCGTGGTCATTGCTGGCTGTCACTACATTTTTATTCTTAGTATGGAAAGAGCCGAATAATACAATTTTATCTACCTACTTAATTTTGTATGCTTCCATTTTCAGCTTTATTAGCTATGGCATTATATGGCGATCAAGTCGACCGAATCCTTGGGGACTTTTAGCAATTTTATCTCCCCTTGTTTACTATCTCGTCGGATACGTCAAATTCCACAATCTGCTCGAAGGCAATCGTCTTGAAATAGGCAATGACTTCTTATGGGGTGGTCTTGCATTTGGGCTTTTTGGTATTTTTGTTTTCGGCGTGGCTCACATTTTGAACCGCTTTCAAGGTAGCCACAGTGAAAAACAAAAACTCCTCACCTCTTTTACGCTTACATCAATGGCCTTTCTCGTTATGGGCATTGCGTTGGTCACAAATCAAGAAATTTTTAAACTCACGCTGGCTGCAGAAGTCTTCCTTATCAGTTGGCTCAACAGATTTGTAAACATCCGTATTTTACCTAATCTATCTGCCATTCTTGCAATAGGCTTTGGACTGCTAATGCTGCCCGAGGCTTTGCCTAGACTTCTTCTCTTTTCGAAAACAATGGCGAGCTTGGCCGAACCTCCTCTCGATATCTTCTGGTCCTTAACAAACCTTGGTGTTCCGGCGCTTCTTATTGCAGGCGCCAGTTACAATTTGAGATCTAAAGAAAATCAAAAAATTGTCGGAGGATTAGAAGTCTTTGCAATCGCAATGTTTACTGCCATGACGAATTCAATCGTCGTCTATATTTTTGGGACAGGGTACACAGCGGAAACGGATCCTAACTCGTTCCTCCAATACTACCTCATCATGAACGTTTTCCTAATTTATGGATTGATTTGCTTGCGATCAGGACGCTTACTTAATCGGAAAGCCGTCTTTTATTCTGGCCTCTGGCTTTTGGGCATAGGGCTATTCCAGCTTATGTTTGAGTATACTCTCATTTATAACCCTCTCTGGTATTCCGTGGATGTGGGCCCTGTCCCTTTATTCAATGGGATCATAATTTGTTTTGGTCTCCCCATCCTTTGGTTGTATTTCAGCAAGGGAGCCCTGACTAACATCAGCGAGATTCCGTTACAACTTTACATCAATGCAATTATATTTATGCTGGTTTTCATTTTTGCCAGCTTAACCATCCGACAGCTTTACCAAGGGAGCTTTTTAAATTCACCCGACCTCAGCAATGCTGAAATCTATACCTACTCTGTTGTGTGGATACTCATGGGTCTTGGCTTCCTTTTCTTCGGCGCCCTAAAGAAAGATCAATCTCTGTTAGTGGCCTCGTTAGCATTTATCACCATCAGCATCTTTAAGGTATTCCTTTATGATGCACGCGAACTCGAAGACCTCTATCGCGTCATCTCATTCTTTGGGCTCGGTGTAAGCCTTCTTGGGTTAAGTTGGTTCTATACACGCTTTATTTTTCAATCACAAAAAACGAAAAAAATCAGGAGAAACAAATGAAAATACTTCAATTTATGGCGGTATCACTTCTTGTATCCCAGGCAGCATACGGTGCCAGGATGGATCATAAAGCAACGGCTCAGCAAGCCCTCGATTATGTCAAACAAGTTCGCGAGCAAACATGTAATGAAGCTGAAACTCTTAGCTTAGATTCGGAAGCTTTACCTTTCCTGATGAAATTATCTGATAGTGACGAATTTAAAGCTGTAGTTTGCGTTTCCGAATCTGAACGGCATTGTGACAAGAACGAACTTCCAACAAGTTTTCACGTCGAATTAAATGCCCTTACAGCCTGCATGCAGGGGCACATGAAACCCCACATCCCTCAAGATATCAATAAGATTTGTTGTGATGCCGCCTCTCATGTTGAGGAATATTTGAAAACGTATTTGAAAAAGCCGACCTCTGAATCTCAAACGTCTAAATAAGGCTTCAGATACTTTCCCGTATAACTTTCAGGAACTTTGACGACTTGCTCTGGGGTTCCTGCTGCCACAAGTTGGCCTCCCCCATCGCCACCTTCGGGGCCGAGGTCAATAATCCAATCTGCTGTTTTGATAACCTCAAGGTTATGCTCAATGACGATCACCGTATTGCCTTGATCTACAAGTGTATGGAGAACCTCTAGCAACTTTCGAATATCATCGAAGTGAAGGCCAGTTGTGGGTTCATCCAAAATATAAAGGGTCTGCCCGGTTGCTCGTCGAGACAGTTCTTTAGAAAGTTTCACACGTTGGGCCTCACCCCCTGATAAAGTCGTTGCTCGTTGTCCCACGTGAATATATCCAAGACCAACTTGAGAAAGGGTTAAAAGCTTATCTTTAATACTAGGCATAGCATCAAAAAACTCGAGAGCCTCATCGACGGTCATATCCAGCACATCCGCAATCGATTTATCTTTATATTTTATTTCAAGGGTTTCCCGGTTATAGCGCTTACCGTGGCATTGATCACATTCCACATACACATCAGGGAGAAAGTGCATCTCGATCTTGGTGACGCCATCGCCTTCGCAGGCCTCACACCGACCACCTTTGACATTGAATGAAAAGCGACCTGGTTGATAGCCGCGCATCTTGGCTTCGGGGAGCCCCGCAAACCATTCGCGGATCGGGGTGAATACACCGGTGTAGGTTGCGGGATTTGAACGGGGCGTCCGTCCAATGGGAGACTGATCGATATCGACAATTTTGTTGATGAACTCAATTCCTTCAATACGATCATAGGGGCCTGGCACTGCCGAGTTATCATTGATCAATTGAGCAAGGCCTTTGTATAGGGTTTCGATAACGAGAGACGATTTCCCACCACCCGAAACGCCTGTCACACACGTGAAAGTTCCTAAAGGAAAATCGACTTTGAGGTTTTTTAAGTTATGGCATGTCGCCCCAACGACTCTTAGGGCCTGTCCTTTTGTGACCTTTCTTCGCTTTTTTGGAACGTCAATTTTTCGTGCCCCTGAGAGATACTGCCCCGTTAAGCTTTTCTTATTTTTGATAATATCATCTGGCGTTCCTTGTACAACAACCTCGCCCCCATGAATACCTGCTCTGGGGCCCATATCAATCACATGATCAGCCGTTCGAATGGCATCTTCATCATGTTCAACAACCAAAATTGAATTTCCCAAATCGCGCAAACGGGTAAGGGTTGCAAGCAACTGATCATTATCCCTTTGATGAAGACCAATGGATGGTTCATCCAGAACATAGAGGACGCCCATGAGGCCTGAGCCAATTTGAGAAGCTAGGCGAATGCGCTGGCTCTCACCACCTGACAACGTTCCTGACGCGCGGGAAAGAGCTAAATAGCCAAGACCCACACTATTTAAAAATGTAAGGCGCTCAAGAATTTCCTTCAATATGCGAGATGCGATATTCATCTGCTTTTCACTGAGATTTTCAGATAAGCCTTCAAACCAATTCTTGAGTTGCGAAATTGACATCTCAGTGATTTGACCAATATGAAGCTCACTAATTTTAACGGCCAACGCCTCCGGCTTTAGGCGATGCCCTTGGCAATCTTCGCATGGAAGTGTGCTTTGATAACGGTTCATTTCTTCGGGCTGGCCATACCGTTCCTTGCGCTCCCGCTGGCGACGAATCATGCTTGGAATCACACCTTCGAAAGGTTTATTTTGGTTAAATGTCCGCGAAGCATCCTGAAAGGTGGTTGGAATTTTCTCTCCGCCTGAGCCATACAAAATCACATTTTTGGTGTCTTCCGGAAGGCTTGCAAAAGGCAGGTCCATCTTCCCACCGTATTTGTTCACAACCGCTGCAAGAGCCTGGTTATAGTAATGGGAAAAGGATCCAGACCAAGGCGCTATCGCCCCTTTCTCAAGACTCATTTCAGGTTTTGGGACAACAAGGTGGGGATCAAAAACGATTTTTACACCCAAACCATCACAGGTCGGGCACGCTCCAAAAGGACTATTAAAGGAAAAAAGACGTGGCTCAATCTCATCGATCGTAAAACCCGAAACGGGACAGGCAAACTTTGCTGAAAAGGTTTGCCGCTCGCCCGTATCGGCATTTTCTGTATATAGAAGTCCATCGGACAACCGTAAACACATCTCGATCGCATCGGGTAGCCGATGTCCTAAATCGGACCGAATCACCAGGCGATCAACGAGAACTTCAATATCGTGTTTCACCTTCTTATTCAGCTCAGGAACTGCATCAATATCATACAGGATCCCATCTACCTTTAACCTTTGGAACCCTTGTTTTCTGAGCTCTGAAATTTCTTTCTTATACTCGCCTTTTCGTCCCCTCACGATGGGGGCGAGCAAATAGAGACGCGTCCCTTCAGGCAATTCCAAAAGGCGGTCAACCATTTCGGAAACGGTTTGGCTTTGAATGGGAAGACCAGTAACGGGTGAATAGGGCACTCCGATCCGCGCATATAAAAGGCGCAAGTAATCGTAAATTTCGGTAACTGTTCCAACCGTTGAACGCGGATTCTTGGACGTCGTCTTTTGTTCAATGGATATGGCAGGCGACAACCCATCAATGGAATCCACATCCGGTTTTTGCATCAATTGTAAGAACTGCCGTGCATAAGCCGAAAGGCTTTCCACGTAACGGCGTTGCCCTTCTGCATAAATGGTATCAAAAGCTAGGGAAGATTTTCCTGAACCACTGAGGCCCGTGATGACGACAAATTGATCACGGGGGAATTCAACTTCGATATTTTTAAGATTATGTTCGCGTGCACCGCGAACGTGGATGGTTTGACTCATGTGGGTCTCTAAACATTAAATCGAAAATGGAAAATATCCCCATCATGCACAATATAGTCCCGCCCTTCAAGGCGCATTTTTCCTGCTGCTTTCGCGCCTTGCTCACCTTTGCATGCCACATAATCCTCATAGGAGGTCGTTTCTGCACATATAAAGCCACGCTCAAAATCCGTATGAATTTCTCCAGCCGCTTGCGGAGCCTTTGACCCCTTTTCAACGGTCCATGCATGAGCTTCTTTCGGACCGATGGTGAAAAAGGTGAGGAGACCGAGGAGTTTGTACCCTTCATGAATCACGCGAGTAAGGCCGGTTTCATGAAGACCCAAGCTTTCTAAAAATTCTTTTTTATCCTCTTCAGAATCAAGAGCCGCGACCTCCGCTTCAATCGCTGCCGAAATAATGACAACTCTACCCCCCTCTTTCTCAGCTCTCTCTTCAATGATCTTTGTAAATTTATTTCCTGTAGCCGCTTCACTTTCAGATACATTACACACATACAATATCGGTTTTGTTGTAATAAGCTGTAACCTTCGAAAGTCTTCCTCTTCTTCCAGTGAATGTTCAACAAAACGTGCGGGTTTCCCTTCACTTAAGAGAGCATAGGCGCGCTGCATCAGAGGATACTGGGCCATAGCTTCTGGATCTTTTGTTCGCAATTTTTTCTCTAATGCTGGCATTCTTTTTTCCAAGCTTTCAATATCCGCAAGCATGAGCTCAGTCTCAATAACTTCAACATCTCGAAGAGGATCTATGGTTCCTTCCACATGGGTCACGTCATCATTTTCAAAACACCTTACCACATGGACGATCGCATCCACTTCACGGATATGACCTAAAAATTGATTCCCAAGCCCCTCACCTTTACTTGCTCCACGTACAAGCCCAGCAATATCCACAAACTCAAGCTGGGTTGGTATAATTTTTGCAGACCCCGCAATGTCAGCAAGCTTATATAATCGTGGGTCAGGCACGCCGACACGACCAACATTTGGCTCAATAGTGCAGAAAGGATAGTTTGCTGCTTCAGCTGCTGCGGTTGCAGTAAGGGCATTAAAGAGTGTCGATTTTCCAACATTTGGTAAACCAACAATACCACAGTTAAATCCCATTATTTAGCTCCTTCTTTGGTAGGTGGCGGTAGCATTTGCATAATTTTTGAAACAAAATCATCGGGCTTTGATTCGCAGAGCAGCTGAACCTCATCGGCAATCGCCGGCAGGAGAGGATCAAGCCAGGTGTGATCTTCTTTTGAAAAGTCTGATAACACATGGGAAGATACTGCTCCTTTATGAAGCGGACGGCCAATGCCAATACGCACACGCCAATAATCTTTTCCCAAATGGGCATCCAAATCGCGCAATCCATTGTGCCCGCCATGGCCACCGCCCTGTTTAACTCTGATTTTGCCAGGGGGTAAATCAAGATCATCATGAAAAACAAAAATATGCTCAGCAGGAATTTTATAAAACCGCATCGCCTCTGCAACGGGACGGCCCGATCGATTCATATATGCCAAAGGCTTTAAAAGAATAACCTTTTCCCGATCAATGCTGCCTTCTGTAAATAGACTAGAGAACTTTGATTTTTCAGATGGGAATCCATAACTTGAAAGAATCTCATCTATGCACATGAACCCAACGTTATGGCGGTTTTTTGTGTACTCCCGACCGGGATTTCCAAGTCCAACAAAAAGATGCATATCTTTAACCGTCACTATCCAGTCGTATTGATGTATTCTAAAGAAGCTTTCTATAGCATTATTTATCGTTCAACAGTATGGTTTTGAAAGAATACGAATATTCTTACTTTCCGGTACACTTGCAATGTATTTATGCCAAAAAGTGTAGAATTATCCTTCGCTCTTTTCTTCCTCAGGAGCGGCTTCTCCTTCTTTACCTTCGGCAGCTTCACCTTCAGCCGCTTCTTCTTCTGTTTGTTTCATAATAGTTGGAGCAACGATGTTTGCAATATCATTATCCCTTTCAGGGTGGGTTGCTTCAATTCCCTCTGGGAGCTTTAAGTCGGTAAGGTGAATTGTGTCGTGAATAACCAGCCCCGTGAGGTCAACTTGAATTTCCGGAGGAATTTTATCAACATCTGCAGTAACTTCCAGGTTATGAACAACGATGTTTAAGACACCACCTTTCTTAAGACCTGGAGATGCCAATTCATTCGTAAAGGTTAGTGGAACAGCCACCGTAACCTTCGCACCTTTTACGACACGGAAAAAGTCAACATGCAATGGTTGATCCGTTACGGGATGGAATTGAACCGCTTTCGCTAGGGCTCTATGTTTTTTGCCCTCATAAGCAAGTTCAAAGACTTTTGACATAAACCCGGTCTTATGAAGTTCTTTTTCAAGCTGGACTGGATCTAACGAAAAGTGAACAGGCTCTTCAGCCCCACCGTATAAAACAGCTGGTACGCGTCCCGTACGACGTAAAGCACGAGAGAATCCTTTTCCTGTACCTTCACGCTCTTGGACTTTAAGCTCAGTTGCGTTTGCCATATGTAAACTCCTTTAAAAAATAGTTAGCATAGTCATACACTAATTAAATAAAATTGAAACAGATTTTTCGCTGCTAATTCGATCTATAGCTTCTCCAAAAAAAGGTGCCAATTGAATTTGGCGTATTTTTGCACATTTTTCAACCTCTAGCGTTGCACAAATACTATCGGTTACAACAATTTCCTTCAGTGACGAATTTCCAATTCGCTCAAGCGCCGGATGGGAAAAGACGCCATGGGTAATATACGCGCGAACAGACTTGGCGCCTGCTTCTATTAAAGCGTCCGCAGCATTACAAAGGGTTCCTGCAGAGTCCACAATATCATCCGTAATCAAACAGTGGTATCCTTTGACATCTCCAACCACATTCATCACATGGGAAACACCGGGTTTTTCCCGTCTTTTATCGATTACGGCTAATCCACACCCAATTTTCTTGGCCAAAGAAGTCGCGCGGACCACACCACCTACGTCTGGTGAAACAACTAATAGGTTTTCCTCATCCAAATTCTTTTCAATGTCTTTTTGAAAAAGAGGAGTCGCAAAAAGATTATCAACGGGAATATTAAAAAATCCCTGAATCTGCCCCGCATGAAGGTCCAGGGTCAGCACACGATCGGCTCCCGCAGTCGTAAGAATATCAGCAACAAGCTTTGCAGAAATGGGCGAGCGCGGTCCTACTTTCCGGTCTTGCCGAGCATAACCAAAGTAAGGAATACAAGCCGTAATGCGACGCGCAGATCCCCGCTTCAAGGCATCCATGGTAATCAAAAGTTCCATCAGCCTGTCATTGGCTGGCTTGCTGGTGGATTGAATCACGAAAACGTCTTCTCCCCTCACATTCTCAAGGATCTCGACAAATATCTCGTCATCTGCAAAATGGCGAACAGTGGCTTCAGCCAAAGGCACGTTCAGGTATTCAGAGATCCCCTCAGCCAGGGGGCGATTACTATTACAGGCGATCAGTTTCATTTTTGTGATGGTCTTTGCATATTTTGGATGGAGCGTATCAGGCAAACGCCCATCTGTAAATGGTTTAAGATCCTAAATGGGCACGATGTAAATTTCTTCTGCCTACTTCTGTATGAGCCCGCATTCTTGTATTTCTTAAACCACTCGGACTTCTTCTAGCTATACCTGGATTGGTTATCATGGCACGTGAAGAGGAGGGTGACATTGAGGTTGAGGTTGTTTCCTTGTCACTTTCCTTTAAAGTGTCTTCTACTTTTTTCGCAAACTTTTCTAATTCATCTGAAGAGAGGGATTCTCTTTGTTTTGTCGCAAACTTGACAACGCGATAATAGCTTTTTTGAAGCCTTTCAAGGGATTGAATGAACTCAGCGCCTGTTGTTTCAAGGTCTCGCTGTTCTTTTTCTAATAACTTTCTGACCTTGCCTAAGCGCTCAAATATTTGATCCATTTGAGAAGAATGCTTCGTTTTTTGGATGGTTACAAACATCTCACGCAAACCTTGAAAGAGTTTAATTCTCTCTGCTTCTTGTTCAACTAATCGATCAAGGTCAAACTTTTCTTCAAGGTAAACGCCCACTTTAGCTTTGGAAAAAAGGTCTTCAAGCTGTGAGACAAATTTTAATCCTCGTTTACAAGCCGTATTAAATTCGATAGAGCCCATCGCTTCTCCATTCAAGCATTGCTGTAGCTCTTCCCCTTCCTTCATTAGATTTGCCCTTATCGGTTCCTCTTCTTTTGCTTTCTCAAGTTTTTTGTTTAAAATATGGCCCTTCTCGTACATCTCGCCAAGCTCTTTTAAGTCACTTTTTACCGAAGGAGCATTTATTGAATCAATGTCCGACCTTTCAATATGTAAACTGATAATTTTTCTCAAAGCATCATAGATAAGGAGTAACTTGCTCAATCTTTCTTGAAATACTTCAATTGAAAAAACGCGATGGGACGTTTTTTCTGTATCAATTTCAGGATGACTTATGACTAAGTCACCGGTTTTGCGGGATGAATTATTTGAAAAGGAATTCAAAAAGTCATCGTAGTACCCTTTTGCCATGTCTAAAATGCTTAGATTTCTATGCTTTCTGCTTCTTGGGGACAAGGTCCGGACTGGCAAAGTCTCAGAACGGTTTCGGTATTTACGCTGAAGATCTTGCTTTTGCCCAGCTTTATGTACAAACTTTAAGCCTAAAATAGACTTTTTCCGTGATATCTTCTTGAGAGACCTTTTTGGTTTTTTCTGGTTAACATTACTAACCTGGTGACGAACAGTTGGAAAGGTTGATGTTGCGGCGCTCTCATCGCGTTTTACCCCTCCGTTAGGTTCCCAAAGCTCACGTAATTCCTTGACAGTTCTTTGTTCATATTGACGATAAAAATGCTTTCGTTCATTTGACTCTTGAACAACTGTTTGACTTAAAGTGGGGTCTGAAAAAACCCTTTTTAACTTGGCAACGGTCCCCTCTCGAACATTTCCATGATCCATTGCATAAACATCTGAAAAATATAAAAGGGAAAAGATAAATGCTAAATAGATTTTCATATTTTCTTCTAGCTTAAAAAAACATCACTAATATTTGATATCATTTAAACAGCCGCACAGGGAAATGTAAAGGTTAAATAAAAAAAGCCCCTAGTGTGGGGCATGGTTCAAGAAAAGTTGTTCGGAACAATATTCTGCAAAAAGTTGTGCTTCCATGGATCACAGGAAGTACATTGCTTTGAGAACGAGATAGAATCTTCCGTTAGGTTAAAGTTCCCTTTTCATTTCGATTCGGTATAGGAAATTGCCTTTTCTACTGTATAGCGGGATTCATCGAGATCTGTCGATCTATAGAATACGGCCATAGCCATACAGCCAAGACCTAAGCTTGAGACTGTAAGGCCATTCTGACTACTCCGTTTTTGTGCAAGCACATGAATCTAACTTGCGTGAGAAAGATACTCAGCAACACTTTCCGTTGTTGTATTAATCGCGTTCTTTCCTTTATTCCAGTTTGCAGGACAAACTTCGCCATGCTTTTCTGTATGTTGCAATGCCAGAAGCATACGGAGTGCTTCTTCAACATTACGCCCTAAAGGAAGATCGTTCACGACTTGGTGACGAACAACACCATCACAGTCGATGAGGAAAAGACCACGATAGGCGACACCATCAGGACACAAAACATCGTAGTCTTTAGCAATATTCCCACCTAAGTCAGAAACAAGACCATACTCTACGCCTTGAATTCCACCCTTTTCTTTCGGCGTATTCAGCCAAGCCATGTGGGAGAAGTGGCTATCAACGCTGCAGCCAAGAAGAACGCAGTTGTTTTCTTCAAATTGTTTGCGGCAGGATTCAAACGCATGCAGTTCTGTTGGGCAAACAAACGTAAAATCAAGGGGATAGAAAAAGAGAATAACGTACTTTCCTCTGTAATCCTTAAGTTCAATTTCTTTGCATTCTTTTCCAAAAACACAATTGGCCCTGAAGTTTGGCGCTTCTCTTCCAACAAGTACACTCATCTTTCATTCTCCTTTACATAAAGTTGCATATATTGAACATAGGGTTTGTCAGCAGGTTTTACAATCCCCTTCTGCCCAACAATGCTGTTTTCGTTCCTTAAATTAGGGTTGAATTTGAATCAGCCCTTGATCGGATTTGATGTAGCCCACTATTTTATCATCTGCCCCTGGCTGCAGCATAACAACTCTACCCCCTTGTTTAAGCTGATCAACAAGGTTTTGTGGAACTTTATCAACTGGAAATGTAATAAAGATTTTGTCAAATGGAGCTTTCCCTTGCATACCCAGCATACCATCCCCATGTTCTACATAAACATTCGAATAGCCCATGCCAGATAATCTTTGCTTAGCTTGCTCTGCAAGTGGCTCAATCGTTTCCATGGTATATACTTCCTTGCCTAGCACCGCGAGGACAGCAGCAAAGTACCCCGTCCCTGTTCCTAAATCTAAAATTCGATCGTCAGGTTGAACATTGGCATGGGTTAGCATATCCGCGTACATATGTGGCGCAAAAACAAACTGCCCAAAATCAATGGGCATAGATTCTCCTGCAAACAACTGATCATATTGAAAATCATTGGTAAATTCTTCTAAAGGAACCGACTTTAAAGCGTCTATAATCTTTTCGTTCGAGATTCCTTTATCTTGAATTTTCCCTTCAATCATCGCTTCCACTTCTTCTCTGGACGCGCCTGAAGGTTCAGCTTTGGTTGTTTGAACAGTTAATGTAAGTGCGGCAATAAAATAGATAATTTTTGTTGTCATTGATTTCCCCCGACTCAATCAATTCACTTTTATATTTGTTTTTCAACTTATAACTAAATTCTCTCAGAAAGCCAAATAGCAAGTCGAGAGACTGTCTTTATCGCCTCTGAAAAGACAGGGTAAGCCGGCGCTTCATGGGCACCTTGCTCAATCGCGATATCACGGTGTTCAAGTTCTTCCTGTTGGCACTTCAAGATTAAATCAGAAAGTTCAGGGTTTTCATCCCCCAAACAGTCAAGCTGGTCTTCATAATGTTTATCAATGACCTCTTCAACAGCAACGGTACACGCCATCGCAACTTTTTCCCCAAGTAAAGCTGTCGAGGCACCCAGAGCATACCCAGCCACATGCCATAAAGGCTGGAGGAGGGTGGGGCGAACATGGTTTTTAACAACGAGCTCTTCGAAAGCTTTTAGGTGCTCAAGCTCTTGCTCTTTCATATGCTCCAACACGGGCGCAACAGTGCTATTTTTGAGCACCGAGAGCTGCCCCTCGTATATCCGCTTTGCCCCATATTCTCCTGCGAGATTAACCCTAAGGATAGAGGCAAGTTTGTCTTTTTTTATCTTTGTGGATGAATTTACCTTTGTTTCCATACCCAAACCCAGCAAAGCGCTGAAAGCACAAAAGAAATGATGGCATTGTATACAGCAAGCGATAGGCCGAATAGGCTCCACGTGACTTGATCACATCTCACAAAAGGCGTTTGTAAGAGCTGTTCTTTTAAGCTTTCAATGGTATCAAACGCACTCAAATCATTCACCGAACAGTAGCTTGGAAGAGAAATAAGGTGTTCTTGGATCCCTACATGATAGAGGGCAAGGCCAAAGCCTCCCAGAAAAATGAGGCCCAGAAAGACGATAAGCCAATAACGCGAATGGCGGGGGGTTAAGATGGCAATAAATGCAACAGCCGCAGCGCCTAAAAATACATTTCTTTCCAAGTGGCATAACGCGCAGGCTTGGACATCAAAGTAATTTTCCATAACGTAACCGGTGCCATAAACACCTAAGCAAATGACAAGTAAAATGATGGCAAGTGCTTTAGATGAATACGTCTCAACATACTTTGCGAGCATACTCTCCTCCTTATTATTATTTTATCCAAGAGCATATACGAGTCCGAACCCTCCAACAAGAGCTGCAAGTGAAGCAAGTGTGACAAATGTCAGGTTGTTATCAATATAGTCTTTGATAGGGGGACCAAACCGCCAGAATAAATAGGCAAGTAAAAAGAACCTAAATCCACGCGCAATCAAAGAAGCAATGGTAAAGGTCATAAGATCCAAGCCTGTCACTCCACAAGCGATTGTCACGACTTTATAAGGGATTGGGGTGAGTCCTTTGAGGGCAACAATCCAAAAGCCCCATTCATTAAAGCTATCCTGAAAATGATCAAAGGCGGATTGAAGGCCATAGGTTTGAACAATGAATTCACCGACTGTCTCATAGAGACCATATCCTATGGCATACCCTACCCAACCGCCAACAACTGAGCTAATGGTACAGATAAACGCTAGCTGAACTATCTTATCACGCCTAGCCAGAAGCATAGCAATATAAAGGGGGTCTGGGGGTATGGGGAAAAATGAACTTTCGGCAAAAGAAATGACTGCCAAAATCCAAACCGCGTATGGGTGGTTGGCAAAACCAAGAACCCATTCATATGAACGCTGAAGCATTAAAACTCTCACTTAACTCTATATGATAGTTTTCTAGCATAGATACGCAGCATTTTCAATGAAAAAGAGTCTTCCGGCAAAAAGCCTTATTCAACATTTTTCAAGCAAGAGTCTTTCTAGTCGATTAATGAATCTGTCGTTTTCCTTCAACCCACTTCATGGCTTCTTTATAGTCTTTGCTTTTGAAATGCTTCATTTCGAGTTTTGGGAAAAAGACGCCTGAAACTTTCAGCAAAGGGCTCATCCACCATTGATCACCCACGGTAGCAATACGTTCGAAATCTTTTATATGATGAATGCCAAATTTGTAATCATCGAGCATGGCCTTGCTTTCGATACGCTTGAAATTCCGCATGTCACAAAAAATGCTCACATGCTTCTTTTTTTTCACTGCTTTCGTCAGTTTGGGAATGAGAACTTTTTCATAATCCTCGTGGGTCACAACACCTTCATACTTGAGATGAATCAGCTTACCATCTTTTTTTTCTGAAACTTCAATCATATTTGCCTCCCTATATTTCTCACATTCTATTCCCAAAATGATTAAAAATGAGTGAATAAAAGGGGCAATCTATATTAGAAGTGATTTAGAAGCATAGGTCTTAGTAAAAATCTAAGGAAGCCTTGTTAAAGGAACAAATCGAACGGGCGAGGAGAACTCCTCTATCAAGCCTTTTGATGTTTTTTTAAGTGAAACGAGACGTTGTCCGTTTTTTTCTTGAAGGGGAAGCAAAAGGCGCCCACCCATCTTGAGTTGTTCGATAAGGGGCGGTGGAATTTCAGAAGCCGCCGCCGTTATGAAGATGGCGTCATATGGTGCATGCTCTTTCCACCCCAAATAGCCATCGCCATACTTGACGTGCACGTTTGCATAGCCCATTTCTTTCAAACGATCCTCAGCCAGTTCAGCCAGCGGCTTGATAATTTCTATGGCATACACCTCTTTAACAAGTTGGCCTAAAACTGCAGCCTGATAGCCCGACCCCGCTCCTACCTCAAGGACCCTATCATCTGATAAAAGCTTAGCGCTTTGCGTCATCAAGGCAACAATATAAGGTTGGGATATGGTAACATCATAGCCAATCGGTAGAGGGCCATCTGCATAAGCATATTTCTGAAGATCCTCTGGAACAAAAAGATGGCGGGGAACATTGCCCATGGCCCGCAAAACCGCTTGATCAAAGATACCATTTGCTTCTAATTGGGCTTTAACCATTTGCTCTCGCTCAGCCGTATAATTTTGAGAGCGATCGTTCATTTCAGTTGCCAGGGCAAAGGGCATAGAAAGAAGACAAAACCCGACTGTGAAAAATAGTAAGCTTGCATTGTAGGCCTTAGAAATCATACTTTTCCTTTTTAAACTATCCTACATTCTATGCGTTAATATTATGTAAAGAATAGCTTACAAAGGAGAGCTTATATCGCAGCAGGTGCATGTGCCTGAGAGGATGACACGGCCTTGATGGCGCCAATGCCCCACAATGTAAAACCTGTTGCAATGACGGCAAAGATACATCCCGCTGTCATATTGATTGAAAGTCCATAAACGAAAGCTTGATCAATCCAACGGATAAATTCGGGAACTTGTTGGTCCGGAAAACCTTGAAGATGTTCGGGCGTATGCTCGACTTTTGCGATTACTTGCGCAAGCTTTTCATATTGATCAGATGTAAGAACAACCCCAGATTTTTGAGCCAGTTCACTAAGATGCCCTCTTCCAAATAGCACAACAAAGCTTGTTGAAAGAACGACACTGAGAGTATTTCCGACCATCATGAACATCATATAAACGCCAGAGGCAACGTTCAAGTTTTCTTGAGGAACGGCGCGCATCATGGCTGTGTTACACGCCGTAAAGTAAACGCCAAGCCCCGTTCCCACGAAAAACATTGCAGCAAGGATATAATACAGATGTGTCGTCGTTGAGAGAAAGGCGAGCATCCCAAAGGCAATAGCTGTCACGACTGAGCCAAACACCATGGGCCCTTTCAAGCCAAAAGCATCGATCATTTTCCCACCAATCGGCGACAGTAGCCCCATGCTTATGGTTAAGGATACAAAGATAAGACCTGTTTCATAGCTTGAATAATTAAGGGTATTTTGGAGATAAAGACCCATCATCACCAGCACGAGTGAGAAGTTAATAGCCATAAAAAACTCACCCAAGACAGCTGCCATAAATCCTTTGTTTTTAAAGAGAAACGGAGGGATCATCCGAACTTTTTTCAAACGATCTTGAATGATGTAACCCACAACAAGAAGTAGACCAACCGCTATAATCCCCCATAAAGAGGGGCTCGCAATTCCCCACACTTCAATTTGGTTGATTCCAAAGACACTGATGCATAGCCCAGATCCTAAAAGAAGAGCCCCCACATAATCAATTTTTTCCCGAACCTCAGGCAAGTCATCTTTCTTACCAAATAGTTTCAAAATGGCAATCACAATGAAGCCCAAAGGAATATTCACATAATAGATCCAACGCCAACTCAGTTCTTCGATGATGAACCCAGCCAAGGTGGGCCCTGCCGCTAGTCCAAAACCCGCAAAAGAAAGAATAATCCCCATGACAAACCCCTGTTTTTCAGGAGACGCCGTTGTAAAAATAATAGCCCAAGCGGGAGCCGAAAAGATCGCTGCACCGAATCCCTGGAGCACGCGGCCTAAAATAAGAACTTCGAGAGTTTGCCCTAAACCAGTCAAACAAGAACCTGCCATAAACAGAGAGAGCCCAACAATAAGCGTATTACATTTTCCATAAATATCAGCAACGCGACCTGCAGGAATGACGAATGCTGCCCAAATCAAAACGTACGCACTGAGAAGCCATTGCAAGCTATTCAGGTCTGCATGAATTTCTTCCGCAATGGGAACCAATGTCAGATTAACTGCCGTATAGTCAATATTCAGCAGGAAAATGAGTATTCCAACAGAAATCAAAACAAGCCATGATTTCAGCGGAATGGCAGCTGAAGATTTCGTAGACATGAAGAGCTCCTATCATCTCAAAAGAGGTGAATTTTATTGTTTTCTATAGGATCTAGTCAAGGTTAAAGTTTTTTGAAACAGCCGTATGAGTTTGTTTTTTATACTGCACGCACCACCATATTATATTGACGATCGTCAGAGCAATCAACAATGGATAGAGATAAAATAGGATCGGCTGCAAAAAGGCTGCAATCCCGCTAAATCCAAGGTTTGACATAAAAAACGTTGCGACCGATGTCAGAGCTAAACAAGCCGCAAAGGGTATTTTTTTACGTGTCAAATGCTGATGCAAAAAGTCGGTAAAGACAGTTGTGAGCGCGACGATCGTTGTCAAACACGAGAGTATAATGGCTATCGTCACAGCCTTTCCACCAAAACCTCCAAGAGTGAAGTGCGCAATCGCACTTAAATATTGCTCAGGCGCATGAGCCTTTAATTCATGAGCAAATGTTGCTCCTAGATAGCTTAAGACGAGATAAACACTAAACAGAATGCCCGCACCAAGCAGGATGGCAGAGAGCGCAAGCGAAAAGGTCTTGCGGTGACATGTGTCATTTTCTTTTCCTCTTTCTTTAAAATGCCGTGCGATGACGCTGGCAAAAAAGAAACCCGCAATCAAATCCATCATTTGATATCCTTTTAAGGCACCATCTTGAAAAACATCCGCGGTTGAGAGCGAACTGATTTGGGGAGATTCTGCATATAGTAAGCCAAAAAATAGGATAAAACCAACGGATAGAATTTTTGCTGGCGCAAGAACCGCGCCCATTAACGGAACAACTTGGTTTTGATTCAAGCAGAGCAAGTAGACAACGCCTGTCATAATCAAACTAAAGAGGGTGAGTGGAAATTCAGAGTTCAGAACCGAAAAACTTCCATAGGCAACCGTAATACAACGTGGCAATACACCAAAAGGCCCAAGAATCAAGAGCATCAGGGCGATCAAAGAAAAGGCAATGACTTTTCCGTACCGTTCAAAAAACTCCTGATAGTTGCCATTATAAAGCAGAATACCCACGAGCCCCATGACAGGCACAAGAATACCCGTCAAGCTCAGGCCAATAAATGCTGGCAAAAAAGATCCTTCCGCTATTTTTCCAACAAGTAAAGGAAAGACCAAATTACCTGATCCAAAAAACATTGCAAAAACTGCAAATCCACCTGTAAGTACAGAAAAAATTTCTTGTTTTGTATAACTCATTCTTTTGGCACTCGTCATAACAATATTCCTTTTATATATAAGCATTCAAAAAGAGAATGTCTCTTTTTATTTTGAAATTAATAGCAATAAGTTTTGAGGACGAGTTAAGGGCAGCTAGCTGCCCACAATGACGGCTGCGGAGAAAATGATTGTATTGAGATGGTTCAATCTTTGCCTCATAAGTTTATTATACCTTTCTCGCCCCCAATGAAAAGAAAAATCAGCAACTCGATTCTATTTCATTGATTTCAAAGAATAATTTATAAGACAAAAAAACATACTGCACTTCATAACCCCTAAATCGTTTAATTAAAGATTGACCAAACCCCTTGAAATCAGTATAGAATTTAAGTGGTGGCCGGATGGCAGAGTGGTGATGCAGAGGATTGCAAATCCTTGTATACCGGTTCGATTCCGGTTCCGGCCTCCAAAAAAATACTGGTTCTTTGAATCAGAGTTTGCTATAAGGCCCATTAGTCCCCGGTAGCTCAGCGGTAGAGCAAGTGGCTGTTAACCACTGGGTCGGCGGTTCGAGCCCGTCCCGGGGAGCCAATCTTTCAGAGACTTTTAGATTATTCCGTAAATTTTAATAATTTTTAGAGACAAACTGGGTATTTTGAAAGGCTAACTTTGTCTTTGGTCGTTCGAAACCAAAGACGAGGCACAGAGCCCGCTAAGTTTTACTTCCTTTCCCAGCCGTCTTACGTGACGTTTTTTTCTTGGTTGAGGAACTCTTTTTCCCCTTAGAATCAGAAGCCTGGGAGGATTCCGTTGAAGTGTCATTTTGTGCAAGGGTTTTCTTTTTATTTTGCTGCGCCTTGGGCGCCTGCTTTTTTGAAACCGATTTTTTACCTTTGGTCGTAGACGGTTTTTTCCGTTTTGCTTTACTCGCTGAAGATTGCTTTCCCTTCCCTCGAGAAGCTGATAGCTCTGGCTTGGGAAGGCTTTTTTTGGCCTTACCTTTAACCTGTGAAGGAGATTCGTGATCAGATGACGTTTCGTATGAAGAATGCCTGGTGCTCTTTACTTTCTTCTCTAACTTTTTTCTAGAGGTTTTTGAAGCTCCATATGATCCGGAAGAAGAGCTTTGTTTCGAAGCAGCCCTTGTTTCACCTTCATCTGAAGAACTTTCCTCACGTAGTTTAGGGTGAGATTTAACTTGAGGGGATTTTAAAGGTAGTAATGAACTCTCCGATTTATCTGGAGAATCCGTTTCGCTAAAACTGATTTTTTTTCTTATTTTCTTAATATTTTTTTGTGGCGTACTAACAAACTGAAGAGACTCACCTTTTTTGACAAAAATACCTTCCTTGACCGTATCTTTTTTTCCTTTTTTAGATTCATTAAATGTAACGTATCTGTCTTTCCCATTTGTTTTTATCAAAGTTGTACCATCAGAATACAAATAGGCTTCCAACGAATCATTTGTAAGGGTTGAATAAATTGCCTTATGTGTTTTATGTAAGTCCTCAAGCATCTCTTTACCTTCAGAGAAGCCCTCTCTTCCAACAATAATTCTGTGCCTTTTTTTCATGGTTTGCAGACGCTCTGCTTTTTTACAAGCTTCATATGTTTCAAGAGTTGGATGACCTTGTGTGTGTCCATTACTAATAAAAATATATTCAGGATTCGTTGCCCTAATCCATACAGGGTCATTTGTTTCGTGGGTCGAGGACCCATGATGACTTGCAAGTAAAACATTTGCTTCGAGCTGTTCCAGTCGCGCATGGTTAACATCCATGATGGCTTTTGTAACCAGTCCTGTCGCATCTCCTGTAAGAATTGCAGATGACTCACCACAAAATACCTGTAGAACTATACTGTCAACGTTATCATCATCTATTTCGGCCCATTTTTCGACTTTCTCTGAATTTCGAGAAAAATACATTGCGTTTAAGGCTAAAATGTCAATCCTAGAACCTGAAAAGCTAAAGGCGTCACCAAAGTCTACTTTATCAGATCCTTTATGATCCAATCTTCCAAAGAAAGCTTCTTGATAGGAAAAATCTTCTTGAGAGAGCAAATCTTCGAGCTCATCTTGTTTTGTAAAAGGGTATCGGGATACTGTGGGGAAGTATACCATTGTCCCCTCCTCAAATCTCTCGTTCAACCACTCTCTAAATTTTAGTCGGCCCGACATATCATAGTGGAGCGGATGTCCACAGAGTACAAGATGATCGATGGTATCTTTGGTACTCTTAAATAAAGCTTGAATCCATCCATAATGATCAATATCTGGATGAGTAATAACAACTGTTTTCACTCTAATATAGTCAGGTGGCGAGTCACTCTCATCTTCATAGTCCGAACTGCTACAGGTTTCAGAGCTTCTATGCTGAGAGCTCAGAATTTTCCTTCTTAAGTCTGCAATAAACCTTTTTTTTTGCTTTTGCTTAAACTTCTTAATGAGCGGTGCTTTCTCTTTTTCAATTTTTCGTATCCCACTGGCGCGTGTTGTAGATAGAGGGGGCTTACTCAAATCTAAGTGCTCGGGTAGAGAGGAGGAGGTACTGTGTGAAGATCTTTTGAAGGTTTCTGTAAGAGCTGCTTCTTTTGCAAATGAAGAGGTGCCACAATCGACAATCATCCACTCAGAGCTCTCTTCTTGTGGAAACTCAACAGAAATACAGTTTCCTTGCCCAACATTATGTGCTGTAACAATAATATGCTTGGACGTTGAATCGTCCTGATCTGAAGGCCCTCCCGCAGAAACTGTCGAGATATTGATGAATACGTGAACGATTACCGAGAAAAATATAAAAAAAGAGGTATATTTCATAATTTGCATCATTGAATTTTAAAATTACATTGCATTTATATAGTTAATATATTCTTTAATTGCAAACTTAATATATCTTTCATATATTAGAAACCCGGTTAAGAAACATAAGAAGATCAGGTGATAAAATAAATGAACCCTCTGTATACGATTTTAGGTATTTTTAATAACGTTCAATTTGCTCAGGGCTTTCGAGAAAAAGATCTTGTTGATTTTTACATACAAAATATTATTGATTTTATTAACATCATTGATGTGAAAGGTTAATTTATATGAGATATCATTATTTCACGACTTTACTTCTAACATGCATTTTGCTTAGTCAACCGTGTTGGTCAATGCCAGAAGCACAAGATTTTACTAATAAAGAAAATGGAAATATAGCTCTCTTATCTCGCACAAAATCATATTCTCAGAACCCTAAAAGAAGAAAAAAACAGAGGATTTTGAAAGAAAAACCTAACAGTCGCAAAAGCTCTTCTAACAAATCAAGTTCTCCTGATAAAAAATACACCTCTAAGAAAAAAGCTGCCTCAATTAAAACGTTGCAAACTGAGATAGGTAATATTGAAGAACTTATTAGAAACGCCCATCAACTTGCGGACTTTAAACTCATTCTCGAAGCCAAAAGAGTGTTTGAAAAAATCGAGGCAAAAGAAGAAACTTGGCAGGAATTCATTCAGAAGAGAGACGTATACCAATGGCCATTTCAAGACTCTCGTCAGGCTGTTGGAGGGCATCTTTTTTTTCCACCTGACGAACACCTCGAAATTATGGACTGGTTAAATGGGCCAGCCCTATGGGAAAACCGGATAGGAAGGAGCGATTGGATTTGGTCTTTTGCTGTTGCAGCTCATTATAGAGATCCTTCGGGCAAGTATTATTTGTATAAAGCCTATAACCTTCTGCGAGAAGATATTTACCAGGAAGGAATAGAAAACCTTAAAAATGAAGCTCTTCCTGCTTTTGAACAATATATAAAAGAGCACACAGAAGGATTCCTTTGGGAGGAAGCTAAACTGATTCTTTCGGATCGAAATCATATTGAGGAAGTTGCTTACTTAGAAGAAATGGGAACACATCGATCAAGAGCGCAAGCTCTGACTATCCGGGAAATTCCACACTTTCAAAGTGATTTTGAAGGGGGGCCTCCTACAGAAATTGACTACCTTGAGATTGCTCGGAAGGGTTATTTACCTGCGTATTTGAAAGCCCTCAGGGCTGCAAAAAGCACTACTAAAAAAATACAGGTGCTAGAAGAAGCAGTTGAAAAAGAGTATTTACCGGCTTATCCATTTCTTGCCCATCGTTTATGGAAAGTGGACCGCCAACGTTCCATAAAGCTCTATGAAACAGCTGGTCAGCAGGGGTATGCAGAAGCATATTTAGGCCTTGGCGATCGATATAGAGGAAAATTACCAGATGGATTGAAGAAATGGTCTTATAGTGAACTTTTATCGAGGCAATCTCAAGAAGATCAGGAAAAGATGTTAAGGTATTACAAATTGGCAGCAAAGGGGGGATGCATCAGGGCATATGATCATCTAGTGCGAATTTATGCCTACTTTTATGATCAAACAGATGATAAAGACGCAGACGCCTATTTTGAAGAGACTTTATGGCCCATACTCCTAAGAGGCCTCAGGGTAGGTTCTAGAGAAGCTTATTACGTGACAGATGGCTATGTTAGAGATCAGAAGGAGATGGAAAAAGTTGAAAAAAGTAATCCATCAACGGCCTTCACTCTATGGCAAGAGGTCTACGATTATATGATTAAGTAAAGGATAATAGGATCATCAATAGTGTGCAGGCTTTATAGAGCCCAGTCTGAAGAGAAATTTATAATTCTGTAGCAATTTTAAGAAGAGATATATTATTCCATAAATGATATAAAGCTAATACGTAACGGTCAGCAGATATTTAATTCGATTCCCACTGCCATGACTAATATTTTTCATTTTTAGCTCCTTGCTGCTACCCTAAAGGTTTCAATGCTTTTTCTGTATTATTTCAAATCATGAGCTTAAGACAGGCATTAATAATAAAATCTCACAGAAATCAAGTTTAAAATAAAAAATTATTTCTCGTTTGCACAATCTTTTGTATTAGACAGTATGTAAAGATATAAAAATTTCAAATACTGGGAGGCGTTATGAAAAAGCTAATAATTTTATTTTCAATTATATTCACATTTAATCTTCTCACGCTTAATAAAAGTACCTGCATGAATAAGGATGAACTTAAGCAAGAGAAATCCAAACATACGCCTCCAAAAAAAGCCTCTCATTCAAAAGAAGAGTCCTCGAAAGAAGGTGCCAGCTCCGTTAGCTTAGATTATTCTATAGTGCTTGTCGAAGAAAGCGCAAGTAGCTTGGGGATTTATGATTCAAGAACTGGCCAAGAAATCCGACGAATTGGGCTTTCCCTGTGGCCCCATGAAATTGACATTTCGAAAGATCTTAGGCACGCGTATATATCTAATTTTGGCCTCCGAGATTATGATTTAACCATAGGATATGCGGGTAATAGCATTTCAATTATTGATCTTGAAAATGGTTGTGAGACTGGTCGCCTCTATACTGTTCTTGAGAACGAGCCGTACTGGGCTCCCCATGGTGTTAAGATTTCTCCCGACGGCCGGAGCCTTTATGTTAACGTCGAGAGAATTAAGGGCTCACGTTTTCCCGATCCTACAGCACCTTTAGGCCAACAAGACACTAAAATGTTGGTATTTGATTTAGGCACTCACAAACTTAAAAGTGCTTTTAAGTTACCTATGTTGGTTAACCAAACAGCAGAACTTAATTGGCTTCATAATTTAGGGCATACCCCATCCTCATCTTTTATGGTTCTGCCAGGAATGCATAATTTTGTTTTTTCTCCTGATGGGAGTGAAATTTGGTATTATTCAGGACTAACTGGAGTTACTTGCGTTGATCCGTTGACTGGAGAAGTTAAGAAACGCCTCACAGATTTTAATGGGTCTGTTCGTGCCTTATCTTTCAACACAGATGGAAGCTTACTAGTTTCAGCAACTAATGAACTTGCTATCGTTGATCCTAAGACAGGAAATACAACATGGAAACTTGGCAATTTAGGGGCAACCCAATTTCTATACTCAAAAACAACACCTGATATGAAATATATATTGGCTCCCGCAGTTTGGGAGGGACAAGTTGTTGTGGTGGACATAGCAAAGCGAGAAATTGTTAAACGTATCGTAACCGGTATAGATCCTGTCCAAGTGCTTATTTCACCTGATGGAAAAAGTGCATTTGCGACTCATGGAAGAAGTAGTTGGCTTACTGAAATAAACTTAAGCTCCCTTGAAGCTGTCAGAAATATTAAAACAAAAGGCGGGCCCAATGGAGCTGACTTTTCTAAAGTATTCGGTGAGCCCGCACAAGGAACTGTTGTATTAGGAGCTTGCCTTCCCTTTACTGGAGAAAACGCACCACAGGGGCGTGAATGCCGTTTGGGCCTACAACACTGGCAAGACAAGGTTAACAGTTCTGGTGGATTCGTTGTAGACGGTAAAAAATGTCTTGTCGAAATAGCGTATGCCGATACAGATTCATCTACAGACCCTGGAGAGCTTAGAGATACGACTCAAAGGCTCATTGACCGACACCCTGGAATAGTTTCTTTCCTTGGAAGCTATCCCCCAGAAGCTAACGTACATGTTGCTCATGTTGCAAATGCGAACAAAATTCCCTTTCTTACATCAACTGGAAGGCAAGCGAATCTATTTGAACAAGGATTTAATCGTGTATTTGGTATAGCCCCAGTTCATCAAGAAGACACACCAGATGTAAGTGGTGTCTTTTCTAGCTTATGGAGAAGTGTCAGTCCAAAACCACAAAGTGTTTTAATTGTTTCAAACGATCAACCTTTTGCCTATCAAGAAGCACAGTCAATTTTGACGCATGCCACTAAGTTAGGACTTTCAGTTAAATGTCCCACTCCAGATATGAGCAGCACTTGGACGACAAAGGATGGTATTATCATCCTCCCTCATGGCGTTGGAATTGATTTTAACGAGCTCGTATTAAAGTCTAGAGATACTTTTCCGGATTTGGTCTTCCTCTCAAGTGCGGTAGGTGAAAGCACAAAGTTTTTAGAGTCGTCCGCCAGAAATAATTTTACACCCGGTGCATTCACTTTGAGCTCAGGCGTTACTTTCCCAGGTTTGCACGGAAAGCTCGGTGCAAAACTCAACAACGTCTTAGGAAGTGTAACTTGGTCTGGAAGCTCAGACGAATATAGCCTGGATCGATTTACGACTCCAGGTGATTTTAAGCGTAGTTATTACGGTGAATACAGTGAATACCCTTCAGAGCTTGCTGCGGGATTTGCAGGATGCGGTGTTTTAATAGAAGGAATGCTTCAGATAACTAAAACTTCTGACCCTGATCAAAACACCAAAGCTTTAGCATCAACAGAAAAAAGGACTTTCTTTGGTGATGTTAAATTTGATGGATCTGGAAGGAATATAAAAGCCCAAATGACAGCCGTTCAATTTAAACCCGAAGCATCTTCAAGCAGAGAAGTCATTGTATGGCCCATTAATCAGGTCACAAAAGAAAAACCTAACTGGCCGTTTCCCGTTTGGAAACAATAACTTATCTCATAACAAAAAGGATAATATATTATGCATACGTTTCGTCTAACTACTACAATAAGCAGCAAATCATTTCTTTTGCTTTCATGCTTTTATTTAGCAGGTATTACCCCTGTTCAGGCGGGTAGGCCGGTCTCAGGCTTAGCGCAACAAGGGACGAAGAATAATTTCGTGAAGTATCGAAGATTGTCCAGCACTTCTCAGCCCTTATTTGTCACTAATAAAACCCAAAGCCAAAGAATACAGCCGAAAAATTCAACCTCAACATCTTTTCAACAAAAACGTCCGTTTAGTGCGAAAGCAAACAATTTCCCTAGGGTTACACAACAACTAGAGCGAATTACCACAGAAGATCAATCTGGCAGTAAGCCACGTAAAAACGTTGTTGTTTTTGGCTCAGGAATGGCAGGGCTCACCGCAGCACTAGAGCTGCAAAACTTGGGGCACAATGTTTCGGTTATTGAAGCCACAAGCCGTCCAGGGGGTCGAGTATGGACCAAAAGATTTCAATCTGGTGAATACCATGAGTTAGGAGCCATGCGTATTCCAAAAAGCCACGATTTTACAAGGTATTACATTGAACAAGCTGGTTTAACAGGGAAACTTAGAAGATTTGTAACTTCCCATCAAAATTTGAATTGCTTCTATCATTTTGGTGGAAAAGTTAGCCGAATAAAGGATGCAGTAGCGAATGGAATGTTTGACCAGTTCGGACTAACTCCTCATGAACGTTTAGTAGCCTCGCAGGCCGTAGCCCCCGCAATTTTTGGTATTCAACTTGAAAATGCAATTAAACATCTTAATGCTCATTATCCGGGAATTGGGGAAGAAGAGTTTTGGGGCGGAATCTTTGGAGATCGTTTTTTAGATGATCGTGCAACGGAATATGAAGGGCTTTCTCTTGGTGAATTTATTGGACAGAGAGTCAGTCCCGCAGCAAAAGAGCTTATTGCTTCTTCCACAGGTTTGGATTGTTTATGGGACCGTTCTCTAACGATGTTCCTCAGAGACGAAATTGTGCAAACAGGTGCAGGACTTGAAGAAATTACAGGAGGTTTAGACCTCCTTCCGTCGGCCCTTGCTAATAAACTAGGAAAAGACAAAATTCGTTTTAATACTGAAGTAGCATCTATTAAGCTTCAAGATGATGGGCGCGTGCATTATACAACACGACCAACTGATCCGACGAAATGGGATTCTCCACCAACGGATCAAGATGCAAAAGAAGAAGTTGCTGATTATGTAGTTTGCACCATTCCGTTCCCTGTTCTTAGAAGAACAGAGCTTGGAGGATTAAGCTTGGACAAAATGTCAGCCATTAGAAATTTGGATTATGCGTCTTCAGCAAAAGTACTTCTTCATGTCACAGATCGGTTTTGGGAAAATCCTCCATACAACATATTTGGCGGAGCATCTATGAGTGATGACATTACCCGATCAACTTATTACCCTTCCGATCATGCTCTTATTCCTCTTCAAAAGCCAAATAAACCGTCAGGCACCGTAAAGGAAAAAGGTCTCTTTAATACTTACGATCTTACTCCTCCTGAAATGGAAACCCCTAAATCTGCTCAGGTTAAAAACCCTGGTGTGTTGGTCGGAAGCTATTGTTGGGGACAAGACGCTCGCCGCCTTGGTTCGCTTACACCTCCTGAGCGTGCTGAAACGGTTACGAGGATTATTGAAAAGTTTCATCCCGAAATTAGGCAACATCTTGATCCAACTGAACCTCACGCATCCATGTTTTGGGATAGCTTTAGGTGGGCTCGAGGCGCTTTCTGTTTCATGAAGCCGAGAGACTTACCTTCTTATTATCACGCTACCATAAAATCTGAAGGTAACTTGCACTTTGCAGGTGAGCATTGCTCCTTAGATCAAGCATGGATTCAAGGAGCCGTTATGTCTGGTCTTAGGGTAGTAGAAGAAATTGTTAAAAAAGATTAGCGGCAACGATATTGATGGTCTCTTGATTCAGTCATGAGACCATTAGCATTAAAGCTGACTCCATCTTTGATGAAAGATATCTAGTATTAAATAAGTTTTAAATTTAGGAGGAAATTTGAATGTCTGTTTATATAAAACATACCGTCTTTATTTCGGCAATTTTATCACTATGCTCCTTAGCTCCTGCTTTTGGCCTTCTCACTAGCGCTGAACTTGCTAAGACATATACTCCCAAGTTGAAATCTGCATATCCCTTAAGACCATTCCAAAGAAAGCTTGCTCCCACACATCAGTTTTCCAGGCCAATCGCGTCCAAAAGATTTTCTTCCAACACCTTCCATTTTTCTGGCACTTCCAAGACTACAGATCACTCAAGGACTGAGTTTACAAGACGCCCTTTTTCTTCAAAGTCTTATTCAACACCTACGGGTTCAACTACAACCGTAGCTAAGCACCTTTTGCGAAGACTAAAAGAAGCAAATGTAGAGCATTTTTTTGGTGTGCCAGCTCAATCCTGTGCAGGCTTTTTTCAAGAAGCATCAAAAACAAACTCTTTTCAATCCATCATTACGACTAATGAACTAGAAGCTGGGTATATCGGCGATGCTTATGCACGATTCAGAGGCTTAGGTGCAGTTTGCTCATCTTATGGCGTTGGTACCTTTAGCATGCTCAATGCAACTGCTGGCTCATTTGTTGAAAAAGTTCCTGTAGTCGTTATCAATGGAGGCCCAACCCAGCGGGATATCGAACGAGAGAGAAACAAAGGTGTTATTTTTACTCATTCAACTGGACGTCCACAATCTGACTTGAATGTATTTAAGACAGTAACTGCAAAAGCAAAAATCATTGATAACCCTCAGAATGCGGCTGATATCATTGATGATCTTATCTTAACTGCACAAATAAATATGGAACCCGTTTATTTGGAAGTACCGTCAGATATGTGGGATTCTGAGTGTGCATCTCCAGAAGGCCCCCTTAAACTACCTATTCCGGTTTATACACCTGATTCAGTCAACGCAATTGCGACCGAAACAGTCAATCGATTAAAAACAGCTTCTAATCCTACTCTACTCTTAGGTGTAGAGGTTGCACGAAAAGGTCTTACTCAGCCAATATTAGACCTTGTTCAAAAGTCACGGTTTCGCTTTTCAACAACCCTCTTAACAAAGTCAATAATTCCCGAAACTAATCCAAAGTTTGTCGGAACTTATGATAGCGATCTTGCTCCAAAGCCTGTAAGAAAAGAGGTAGAAGATAGTGATTTGCTCGTCGCTCTGGGATGTCAGTACGGTATTGATCATGCTTATCTAGTCGAAAAACAATTTGAAAAAATGATTCATGTTGCATTTAACAAAGGCAGGATTGGTTCAAGGCACTTTGAAGGGACAGATTTAAGCGCCTTTTTAAGCAAACTTAACACATTAGTAGATGGACCAAGTGTAACATCTAATTTATCTAAAGCCCCAAATGGTCGCTGGGAAGTAGCGCCTAACTTTAATGATAGTGATCTAGTCACCCACGAAAATCTTTTCTCAACGCTACAAGCATTCATTAATCAAAATCACGTGACAGTTTTGGACACATGTCTCTCCAGTTATCCTGGAGCTGACTTAAGAATAAATCATGCGAATGGGTATTTGGCTAACCCCGTATGGCTTTCCATTGGATATGGAGCTGGGGCGGCTGCAGGTGTTCATTTTGCAACGGGTAAAAGACCTATTGTCGTCGTTGGAGATGGCGGATTTCAAATGATAGCACAAACTTACTCAACGCTTATCAAATATAAAGTTCCAGCCATTATATTAGTCATAAACAATGCTCTTTATGGAATTGAGCAGTTTTTAATCGACCCCGATTTTTACCTTAAAGAAAATCACCCTCACCTTGACTATTGTGAATTGCACCCATGGAATTACGAGAAGTTTCCAAAAGTTTTTAATGGAGGCTTAGGTTACAAAGCCAATACGGTCGGCGAATTAAAAACAGCCTTTGGTGCTGTTTCAACTATCAAAGACAAGCCTACTATTATATCACTTCCCATTTCCTCAAAAGACTTACCGAAAGAAAATTGGGAATATCTGAGACGCCAATAATCGAAAAAACAACATATTTAAGGAGATTCAACTATGGCCTCTAAAACATCCTCTAAAAAAGTAAGAACTTTGGCGTTAGTATCTACAATTACAACCTTGCAGATATTGTTAGCAGACCCTTGCTCCGCAGTAAGAGGACTGTTGACACGTCAAACCGTCGAACTTAGTAAAACTACTGTAAAACCCAGGCTTGGACAAACCTCCAGTGGCAAAGTTCGAAACTTCTCATCAAAATCACGGCCTTTCAAAATTGAAAGTACTTCAACGGCACCAGATATAAGACTCAATTTAATGAAGAAAGTAAGAGTCGCTCCTGACACTCAAAACGCTCCAAAAGTCATAGTTGCTGGAGCTGGACTATCAGGACTTTGTACGGCATTTGAATTACAAAAAAAAGGTTTTGACGTTCGCGTTTTTGAAGCAGAGCCAAGCCATATTGGAGGCCGAGCACGAACACTTCGGTTCAATAATGGACTTTACGCTGAAGCAGGGGCAATGCGAATACCCGTTTCTCACAAACTTGTTAGACAATATGCTCAAGACTTTGGCCTTCAACTTAGGCCCTTTGTCCAAGGAAATGATTTAGCCTTTAGACATATTCGGGGCCAAGCCTTAAAAGCTGGGCAAAAGGATGAAATCAAAAAGCTTTATCAACTGACTGATGAAGAAGCTCAAGGAAGTGTAGCTGATGTATGGGATAGAACGATTAGCAAAATTCTTGGCACACTATCAGAAAATGAAAAGCAAGATTTATTTTCTCCCAATCCTTCAAGCCCCAAAGTTCAAGCGTTTATACGAAAAACATTATATCAAGCCTTAGTTGATGAAGGAACTTCAGTTGAAGCAATGTCAATGCTTGGTGTTAACTGGGGCATAGAAACCCTTTACCCCCTCTCTTTAGATGAACACCTGAGAGAAGAAATTGACGGCATTTGGACTGGTGATTTTCATGAAATTGTTGGAGGAACAGACAGATTAGCCACAAGCTTTGCATCCCAGTTACGCAATCCTGTCCAACAAGGAAGGGAAGTCTTTAAAATTGAGAGACCATCTTCTTCCAAAGTTATTGTGCACCACAGAGGAAAATCAGGAGACATTGCAAAAGAAGAAGGCGATTGGCTCGTATGCACCCTTCCCTTAGGTGTTCTTTCACGAACTGAACTTACTCCCGAATTTTCTCCTCAAAAAATGGACGGAATAAGAAAAGTATATTACGACGCCGCATCTAAGGTTCTGGCTGTAACATCCAATCGATTTTGGGAGCTAAATGACGGTATTTACGGTGGTGGAACTATGTGGGACGGAGTTTTGGGATCGACATGGTATCCTTCTGACAATGCATCCGCAAAAGATGAAAGTGTCTCTAATAGCCCATCAACCTTACTCGCTTCCTATAGCTGGGGTGAACTTGCTAGAGATATAGATGCAATTCCACCTAAGAATTTACATGGTTTCGTCGTCGCTGAACTAGCGAAGGTTCATCCAGTGTTGAAGCAACACCCTGAGTATGTGACGAAAGTTTTAAGATGGAGTTGGGATAACCACCCATGGAGTTCAGGAGCGTATGCGTTTTTTAGGCCAGGCGAGCATCTTGATCACCACAGCGCTTTACTGGAACCTGAAGACAGAGTTATTTTAGCTGGTGAACACACCTCTTTGAATCACTCTTGGATGGAGGGTGCCCTTGAATCAGCCTTAAGATCTGTTAAGCACATAGTAGAATCTAATTAAGGGAGGCTATTGGGTAGGATATAAGAGTTAGCTGAAAAGCTAACTCTTATATATTTCTCCCTGCAAAAAAGAAACCACTTACCCTAAGATTTCTTTTATCAAAATCGCAATTATAATAGAAATTCGTAATTGGTTTTCATCTTATAAGAGTTTTTATCACATGATAGATTAATGAAGTAAAAAATAAGAAAGGGAAATATTATGAAATTAGCTAAATTAATTTTTACAACCGTATCACTTTGCCATCTCAGCTTTACTGCTCATGCGATGGACGAATTTGATGTGGACCTAGCAGAACACGTTAAAAAAGCAGCAGCGATGCTCAGAAATCTAAGAGAAGACAATAATGAATTTGTGAAGCGACACGCTGAGACTGGACATTTTGATGCATTTATGAATAGTCAAAACCCACGTGTTACTTTTGTATCATGTGCTGACTCAAGAGTCCATACGCACGCTTTTGATGTAACACCTGACAATGATATATTTATGGTAAGAAATCTATCTGGCCAATTTAAATCAAGTGATGGGGATATATCTTATGGCGTTAAACATGCTCACACGCCATTACTTTGTATAGTGGGGCATGACGATTGTGGAGCAGTAAAAGCAAAAACTCAGCTTGAATGGATTCGAATTAATGGTTTACCTTCAGATCGTGATGATTTGAAAGATCTAAGTCATTTAGAGACTGAAATTATTACCCAACTATCCAATGTTCATATTGCCCGCGCAGCTATCCCACCAAAATCTGACTCCACCAACTATGCCAATGAACTAAAACGATTTAATTATGTTGTCCATGAGAACATCAAATTTAATACTCATAGACAAGTTGATTCAGCAACTGAAAAGTTCCTGGAAAAAATTAAGGAAAGCGAACTTATTGTTGCCGGTGGCTTGTATGATTTCCAAGGAAGGGAAGGTCAAGGCAAAGGAAGACTTATTTGGACTGATGCGAGGAATAAGGAATGGTATGACGCAAGAAAAAAAGCATCTACTCCAATTGACCTAACAAGCGTTCTAAGAGTATTTAATGGAAAGCCTGTGCTGGATAGTCAAGAGATTCCTACAGATGATCCGGAAGAAACGGGTCCAACTTATGTTGTTCGTAAGGATATTAAGAGTTCCACTTCCCAACTAAAGCGGCTTGAACAATCGATGCCTTATGCTGGACCTCATCATAAACATGAATCTAAATTATAGTGCTTAAGGGCTTAGAAATGTCATTACTTTTAGTTTAAAAAAAGCAATGACTTAAATAAGTACTTTATACAAAACCCATCGGGAAATCAGTTTTCCGGTGGGTTTTTTGGTATCTGGATCTACTTGGATAGGATGGAAAAAGCCTGATACTCGAAGAAGCATGACAGCGACCTGTGAAGGCTTGCTGCGAAGTAACGCAAGTTGAGCAGCACCCTTAGAAATGGTAGGCTATGTATTCATTAGCCATCAAACACTTGGGGAATGGAATATGGCATATTATGACTGGATCTTATGGGGGCTGGTCCTTTATATGACAGTAGGCTCTGATTTTGGATTAAACTGGCTTACTGGAATTGCTTTTGGGCGACGCATCGATAAAAATTCTTCGAATATATTTAATAAGATTTATTATTATGTTTGGGCTTCATCCGATCCCTATGCCGGCCCGATTGACTCAAGCTTAGTAGATGATAGCGGTAAAACAGCAAAAATCAATCTACGACCCGTTGAACCCAGAATCATCGCCATCTGCCAAATCAATATGTTTTTTACTTTAGCTGTAGAAGTCTTAATTTTAATCGGGTTTTTTACGCGTGGCGATTATCTACAACCGGCGGCTTTTGCTTTTCTAGCGAGAGCCCTCATTGAAATTATCTATGGTACGCAACTCATATTTGGAAAAGCGGGCATTAGGGGGTTGGCTTTATGGAATTATTTAGTGATAGGCTTAATTCCCCAAGCACTCACCCCGTTCCTAGTGGCTATGAGATTCGCCTCCGGTGTGGGCGAGCCACATATATTATGGTGGCAACCCCTGCTCTTTATCGTCGCACCAACATTATTAATCTTATCAATATTTACCGTAAGCTATCAGACGTCGAAAAGCTGGAAATGATTCTCAGATTACCCTTAGAGATGAAAAAAGCAAGGGTAGTTCTTCCCAAACTGTCTGCATTTGTTCTTGATGCGATCCTGCGTCAGAAAGAATGCCTCTGCTGTTGACCTCTGAGATAAGCCTCTCCGCTTGGCAAAGTATGTGCCAGGGATAATAAGAGTAATAGGCATACCAAACCACTAATTCTACCCAAGAACGGCAGGTCATAGCATGCTCCAAATTTTATACAATTTCGATTCTTATATTCAAAATGCATTGTTTGGATATTAATTTGATCTCAGTTCTCATTACACCCTCTTTAGTAGAAATCTTCGAAATAATTTTCTATTGCCGGGGTTTTCTGCATATAGTAGGATAATAAAAAATAAGTTTAGAGCATGTATTTTTTAATATTAGTGGAGGCGATCTATGTCACTATATTCAAGCTTTTCATTTCTTTCGCTTATATCAATATTTGGGTTTTTTTTTGTATCCCCCATTGTAGCGATGGAGACGGAAGATGATGGGCCTGATCTGAGAAGATCCGCTATGTTGAAAAGGCTCCCAAACCAATCAGAAGATGAGACAGTTGATCCGGTTCCTTCAATGATTTCCTACGATGACCTTGTAAAGATACTGAAGCCCGGCATTGCGTCACAACTTGCTGAAGATAAAAGAGCATCTGATGATTTGCATGTCCCGCTAAAACTCTCCGCTCATGGCAAATTTGTCCGCATTGCTTATAAACCTCTTCCAGAGGAAGCTTTTGCAGTAAGTAAAATCATTACTGGGTCTAAGAAGCTGGAAGCCATACTTGAAGAAGTCCACCCAAAACCGTCCACATTGGGAGGAGGATACAAAGGATATCTGGCTAAATATAGCCTATACCTTGGAGAAAGTAAACTTAGGTCACTTCACTTAACAATATCCGAACCGATGACGGGTGAAGATGGGCTTGCTGACTTGCAGGAAGATACTGGAGATTTATCTCCATCTGGAAGCGAAAATGCGTTTACTGAGGGCATAGCAGAGAAAAGTTTTAATCCACCTACTCTCTTAGAAGAGGATGCTCTGAAGAAAATTTTATATCCGCTTGTCGGTATGGAAAATTGGCATAACTTAAAGCCCAATACGGAGCTTAGGATGGTTAACGTAGGTCCAGCCGATGCTGACCAATTGCGGCAAAGTTCTGAGATCTCTCTTGATACGAAAACATACAAAGGAGACAATGCACTGGAGGCGTCAGTCAACCCCTTTTCAGGCATTGTTGCTAAACCTATTAACCTTGAAATAGAAGGACAAACCCTTACATTTAAGTATGTAGACCCCCCTGAAATCATGTTTAGGCTAAGCGCAGAGATGCGCTCACTTGATGGCAATACTTTTAAGAATGTAACTGCTGTGCTGGACGAGGTTGTCCAGCAACCCATTGCAACCCAGGGGGCGAATGCTACTTCTCTTCTCTGTAAATATATACTCTATGGTCCAGATGGTGTGATTGAGTATCTAAATCCCTCAGGAAAGTTTGCACCAGTAAAAATACAGCTAACCATAAATAGGGTACGCAAATAAGAGAGTAGTAAAGAAGGAGGGTTTCGATGAAGTTTCTTAAAATTACTATTATACTAGGCATAACACACGGGGTGATCAACAATGCTGAGGCTCGGATGCAGGTGTCTCCAGATAATTTCAGAGACTATATGAGATCATATTATCATAATGAGGCACAGGCACCGCAGGGGGCCTTTTCAAAGCTAAAGATTAGAGAAAAGCAAGACGGAATGACGCCAATACGCTGGAAACCAAAAGATGATGGTAAAGCTAGCCCAAATGTAACTCAAATGAAGTTTCTGCCCCCTAGACAGCAGGCTGAATTGGAGAGGTTACAGAGAATAGTTGCAAGAAATGGTGGCATTAGTACACAAAATCTTGGTCAAGTAATGGCTGCATATTTGGCAGCTGGAATGCCACAAGTTGCCGAGACTGAAGAGTTTAACAAAGTAAACTCGCAGACGGGCTTAGTCTGTGATCCTGAGCCATTTCATAAATATGGAGTTGGCTTCTTTACCCCTCCACAACCTAGACTAAAGCGTGATGAAGCCCTCAGAAAGGCCTTTTTAGTGCGTGGTTTGGCTGGAGCAGAAAGAGAGGCCCATCAGATGCCAAATCGCTCAAGGTATAATCAAAGAGGGTATACTGATGTTCGAACTTTATTTCCCCAAGATGCAACAGCATGTTTCATTTTAATGCCTCATGAGTGGATTAAGAACTTATCACTTAGGCCTTGGGTTGCTCATTGGGAAAGAGCTGGTGAACCTGTTATTGGTCAGCGGAGCAAGGGAGAAAGTAGCCAAGAAAAGAATTGGGTAAAGCGCAGAAGAGTGTGGGATCAGGCTTTCAGCAGCCTTTAATCTATTCATTTCAGAGTTAATTCAGCCAACCCTTCAGAGGCAATCATCAAAGTTTTCCTCACATTTTGGAAAAGGTATAATTAACTTAATAATAGACTTTCGCAGCTTTAACCGATATCAGTTCCTTTTCTGGATAACGGAGGGCTGTAAGGCGCCCCCCAAAAACACAGCCCGTGTCAAGATTAATGGTATTACCGGTCCATTCCGGTTTTGAAATCGGCGTGTGTCCATAAACAATCATTGTGTTGCCTTGATAGTCATTTTGCCATGGGTATCGAACGGGCAACCCATTTTCATCTACGTCACCTGTTGATTCGCCATACATACAGAAACTACGGACTCTTAACGAGTCTTGACCTATATATTCCTCTTTTATCCCTGCATGCGCAACGGCGAGCCGGCCTTCATCAAAAATGATGTGGCAGGGGAGACTTTCTATAAAATGAATAACATCGTCTTTAAATTCATCTGACTCTTTTTCCATTTGCTCAAGCGTTTCTTTGAGTCCATGTGCAATCACAACATTCCGGCCCATGAGCTGTTTTTTCAACTTATCGTCATGATTGCCGACAACACAAAAACCTACTCTCGAGGTAACCGTATCCATAACCAATTTTAAAACATCTGGGGAACGAGGCCCACGATCAACCAAATCACCCACAAATACTAACTTTCGGTTATCAGGATGACTTATTTGGTAGCTTCCCTTTTTGGAAATGGAATAGCCTAGCTGAACTAAAAGCAGATGCAACTCATCGAAGCAGCCATGAATATCACCAATAATATCAAAAGGCCCTTTTTCATTTTTTTGATGAATTTGTTGACTGTGAATACTCTTTGACATTCGATCCTAAATACACTTTGTTTCCTGTTGCACCATAAGCTACTATTGATGAAAATAAATAGCAACGAATTGATCATAAGACTATAAAATTTGAATTGATATAGGTCAGAATGAAATACAAGAAGAAACAAGATTACTATTTTGCCTTTGGTAGGTATTGCAGAACGTCGCCCCTTTTGCTTTGCAATGCTTAGTACACACTTCCTCTCCACCAAAAACAACTGCATTCTCTTATGATAAACAAGGAAATTCAACAGTGCGACTTTGAGATGAAAGCCCTCCCACTCGGCAACCTTTTAAGGAATCAGCTACAAGTTCGAATGCGGTAAACTGAAGATCAAATATTTATAGGCATATTTTTTCGTTTCAACTTTGCTTCAGCTTGCTGCTCATCTTCATAAGCAGCAACAATTTTTCGCCCTAGTTCGTAAAGCTCTAATTCAGGCGCATGAATCAAGCAGGCGCCATAATAAGCTCTAGGATGCTCCACAAAAAAAGAGTACCATTTCAAAGCAGCTTGAACGATAGTCTCCCCATCTAATATAATTTCCCCGAATTTAAGTTTGCTAACGGGTCTGTTTTCTCTTACTTGATCAGTATCCTCAGTCGAAAGCGCATACAGAGGTTTAGAAAGGAGCACAGCAAATAATAGGCCGATAGATGATAGGA
>CAYYRQ010000017.1:0-48442 GCA_964474215.1 uncultured Alphaproteobacteria bacterium
ATATGATATTATAATATTATTGATCGATTCAATATAAGGAGCAAGTTATGTTTAAAAGAATGTGGGATGCCCTTATGAACGCTAAAAATAATACACTCAATAGCTTACCTAAAACCGTAAGACTTCAGTTAATGGTTTCACTATCCTTTATGTGGTCGCTTATTTTTGCCATCAGTTTTGAGATCATGTATTGGTTCCCTGGGCTTGTAATTGTTCATGTGATTCTACTAATTCTTGGCATATTTGGAACAAGCTGGCTATTTAGCTTATTCGATAAGAGGAAGTAATGATTTTTGACCTAATCCTTTCTGCAACAATAGGAATTTGCTTTTTTATCCTCCTTTATTTTTTTCTTATTCGCCCTCAAATGCAACGGCTTCAAGGGCATCGTCGTTTCATTTCATCTTTGAAAGTTGGCGATAGTGTTGTGACTCAGGGCGGAATCGTAGGAAGGATTGTGAAAATCCAAGACCAAAGATACCTTTTTCTTGAAATTTCTGAAGGAGTTGTTGTAAAAGTAAAAAGTGATTTAATTTCTGAATTTGAAGATAATAGCACCCTCCAATGCCTGAACTTCCCGAAGTAGAAACCGTCTGTAACGGATTGCGGCCCTATATGGAAGGACGGCGTATTTCTTCACTCCACATGAATCGCCCAGATTTAAGGTTTCCCCTCCCAGCAAACTTTTCTCAATTGGTTTCCCAAGCTACGGTTAAGTCCATCGTCAGACAGGGTAAATATATACTGATACACCTTGATAATGATCATACGCTTATTGCTCATTTGGGCATGTCAGGTCGTTTTTTAATTAACCCTTCGGACAAGAACAACCATGATCACCTTGCCTTTCATCTTGGTAAAGATATCATTACTTACCGAGATCCCCGTCGCTTTGGTTTTATGGATACAGAAAAGACAGAGGATATCCATACTAATCGGTTTTTAAAAAAACTAGGCGTTGAACCTCTCTCAAATGACTTCACCCCAACCTATTTAAAAAAACAACTTCACACAAAACTCGGTCCCATTAAAAACTTACTTTTAAATCAAAGCATTATCGCAGGCCTTGGGAACATTTACGTCTGTGAGGCTTTGTTTGAGTCGGGCATTCATCCTGAAAAGAGGGGCTGTGATATCAAAATCCATACCCTTGAAAAGTTATGCCCCATTATAAAAGACGTTCTGACGAAAGCCATCCATGCGGGAGGTTCTTCCCTTAAGGATTATCAACAGGCAAGTGGTGAGCTGGGTTATTTTCAACATCAATTCAAAGTCTACGGCCGCGAAAATAAAACATGTTTCAAATGTGGAACAATAATCCGCCGAATCGTTCAATCGGGACGCTCAACCTTTTATTGCCCCGAGTGTCAGGATTAATCGCAAAGTTAGATTTTATCCTTAAAAAGTAAACCCACATTTTTGAGGAGTTGATCTAAATCTTCAGGATTTGTGCTACACTCTTCAACATCCGGCTCAGAGGTGCCCCAAACGGTAATTTTATCGCTTGACGGAAATGTCGTAACCAGCCTCTCTTTAACCAGACCCTCCTTATCTGGATCCTCCTTAACGAGACCAGAAAGGAAAAAATCAATCCCAGGTTGAGGCCTCAAGTAAAGCAATTGACCACGAACGGGGTATAATTCCGTGTCACTAAATACGGTTTTGGAACCATATCCCAAACAATTAAAGACGTAGGTTTCACTCAATCCAAGGACATCGTCGATACCGGAAAAGACTTTATGTTCAAAAGTTATGCCATCGTTTTTAGCTGTCTCAAATAAACCATTCAGGTATACATTTCCATCAATGTAAGGCGTAGACCATTTTTTAGCAGGGGTATAACGTCCGTTTCCAAATTTAACCCTTACATCTACAGGTGGATCCAGCTCAGGCGGAAGGACGCGTCCCTCACTAAAAGAGAAAGAATAAACATTGCGCATCGACACACCTGAAGTGTCAGAAGCTGCATGTTTATAAAAGTTAAATGAGCTTCTTTGAATTCTGCTAAAAAGTTCCGTATCTTTACCCATATCACTTTTAAAGGGAAGCCAAAGCCCCCCCGCTACCAATGAGGTAATGCAGGGAAATCCATGCTTGTAGAAGTAATCCCGGCGGGGGAACTGATCCGCATAGACGGTGACATTATGCCCCTTTTCGGCAAGTTGGTGAGCTGTCATCAATCCCATATAACCAGCCCCCAAAACACTTACTCTCTGAGATTCATGCTCTTCGGCATCGAACAAAGAAACGACATGCTCCGTGCAACCAGGAGCAAGGGTGACCCCTGATCCTCCATGTCCGTAATTATGGAATATAGCTTTATCTTCCATGGATTGCTTTTCGAGTCGAGCACCACCCTTCCGACAAGGACGAATCCCCACGTTCTCTCCAGTGACTGCTTCATCGCTGTAATCGAGCAGAGGCAACGAAACCTCCATCCCAATAGCTGTTCGCAATGAAAGGAAGAAAGACAATAGTAAAAATGAAGTTATTTTTTTATATAGCATAACAATTAACCGACAAAAAATTTGAATGAAATGATTTTATATCAATATTTGAAATATTTTTCAATAAAATATTAGATTAAATCAATGCCTTTAATTTTTCCGTAAATTCTTTAGGAAATTTGTAGGCTAGCAATTCGGAAGCTTCCTTGGGTGAAGCCCAAGAGAAATCGGTATGCTCTTCACTTAGTGTAATGGTAGGATCTGAGGAAACCACACAACGATAAATAGAGAGAACGAGGCCTGCTGTCGTTCCATCTTCCAAAGGTATTTCAATATTTGAAATGAGCGTTTCTAAAGGCTGAATGGACTCAATGGTAGTCAATCCTGTTTCCTCCTTAATCTCACGCTTTAAGGTTTCTTCTATGCTTTGACCTTTAGTTACGCGTCCACCTGGTATATCCCAATAACTACCTGGCTTAGGGTTTTTAAATTTTTCTTGATCCACCTTCAACAATAAAATATTTCCAGATAAGTTCTGAATAAGGCCTTTTATCCCTAAATGATATATCTTCTCCATGTGTTCCCCTATAAAAATGGTAATCTGTTAGTTTCCATGATGAATATTTCATACTTTAAAGACATCTACAATTGGGGTATACTTATGTTATGACTCAGACTATAAAAATCCATGGCCCCACAATCTAAGCAATCAACAACCTACCTTGAATTTGAAGACAACTCTCTTCTGATTGAGCTTTTTGGGAGCCAAGAGAGCCATCTTAAAATTATTGAGAAAGAACTTCCTGTATCTATCACAACGCGGGGAAATCAAGTTGTTATCGAAGGAGACGAGGAACAAACACGTATTGCAGGACGTGCTCTTGCATCTCTCTATTCCCGTCTTCAAGAAAGTAAACCTGTTGACGTGACAGATGTGATGGAAGCCATACGTCAATCAAGTGATCAAGAACCTTATGAAGAATCTTTTCTCACCACAAAAAGGCGCGTCATTGCTGCGCGTTCAAAAGGTCAAGCAACGTATATTCAATCATTGAAAGAGAATGAACTTGTTTTTGCAGAGGGACCAGCCGGCACAGGAAAAACATATCTTGCTGTTGCGTATGGTGTTGAGATGATGCTGGCGGGACGCATGGACCGGCTAATTCTTTCACGTCCTGCTGTTGAAGCCGGAGAGAGGCTTGGTTTCTTGCCCGGTGACATCCGCGAAAAAGTCGACCCCTATCTACGACCTCTCTACGATGCTCTACATGATATGCTTCCTTTCGAACAAGTCACCAAAAAGTTGGCCTTAGGGGAAATTGAGGTGGCGCCTCTCGCCTTTATGCGCGGCAGAACCTTATCGGATTCCATCATCATTCTCGATGAAGCCCAAAATACAACAGAAGTTCAAATGAAAATGTTTCTCACACGACTTGGGAATAACTCTCGCATGATTGTCACAGGAGATTTAAGCCAAATTGATCTCCCCAAAGGGGTTCCTTCCGGCTTGCAAGATGCCATTGAAACACTTGCGAATACACGGGGCATAGGGTTTAATCACTTCACTGAAAGAGATGTCGTCCGTCACCCGCTCGTTTCAAGAATCGTTAAAGCTTATGACCTCAAAAAGTCCGATCATTAATTTTGTCATTCAAGAACCCTTATGGGAAAAAGCATCATCAACACTTGAAACAAGTGTCCAGGTGGCCTTAGAAACGACAGCGCACGTCCTTGACAAAGACTTTTCAAACGAAGAAGTCAGTATCGTTTTTTCATCCGATGATGACGTTCAACTTTTAAATAAAACCTTTCGAAACAAAGACAAACCAACAAATGTTTTGTCTTTCCCCTCAAATGAACTACCAGAACTTGGCGATATTATTCTTGCGTACACAACCGTTCTAAACGAAGCAAATGCTTTAAATATTTCGATTTTGCATCATACGATTCACCTGATCGTTCATGGTTTTTTGCACCTATTGGGATATGATCACAAACATGAAAGTGAAGCTCACACGATGGAACAATTAGAAATTGAGATACTGAAAGAATTAAATATTGAAAACCCTTATGAGGACGAATGAAAAATTGGCTGAGTGAATTTTTTTCCTATTTCAAAAAGAAAGACGCTGAAGGCTCTCTCCGCGAAACACTAGAAGAACTAATTGAAGAGGAAGAAGTCGAAGACAAATCGCTCGCACCTGATGAGCGTGAAATGCTTACAAATATTCTGCAACTCAGAGATCTAACAGCAATCGATCTTATGATCCCAAGAGCAGAAATTATTGCTGTATCGGACGATAGTTCCCTTGAAGCAATCAAAGAGACATTCAAGGATAAAAAGGTCTCACGCATACTTGTTTATCGTCAAACCATGGATGAGATATTAGGATATTTGCACCTACCTGATATATTAGAAGGTCAAGCCGAAGATTTTAAGCTTGAGCAATATCTGAACAAAATTGATTTCATCTCCCCTTCTATGCGCGTACTTGATTTACTCTTTAAAATGCGTACAACAGGAGAGAAAATTGCTGTCATCGTAGATGAATATGGTGGCGTTGATGGGATCGTAACCTTGAGTGATTTGATGGAAGAAATTGTTGGAGACATTCAAGATGTCGCCCAAATGACATCACCACTTTACTTTTTTAAAAGGCCAGATGGGGTCATTGTTGTTGACGGTCGTATGGATATTGAAGACCTTGAAGAAAAAATAGGCATACTTCGAACAGAGGAAGAAGAAAAAGAAGATATTGACACAATTGGTGGACTTGTTCTTCATTTAACAGATCGAATCCCGCAAAGAGGTGAGTTTATTAAACACACCGATGGACTCGAGTTTGAAATACTTGAAGCTGACTCCAGACGAATTAAACGCATAGGAATTCATGGACTTTCTGACAATCATTCTTAAACCTTGGCCAGCTCGAGGAATATGTTTTCTATTGGGAGCTCTTGGCGCTCTTGCTTTCGCTCCTTTATTTATTTTTCCCGCCATTTTGCTCACATTTAGTTGCATTTGGTTTTTGCTCGAACAACACCTTGAAAATAATACATCGTATCTCAAGCTATTTTATCTCGGATGGTGGTTTGGACTCGGGCATTTTACCGTCGGATTATACTGGATATCATTTGCCTTGACCGTTGACCTAAACGCATTCTGGTGGGTTGTTCCGTTTGCTCTTTTCGGAATCCCATCTATTCTGGCCGTGTTTACAGGCATAGCATTTGCCGTCATTAAGATCTGGCCTTTTCAGGGTATAAGCCGTGCTTTCGCCTTTGCAGCCACTTGGGTTGGTCTAGAGTGGATTCGAGGCCATATATTTACTGGATTTCCATGGAACTTAGCAGGGTACACATGGGGCTTTAATCTCGATTTGAGCCAACTCGCTTCCCTAATTGGCATATATGGTCTGAGTTTGCTCGTCATTTTGCTGTCCCTTTCCATCAATTTCCTTGTAAAACGAAATGCGGCAGAGAGAAATGCTGCGATATTTATAGGCATCATTGTTTTGGCAGGTTGGTTTTGGGGGAAAAACCGTCTCCTATATCCGGAAGAGAAAAATTCACCCTCTCTTGCAATACGCATTGTTCAACCCAATATCCCCCAAACTTTGAAATGGAAGCCCCTTGAACAGCATGCCAACCTAGAAACTCTATTAGCTCTCACCGATAAGCCTTCACCCCTTCCATTGAAAGCAGTCATTTGGCCAGAAACCGCCGTCTCCTTTTTTCTCGAACATGAGCCAGCTCTCAGGAAAAAAATTGCTCACTCTTTACCGAAAGAATCACTTCTTTTTACAGGTGCTCTTCGCCGAACACCGCCTGAACAAAAGCCAATGCAGATCTGGAACAGCTTAATCGTTATGAACGATCAAGGGGAAATTGTAGGATTTTATGACAAGTCTCACCTTGTGCCCTTTGGAGAATATCTTCCTTTTCGAACACAACTCGATAAAATATTTGGTAAAGGCTCCATTAAAAAAATTACAGCAGGTACCGTTGATTTTACATCTGGACCTGGACCACAAAGCATACAAACGGCGGAAAACTTGCCTCCATTTAGTGGACTTGTCTGTTACGAAGTTATTTTCCCAAGTGCCATTATCAATAGAAATCAACCCCGCCCCGGATGGATTATTAATGTAACAAATGATGGCTGGTATGGGAAAACCTCTGGCCCTTATCAACACCTGGAAATGACACGCTTTCGTGCTATTGAAGAAGGTGTCCCCCTTATTCGTGCCGCCAATACAGGTATATCGGCTGTATTCAATGCCTATGGTCAAACCCTAGGAAGTATCGCGTTGGGTAAGCAAGATGTTCTTGACGTTTTGATACCTGCGCCAACTTATCATGTGCCTCTTTATGCGAAGTGGGGTGATTGGATCACTCTTTCGCTCATCTTGTCCGTATTATTCCTTGCATTTTTATTCAGTTTTATAAGGCATCCCGATGAATAATTTTGTGTTTACAAGTGAATCTGTAACTGAGGGACATCCCGATAAAGTTTGTGACCAAATATCTGATGCCATACTTGACGCCTATCTCAAACAAGATCCTAACTCTCGCACGGCCATTGAAACTGTCGTCGTCCCCAATCAGGTCTATGTTTTTGGCGAATTGAATAGTTCTGCAAATATCACCCGCAAACACATTGATGAAATTGTGCGAAATCAAGTTCGACAGATCGGTTACGAATCCCCAAACTTTGATTGGAGGACCCTCTCGACTGAGGTTGCCATCACAGCCCAGTCACCAGAAATTTCCCATGCTGTCCAAAAACTAGAAGGTGCTGGAGACCAGGGACTGATGTTTGGCTATGCTGCCAACGAGAACAAAGATCTTATGCCAACGCCCATCTATTTGGCTCAGAATTTATTAAAAGAAATTGCTCACGCACGGAAAAATGGAAAACTCCCTCAACTTGGACCAGACGGTAAATGCCAGTTTTCCGTCAAATATGATGATCAACATCAACCTATTGGCACAAGCGCTATTGTGCTATCTCTGCAGCATCAACCTGGAGTAACAGTTGAAGATATAAAAACGCTTGTTTGGCCATACATCGATCAAATACTCCCGTCGGGCTGGTTTTGTGGCGAAGAATTTCTTCTTATTAACCCTTCAGGTCAATTTACCCTGGGAGGCCCCGAGTGTGATGTGGGTCTGACGGGTCGAAAAATAATTGTCGACACCTATGGTGGAATGGCTCCCCATGGTGGGGGGGCGTTTTCAGGCAAAGATGCCACTAAAGTTGATCGATCTGCAAATTATATTGCCCGTTATATGGCCAAAAATATTGTTAACGCTGGACTTGCTCAGAGATGCACAATTCAACTTTCCTATGCCATTGGAAGGCCAGACCCAATTTCATTATATGTTAACACCCACCACACCGGGCTTGTTCCGGAGGATAAACTGACTTGTATCTTGCTTGACCTTGTTGATTTAACACCAGCAGGGATGAAAGATAAACTAGCGATGACCAACCCTTACTACACTAAAACAGCAGCCTACGGTCATTTCGGACGAGAGCCGGAAAAAGACGGCTGCTTTTCTTGGGAAAAGCTCGACTTGGTTGATGAATTAAAAAGTGCATTGTTGTGAATCAGAGGTTATTTTTACTATGGAAAGTCTGACCTTAACCCCTTCTTTTGGACGCCGAAAAGCTAGAAAACTCCGAGCTCAAGCCCAAAGTGCATATGAGGGGGTCTTGCCTTCCGTCCAGCTTTATTCTTTAGACTCGCCGTTTGATAAACCGTTCCCAGAACTTTGGCTAGAGATTGGTTTTGGCGGGGGAGAGCACATGCTGGAACGACTTTCTCAAAACCCCAAAGTTGCTATGATTGGTTGCGAGCCCTTTATCAATGGTGTTGCAAATCTCCTTAAAAACCTCAGTTCAGAAGATTACGAGCGCGTTCGCATTTGGCATGAAGATGTTCGCTACTTGCTTGAGAAAACTCCTCCTCAAACCTTTGATCGGGCTTTCATTCTTTTTCCTGACCCTTGGCCAAAAAAACGACATCACAAAAAAAGGCTTATCACCAAAAAATTTATGGAACGCCTTTTGCCCACATTAAAAAATGAAGCTCCCCTTCATGTTGCGAGTGACGATGTTTCCTATGTCGAGCAAATCCAAGACGTGTTATACGGTCATCCCCAACTCGATCTATGTTTCGGGCCTTCTTCTTTTGATCCAAAGACTTGGACAGATCGGCCGGTAGGCTGGCCGCAAACAAGGTATGAGCAAAAAGCTCTCAAGCAAGGCAAAAAGTGCGCCTACATGTTGTTTCAGAAGAAATCTTAACTTGCTAAACGATCCTCAGAAAGCGCGCCAATCGTTTTCGCGATCAGTCGCATCTCATCTTTTAATTTCTTCACAAACTCTTCCCGGTCTTGCTTTTGGTTCTGAAGGGAATGAGATAGAGCCATTTCGATATTATAAAGACTTTTTCGACTCTCTTCATCAAGTCCCGAGGGCATAGAAGCAATTGCCTTTTGAAGTTCTAATTGACCCTCAGAGATTTTAATCATTATGTCTTGAAGCCTTTTATTTTCTTCAGTCACAGAGACAAGAGACTCGCTTATTTTATCCAAAATAACTTCTTTTTTCTTTTCATTTTTATCCGTCTTTTCAAGAGATTGGACGAGGCTTTCTACACTTTCTATATTCCGGGTCATCAAAGCCTGTAAAAAGCTCCAAGGAGCGGGTGAGGAAGAGAGTTTTTCCTGGGTCATGAAAGATTGTGTTGTAAGATGTGTTTCAACATCATTTAAAAATCGACCATAAGCATGCCCAACTTGAAGCTCAAGGAAGCCAACAATAAGTGAGCCTCCCAAACCGAATAAGGAAGAGCTAAAAGCGGTCCCCATTCCCCCCAAGGGACTGTGGAGACTCTCCTTTAATACCGTGAATACATTGACAGTCCCATTCCCATCAGTCGGCAAGGATTTAATGAGGTCAGCAATGGATGAAATCGTTTGAGAAAGCCCCCAAAATGTACCCAAAAGCCCCAGAAAAACCAGGAGACCAATTAAATACCGGGGGAAAACGCGCTCACCTTCCAGTCGATCGGCCAAGTTATCACAAAGCCCTCGCGAAACAGATGTATCCGTAAAGCTATCTTTGTTTGACGTAAAAGATAAAATAGGCTCCAGAAAATGACTTTTGGGAAGAGATGAAAAACTCCATTGACCTTGTTTTAAATCTTCAAGAACTTCCCAGTCTTTTTTCAATCGAATCAGCTGATAAAACGCATACCCGATTCCCATAATAGAAAGCCCTATGATGAGACCATTTAGATAAGGATTACTTAGGAAAACGGATTTTAGGTGATACCCGAAAAATCCGACTAAGCCGAGAATAAAAAGGGAACTAAAGCTCATTCTCAGCAAATAAGGGCGAAACTTCATGTTTACTTCCTTTCAATTTTTATCCAAGCATTTTACAGCCCGCTTTTAAAAGTGCAAGGGCCTTGGATCTTCTGTATAGAATTTATAGATTCTTTCATCGGCTTCTTCAATGAAGGGATCTTCAACTATGTGGGCTGTTAAAAATATGACAAGTTCCGTCATTTTCCGTTCATCATCTTTACCCCGCGCCAATTCACCAAAAAGGGGAATACTATCGGCAATGGGAACAGAGGCACTTGTATAGCTCGCTCGATCCTCCATGAGCCCCCCCATCACAAGCACCTGTCCTGACTTCATTTTGAGCACAGAATCAAGCTCACGAACCTGAACGACCGGGACGGTTGACCTTACACTTTGTCGTGATTTAATGGCCACAGCTGGATCCTCTACCTGTTTTTCAATGCGTGACAGCGTTGGTCTTAAAGTCATCGTAATTTCACCTGTTTTTAAATCAACCGAGGGTTGAACGAGCATCACCAACCCTATTGGAATTGTGAGAGCGTTACTGGAAATGTTTTCAATATCTGGCTTGCCATCCCCTTGGAGGTATCTTTCAAATTCCAGGTGGAAAAATACTTCGTTCGTGGCTACTTTTAGCATAGCAGGTTGATTATTCATAACCGTTAAGCCTGGGTTGGAGAGTGTCCTTACGGTTCCAAACTTTTTGACAAGGTTTAATACAGCTGAAAAATGTTCATGCTCAACGGCAAATGTAAATTGATCTGATAGTGCTGGAGGAGGCTTCTTAAATGAATAGTTGCGTGCTAACGATCCAAGATGTGCTGTGAGGTGTATAGCTTGGCCGAGTTCACTCCAATTAATTCCGGTCTTGTATTCATTATCGAGCGCAACTTCAATAATTTTCGCCTCTATCAAAACTTGAGTCGAGCTAGCCTCTTTCAACTTTATAAGAAACGCATTCACTTTTTCCTGCTGATGAGCTGTTCCTCGAACCATAATAAGCCCAGCCTGCTTATGAACTGTAAAAGGAAGAGATGCATTATCTGAATTGTGACTTTGGACAGATAACAAAAGGGCTAAATTTGTTTCAAGTTCAGACCAAAAATCATTCACACTAGTGTTACTCAATATACTATCTGAACCATTTTCAGAACGCCCCTGGTTTTCAAGAGGAGAAAAAACATCTGTCGATACGGAGATACGATTTTCATTTTTGCGAGTCTGATTTAAAAACTGGACGTTATAGGTTGCCACATAGGGCGTATCAGGCTCAACTAATACCCTTTTCCCATTAATCTCAAATCGATGACCTGTCAGCCGACATAAATCTTTTAAGACATCAAGGAAAGGAAGATCATGGATTTGGTATGAGACGCCTATATCCTCTTGATGAATCTCTGGTTTCATCCCTATTCCAATCCCTGTTTGCCGCCCTAGTTCTAATAAAACGTCCCGCAACGGCGCTTTTTCACTCACGGAAAGTGAAACATGCATATAAAATTCAGAAGAAAGCTTTTCACTAACCGCTTTTTTTGGAACAAATGGTTTTCTTTTTTTAAATTTAGGCGATGCTTTTGATAGATTTTCATAATCTTTTTGTTGCAACTCAAGGCTTGGATCATGAAATTGGCGATGTTTGATTAAATCACAGCCACTCAAAAGAATTAATAGACAAACGAATAAAATTTTTTGTAGAAATACCATCTGTTTTTATCTTTTTTGCTTATCTAAATCTATTTAAATGCAATGATCAAGATCATTTTTTACATTTATATAAAATGAACTGCATTTTTCTCTTGAAAATAGGCACAACCCCGCTATGATGTGCCCACCTCTCTTTTAATAATGCGGGCGTAGCTCAGGGGTAGAGCACAACCTTGCCAAGGTTGGGGTCGAGGGTTCAAATCCCTTCGCCCGCTCCAGTTTACTTCATCAAACATTTCATTTTTACTTGATTTATTTCACCTAATAATGTATAATTACTTTATAGCATGACATTTTTTATTGTTAATTTTTGCTATTAAGGGGGGTGAATATTATGTCAATGTGGTTAAATAGTTTAAAATTTTATTATGGTGATTGGACTACTGAAAATAACCTTTCATTTGATGTCAATTTTGATGATCTATTTACTGATTTCGATAATGGACGTTGGATAAACGTTGGCTCAAGAAAAGACGATGTTAAAACCTTAGATAGAGACTACAGCTTAACATTTGGTCTCAAGGGAGATGATATCCTCATCGTCGAAGGAAGCCATAACATTATCGATGGTGGTAGAGATTACGATATGACCGTTGCCATCGGTGACTACAACTTTGTGAACGGCGGATCGGGTTCCGACCTATTGGGCGCTTTTGGGCATGGAAACATCCTGAGCCCGGGAACTGGAGATGATTTTGTCGTTGTCGGAGGAACGGGCAATTATATGCTCGCAAGCCCCGGCGATGATCTCTTTGATCTTAAAGGTGATTCAACAGCTACTGCAGTTTTCAGCGGAAAGCTTTCTAAATATAGCTTTGAAGAGGTTTCCTTAGGTGTTTATACATCAACCGACCTTAGAAGTTTCTTAGGATTCGATTTTGATGGCCATGATACCTTTATCACTGACCTTGGTATGGATGTTGGTTTGCAAGTCAAATTCCTTGATGGAACTCTTGCAAATGTTAAGGATTTAGTTCCCAATAATATCCCAAGGACAGTCGACGATAAACATACTCAAGACGTCGATCCCATCAAAATAACAGACTATGATCCCGATGGAAAGACCACAAAAACCGATGCAGGTAAAAAGCTATCGGATGTATCTGCAACAGCAAATGACAGAGACTATGATGGAAATACTCTTACAACTGAAAGAATTGAAGTTAAAGATACAGGAAGTTCTTCGGGAACAGCAGCTGAAGGCGATCTTGCAAGAGTCGAAATTCAAGTAGACGGAAGCTACGAGGTGACAGCTAAAGAGTCTCTCTTTGCTTTAAGAGAGGGTGAAATTGCAAGAGAGGAGTATACCTATACCATTGACGATGGCAGTGGTCAGTTAACTTCGGCAACCTTAACGCTTGAATTCACGGGATCAAATAGTGATCCATTTGCAAAGAATGATATGGCTTCTGTCGATGAAAACGGAAGTGTTGATATCATGCCAGTCGCTAATGATACAGATCCAAACGTGGGAGATACCTTATCACTCCATGCTATTGGTGGCATACACATTGATGGTTTGTTAGTGAACGATGCAACTTTATTTTCTGTGCTCGGCAATACATTTACATTCAATGCTCTGGGTATACACTTTGATCACTTGAATGTGGGTGATTCAAGCTTAGTGGCTGTGAACTATCAAGTTGCAGATGACTTTGGCGCAACGAATGATGGCGTCATGAATATTACCGTAAATGGTATTAATGATGATCCATTTGCTAATAATACTAGTGCTGTTGGCACAGAAGATTCTTTGCCAAGTGTTGACACTCTTGCAGCTGCCTTTGATGTGGATGACGGTGCTACCCTCTCATTTGGAGGTTTTAGCGGTGGAGATACAGGTGACGTTAGTGAAGCTGGTGGCGTTATAAGTGTCATTGGTGGTTTCCAACATCTTGATGATGGAGATAGCACTGATGTAATCGTTACATACTTCATCATGGATGAACATGGAGCTGGGAGTAATGAAGCAACCGCAACTTTGACTGTAAACGGGTTGAATGACGCACCAAATCAGGTTGCTGGATCTTCAATTCCAGACCAATCCGTGACGGAAGGCAATAGCTTTGTCCTAGATTTGACACTTGGAGATCTCTTTGAGGATGTAGACGTTGAACCTTTAACAGTTTCGACTTCAGGTCTTCCTGCATGGTTAGCTTTTAACCAAGATGCGGGGTTAGACTCCCTCTTTGGCACAGCCGACGACGTTCTTGGATTCAGCGGAACACCTGCCATAGGTGATAGCGGGGGAACCATATCCCTTATTGCCAATGATGGTGACGTCAATTCGGATGCATTTATGTTCGACTTGACTGTAAATCCTGCTAATGATGGTGGTAGTGGTGATCCCGACGGCGATGGTGGAGGTAATCCCGACACTGGAAGCGAAAGTGATACCGACAGTGGAGGCGGAGGTAATCCAGACGAGGCTCCCGTTGATGATAGTTCCGATGAAGTCTCTGATAACGATGGTAACGAATCGCTTCCTTTAGGTGATACCAATCTTGACGATTCAAAAACAGCTGAAGATTCTACTGCCAATTCCAGTGAAATATCATCAGGATTTGCTGAAGCAGAAGACTTACAAGAAACTGCAGAAGCAGCTTCGCTCAGCTTATAAAGATAATAAACAACTTAAAAAAGAGGCCCTAAGGGGCCTTTTTTTTGCAATCTGTTTTATAGGAATTCGCCAATCTTGCAACAAAAGACAGAAGTTGAGCCTCAGCAATTTTAAGACGTGTCACGGTCATCACATACTCAGCTTGCGTCAAAATATAGCCTCTTTCCGCATCTAAGATATCCAGCAAGCGACGATCACCTAGATCAAATTGAATATTATAGTCATGAACAAGTTGTTTTTTGACCTCCAAAGCATAATCTAAATCTTTTAAACGCTCCTTAGCTGTCATACGATCAGCCCAAGCTTGTTCGATGTTTCGCGCTAAGGTTCGTTGGGTTGTCGAGACATCATACTTTGCTTCAACAACTCTGTTTCTTTGACTGTCTCTTGTCGCCGTATCTCCCCCACCCCGATAAAAATTATAGGTTCCAACGACGGCTACAGTCACATTTCCTGTATCTGATTTTGCTCCAAAAGGATTATGCAATTCGCCAACATTTGTTTCAAAACGAAGGTCTGGCCAGAAAGGCGCTTCCGTTTGATCAAATTGCGCCATAACGACTTCTAACCTTTTCTTAACAACAAGCAAACCTGGGTTGACGGCAAATCCGGTATCAAGTGTTTGCTCTAAAGTCTCCGGTATCTTACAGATAGGTAAGGGGGTTTCTTGTAAATCTTTCGGATACACGCCCACCACATCCATAAACTCAGCTATATCCCTCTCAAGTTCTCCCTTCACAGTCGTTAAAGCGACATACGCATCTGAAAGCCTTGCATTGACTTGTTCAACGTCAGCTCTTGTCCCAATGCCCCCTTCAACTCTTTGAGTTGTTTTTTTAAGGATTCTTTCATGAGCAGCAATATCTTCCTCAGCCACTTTAATTAATCCATATTGATTTAAAATTGAATAAAAGGCTTCGCAGGCTTGCAAGGCTATGTCTTCCTCAGATCTTTCTACATTTTTGGAAGAAAGCTGGTATTGGCTCTTTGCTTGCTTTACTTGGTTAATTGTTAAAAACCCATCAAAAATAAGTTGGCTTAAGGTCAAATCAACGTTGTTTGTAAATCGATTCGCTTCGGCATTGATGGGGCTTGAAAAGGCGGTTAGCTTTGAACGCTCTCGCGTGTACTGGTAACCCCCGCGATTTCGAAGATCAACACGTGGAAAATATCCTGCCCTGGCTACATCAATATCATCCTTAGTGGCGCTCATCGCTGCCTTATCCGCCAAGATGTTGGGGTTTGTGTCTAGAGATCGCTTTATGGCCTCTTCAAGAGTTACGGCGCCAACTGATAGAGAGAGGCAAAAACTCAAAGAAACGAGAAAAACTGTCGTTTTAATGAATGGGTTTAGCCTCATTTACCTCTTCTTTTTAGCAATTTTTTAACGTTTGTTGGCCACAATATAATATACGCTTAGCAAGATAAAGTCTGCAGTGAATTATAAAAAGAAATAAAATATGAGACTTCAATGGCACCAAAAGATCAAACCAGCGATGCAAAGAATCCTAGCGTATATCCGGATCTATTAGATTGCTTGGTGTTTATTGGAAAACATTATAATCAGCCCAAAACCAAAAAAGCCTTAACGGTTGGTCTCCCCCTGGTCAAAGGAAACTTGACACCAGAGCTTTTTTTAAGAGCCGCTTCAAAACTTGGGCTCAATGGGTTCCTGAAAGATCTTGAGCTCGAAAACCTCAGGGAAGTTGGGGGGCCTTGTGTCATTTTACTCAATAATCAAAAAGCTGGCGTTCTTGTTAAGTTGCAAAAATCAAAAGCGGAAGTGTATATTCCAAGTGAGGATGATCAACCAAAACTCATAACCCAAAATAGCCTAAAGAAAAGATACAGCGGAAAGGTTATCGTCCTTCAACCTGAAGCCAAAGAAGATTCTCGAGAAGGAACTGAAGACAGTAAAACTTCGAAAAAGTGGTTTTGGGGAACTTTATCCAAATTTTGGACAATTTATTCTCAGGCTATTATCGCTTCATTTCTCATCAATACATTTACCCTTGCAGGAGCTATTTTCACCTTAACCGTTTATGATAGAGTCGTCCCCTACAATGCATTTGAAACCCTTTGGGTTCTTGTCACGGGTATCTTGGTCATCTTCGGATTTGATTTTATCCTTCGATCTTTGAGAAGTTACTTCATCGATTTAGCAGGAAAAAATGCCGGCGTCCTACTTGCCAGCATGATCTTTGAAAGAGTTATGGGCATACGGATGGAAGATCGCCCCAGCTCGGCTGGTTCTTTTGCCAACCAATTGAGAGAGTTTGAAAGTCTGAGAGAAGTGATGTCCTCAGCAACATTAGTTGCTCTTGCGGATCTTCCCTTTCTCGCCCTTTTCCTTTTTATTGTCTGGATTATTGGCGGAATCGTTGTACTTGCCCCCCTCATATTAATCCCGATTGTTATAATTATGAGTTATGTCCTCCAAGGCCCTCTCAGTGAAACCGTCCAGAAATCATATAAACATGCCGGACTCAAACACGCGCTATTGATTGAAGCTCTGCAAGGTGCCGAAACAATTAAAGGACTTAATGCAGAAGGAAAGCTGCAAAATAATTGGGAGCGCTTTGTTAATGTTGGAGCTACGCTTTCCATAAAAACCAGATTATTAAATGCTATCGCTCTTAATTTTTCACTTCTATCCCAAAACCTAACCACCGTTGGTGTCCTTGTTCTTGGCGTTTATCAAATTTCCGAAAACCTACTCACTCTAGGTGGACTGATTGCCTGCATCATTTTGACCAGTCGAGCCATGGCTCCCCTTACACAAGTTGTCTCTCTCCTGTCTAAACTGAATCAATCAAAAGAAGCTCTGAAGAACCTCAATAAGATCGTAGAACTTCCGGTAGAAAGGCCGAAAGGGAAAAGCTTTCTCAACCGACCCAATATTCAAGGTGGAGTTGAATTTCGCAACGTTACTTTTTCATACCCTGATCAAAGCATTCCGACATTAAACAATTTATCCTTTAAAATAAAACCTGGGGAAAAAGTGGCGCTCTTGGGAGCCATTGGTTCAGGAAAATCAACGATTGAAAAAATAATTATGGGCTTATATCAACCACAATCAGGCTCCGTACTTATTGATGGTATTGATATTAATCAACTTGATCCGGTTGATGTCAGAGAAAGTATCGACTACATCCCTCAGGATATTTTTCTTTTTTTTGGAAGCATTAAAGATAACATTGGAATGAGGGGGAATTTTCTGGATGATGAAACAATCTTAAAAGCGGCTGTTATGGCTGGTGCACACAAATTCATACGCAAGCATCCCCAAGGCTACGGCATTGTGATTAAAGAAGGAGGGGGAGGACTTTCTGGGGGACAAAGACAGACCATTGCTGTTGCAAGAGCTTTAACAGGAGACCCTGCTCTTTATTTGTTTGATGAGCCCACAGCCATGATGGACCAAAACACAGAAAAATACTTAATCCAGCAGCTCAAAAACGTCATAGGCTCAAAATCGCTTATTTTAGTAACCCACCGTCCATCCCTCATTTCTCTCGTGGACAGACTCATAATTATTGATGGAGGAAAAGTTGTCGCAGATGGGCCTAAAGATCAAGTAATTGAAGCTTTAAAGAACAAAGAAGTTAAAAGAAAGGACACATAATGGAACATGATCCTTTGGACGTTGAGTACCTCCCACCCGTTCTTGCAGCTTCAAAAAGGCAAGCGAAGCGATTTGCTATTATTATTCTTTGGATCGTACTCGGCCTTATTGTATCCTTTTTTTTATGGGCGTCTCTCTTTGAAATTGATGAAATCACAAGAGGTCAGGGAAAAATTATTCCCTCTCAGAGTATTCAGATCGTAGATAACCTTGAAGGCGGTATAATTAGAGAAATTCTAGTAGAGGAAGGCGATGTTGTTGAGGATGGACAGCTTTTGATTCGCATTGATAAGACCAAAGCGAAAGCTGCGTACAAAGGAAATCGTGAACAATATTTTTATTATCTTACAACGGTAAAAATGCTTGAATCGATTTTGAAAAACAAGCCCTTCAAAATTCCGCCTGAAGTTCAAAAGGAAGCCCCTCAAATAGCAAAAGAAGCCCAAAAGCATTATGAAGATCGGATTAACGAAATCAAAGTGGCCACAAACATTGCAGACGATCTCATCCTTCAAAAACGCCAAGAACTTTTAGATTTCAAGGCCAAACAAAAGCAAGCAGCAGGTGAATTAAAGTTTGTAAAACAAGAGCTGGCTATGTTAGAGCCCCTTGCTGGCGAAGGACTTATTGGCAAGAGAGACATGCTCCGGTTAAGGAGAGACTTGGCTTCTTTAGAAGGCCAGCTTGAATCTGCAAATGTTAATATCCCTCGAGCAGAAGCCGCTCTGAAACAAGCTGAACGGGAAAAAGAACAGCAACTTCTGCGCTTTAGAAATGAAGATGCGGAACAACTCAATGATACACTTATAAAACTCGCTGAAGAAGTTTCTGATTTGACCGCAAGTGCCGATGAATTAAAACGAACTGATGTAACATCGCCTATGAAAGGCATTGTGAAAGAGATCAAAGTTGATACTGTGGGCGGTGTTGTTGGGCCCGGGGAAGATTTAGTTGAAATCGTTCCATATGAAGATACCTTACTCGTTGAAGCCCGTATTTCTCCACAAGATATTGGATTTATCCATCCAGGCCTTGAAGCTGTCATAAAACTCTCCGCTTATGATTTCTCAATATATGGCGGACTGGATGCTAAAGTTGTCGAAGTGAGTGCTGATTCTGTAACAGACGCAGAAAAGCAACCACCTGAGACCTATTATCGAGCGATATTAAAAACGAATACCAATCATCTCACTCATAAAGAAAAAAACCTGCCAATTATTCCAGGCATGACAGGTGAAGTTGACGTGATTACAGGAGAGAGAACAATTCTTAAATACCTCATGAAGCCTATCATAAAAGGATTGCAAAGGTCCTTTGGGGAAAGGTAAAAGAACTTATATATCAATTATGTAAGATTATATATAAAAGTGACTTACAAATATTTATTGACTACATGCTAATTACATAGGAACATATCTTTGTGAATATACCTTGGGGAGCGTGTAAGTTTTGGAACAAGCACTCGACAATCAAGCAGATCCTAAAAAACTGAGCCTTCTATTTACCTTCGCTCTAACATTATCCTTTTTGCTTCTTCTAAAGACTTGTAAAAGACCAGGGGAAGAGGAAGAAAAGGCTCCCTTTAAGCTGAAAAAAGATTATTCTGCTATCCTCTTATCCGGCGGTTCAGGAAGTTTTGAGTCTAAATCTTTCAAAAGGGTAAATTCTCAGGATATCCCCACAGACATCCCAGAGAAAGAAGCCCCCCTGTCAAAGAGTTCTTTCGTCCCATTTCATTAAATAGTCTTTTGTTTCTTGAAGAAGATGAAACTCTCATTCCTAACCCATCGCCATCCTACAAAGGACAAAAAAAGCGATATAGGGCCAGCTCATCTGAAAGGATCAAATCCTTACAGAACAACGATGCTTCAACTTTAAATAATGACAAATTTCAATTTCCAGATTCTCAGAATGATTCTTACAGAAGAAAAGGTGCTCGGTTTCAAAATCCATCTCACAGAAGAGCTACTACAGAAAATTATCCCCTCGCAAATTCAGACAAAGATTTTTATGAAACCCCTATTCCAACTTCTTCCCCAGCTCACAGTATAAACCAACCTGATAGCTCTTCCTTACAAACTCTTTCATTTACCCATCCAAGCCGAAATTTTCAATCAACTGTTGGGACACAGCACGCATTTACCCAACCTAATAGACAATCTGGTGCTCCACCACTAGGTCCAGGGCCTATGCCAAACCCTCAAATAAATACGCTTAATCCATCTGGAGCAAATCCACCTCCTCAAAATAATACAGGTCAAGCCAGTGCTCCCCCAACAAGACCGGGCCCTCTACCCAACTCTCATTTAAATTTTCCAAATCCCCTAGGTACAAACGCGCCAACAAACCTTAACAATCAACTGCAGCCACGGCCTCTATTAATCTGGAATCTACCAAACCCACAGCAGGGACAATTTATTAATGGTCCATTAAACCGACCTTTCTTTAATAGTCTTGGTGGCATAACGAACCCTTTGGGTTTGGGAACACATCAGCCTCAACCTCTTGCTCCTTCAATGAGGCATCTCCCAGTAGGCAGGTCAGGGGTATCACATAGCTCCTCAGATAAACCTGAACCCCTTCTATTTTCTGCTGGTACGTACACAAATCCATTTTCCTTAAGACAAGCGCCCACCCCAATTCAGATGTCGCAATCACCTTTCCGATACAGTAGCGCTGGCCATCTTTCTGAACCACCTCGCCAAAGCCCCTTCCGTTGGAATTTCGATCTGACAAATCCTCTTTCGATTTCGACACAATCAGGACATCAGCCAACAAACTTTCAAATGAGATACCTCCCTATAGGTAGGTCAGGAACATGGGTCGTTCCAGAAACTCCCGATCCAATTCTAGGGTATACCGGAACGTATCCAAATCCATTTGCTTTAAGACAAAACCCTTCGCAAATTCAGTTCGCAGACTCCCCCATAGTCACTCACGGTGAACTTAGTGAAACATTCTATCAAACGCATCTTGCGGCACAAACAGGGCGAACACATCCTTTGATAACAAAAAACAATTCTTCGCAATCACATGCTTCAACCGCACCCCATCCAACTGGAAATCATGGACTATTTAGTCCTTCGCCAAAAGGTCCAGGGCCAATACCAAACATTGGTGGAAACATTCCCAATCCTTTCGGAACGGCTTCGCCCACAGATCCATCTTCAGGAAAAAGCCCTTCAAAAGTTCAGTTCTCAGTCCTTCCCATAGGAACCCACGGAGTTTCTTCTGCCCCACTCAATCAAACGCTTTTGGTGGGATCTCAGGGGCTAACACTTCCTTTGATAACAAACTCTATACCTACACAACCATTTGCTTCAACTGTACCAAATCCTTTTGGCCATCACGGAGAAACAAGCGACGCAAATGATGTAAGTCTACTCCCTTTAGATTCAAGTTTGTCATTTCCTCCATTTCTTACGACTCGACCTACACCAATGGGGATGGAGGGCGAACTCACAAATGCGGACAACACTTCACCTAGTAATCCTCAAGAAACCGTCAAGCCCCAAATTTCAATTGCCAAAGGCGCTAAAGGAAAGATCAGTGAAGGCTCAAAAATACCCCGACTTTTAGATAGTAAGCCTTCTCTCATCAGCTTTATTCAAACATTCAATTCAAAACAACTACCACTGTATATGCAGAATATTTCCCTTTCTAAGCATGAAGTCTCCAAACTTCTCGAGTCTTTAGATTTTTTTCCAATGATAGAGAATCCTATTGGTGGAGTCATTCAGGCTTTAAAAGATTTGCTTTCAATACAAACGATTCCCGAGGATAACTTCCTCATTACATCTCCTTCCGTTTTCGCGGTCGTTCATTCTGCACTTGAAGATGATTCTTTGAAAATGACACTTTTAGGCGCGGCTAACGAAGTTAAATTAGCGCTTGAGGGCATGCTGTCCGTTTTCAATCGAGCTGTGGTTCCAAGTCATCTCATTGTTGGCAAAGGAATTCTTGATGAACTGCCCTTAGAAAGTGACTTTTGGAAACACCCACCAGCAACTGCCATTTTAAAATTACTTCCTGAAATATTTGTTCCAATGCAAAAAGGAAAGGTGAGTCATACCCTGCCTCGATCTAAATCATTTGAACAGTTGCCTATCATTTCAAAGTCCAGAATAACTTCTAGGAATACAGCCAAGAGACCATTAAGCTCTCAAAATTTTGCTATTCAACACCAAGATATAAAATATGACCTTCTGTCTGCGGCAAAAAGAGTTAGTGAAGCTCTTGCTGAGCTATCAAAAGCTGCAGAGAATGCAAGTTCTATTAAGGAACTCGATAAGCCAACCCTTAAAGTTGAGGGCTCACTTAGAGATCTTGAATCAACAGCCCAAGAAGCTGAGTCAAAAAGTCCCTATCATTCTCAAAAGATTCAAAAATTTGTTAAGGCTGTCAAAAAAAGGGCGGGCGAAAGTCTTAGAGGGACCTTTAGAAATGTCAAAATTCCAACAATTCGCCAAGCTCTTATAGAAGGTAAAAGCCCTGTTGAAAAATTAATGCAGCTTTTTGAAAATGAAATCGATGAAAATATACCTCCGAGTTCTTTACAGCATCCCATCAATGCACTCACAAGTAGTCCAAAGATGTCCCCTCCTGCCTCTTTAAAACTTTCTGAAGCAGAGGCTCAAAACCTTCTGAAATCCATGAGTGGCGAGAATGAGGAGCCCCCTTCTTCTTTAAATAGGGATCCATCTTCTAACGCTTTTGATACCATTACCAACATACGAGAAACAGGAAGAAAGCAGGCTAGACAATCTCAAAGCCTCCGCCCTAGAAAAGCGCAACCTCCTGAACAACTAAAACCCAAGAAAAAATTTGATAGCTATTCCCATAGACCACGTAATTTTCTTGGACTAAGGCCATTAGATGAAATTTTGAGTCGCAAGCAAAAGGGCTAAAATAATTTTAATGCGCTCTTTCCACTGAAAACAATGCTAGCTCCTGAAGGCAAGTTTTGAGTTCCGAATTCGGGAATTTATCTAAGCATCTCAGGCCTTGCTTGACAAACCCTTGAGCCACTAATTTTGTCTTGTTTAATGCCCCTGTTTTTTCCAAGAGAGAAATCGCTTTTTCTAAATCTTTGTTATTTTGAGGCTGTTTTTTTATGGCTTCCTGCCAAAAGGATCTATCCTCTCCTGACTGATATGCCAAAATGACAGGCAGCGTTACTTTCCCTTCTCGGAAATCGTCACCTACTGATTTACCAAGTTTTTCCTGGTCAGCAGAATAATCCAGAACATCATCCATTAATTGAAAAGCCATACCCAAATTCAACCCATAATCTCGAAGAGCTTTTCGTTGCTCCGTACGCGCATCACCAGCAATCGCTCCTATTTCTGCGGCTGCCGCAAACAAGCAAGCCGTTTTGGCTTTAATAATTTCCAAATAGGTTGTTTCAGATAAATTCAGATCATAGCTGGAGGAAAGCTGGAGAACCTCACCCTCTGTAATGGTTGTGGAGGCTTGAGCAAGAATCTCAAGGACATCTTGTGAACCATCCTGCACCATCATTTCTAAAGCCCGGCTAAAAAGAAAGTCACCAACAAGAACACAAGCCTTTCGATCCCACATCATATTGGCTGTTTTATTGCCTCTACGGAGCGCACTATCATCCACAACGTCATCATGCAAAAGTGTTGCTGTATGGATAAATTCGACACAAGCGGCCAGCGAAATATGACGTCCCCCTTGGTAACCACATAGCTCTGCACAGGCCAAGGTTAGAAGGGGGCGCAAACGCTTTCCTCCTAAGGATATCAGGTACTCGGCTATTTCAGGAATCAATGGAACAGGGCTTTGCATTTTTTCATAAATACAGGCATTCACTGCCTTGAGCTGTTCTCCCAAAAAGGAGGCCAAAGTCATATGATTCGCCGTTTGTTTCTCATAGGCAAATTGTGGGGACATTTTTAACCTTTAAATCCTATCTTGCATGCATGAGATAACTTACTTAAATTATAAGCAATATTCTAGTCTAAATACGAAGCTTTTCATGACAAATATCATCATCATCGGCGGCGGACTTGTAGGAGGAGCATTGGCTTGTTCCTTAGAAAAGCAGGGTTTATCTGTAACGCTAGTTGATCGGCAAGATCCGCGACAAGCCATTTTTCCAGATGGAAAATCTTTCGGGCTATCAAGAACTTCCTATAATATTCTCTCAAAATTGGATCTTTGGCCCTCACAATCAACACCGATTACAAAAATCCACATTTCAGAAGCTGTGCGCCCTCAGCACATCGAATACATTAATGAAGATGATGCACAACCTCTGGGTTACGTTGTCGATAGCGCTCTTCTAAAACAAAAAATTAGGGACAAACTTCTGAGTCTAAAAAATACAAAACTAATAGCTCCCTCATCCGTTGATCATTTTGAACAGACCGATACATATGTTCGAGTCAAAACCCAAGATGGAGAAACACTGGAAGCCACTCTATGCATAGCTGCGGACGGTAAATTCTCAGAAATTCGAAATTTTGCCAACATTCCTGTCACTGAAAAGCCTTATACGCAAAAGGCCATCATTTGCAATATGGCACATACCCTTCCCCATAACAACCAAGCCTTTGAACATTTTCTTCCCTCAGGCCCCCTCGCTTTTGTCCCCCGTCCAGGAAACGAATCAGGACTTGCTTGGTCCATTGATCAAGAAAAAGCAGATCTGTTGATGTCTTTATCGAATGAAGAATTTGCAGCGGAAGTTGGGGCCCATTTCGGAGACGCCCTTGGTCAATTAGCACTCACAAGTCAACGATGGTGCTATCCTTTAAGTTTATGCCTCCCCAAAACCATCTATGGCCATAGGCTCGCCCTTGTAGGGGACGCAGCCCATGCTTTTCATCCCGTCTCTGCCCAAGGTTTGAATGTGGGTTTTCGGGATGTGGCAGCCCTGAGTGAACTCATAATTGAAGCCGCTTCTCTGGGTCTGGACATTGGTTCAACTCCACTTTTAAAACGCTATCAAAAATGGCGCCGCAAAGATATTCTTTCCATGACATTTTTAACGGATGGCCTCATTCGAACCTTTTCTAATCAAAGCCAACTTATTGCCCGTGGACGCTCATTGGGGTTCGCCTTAGCAAAAAATATAAACCCCCTTAGAAGGGCTATGACGCGACATGCCATGGGTATTACAGGAAAAATTCCATACCTTGCCAAAGACTAGACAAGATCTATTGATCAAAACCCCATTTTTCATTTGCAAGAGCCACAAGTGTTTTATCTTTGGCATCAATCTTGAACCCTTGTTCTTTGTAATGCCGCGCTGTTAACTCGCCGCCTTTGATACCAAAGTAGATACCAATACCAATAAATACGCCAGCACTTATGATAGCGCCAAATGAATCAATGCCAGTGGGTGAATCAACAAAAGCAAAAGATATGCCCATCGAAATATCAAAAAGAAGGGTATATATGCCAAGCATCGTCATTTTTCTGAGGAAAAATGGCAATCCTCCCAAAAATATAAAGCCAAAAAAAGCAGCCCAATCGAATCCAAGGGAAGCGTGATAGGGTGTATCACCTTCAGGGTTTTTAAATCTTACTTTTGTCATACTTATCCCTCCTGTTTATGATAAGTATAAACATAAGAATTTAATTTTTATTTAATTGTGATCGGTGAAACTTCCACATAAATCCAAAGCTAATAATAAGAAAAAGAAGAAAAGGAATCCCCCATAAAAAATAAGTATTTTTATCGAGGGGAGGACGGAAAAGGATCTCATTTCCAAAGAGAAGCCGTAAATCATCACGGATTTCAGATTCGGATTTTCCTTCTTCAAGTTGATCCAATATAAAACTTCTTAAGGCCGCCGACTCAGAATTATCTGATTCTGCAATGGATTGCCCTGTACATACGGGACATCTGACTTCTTCATAAAGTTCCTGAGCTCTTTGCTCCAAAGATTTTTCAGCAAAGGAAAATGTCGGTAGCAGACACAAAAGAAGCATCAAAACCAGCTTTCGCCTAAACAAAGAAAGAATACCGCCCAGTGCCATGAATGCCCCTCCAATCCAAATCCAGGGAGCCAGTGGTAATGTTGAAACCCGAATGAGCCATTTATTATCTCCCTGATACGGACCCAGTATAACATAAATATCTTGAAATCCGTTGGTTAAAATCGCCGTTTCACTCAGCATCGACTTTTGCGGTTGGTAAAATCTCTTTTCAGGAGTTGCTATTCCTTTTGCGGAAGATAATGTCGCTTTCTCATATAGATAGGTGGATTCTTTACCCAGCTTAACATCCTCCAAAGTCATTTGAATGCCAGCTATTTCTCCCGTTTCTTTGAGAGAAAATATTTTAGAATCATCAGTTCGCATCCCGCCCGCTATACTAACGCCAATAATCGAGATGCCGACACCTATGTGAGCTAAAGTAGGACCGAATGATAGTTTCTTTTTTAGAAAAGCAAATCCTGTTCCTCCTAAAACCCAGATACCCACACCGAACCCTACAATGACCCATAAAGATGGGGGTGAGAATAAGTAGATAAATGAAGCTAAAAACATGAGAGTTATCGTCAGTGGAACGATGAGTATGGGGAAAAGTGACTCCTTTTTCCCACTCATAAAAAAGCTTATGGGAACAAGAACAAGAAGGGGAATCATTAAAGGCATAAATGTAAACTCGAAATATGGGGCTCCTACACCTACCTTTGCCCCGATGAGTCCATCCAAAATCATTGGGTAAACGGTTCCGAGGATAATAATGCAAAGTCCGCCAAATAGGAGGAGAGAATTAAGAAATAGAATTCCTTTTTGAGATGCATAGTCAAGGCTCTGGCTTTGGAGATGCTGTCCTTTTATGATCCAAAAACCCAAAGAAAAAATAAAGGTTGCAAGCAAAAGGAATAACACAAATAAGCTCCGCGAGGTATCCTGTGCAAAAGAGTGTACGGAGGCGACAAGCCCTGAACGGACCAAAAATGTCCCCATTAAACTCAATTGAAAAGTCATGAGACTTAGGAATAGGCTCCACTTATATAAGCGCTCGGTCCCTAAGGCATGTAAAAGAGCCGTTGCAGCGAGCCACGGCATTAATGAAGCGTTTTCAACAGGGTCCCAAAACCACCAGCCGCCCCAACCAAGTTCATAATAGGCCCACCAACTTCCCAGCGTAATCCCAGCTGTTAAAGCGGACCAAGCTATTAAAGCCCATGGCCTGACAGCGGCTGTCCACGTTTTAAGATCATCTTCCCCCCAAAGCCCCGCAAGAGCAATTGAAAAAGGGGCTGAAAATCCAACATATCCAAAATAGAGAATAGGGGGATGAAACATCAAACTTCGGTCTTGCAAAAGAGGATTTAAAGAATTGCCTTCCGATACAGTAAAAGGAATAGATGCGAAAGGGTTAGAGGTTATTAAAAGAAAAAGTAAAAAACAAAAAATCAAACCGCCCTGAATAACAAGAGCTCGTTCTTTCAGAAGCGTTTTTGTGTTGGGGAGGTACTTCGTAAAGAGGGCCGCAATCGTTGATAGAATAAGGATAAATAAAAGGAGTGAGCCTTCATGATTACCCCAGCTAGCCGCTAAACGGTAGTACCAAGGTAATTCCGTATGGCTATTGAACAGGACATTGGAAACAGAAAAATCATTGATATAAAAAGCAAACAAAAGTGTACAGAAGGCTGCAAATACAAAGCATACCTGAAAGTATGATCCCACTTTACCCAAAGTCAGGAATCGATTGTTCCTTTTTGTCACACCTATAATTGATGCTAAGGTTTGAACACTCGAAAAGCCTACAGCCATAATGAGAAAGAAAAACCCCAATTCACTGAGCATCTTGCCATAACCCTTGTTCTTTCAATTTATCTGCGACCTCTTTTGGCATGTACTTTTCATCATGTTTCGCCAATACAGATTTTGCTTGCAAGACATCAGGATTTTCCAAATGCCCTTCTGCAACAACGCCCTGACCTTCTCGAAACAAGTCAGGTAGAACGCCATCATAATGAACGACGATCGATTTATCTTGGTCAGTGATGTGAAAGGTTGAGACTCGACCTTGCTGTTGAAGGGACCCTTTTTCAACAAAGCCGCCAATACGTATTCGTTGATTTGGAGAAATGTTTTTTTGGGCAAGCTCAGAAGGCAGATAGTAAAAAACCAGCGCATCCTGGAAGGCGATTAAAACCAAAAAAGCAGCCAAACATAAGGCAAAAAAACCACCAGTGATGAGGCAAAGCCGCTGTGTTTTAGGTTTCACAAAAATCCCCTTTTACATCAACTTTCCTCAACTTCACCCAAGTCACTATGAGAAAAATACTTAACCCAAGCAAGCTGATACCATAAGCGAGCGAGATATAAAGCGAATAATCCTTCATGATGTCATTTCCATAACAGCTTGTTTCCTTTGGTTTAATTCAAGACGCGTTCTTAAAATTAAGGCCACGATGAAATATGAAAAATAGGCACCAGCCATCAATAATAAGGGTGTAAGCATACTCAAGTGGATAGATGGGCTTGAAAGTTTCGTTAGGCTCGCAGGTTGATGCAATGTATTCCACCAAACAACCGACCCCTTGATAATGGGAATATTAATAGCTCCGACGATGGCTAAAATGGAAGCCACACGAATTCCCCGATCGGGGCGGCTATATGATTTGTATAAAGCCCAATAGCCCCCATAAAGAAACAAAAGAATAAGGACAGACGTTAACCGTGCATCCCACACCCAATAGGCTCCCCACATAGGTTTGCCCCAAAGGGATCCGGTAATTAAACTTAAAGCTGTAAAAAGAGCACCAATCGGAACGCAACTCACAGCTAAAACCTCAGCTAATGGATGGCGCCATATCAGAACACCTGCGCTCATGAGAGCTAAGAATACATAAACAAACAAGGCCATCCAAGAGGCAGGAACATGAACATACATGATCCGCATGGCATCCCCTTGTTGATAATCCGTAGGAGAGGAAACAAGACCGATATAAAGACCTGAGACAAGAAATACAAACATACAAAGTAGGGCTATCGGAAAAATGATCCTTGACCATTTCAGAAACACCCTGGGTTTTGCTAAATCATAGATCATACTAGCCCTCCGCAACTTGCTTGAGCGCGCCAACGCCGGCCACCAATGACAGCACCACAAGAAAAATTGATGATCCTATAAGGAGGCAGAATGCGGACAAAGAATCAAGCCCAAATCGCACCGCATCTAAAACGGAAAGTGAGAACAAAAAGGGCGGAAGCGTCAACGGCAAAATAAGAAAGGAAAGCAATAAGCTTCCACCTCGCGCATGCAGCGTCAGTAGAGAACCTAAAATTCCTAAGGCGCTTATGGCGGGAAAGCTAATCCAAAGTGTAAGCATAAAGACAGATGTTTCTCTAAAAGAGAGACCAAACAAGGGGTAGAGAAGCACACTCAGAAAACCTAAGGGCAGGCCAAACAAGATCCACTCCGCACACACTTTTGAAAGCAGGTAAAACCCTGGATGGCAAGGCAAAAGGAGAGTCTCTTCCAAGGTTCCATTCATCCATTCATTCTTAAGAAAAAGGGGTATGGAAAAAAATGTCGTCAGTACAGCTAAAGCCCACAGAATACTCGGAGAAGCTAAGGCAAGTAACTCTGGATTTGATCCCATTGCAAAGGCGATACAAAAGAGAAAGAACGTATAAAAGCCAAAAGTGGGAAGATAAGTTGCTCGATTCATCCATAGCTTTTGACACTCAATAAGGATCATAAGCAAATCTCCTTTGTGCCCAGACGATCATCGTGGGTTGAAAGAACGACAATTCCTTGGGAGCTTAAGTGCTGTTTTATAGAGAGGTCCAATACTTCTTTCCCTTGCTTATCAAGAGAGGCATAAGGCTCATCCAAAAGCCAGATTGAACGCTTGAGCCACAACAGGCGGCTTAGGCTTAAGCGCTTTTGTTGTCCTTGGGAAAGGTGGGATATTTTCCTATCCAATAGCGTTCTTAATCCCCAAGCCTCCAATGATTTTTCAATTTCCTGCGAGGGCACTCCATATAGCTTATGCCATAAATTGACATGACCCTTAACCTGTCCTTCGGGATGAAGACACAACTTATGGCCAACATAAAGAAGGGATTGTTGAAAATGAGGGGTTATCTTTTCTTTATTCCAAAGAAGCCGTCCTGACGATGGTTGAACGAGCCCAGCCAACAAACGAAGCAGAGTCGTTTTTCCCGATCCATTTGCCCCCCTGATCGTCATCATTTCCCCTTTTCCAAGTGAAAATGAGAGAGAGTTAAATAAAAGTCTTGGGCCTAAATGGTAGGCTATGTTTTGTCCTTCCAACATAAGCTACATTTATACGAAAAATTGTACATTATAAATATATTCTTTATCTTTAAGGAAGGATTGCCAAAAGCCCTTATTTCATCTAAGGATAAATGAAAATCTCAGCAAATATGAGCATGCATATGAAAGTTACACAAAAAGTCAAAAAAATTCTGTCCTTTTATGAAAGCGATTGTCCTGGAACAAAGGCAAATATCGCTCGCATATTGATGCATGGGCGTTTGGCAGGAACAGGTAAAATGATTGTCCTTCCTGTAGACCAAGGTTTTGAACATGGGCCGGGTCGAAGCTTTGCCATTAATCCAGATGCTTACGACCCTCATTATCACTATCAAATGGCCGTTGATGCTGGGCTGTCAGCTTATGCAGCACCCCTTGGCATGCTAGAGGCTGGCGCCGATACTTTTGCGGGAGCCATCCCAACGGTCCTGAAAATGAATAGTTCGATTAGCCTCCTTCCCAGTGGGGATGACGCCAATCAAGCCGTCACTGCATCTGTCCAAGATGCTCTCCGCCTTGGATGTTCAGCCATAGGCTTTACGATTTATCCCGGATCAAATGCAACTCTAGGCATGCTCGAAGAGCTGGGTGAGATTGCTCAAGAAGCAAAAGAGGCTGGATTGGCTGTCGTTGTGTGGTCCTATACCAGAGGCAACATGTCTAAGGAAGGTGAAACAGCCATCGATACGATTGCCTATGGCGCTCATATAGCTGCTCTTTTGGGAGCCCATATTATTAAGGTCAAGCTTCCTTCTGAACACCTCGAAAACAAGGATGCTAAACAAGAATACATCGATCATAAAGTGGATATCAAAACCCAAAAAGCCCGTGTGGCCCATGTGGTTCAATCCTGTTTTCAGGGACGACGGCTTGTCGTCTTTTCCGGAGGCGCTGCGAAAGGCGTTGAAGGTGTTTATGAAGACGCAAGAGCAATCCGTGATGGTGGGGGTAATGGTTCCATCATTGGTCGAAATGCATTTCGGAGATCCCGTGCCGAGGCCATGAAAATGCTTGATACACTTGTCAAAATCTATCAAGGAAAATTGTGAGGTAGACTATGAAAATTAACGGTAATGCCATTAAACCTGGTAATATTATTCGCCACAATAACCGGCTATGGGTTGCCGTAAAAACCCAACATACCCAACCCGGGAAGGGAGGAGCTTACCTTCAAGTTGAGCTCAAAGATATCAAAGACGGAACAAAATTAAATGAGCGTTTTCGCTCAAGCGAAACTGTCGAAAGGGTTCGCCTCGATGAAAAGGAATATCAATACCTTTATGAGGAAGGAGATAAGATTACGCTTATGGATGCGGAATCCTTTGAACAGTTCCAACTTACAAAGGAAACACTTGGTGACTCCTTGCACTTTTTACAAGACGGGATGGTTATTACGGTTGTTTCATATGAGGGAGACATTGTTGGTGCAGAACTCCCTGAAACAGTTATTATGGAGATTGTTGAAGCCGAACCTGTGGTTAAAGGACAAACGGCTTCATCTTCTTACAAACCTGCTATTCTTGAAAATGGAGTTCGAATTATGGTTCCGCCGCATATCGATGCAGGAACGCGAGTCGTTGTTGATACAGGTGACGGTTCTTATATCGAGCGAGCTAAGGACTAAACATGGCACAGCAATTACGCGTTGTTTCAAGATCTCCTCACTTAAATGTAATGTGTAATGCTGCCTTTAAGGCGGCTCGCGGACTTGTTCGAGATTTTGGTGAAGTAGAAAACCTCCAAATTTCACGGAAAGGCCCCGGAGATTTTGTGTCAATCGCCGATAAAAAGGCTGAAGAAATCCTTTACAAAGAACTTAAGAAAGCACGTCCTTCCTATGGCTTTATCATGGAAGAGGGTGGTGTTATTCCCGGAGAAGATGAACACACATGGATCATTGATCCACTTGATGGGACAACCAATTTCTTGCATGGCCTCCCTCATTTTGCCATATCAATCGGGCTCCAAAAAGGCAAGGAAATCATTGCTGGTATAATATATGACCCGGTAAAAGATGAAATGTTCTTTGGAGAAAAAGGTGGAGGTGCCTTTTTAAATGACAAGCGATTAAGGATATCAAACCGTCATCATCTTGCTGATGCGCTTTTATCAACGGGCTTGCCAGGACTTAGTGCTCCTGTCGAGAAAAGAACGCAGTTTCAACAAGCCTGCCAAAAGATTAACCTCGAAGTTGCCGATGTTCGTCTCCTTGGCTCTGCAGCCCTTAATTTAGCTTATGTAGCTGCCGGTCGCTTTGAAGGATATTGGGAAGATAGTGTCCAACCTTGGGATATTGCCGCTGGTATTGTTTTGGTGAGGGAAGCGGGAGGTTATGTATGCGATCTCGCTGGCGGAATTGACTTCTTTGAAACGCGTTCTATATTGGCCACAAACCAAGCCCTAAACAAAAATTTGAGAGAAGCTTTGCTACCCGTTTATAAATAGAGCTTATTATAAGTAATTAACTTTTATTCCATTGGAGAAAAAATGCGTCCAGCGGTAAGGCCAAAAAACCCCAAGTTTTCCTCAGGGCCTACGCGAAAACATCCTGAGTGGTTTCTGGATAACCTTGAGCTTCAATCTCTGGGAAGATCTCACCGCTCTCCATACGGAATTGAAAGAATCAAAAATCTAAACGCTCTCACACGTGAAGTCCTTGAAATTCCAACTTCATACCATGTTGCCCTTCTTCCCGGCTCATGCACAGGAGCCATGGAAGCAGCTCTGTGGTCGCTTCTAGGGCCTTTACCCGTTGATGTTGTTGCATTTGATGTCTTTGGTCATCTATGGGCGCACGATGTGGTGAAAGAGTTGCAGCTCTCCGATCATCGCGTTTTAAATTCAGAAGCTGGTTATCTACCAGATCTATCAAAAGTTAACTTCAACCATGACGTTGTCTTGACTTGGAATGGAACAACAACGGGTGTTTGCATCCCTGATGGCAGCTGGATTGACTCCAATCGGGAAGGTCTTGTTATATGTGATGCCACTTCTGCCTTGTTTGCACTTGATTTTCCTTGGACAAAAATGGACGCTGTTGCATTTTCTTGGCAAAAAGTTCTGGGTGGGGAAGGTGCTCATGGTATGCTTGTTTTAAGCCCCAGAGCAGTCGATCGCTTAAACTCTCATATCCCATCTTGGCCAATACCGCGCCTTTTTAGACTTGCTCAAAACGGAAGGTTTTCAGCTGAATTGTTTGACGGTTTGACATTAAATACGCCTTCTTTACTCTGTATTGAAGATGCGATTGATAGCCTTATCTGGTGTTTGCGAGAGGGCGGATTATCAAGTCTAAAGACACGCACTCAACAGAATTTTAAAGCTATACACGATTGGGTTGCAGAAACGCCTTGGATTGACTTTTTAGCACATGATCCCCAAACCCGATCAACCACTTCCATATGTCTCTACTTTTCTGAAGCGCCAGAAAGTTGGGACCTTCCAAAAGAAATTGCTGAACTCCTCGAAAGAGAAGGCGTTGCACTTGATATTCTCGGGCATATGCGTTCTGTACCCAATTTACGAATCTGGGGAGGACCTATGGTTGAAACCTCCGATATTGAAGCCCTTCTTCCTTGGATAACTTGGGCCTATAAAAAGGTGACTTGATGATATTTGAAACGACTTTGATAAAGGGTAAACTCATCAAAAGATACAAGCGCTTTTTAGCTGACGTTGAACTTGAGGATGGAAGTATAACGACGGCTCACTGTCCTAATTCAGGAGCTATGCAAGGACTTACAGAACCTGAAACACCTGTTTGGTTGTCGAAATCAAATAATCCAAATCGTAAACTTCCCTATACCTGGGAAATGGCTGAAGCCAATGGTACATTTGTTGGCATGAATACATCGAATCCCAATGACCTTGTTGAAGAAGCTATAAAAAATAATGTTATTAAAGAGTTAGAGAGCTTTCAAAATCTCCGGAGGGAAGTCTCCTATGGAAAAAATTCTCGCATTGATATTCTTCTCGAGCATGCAGATCAATCTCTATCCTATATTGAAGTTAAAAATGTTCATCTCAAAAGAGGAGATACAGCGGCTTTTCCTAGCTCTGTAACAACGCGCGGATCAAAACATATGCGCGAACTCTCAGAAATGGTTCAACAAGGACACAATGCCTTTGTCATATTCGTTGTTCAAAGAAATGATTGTCATTCCTTTGAAATAGCAAAAGATATAGACCCTACATATGATCAAGAAGTTAAAAAGGCTATGCAAACTGGTGTTCATTTTCTTGTATATGCTTGCGAAGTTACACCAAAAGCCATTACAATTACTCATCAAATTAAATTTTAAGCTAAGGACTTATGACTCAATTACCTCATAATATTATACTTCATTCCGCAGCTGACTTTGACGGAATGCGTAAAGCCGGGAGTTTGGCGGCACAAACTTTGGATTACATTACACCTTATGTTAAGGAAGGTGTAAGTACGGATGAACTCAATGACCTTTGTCATGAATTTATTACAAAAAATGATGCCATTCCTGCTCCTTTAAATTATCGCGGATTTCCAAAGTCAATTTGTACGTCCTTAAACCACGTAGTATGTCATGGAATTCCTAGTGCCCGAAAGCTACAAGATGGGGATATCCTCAATATTGACGTAACAGTTATCGTAGATGGTTGGCACGGAGACACAAGCCGAATGTATGTGGTCGGAAAACCCTCTATCAAAGCTCAAAACCTCATTAATGTAACACACGAAGCTTTAATGAGAGCAATCGAAGTTGTGAGGCCTGGAGCCTTCACAGGTGATATCGGTCATGCCATTCAAAGTTATGTCGAACCAAAAGGATATTCTGTTGTTAGGGATTTTTGTGGCCATGGTTTAGGCAAAGATTTTCATACAGCTCCAGAGATTCTCCATTATGGGCAACCTTCAACAGGTATTGAACTTAAAGAAGGAATGTTTTTTACAATTGAGCCTATGATTAATGCTGGAGATTATCCTGTTAAAATATTGCAAGACAACTGGACAGCCGTTACACGCGATAAATCCCTCTCCGCCCAATTTGAACATAGCATAGGTGTCACAGAATCTGGGTATGAGATATTTACTTTATGATCGACTTCTTGGGCCATCGAAATCGCTTGCGCGAACGCTTTCTTAAAGGCGGTGAAAAATCCCTTCCTGATTATGAACTCATCGAGCTCATTTTGTTTAGTGTTATGCCGCGCGTTGATGTTAAGCCTCTGGCCAAAAGTTTACTCAAAGAATGTGGAAGCTTATCGGGACTATTCCAAGCGGATATTGAAAAGCTAAAATCTATACCTGGGGTTGGTGTTTCTACTGTCGCAACTTTAAAAGCAATCCTTGAGATTTCTTGCCGGCTTATAAAAGAGGAAGCTTCAGCACAGCCCATATTTAAATCTTGGCAAAGTGTGATTGATTATTGCCGTGCACGAATGTCTCACCTGAAAGTTGAGCAATTTCGTCTTCTTTTCCTAGATCAGAAAAATAAAATTATTGCAGATGAAGTTCAGCAACATGGAACAATCAATGCAACACCTGTCTATCCTCGTGAAGTTGTAAAACGTGCTTTGGATCTTGGTGCTTCAAGTATTATCATGGTCCATAATCATCCAAGCGGGGATCCTACCCCTTCTAAAACAGATATTTCTATTACTCAAAAGGTTGCAAATGCTGCCAAAGAGCTCGATATTCATGTTTTAGATCATCTTATCATCGGAAAATTTGGACATACCTCACTAAAAGATAAGAAACTATTTTAAAAATTATTTGCTTCGAAAACGCAGGACTTATATGATGCTTTTTGTTGTAATGGAGAGCAAGGTTTGTTTTCAACTTTTGAAAGATTTGTAGCGTTTCGCTATCTTAGAGCCCGACGCCAGGAAGGGTTCATTTCTGTGACGGCTTGGTTTTCCTTTATAGGTATTGCTCTAGGCGTCGCAGCTCTGATCATCGTTATGTCGGTCATGAATGGCTTTCGCCATGAACTAATAGACCGCATCATTGGTATGAATGGGCATTTAGATATTTATAGTGTGTCCAAGTCTCTTCCCCAATATCAAGAACTCACAGATGATATTAAAAAGCTTCCGGGTATTACAGGTGCAAATCCACTTGTTGAAGGCCAAGCCATGGCTACAGCCCATAATAACGCAGCAGGCGTCATCGTTCATGGCATGAACGCAACTGATCTAGAGGCACGTAAAACGATTTCAGAAAATATTGTTCGTGGGCATCTCCATTTATTTAATCACCCTCATTCTGCAATTATTGGAAAGAAGCTAGCTGAAAAACTAGGGCTCATACTTGGTGACAAAATAAGCCTCGTTTCTCCACAAGGCAATGTTACCGCATTCGGAACAATGCCGCGGACACGAACTTTTGAAGTTGTTGGTGTCTTTGATGCGGGCATGATTCAGTACGATTCAGCATTTGTTTTTATTCCCTTAGACGCTGCACAAAAGTTCTTTCAATTAGGTGATAATGTCACAGGCATAGAAATTTTTACAAAAAATCCTGAAAAATTAGTCACGTATAAACAGGAAATCAGCCCCCTACTTAACGGAAAGAATGTACGTCTTTTTGATTGGCAAGAGGCAAACAAAGAGTTCTTTAGCACGATCAACGTTGAACGTAACGTGATGTTTATTATCCTTACCCTGATCATTCTCGTTGCTTCTTTTAATGTGATTTCAACGCTTATCATGCTTGTAAAAGATAAAGGTAGAGACATTGCTATATTAAGAACGATGGGCGCAACCAAAGGAATGATGATGGGGATCTTTTTTATTGCAGGGTCAACTATTGGCGTATTAGGGGCTTTGATCGGTACGCTTGTTGGTGTTCTATTTTCTTTAAATATAGAATCCATCCGACAATTAATTGAATCATTTTCCGGCACTGAACTTTTCCGTGCTGAAGTCTATTTCCTGTCAAAATTACCTGCCCAAGTTGATGGGGGTGAGGTTATCCTTGTGATCACCATTTCACTATTCCTGACATTTTTGGCTTCCCTATATCCGTCCTGGAGGGCCTCACGTCTAGATCCCGTGGAGGCCTTACGTTATGAGTAATCCAATCCTCTCTCTAAAAAATCTGAAGCGGACGTTTCATCAAGGTTCAGAAACACTAAACGTATTACAGTCAGTCAGTCTTGACCTAAATCCTGGAGAAATTGTGGCGCTTGTCGGTCCTTCTGGTTCAGGAAAATCAACCCTTCTACAAACTGCCGGATTGCTGGAAAAAGAAAATGGAGGAGAAATCATCATTGATGGCAAAAAATGCCAGCAGTTAAATGACAAACAACGGACACTTATCCGTCGGAATGTCCTTGGTTTCGTATACCAGTTTCACCATCTCCTTCCTGAATTTGATGCAAAGGAGAATATTATTTTGCCTCAGCTCATAGCTGGCAAATCGCGCAGCGAAGCGTCTCAAAGAGCGGATGACCTTCTGAAAGCAGTTGGTCTTTTGAATCGAGCTACACACCGGCCAGCGCGTCTTTCAGGTGGAGAACAACAACGTATAGCTATTGTAAGGGCTTTGGCTAATCATCCAAAAGTTTTATTAGCTGATGAGCCTACAGGAAATTTGGATGAACACACTGCTGATTCCGTTTTTAAAACCTTAATTCAGATTGTGCGAGAACAGAACTTAGCTGCATTGATTGCAACCCATAACCCCATCCTAGCTAGGCAAATGGACAGAACTCTCGTTCTTCATGATGGAAAAATCCAGGAAAAGAAAAATTAACCAACTTTTTCTTGCGCGTAGACGCCCCAAAGGTTTGATTTCAAAACCCACCCTTTATAATTAAAAACCTTGACCTGACACCATTCTCCTCGGGTTTTTATAAGGTCCAGGATGACCCCTTTTTGAAGACGTGCAAGGGGTACACTCTGAGTATCTGCATTTCTGTACATGACAACATCATCTTTGTCCGCTCTAACATGGCGTTTTTTCGTGAGCATATTCTGATGCACCCATCCTATGGCTTCATCAGGGTCTCTAATTTTCCGCCATGTATCAAACTCGGCAATGATTTCGACAGGAAGTCCAGACCTTACATAAACCCATGCAATCGGATAATTTGAACCAGGTCCAACCCTCAGGTTCACCTCATTCGATCTTAAAGAAACAAAACGGGGAAGAGGTTTCGTATTTTCTGCTAATGCCCCATATATTACTAAAAAACAAATGAGAGTGTAAAAGAGATATTTCATTACAAATTTCCCATACCCGTTGATCCAAATCCACCTTGCCGCTGCTTTTCGTTGAGATCTTCATGGTTTTCAATTTCAACCCAAGTCAGTCGGGAGACAGGGCTTAAAACCATTTGAGCTATACGAAGACCTCTTTCAATGACAAATTCTTCATCTCCCAGGTTAATCAGAATGATCTGTATTTCTCCCCTATAATCTGAATCAATCGTACCGGGTGAGTTTAAAACCGAAAGACCATGCTTTAAAGCGAGTCCTGATCGGGGGCGGATCTGAGCTTCATAGCCACACGGCAAAGAAATAGAAATTCCAGTGGGAACTAGGGTTCTTGCAAAAGGCTTTAAGGTGATGGGTTGATCTACGGCAGCATACAAATCGACTCCTGCACTTTCAGGGGTTGCATAGGATGGAACTGGTAAGTCATTTCCATGAGAAAGTTTGAGAAGTTGAACAGTTACCATGTTTAGACTCCATATTTCATTTAGATTAATTCCATCAATGAGATTAATTGCTATCTAAATTCAAGCAAGCACTAATTTACAAAACCGTTCCTTTCTGCTTAGAATGCACCAGAATCAATAAAGTACTGTGATGCTATGGATTGGGACAAACTACGCGTATTTTATACGGTTGCAACCGCAGGAAACTTCACGAAAGCTGTTGATTTCCTTAACATAAGTCAATCGGCTATCAGTCGCCAAGTTAATATACTTGAACAAGATTTAGGAGAAAAACTCTTTACGAGAGTGTCTCGGGGACTCATCCTAACGAAAACAGGTGAAGACTTAAAAAAATCAATTGGACAAGTTTACGCAAAACTTGCCACCGTCGAAGCAAATATGGAAGACCATAAAAATAAGCCTCGAGGATCATTGCAAATTGCTGCATCTATCGGGTATGGCACATATTGGCTGGCCCCTCTTGTACAGGAATTTATTAAAAAATATCCTAACGTTCATATGAGCCTTTTACTGAAAGACGAAGACGTAAACCTATTTACACGGGAAGCAGACATTGCCATCACAACGACGAAACCTAAAAATGCTGATCTCCTCTATAGAGAAGTCACTCCTTACCCCTTTCGTATTTATGCAGGGCGCACATACCTCAAAAAAAATGGCATACCTAAGACAATAGAAGATCTTGATAATCATAGGCTCATTACATTTGGCAAAAACTTACATCCCATAAATAACGATCTAACTTGGCTCCTAACCTTAGGTGCGAAAAAGAAAAGAAAACCTTATCTATCAATCAATAACATAGAAGCTATTTATGATTGTGTTAAATCCGGATTAGGCATATCCGCATTCAATCGTTATGTTGTAAAAGATGATCCTGAACTTGAGGAGATTCTACCTGGTTCATCCCCCGCTTCTCTTTCACAGTACATTGTCTATCCCTCCTATCTTGGTAAAATTAAGCGAGCACAGCTATTTATTGATTTTCTCGAAAGTCAAATGGATCAGGTTTGAACATCACGTTGTTTTTCATACTTAAAAATGTTAAAAATATAGAAAATAATAGAGTAAGAAATTTTCTCCAGTGACTGTCCTTATAGAAAAACTTGAAAAATCATATGATCGTGTGATCCTTAAAGATATTAACCTAGAAATTCCCAACGGACAGATTCTAGGAATTATAGGAAGAAGTGGGGCAGGTAAAAGCACTTTGTTACGTTGTATCAATGGACTCGAGGAACCTACCCAAGGAAAAATTTACATTGATAGCCAACTTTTCTCAGGGATTCCCCTACAAAAAAAACGAAAAATCCAGCAAAAAATCGGCAACGTCTTTCAGTCTCCGAATCTTCTAAGCCGCTTAACTGTACTCAAAAATATTACGCTTCCTTTAAAGCTATTGGGTAAAGAGTCAACAGAAAGCCAATCAAAAGCACTTAAGCTAATTGAACTTGTTGGCTTAAAAGGAAAAGAAGAAAGCTACCCAAGTCAATTAAGTGGTGGACAATGTCAACGCGTTGCTATTGCTCGAGCTCTTATAACAGATACAAACCTACTCTTATGCGATGAGTTTACCTCTGCTCTGGATAATGAAACATCCCTCGAAATCTTAGAGCTTCTGAAGGATCTCAATAAAAGGCTCGGAATCACAATCATACTCATAACCCATGACATGGCTATCGTCCGTGAGATTTGTGATGAAGTATGTGTCATCGACAAAGGGAGAATTGTCGAAAAAAACAACATTACATCCATCTTATTGCATCCTGAAAGCGGCGTTACAAAATCTCTTATCCAAAACTTATTTAACCGAGATTTACCCCACCATTTACAAGAAAAACTACGTCCTCAAGCTTCAGGTAAATCGACAGCCCTCATCCGCTTATTATTTTCCTCTGATTCAGCCGGAGAGCCTATAATATCGTCACTCGTTACAAAACATCATGTGCCAATCAATATTCTGTTTGGAAATCTAGATCATATCCGCGAAACAGCTTTTGGTTGTTTAATCGTTGAAATACCTAGCGACGCCGAAAAGCTATGTGCAATTCGTGAAGAACTTCACCAAAAGGAAGTCTCCACTGAAGTTATCGGGTATTTACCAGCAAGCGAGAACCAAAAATGGAACAACTAATTATCAAAGCTACAATAGAAACGATATATATGGTTGGAATTTCAATGGGAATCGGGACTTTTTTGGGCCTGTTCTTTGCTATACTTCTCACCCTGGTAAAACCCAATGGTCTAAATCCTAAGCCTGTTTTGTTTCAGACACTTGAGCTTTTTTTAAATATCTTTCGTTCCATTCCTTTTATTATTCTCATTATCCTTATGATCCCATTCACGCGCTTTTGGGTTGGGACCTCCATTGGAACTACTGCTGCAACGTTGCCTCTTACCTTTGCAGCCGGACTTCTTATTGCACGTGTTATTGAAGATGCGTTGAACACCACATCAAAAGGACTCATTGAAGTTGGAAAAGCCTTAGGCTCTGCAAACTTAAAAATTATATTGCTAATTCAGCTTAAAGAAGCACTTCCGCTTATCATTTCTGGTTTAACAACAGTCGCGATTAACATCATTGGATTTTCAGCTATGGCTGGAACAGTTGGTGGCGGTGGCTTAGGCGATCTTGCTTTACGCTACGGCTATCAAAGATATGACTTTACCATCCTTATCTTAGTCGTTATCATTCTTGTTTTAATGGTTCAAGTTGTTCAAATGATTGGAAATTATTTTTCATCGAAATTGAAAAAATAATCAAGGAGCCGTGGCATGAAATTCATTCAAGCACTCATCTTTTTAGCCTTATCCCTTTCAAGTCTTCAGGCTGCACCCCTTAAAGTTGGTGTAACAGCAGGGCCCCATGCTATTATAATGGACAAGGTCAAAAATCTTGCTGAAAAGCAGGGCATAGATGTTGAAGTCATTGAATTCAACGACTTCATTTTGCCTAACATTGCTTTAAATGATAATGAAATTGACTTAAATTCCTACCAGCACAAGCCCTTTCTCGACGAACAAGTCCAGGCACGAGGATACAAAATTAAATCAGCAGGCAAAACTGTTTTAATGCCTCTAGGCATCTATAGCAATAAAATACAAAAGCTAAGTGAGCTAAAGGATAAAGCAAAAGTTGCTATCCCGTCTGATCCCACAAATGAGGGGCGTGCGCTCAAACTGTTAGCTGAACAGGGAATTATCACTCTAAATGCCACAGAAAACCCGTCTTTATTAGATATTAAGGATAATCCAAAGGGCATTACATTTCTTGAAATTGATGCTCCACAATTACCCAGAACTTTGGATGATGTCGATGCGGCTGTTATCAACACAGACTGGATTCTATTAGCAGATCTTGACCCAAAGTCTGCCTTAGTCATGGAGGATAAAAATTCTCCCTATGCTAATATTTTTGCAGTTCGCAATGATGAAAAACGTCCTGAAGTTTTTCAATTGATCACAATTTATCAAAGCGAACCTATCAAAAAATTTATTCAAGAAACTTTTAAAGGAGCCGTTATACCGGTTTGGTGAGCAGTCTATACCACGTTGAGCTTACAATTTGCAATCAAACCCATTGAATCACGAACCAAGGTGCATACGTCTTTATCAGTTGGGTAATATGCTTTTTCAAGAGGTAGGCTTGTAGGTGCTGGTACATCAGGAAGCGTAAGTCGGCAAGGCTTGCTTAATAGAATTTGGGGATCCAGGTTTTCTATTACAGAAGAAATAACTTCGCCAGCAAGACCGCAATTTTTCCATCCACCATCCACAACTATCAGACGTTTTGTTTTTTGAACTGATTTAATGATGCAAGAACAATCTAGGGGGTTGATTACTCTTAAATCAATAACTTCACACGAAACACCCTCTTTCTCCATTTCGCTGGCAGCTTCCATAGCTAGGTGACAACTATAACTTGCCCCAACAAGCGTCACATCTGTTCCTGCTCTTATAACCTTCGGGCCTTCCTCAGCTAAATCAAACTCCTCTATATCTCCAACTTCTTCTTCCAAGCTATAAAGCCACCTGTCGTCAATATATAGAACAGGATCAGGAGAAAGGACAGAAGCAATAAGAAGCTCACGCGCATCTTTTGGTGAATACGGCATAACTACCCTTAATCCTGGAATATGTGCACACCACGAATGAAGAGCTTGGGAATGTTGAGCCCCTTGTTCACCCCCTCTATTGATTATACTCCGAACCGTAACGCCTGGATTGGCTTGCTCACCAAACATATATGACCATTTTGCAGCCTGATTTACTAAAGAATCCATAGCAAATATCATAAAATCCATACGTGGATGAATGATAATGGGTTTGTGCCCAAAGAGAGAAGCTCCTACCCCCATGCTTGTACAAGCCCATTCTGAAACGGGAGAGTCTATAACTCTATCTTTTCCATATTTGACATCTAAATCCTTCATGCTACTTCCCACATACCAAGGGCTCCAAACGCCTTGGCCTAAAATAAAAGTTTCTGGATAATGGGAAAGGAGGTAATCAAATGCTTGCCAAATCCCTTGGCTATACTTCAAATTTTGTATCATGAACTATCCTTTGATTGATAGACATACTTATGTAAGTCTTCTGGTTCAGGCCAGGGGGCTGCTTTTGCCTTTTCAACAGCTGATTTTACAATTTCATCGACTCTTTTTTTCGCCATTTCAAACTGTTCTTTAGAATAGATATCACTGCTTTCTAGTGCATTAAAAAGGCGAGAAATTGGATCTCTTTTTTTCCAACTCTCAAGTTCATCTGTGCTCCTTCTTACGCCGACGTCAATATCTGCATTTCCACCAACATGCCCTAACCAACGATAAGTTATAGCCTCAAGGAATCCAGGCCCCCCTCCGCTTCTAGCATGAGAGATGAGCTCAGAAGCTGCTTTTTCAACAGAAATAACGTCATTACCATCCACAACTCTAAATTCCATCTCATGAGCTACAGCAAATCGCGCTGTTGACTCAGAGGTTTGGCGCAAACAAATATCCATATGGCTTGAATAAAGATTGTTTTCAACAATAAAAATCATTGGGAGTTTCATAACCGAAGCAATATTTAAGCACTCATGAACAACTCCTTCTTCGCAAGCGCCATCACCAAAAAAAGCAACCCCAACAGCATCCGAACCTGATAGTTTTGCCGAAAGTGCTGCACCAACAGCAACAGGAACGGTCCCAGCAACAATAGGAACAGCACCATGAAAACCAACTTCCCCAGCATAAATATGCATGGACCCTCCTATTCCCTTTGAACAACCTGTTTTCTTGCCAAATATCTCAGCAAAAAGACTATCGACGCTCCCACCCATCGCTAAATAATGGTTATGAGACCTATGGTTACCAAAGGCTCGGTCTTTTGAGTTCAAATGTTCTGCAACCCCGACGGCTACAGCTTCCTGGCCAACGCCCAGATGACAAGGGCATTTAACTTCATTATTAAGGACGAGTGAGGCAATTTCTTCTTCAACAGCCCTAATGAGGAGCATTTTCTCGAGTTGGGCAATTAATGATTGCGGATCCCCATCCCTAATGTCTAACTTTTCTCTAAAGTTTTTAGGATTTACAAAGTATCCTAAATGTTCTTTAATATCTGTAGCTGTTGAGAGCATAATTTCTGAAAATTCCTATATAAATTTATCGATGTGTAACGATTTCATGACTTCCCGGAGGCGGCGTTGGAACGAGCTTCGTTTGTCTTTTCGAAACCTGAACTATGTCGGTAGACACATTAAGATCTTCTAGAACTTTTGTCACCCCTTTTAATGCTTTCTCTCTAGAAATAAGTGATAACATCGTAAGTCCTATAATTTTGATATCAAGCAGAATACCTACGTTATCAACATAAACCAAACCAAGTCGACTTTTCCAGGGACGAACAAGTTGATTATAAGAAATATTCGTATCAGGAGTATTAGCTACGATTTCCCCTAAATCTGAGAAAACGATTGAAGATAAATCCGAAAGTCCCGGTTTTACAGACAGTAGCCTTTGTTCCTCATTTGTATAGAGTCTTGTTTCAGATTCAACATTTGGTCGAGGCCCTACAACGCTCATTTCACCCTTCAAAACGTTCCAAAGTTGGAACAGCTCATCAAGTTTATATCTACGGATAACTTTTCCTAGAGGTGTTATTCGTTCATCATCTGTAGATGCCGTATCAATGCCGGCTTTATCCGCTCCCACAATCATTGAACGGAGCTTAATCATAGGAAAGGGCTTCCCATCCTTTCCAATACGACGAGGAACGTAAAAAGGGGAATGCCCATCTTGAGCCATTATTAAAATCATAAAAACTATGAAAATGGGACTAAGAAAGAGTATTGCCAAAAAAGAAAATATTATATCAAATATTCTTTTGGTGAAAATCATTTTATACCTTGAAAATTTCAATTTGGTTAGCATATTTCTTTGCGCCAGTCAAGAAATGCATTGGGTTTGATCAATAGCACATGAAGATGTCTGAATAAGTTAACTATTTACTCATTTCTAAAGAAAAGGCAATTAACCTCCCGGGATAACAATTGCATTTTGATCTAGTTTAAGGAGCAATGCCATGAAATTCTTAGGAATGTTTATTTATAATAGCGGCATTTATTATAGAGCCTGTAAACGCTTATATTGAACCGGGTTCTGGAAGTACATTCATATCAATTATCATTGGGCTTATTGTTTCAATTGGGCTTGAAATTAAGACATTCTAGTATAAACTATCATTAATTTTTGGTGGTAAAAAACAAAATAGATAGGCTAAACATAGTTAAGCAAGTTGTTGGATATTAATGGACGCATTTCTTCTTGGTGCGGGGCGCCTCAGTTGTGGTTGGAAGCCTTCAGCGCTTAAGCATATATCACTAAATAAATCAGCTCTTGATTGGCAAATACACGCATTTAGTCAAGAATTTAACATTCATTTTTTAGGCGAGTATCATGTAGAGAAAGTGATTAAATCGTACCCTTCTCTTAATCAACTGAATCGGTATCTTCAGGCTGTCATGGGGAACTTCGCACGGTAGTTGTCAGTCGCTTCCATCCTAAGGCGCCGGATTCAACTGCTCCTGAGCTTATGCCTGTTCTTAAGGCAATTCAAGAATTTGAGCAGCTTCTTAATTATGACAGATTGGATATTAAATTTGCAGTTGATACAGAGGGTAAAGTCCATATCTTTCAAGTTAGGCCAAAAAATAAAGACCGTATCGGCAATTCTAACTCAAACTTTGCCCCTGAATATCTCACAGATAGGATTCTATCCTCTCATCAATAACTTATTCAGAGGCCTCTTAACATTATCAAAATTGGAAGAAAAAGAGTTTGCGAACAGGTAAAAAGTAATGTCTACGTTTACGTTAATAATATTATAATTTTGGTTGCTTGCACATAAAAAATAAAGTCCATGTATCTTTACATTGTATTGTCAGGCCTTAATGTGTTTGAAAAGTCAGGAATTCTTTTTCCTCGATTGAAAAATTTATGGACATAGATTCCATATTTTGCATCACTTGTTTAGTGTTACGCATCCCTGCGATCAATGATGTCACGTTGTCATTATTAATAAGCCAGGCTAGAGCTAATTGCGCCAAACTTACTTTTTTTGAGGAAGCGACAATTTTCATCTTCTCCATAAAGGCAAAATATTGATCCAACAGCTCAGGACAGCCCCATTCGCTAGCCATGCTTCTTCTGTCATTTTCCGGAAGGTTTGAAGGATGGTATTTTCCAGATAAAAGACCTAAATGAAGAGGACTGTAGGCAAGTACGCGAATATTATTTTCCTTACAATAGGGTATCAGTTCCCATTCGTGCTCTCTTCTAATAATGTTATAAGGAATTTGAAGGGAGTATACTGGGTGGATATTTTGGATTTTCTCTAATAAATCGATATCAAAATTACAGACGCCTATTTCTCTAACTTTACCTTGAGTCACAAACTCCGTCATTGTTGCCCAAGTTTCTTCAACGGGTGTTTCTGGATCAGGCCAATGGCATTGATAAAGATCAATATGTGAAACTTGAAGTCGTTTTAAACTTTTTTCCAAATCCTCTCGGATAAATTTAGGGTTCAGATTTTTTTTGGCTTTTTTATCTTTCCCTAAGTATAAACCACATTTGCTAGCGATATAAACTTTATCTCTTTTTCCCTTGATTGCCTCCCCAATCACTTCTTCGGAATGGCCCAAACCATATATAGGAGAGGTATCAAGCCAATTAATCTCACCATCAATAGCTTTATGAATTGAATTTATAGAAGTATCGACATCTGTTTCTCCCCAAACCCCACTAATGGTCAAGCCGCCGAATCCGATTTTACTTAATTTCATGTTCTCTATCTCAATATTGAATACGCTTTATAACACAAATAAACATAATTTTGAGGCCATCCTAACCAATTTAGTAAACCGCGCTGTAACCAATTGTTTTAATTGCAACATTTCAAGGCTCATATCTAAAAAATCAAGCAAACATTTGCTTGCCTTTATAAGTAACTTGCTCCTCTATTCTAATATTTCCCTTTTTAAACTCATGAACTAGGAGAAAGTTTTGTTAGCTTCATCTGCAATATTAGATCTCTTTTTAATAAGTTGAATAGCTGCTATAAAAAATAAAATTCCAAACAAATAGAAGTCCAATATGTAACCACTCAATGAAGTGCCTGAGAGATTCATATAATGTAATATAAGCCACACATAGAAACCAACCGTTAGGGGCGTTTTTTCAAAACTACAAACGAATGCGTTTACAGCATATAGACCAGCCCCAACAAAAAATGGAATGATTACAACTCCTAACTTTCCAAAATTCGCATATAGTTCTCCCCAGAACATTGCTGGCATTGAGCCCACTATGTTAAGCTCTTTAAGCTTCGGAAATTTCCAATTCATTACCTCAACAGATAGTCTAAAGGGTTCGTGAGGCAAAATATTACTTGGATTAGGAAAACTTCTACCCCACAAAAATTCATGGTGATCTGGAAAGTATTCAAGATAATGATAAGCGGGTTGAAGTTGCCCTGTAAATGTACGCGAGAGAATTGAAATTATAGAAGAAAATATGTCCTTTGTGCCCACAAACAAGCTGTACATAACGATGAGCGATAGCAGCAAAAACGGGGTAAGAAAAATGATGCTTTTCATATCTAGCTGCGATCTTTTGCAAGTGATGAGATAGGTAAAGAATAAACCAAGAATGAGATATACTAATGGCCCTTTTTCAATTGACATAACTGAAAGAAAAACCGTGAATAAGAATATTGAAAAAAATAAAAGAAAAGACTTCAAGTTTTTCGCAATCAGCCAATTTGAAAAAAATACAAAGGTGATTACAAATGGTAAGTGGCGGAAAAATAAGCTAAACCAATGGTGCTTTCCTGCAAAATCATTTCCCATTTGGCTTCTTGCCACTTTCGCAGCTTTTATGCCTTTAGTAAATAAAGTCCATATTGCTACGTTAGGCACAAACTGCATGTAAATAAAAGAAATAAATAAGCATAAAACACAAATAAATAATAAAATATATATTTCAGACTTTGATAATTGATGCGTAGGGGGCATCAAATGCATGGTTTTGCTGTATTTGAAGGCTTTAGAAGTAAAAATAAAACCTATAAATAAGCTAAAAATGCTCCATGTTGTTAACAAAAAAACCTGAAACATAATGGCTTTATCCTGAACGCCAAGTTCATATCTTTGTGAGTCTAACCCAAAATACAGAATTATAT
>CAYYRQ010000018.1:0-47082 GCA_964474215.1 uncultured Alphaproteobacteria bacterium
AAAATAAGAATTAAAAATTAATATACCTAGTATTGAGATAAGAATATAAAATATCGGTTGGGGTATACTTGGCAGAATGAATGATTTGGATTTTAAAAGGAAAGCAAAAATCGAAACCAATATACATGAAAGAGATGCGAACCATTTAACGGTTGTGTAGGGATCGGCAAATTTGTTTAAAACCAAAAAAGGAACGACCAGGAGAACGAAATATGAAGGCCACCATGTTTGATCTAAGATAAAAGATAGTTTTTTTTTGATTTTTAATAATAGCATTACAGCCATAGTTTTTTATTACGGATCGTATCTTAAAACATATAAGGCTGCATTACAACTATTTAGGAATTTTATGCCTTAAAACTCGCTTCCATACGTGTGTCCTAAGAATGTGTGCGGTTCGCTGCCATATCCATGTGTTCCACTAAAATGAGGTTCACTTCCATAGTTGTGCCTTAGGGATGAATAAGGTTCACTACCATATCCATGTGTTCCACTAAAATGAGGTTCACTTCCATAGTTGTGCTCTAAGGATGAATAAGGTTCACTCGAATAACTAATGCCTAAGTGAGCTACCACAGGTTCGCTGCTATAATGCATAGAAACAGCAGAGCTATGCATAGGATCTTCATCGTCCATAGCTATGGATTGAATTGCAACGAGAAAAAAAGTCACGAGTGGGAAAAAAATCTTTTTAAACAATGTACTCTCCTACGAATGGCATAACAATTTAGTTTTAATATGGCAAACTAATAGTACTTGTCAAACTAAAAACCATGACTCCACAAAATAATTATCATTATGAAGTGGCACATAGCCAGGCTTATATTATTGAATTTTGAAAAAGAGTTGTAAAAAGATGGAGGAGATAAAAAAGTTACGCTTTGCTATAGGCTTAGTGAAAAAAATTTGTTATAGTAGAAAAAAAGGGGAAAAATATATGCATAAAAAAATCTATTTAACTTTAGGTGCCATTGGTTTCGCAGGCCTTATAACGAACTCAGTCGTTCAAAGCGTTGGCGTTGGGTATCACAGTGAACATCATCACCATGGTCATCATAGCGAGCACCATCACGGGCACCATAGCGAATAACTGAGTATATTTACTCACCTATTTCGAGTTAATTCATAGAGGGCAATTTATGCCCTCTTTTCCTTTGTCTCTTGGTTAGAGGGACCTCAACTTGCTTCAAGCGTTTAAATTGAATAATCCTGTACTTGATATTTGAGGGCTCTCATTGTGTTACTCTAAATGCAAAATACCAGGGGTTTTTTGAGAGGCCTAGTCAACGGTGGTGGCTTATCCGGTCGCTTTTAAAAGCAGGGTAGGGGCGTTTAAGCCCCTTCCTCATATTCAAGAATCTCTCCCGGCTGGCAACTGAGAGCCTCACAAATAGCTTCCAACGTCGAAAAACGAATGGCTTTGGCTTTACCCGTTTTTAGGATAGAGAGGTTTTGAATCGAAACACCCACAAGGCTTGAAAGCTCCTGCAACTTCATTTTTCGCTTAGCCAGCATGATATCCAAGTTAACAATAATTCCCATAACTTTCCTCTATATCGTTAAGGATTGGTCTTCTTTAAGTTTATAGCCTTCAGCCATAACCCAAGAGATGACCAGGATTATAAAAGCGCAGAGCAAGTCTTCAAGATTAGGTGTTCCAAAGTTAAGGGAAATATATCGATGCCCAGGAGGATTGGAAAGCGTCGCGCTTAAGACCAGCATTGTATTAGAGAGTGGCTTAAAGAAAACCGCATTAAAGAAAAAGAGCCATCCCAGCAGTCTGTACTCTTTTGCATTTTCATAAGAGAAGATCGAATTTTTCTTATAATTTTTAAATAATCTTTTCAGGGCTAGTAATCCCAAAAGCAAAGGGATAAAGCCTAAAATTCCTGCTCCATATCCAATGGCCCAACTTAAGGGAGTGAATGTTTGTGTCGTCAAGTCAACCATACCTTCAGGTGTTTCAACGTTGTATTTTAGAAAGTCACATTCTTTCAAAAATTGTACGACCTTCCAGTCCCCTGCTGTCCACCTAAGGGTATAAAATACAGGAATGCTTATCAGTAAAAAATTAAATACTGCAATTAAATAGGAGCTTACTTTTTTAATCTTATCCATAACGAACCTCATTGTTGTTGGTGTTCTTTGGATACTTCAGATGACAATGATTGTCAATAAATTTTTAATGATAATCAATAAAATATGCATTGAGCATATTCTTTTTCAAAGATTTCTATAGGTATATAGCCCTAAATAGAAATCTATAGAAATTCATCCCAACTCACCATATGGCGAGCATAGCTGGTAACGCCATCGATAAGGTATAAGCTGATAATAATCAGAGTCTTTTTCATAAAACCTTCTATTTTTAAAATATTTTATCCATTATTCTTCCTAAATTATTAATTAATCGTTAATCGAAGAAAAAAATCTGTTTTTTCAAAACATTTTTACAATGAAGGGGCAAGCCCAATAAAAAATGCAATTGAATAGTGGAAGTTGGGGTTTGATTTTTGTTGTTTGATTATTTCAACAATAACTTTCACTTGGACTCTTCCTCATTTCAGCTGACTTGACTTTATATGCTTGATAATATATTAATATTAAAGTTAATTTTAATGGTGAGTTGATATATGTATAAAAAAATTGTCCCATATTTGTCTATATTTCTAATAACTGTTTTCGAGGCCAGAGCTAACCCTGTAATAGAATATTTAAAAGGACTTGATTCTGAATTCGATCATGCCTCTTTATCGAAAAAAGCTGAAATGGCAACCTGCCCAGTAAATGAGAATTATTTAATTTCTCTCAAAGCTGGAGATGGCATTGATCTAGAGTCCTTGACGCATTCCAAGTCACGTCAATCACCCGATGAGTTTGTTGAGCTGCGGCGAACCGAAACCACAAGTCCGGTTGCTTTATCCCTCGTTACTGGACAACTTGACATATTTCAGAAATTTCTTGGGTCAATGGAAGATGTGAATGCATCCGTTACATGGGGCTGGCGTCAACATTATACCTTAGCACACCTTGCTCTTAACCCAACCTATCCTTTGCCATTCGACGTTTCTCTCGCGACACGCTTAGCTATTATTGACGCGCTGGGAGATCGCGAAGCCGATTTTAATATCACTGGAAATGATATTTATGCAAATCCTCCCCTTTTTGCAGGGTATTCATCAGGTCGTCACGTAGATGAATTTGAAACGTTGCGTCTTCGAGCGATGCTTTATGGGGCTGACCCTGATGTTCATGGTGGGAGCTTTAGTGGGCTGCCCTATTTGAACCTCCCCAAAAGCAAGATTTTTCAGGAGAGGATGGGGTTGCTATTTGATTGGTATGTGGAAAAGCTTAAATTGGGTCAAGGAGCGCACTTAAGGCCAGTTGGTCAAATAATGCGCATTCTTGAAGATATAGCAAAAGAAAGAGGCATGCCTGATTTTCCTTATCGTGTTATAGCTTCAGAAGATCTAAAGAATAGTGAAGGGGACTTGCCTTCGGTAAAAGCGAGAGAAAATATTGACGAGCCGGAGGAGGGAGGAACGACTCCTATTGTAGATGAGGAGCTTGATAAACGAAAGCAAAGTGAATTTGAAAGAAAACAGCAAGAAGTCACGTATCGTTCACAAGAAGAGGAAGAAGAAAGAAGGTTTGTTGAATCTAGTTTATCTAGTTCCCAGCCGATTCATCTCCCTTCTCAAGATTCGCAAGTTGGATCAAAGTTTTTCCGGGATTGCCGGCTATATTAATTTCTTTTAAATCGATCAAATTACGCGCCAGGGTCTTTATCCTTTCTATCATTGATGGGGTAATATTTGAAGCGAAGCTCATCGCATATTTCAAACCTTTCGATGCATGATACAGCGACAAATAGAAACTGGCGCAAATTTCCAAGTCTATGCCTGGCTTTTTGTCATCCATTGCTGAACAAAACCTAAACAATGGAGTTAAACTTATAAATTCTCGAATTTCACGGTTTTCAAAAGCATTCATTCGTTATAAGACTAGAGGCAAGAAGAAACGAAGGACACCGGCCGTGAACCTTACTACAAGCCAGTTGATGAAAACTCCCCTGGGTGGTGGTCTTGAGGACTACTTTAATATCCTTGTTTTTATTGGTATTGCCTTTGGCCTTTCCATTCTTTTGATTCTTATCTCCTTTCTACGGGGGCCGCGTAAACCCGATTCTGAAAAGCTCTCGGCCTATGAGTGTGGCTTTGAAGCCATGAGCAGCTCTCGGATCAAGTTTGACGTGCGTTTCTATTTGGTTGCCATCTTATTTATTATATTTGATTTGGAAATCGCTTTTCTTTTTCCATGGGCGGTTAGCTTAAAAGATATCGGCATGTTCGGTTTTTTCTCGATGCTTTTTTTTCTTGTTTTTCTGACCGTTGGATTTATTTATGAATGGCGCAAGGGAGCATTGGAATGGGAGTAAAAAAACCTCAACTGTCCCCTGAATCTCTTAAGGCAGGCTATGGTTTGCAAGCGGTTCCAGAAAGCTTTACCCAAGACCAGCTTCTTGACGCCATGGCGCAAGAAGTTAGCCAAAAGGGATTTATTGTAACGCAGCTGGATAAAGTTGCCGCTTGGGCTCAATCAGGCTCACTCTGGCCAATGTCCTTTGGATTGGCATGTTGCGCTGTAGAGATGATGCAAACAGCGGCGTCTCGTTATGATCTTGATCGCTTTGGTGTCGTCTTTCGGGGGAGCCCCCGTCAGTCTGATTTAATGATCGTTGCAGGCACATTAACAAATAAAATGGCGCCCGCTTTGCGCAAAGTTTATGATCAAATGGCTGAGCCGCGCTATGTCATTTCCATGGGATCCTGTGCCAATGGTGGGGGATATTATCATTACTCGTACTCAGTGACACGGGGTTGTGATCGTATTGTGCCCGTTGATGTTTATGTCCCTGGCTGTCCTCCCACGGCAGAAGCACTTCTATACGGCATTTTGCAACTTCAGCGTAAAATTCAACGCGAAAAACATTTTGCAAGGGGATAGATTTTGGCTCGCTCGTTAAATGATTTAGGAACATTGATTGCGGACGAAATCGGGGCCGAAAGCTTATCTTGGTCCGTTGAGCTCGGCGAACTCATTATGAATATTGAGAGAACGTCCCTGATTCGCGTTTTAACATTTCTGCGGGACTCCAATAAGTTACAGTTCACACAACTCATCGATATCTGTGGTGTTGATTATTTGGGACGAGAACCCCGTTTTGAGGTTGTCTACAACTTGCTAAGCCTGGTTCATAATCAGCGAATTCGCATTAAAGTGGCCGCTGATGAAGGCGTGCCTATTCCTTCCGTAACATCTGTTTATAGCAGCGCGAATTGGTGGGAGAGGGAGGTGTTTGACCTCTATGGAATTCCTTTCGAAGACCATCCCGATTTAAGGCGTATTTTGACAGACTATGGTTTTGAGGGGCACCCGCTCCGAAAGGATTTTCCGCTCACGGGCTATGTCGAAGTGCGTTATGACGAAGAACTCAAACGGGTTGTTTATGATCCCGTTAAGCTTCCTCAAGCCTTTCGTAATTTTGATTTTGAAAGCCCATGGGAAGAGATGGATGTTGCCGCGCGGGCCCTGATTCAAAAGGGAGAGAATAATCATGGCTGATTCTTCAACCCAAGAGAAAAATCGGACTCAAAATTTCACCATGAACTTTGGGCCCCAGCACCCTGCTGCCCACGGCGTATTAAGACTTATATTAGAAATGGATGGTGAAGTTGTGGAAAGAGCTGATCCACACATTGGCTTGCTTCACCGCGGAACGGAAAAACTAATTGAGTATAAAACCTATCTTCAAGCGCTCCCTTACTTTGATCGGCTGGATTATGTTTCACCAATGTCTCAAGAACATGCTTTTGCCTTGGCCGTTGAGAAGCTCTTAGGGCTCGAGATTCCGGTGCGGGCAAAATACATTCGTGTTTTGTTTTGTGAAATCACCCGCATTTTAAATCACCTTCTAAATATCACAACCATGGCCTTGGATGTGGGGGCGATGACACCTCTCCTCTGGGGATTTGAAGAACGGGAAATTCTCATGGGATTTTATGAGCGGGTTTCGGGGGCGCGCATGCATGCGAATTATTTTCGCCCCGGTGGTGTTCATAAAGATCTTCCCCCAGGACTCGCTGAAGACATTACGGCCTTTGCTGAACGCTTTCCAAAAGTGATCGATGACCTTGAAAATCTGCTGACGGAAAATCGCATCTTCAAACAACGTACCGTTAATATAGGTATCGTGAATGATGAGCAGGCTCTCGACTGGAGTTTCACAGGCCCGATGCTGCGTGCTTCAAATGTGGCTTGGGATTTAAGGCGCAATCAATCTTATGAGGTGTATGACCAGCTCGATTTCCTTATACCGGTTGGAAAAAATGGAGATTGTTATGATCGTTATTTGGTGCGCATGGAAGAAATGCGTCAAAGTGTTCGCATCATCAAACAATGTCTCGAACAAATGCCAAGCGGTCCTGTAAAATTGAAAGATTATAAAGTATCTCCTCCACCGCGGAGTGAAATGAAGACATCCATGGAAGCATTGATTCATCACTTTAAATTGTATACGGAGGGTTATCACGTTCCAGCCGGTGAAACCTATACTGCTGTTGAAGCGCCTAAAGGTGAGTTTGGTGTCTACCTCGTTTCAGATGGGAGCAATCGTCCCTATCGTTGCAAGATCCGCGCGCCTGGGTTTGCATTTCTCCAGGCTCTCGATTTTATGGCAAAAGGTCATATGCTTGCTGATGTGCCGAGCATCATAGGGTCCCTTGATATTGTTTTTGGGGAGATTGATCGATGACTGATTCTATGGACGTATTCGCTTTTTCCAAAGAAAATCAAACGCACGTTAAAGAAATCCTCAAGCGCTATCCCAAAGGTCGCCAAGCGAGTGCAATTCTTCCCCTCTTTGAGCTGGCCCAACGGCAATGTGGAGGGTGGCTTCCGAAAGCAGCTATCGAAACGATTACCGAAATGTTGGAGCTCCCCCTTATTCGTGGGTATGAAGTCGCCACTTTTTATACGCTATTTAACCTACAACCGATGGGTACGTATCATCTTCAAGTCTGTGGAACAACACCGTGCATGTTGCGAGGAAGCGAAGACCTTATAAAAGCTTGCCAGAAAAAACTGAAGATTAAGTGTGGGGAAACAACTGAAGATGGTGTGTTCACGCTGAATGAGGTCGAATGTTTAGGGGCTTGTGTCAATGCGCCTGTTGTCCAAATTAACGATGACTATTATGAAGATTTAACCGAAAAAAGTTTCCTAGAGCTTTTAGATGATTTGAAAAAGAAGGATGTGAAGCATGCTAAAAAGGAGTGATCGCATCTTTACCAACCTCCACGGTCAACAAGATTGGCGTTTGAAAGAGGCTCAACAGAGGGGTGATTGGGATCAAACTAAAGGTCTCATTGAAAAAGGATCCGAATGGATCATTCAGGAAGTTATGACGTCGGGTCTCCGTGGCCGTGGCGGGGCTGGGTTTCCGACAGGACGCAAGTGGACATTTTTACCAAAAGACGATGGGAAGACCCCACGGTACCTCATTGTCAATGCAGATGAGAGTGAGCCCGGGACCTGTAAAGATCGGGATATTCTCCGCCATGAACCCCATAAATTGATCGAAGGGGCTCTTTTATCTGCGTATGCGATTGGTGCTCATGTAGGATATATCTACATTCGTGGTGAATTTTGTCGTGAAGCGGACCGTCTTGAAGAAGCCGTTGAAGAAGCTTATAAAGCAGGTCTTCTCGGAAAGAATGCAGCAAAATCAGGGTGGGACTTTGAACTCTACGTTCACCGTGGTGCGGGAGCCTATATATGTGGTGAAGAAACGGCACTCCTTGAAAGTCTAGAAGGGCGCAAAGGCATGCCGCGCTTAAAACCCCCTTTCCCAGCAATTGTTGGGTTGTATGGGTGTCCAACCATTATCAACAATGTTGAAACCATTGCGGTTGTACCGACCATTCTTCGCAGAGGGGGAGAGTGGTTTGCAAGCATTGGAACACCCGGAAATACGGGAACCAAAATTTTTTGTATCTCTGGACATGTCAACAAACCGTGCAATGTTGAGGAAGCTCTTGGGATTCCTTTAAAAGAACTGATTGAAAAACATGCGGGCGGTGTCCGCGGTGGGTGGGACAATTTGCTTGCTGTTATTCCAGGCGGTTCGTCTGTGCCATTATTGCCAAAGGATGTTTGTGAAGCGGCTCTGATGGATTTCACCTATCTTGCGGAAGTAAAAAGTGGCCTCGGGACAGCCGGCGTCATTGTGATGGATAAATCGACAGATATTGTGAAAGCGATTGCGCGCCTTTCCAAATTTTATATGCACGAAAGTTGTGGCCAATGCACCCCTTGTCGTGAAGGAACAGGATGGATGTGGCGCATGCTGCTCCGTTTGGCTGATGGCCAGGGACAGAGCGCAGATATTGATCGTCTGGAAGAAGTCACCTATGAAGTGGAGGGCCACACGATTTGCGCTTTAGGGGATGCGGCTGCATGGCCGGTTCAGGGGCTGATTCGTCATTTTCGACCAGAACTTGAGCGTCGGCTCAAACAGCAAGTGGCTTAAGGAGTAAAAATGCCGAAGCTAACCATCAATGGGCAAGAGATTGAAGTTGAAGAAGGCTCAACAGTCCTGCAAGCGGCAGAAAAGTTGGGTCTGGAAATTCCTGTGTTTTGCTACCATCCGAAACTATCGATTGCGGGAAATTGCCGCATGTGTTTGGTTGAGCAGGAAGGGAGTCCAAAGCCGATTGCCAGTTGTGCCATGCCGGCAGCGGATGGGATGGTGATTCATACGGATTCCGCAAAAACAAAAAAAGCCCGCAAGGGTGTCCTTGAATTTCTTCTCATTAATCATCCTCTGGATTGTCCGATTTGCGACCAAGGCGGAGAATGTGACCTACAAGATATCACCATTGCGTATGGGGGCGACGCCAGCCGCTTTGAATTTAATAAGCGTGCAGTGCCGGATAAAGAATTTGGCCCTCTAATTGAGACAGCCATGAATCGTTGCATTCAATGTACCCGCTGCGTTCGTTTTGCCAACGAGATTGCTGGTTCTCCTGAATTGGGGGCGACAGGACGTGGAGAAGACATGGAAATTGGGACCTATATCCAAAAAACGATTAGGTCTGAGCTCTCGGGAAATATGATTGATATCTGCCCTGTGGGGGCGCTCATGTCCAAACCCTACAGTTATCGGGCGCGTCCTTGGGAGCTCACCAGTACGCCTGCGGTTGACGTCTTTGATGCAGTTGGCAGCTCTATTCGTATAGACACTATTGGACGAGAGGTGATGCGCGTTCTTCCACGTCAAAATGATGAGATCAATGAGGATTGGATTTCTGATAAAACACGATTTGCCTGTGATGGATTAAAATACCAGCGGCTCGACCAACCCTATGTGCGGGGAGAAGATGGAAAATTGAAACCTGCGAGTTGGGATGAAGCTTTCAAAACCATTGTTGACCGCTTGCAAGATGTAGCAGGTAATCGGGTAGCGGCCCTAGTGGGCGACCTGGTTGAAGCCGAATCGATAATGGCGCTTAAGGACTTGATGGACGCTCTTGGTTCGCCCCATATGGATTGCCGTCAAAATGGGGAAAATGTGGAAGGGAGCCCACGGTGTAGCTATCTCTTTAACACAACCATTGCAGGTATAGAGCAGGCTGATTTTTGCTTGTTGATTGGAACAAATCCCCGCTGGGAAGCCCCACTCGTCAATGCAAGAATTCGTAAAAACTATCTTTTTACAGGACTGCCTGTCGCATCCATTGGGCCTGAACATGACCAAGGTTATCCCGTTGAACATCTGGGGAATGATCCTTTAATTCTTGAGGACATTTTAAAAGGCAAGCATCCTATTTGTTCGAAATTGAAAAAGGCGAAAAAACCCATGCTCATTTTAGGGCAAGGGGCCCTGAGGCGAAAAGATGGCCAAGCCATTCTTGCTGTTGCTCGTCAGCTGGCAGAAAGCTACAAATTTGTCACGAAGACGCCCGAGCCTTGGAATGGATTTAATGTTCTCCAAACGGCTGCAAGCCGTATAGGTGCTCTTGAGCTTGGATTCCTTCCAGGGGAAAAAGGATATCCCACTCTAAAAATTCTGGAGGCATGCAGCAAAAAGAAACTGGACGTTCTTTACCTCTTAGGCGCTGATGAGATTGATGTGAAGTCATTAAAAAATACCTTCGTCATTTATCAGGGCCATCATGGTGATCGTGGGGCCAATGGCGCTGATGTCATTTTGCCCGGTGCTTCCTACGCTGAAAAATCAGGAACCTATGTTAATACTGAGGGGCGTGTACAGCGCAGTTTGCAGGCCGCAGCTCCTCCTGGAAATGCAAAGGAAGACTGGAAAATTATTCGAGCACTCTCTGAAAAAATTGGGCTTAAACTGCCCTATAATACAATTGCAGACGTGCGGGCCCGACTTGTAAAAGTGAACCCTCTCTTTGATGAACTCGATCAAATTCATGCGGCGCCTTGGGAGGAATTTGGCATTGAGGGGCCTTTGGATCTAGCTTCCTTCAAACCTACGATTGAGAATTTTTACATGACCGATTCAATTTCGCGGCACTCCGTTACCATGGCAAAATGTACGCAAGAGCTTTTGGAGAAAACGTATGATTGAATCCCTTCTCTTGCTTTGGAATGAGGTCGTGTTTCCCATTTTGATTGTTGTGGGCTACTCGCTCGTCATTTTTATCCCACTCATCATTGCTGTTGCCTATCTGACCTATGCGGAAAGAAAAGTCATTGCAGCCATTCAACTTCGTGTTGGGCCGAATGTTGTAGGTTGGCTGGGACTTCTCCAACCATTTGCTGACGGTCTGAAACTTCTCCATAAAGAAACCATCATTCCGACGCGATCCAATCCTCTGATTTTTTTGATTGCTCCTCTTATAACGTTTGGGCTCAGTCTCTCCGCATGGGCTGTGATTCCCTTTGGGCCAGCCCAGGCCATCAGCAATATTAATGTAGGCGTTTTATATCTCTTTGCTATTTCATCACTCGGTGTTTATGGCGTTATTATCGCGGGATGGGCGAGTAACTCACGTTATGCCTTTTTAGGCGCCCTGCGGTCTGCGGCGCAAATGGTCTCTTATGAAGTCTCGATTGGACTAGTTATCATAACCGTTCTCTTATCAGCAGGTTCTTTAAACCTAACGCAAATTGTGGAGTCACAAACAAGTCTTTGGTATGTTATTCCTCATTTGCCAATGGCAGTTATCTTTATGGTTTCAGCTTTGGCAGAAACAAATCGCGCACCCTTCGATCTTCCTGAGGCGGAAGCCGAGCTGGTTGCGGGGTATAATGTGGAATATTCTTCCATAACCTTTGCACTCTTTTTCTTGGGCGAATATGCAAACATGATTTTGATGAGTGCAATTGGAAGTCTTCTGTTTTTAGGTGGCTGGCTCCCTCCACTCCAAATGGCGCCATTTACATGGGTCCCAGGCATCGTTTGGTTTGCCTTGAAAATATCCTTTTTCTTATTCATATTTTTGTGGGTGCGTGCAACGTTTCCCCGATATCGTTATGATCAACTCATGCGTTTAGGGTGGAAAGTATTTCTTCCCTTTTCTTTTGCTTGGGTTGTCTTGACGGCAGGTGTGTTGCTCTTTTTTGATTTATTGCCGGGGGTGTAAGAAAATGATTCGATCTCCAGCCTGGAAAGCATGTATTAATTACCTAAAAGCGTTTACCCTTTTTGAGCTTCTTCAAGGCATGTTATTGACCCTGAAGTATATGCTTTTTAAGCGAAAAGTTACATTAGCCTATCCTTATGAAAAGGGAGACTTGTCACCGCGCTTTCGTGGCGAACATGCCCTGCGCCGCTACCCGAATGGGGAAGAGAGATGCATCGCTTGTAAACTCTGTGAAGCCGTCTGCCCGGCACAGGCTATCGTAATAGAAGCGGAAGAGAGGGACGATGGTAGTCGGCGCACAACACGTTATGATATTGATATGACCAAGTGTATCTATTGTGGCCTTTGCGAAGAAGCTTGCCCCGTTGATGCCATTGTTGAGGGGCCCAATTTTGAGTTCTCAACGGAATCACGGGAAGAGCTCTTTTATGACAAGGAAAAGCTTCTTGCAAATGGTGATCGATGGGAAGTTGAAATTGCCGCGCGCTTAGAGCAAGATGCAATGAATGATAAGAAAGAAGGGTAAAGAGAATAATGAACCTTCCACTGTTCGTATTCTATATGTTGGCAGGTGTTTTACTCACTTCAGCAATACTTGTTGTGACGGCGCGTAATACGGTGCATGGCGTTTTGTTTTTGATTTTGGCATTTGTAAATGCAGCTGGCCTCTTTATTTTAGCGCAAGCAGAGTTTCTTGCCATGATGCTTGTTGTCGTCTATGTCGGTGCCGTTGCGGTTCTCTTCCTTTTTGTGGTGATGATGTTGAATATGGAGACACCCCAGTCAAGGAAAAAGATCAAAAGCTATACGTTTGCCGGACTTAATGTTGGTGGGGTTTTGATCGCGGAACTTATTATAATGGTGACATCGTGGAAGCCTGTGTCAGAGGCTTACAATTTGACGATGGCGCCCATGACTTTTTTCAAAGGTAAAACAAATACACAAGCCCTTGGAAATCTCATCTATACCCACTACGCTCTTGTTTTTCAGGGGGCCGGCATCATCCTGCTCATTGCCATGATTGGCGCAATTGTTCTTACCTTACGCCACCGTGAAGGTGTTAAGCGACAGAAAATTAAAAATCAGATCAACCGGCGTCCAAAAGAATCAATTACCCTTGTGGACATCCCCACACGGTCTGGGAGCTAAAAATGGAAATCACGATAGATCACTACCTCATTGTTTCAATCCTCCTCTTTACAATTGGAGGCGTTGGTGTGTTCCTAAATCGTCGAAATCTTATCGTGATTTTGATGTCGATCGAGTTGATGCTTTTGGCGGCAAATATAAACTTTGTTGCGTTTTCGGCGTATCTGGGTGACATGGTCGGCCAAGTATTTACCTTATTTGTTCTAACCATTGCAGCTGCTGAAGCTGCGATTGGCCTTGCCATATTAGTGGTTTATTTCCGAAATCGTGGTGATATTTTTGTCGATGATTTGACAATGATGAAGGGATAAAAATGACACTGATCACCTACATAGCTGTGTTTTTTCCTTTGCTGGGATTTGTATTGGCGGGTGGACTCGGCGAATTCTTTAACGCGCGTTTTAGTGGTTGGGTCACCACAGGCCTTATGGGTGTTTCTACCGTATGTGCCCTGATTCTTTTTTGGGCATTTGGTTTGCAAGAGCAAACGCTAAAAATTCCATTGTTTACCTGGATGAAAGTTGAATTTCTTGAAGTTGAATGGGGACTTCAAATCGATAGCTTAAGTATTGTCATGCTGGCTGTTGTCACGATTGTTTCTTTTACAGTTCACCTATACTCTATTGCATACATGAAAGGTGACCCAGGAATTCGGCGCTTTATGGCATACTTGAGTCTCTTTACATTTTTTATGCTTGCCCTTGTTACTGCTCCAAATTTTCTGCAACTCTTTTTTGGATGGGAAGGGGTTGGGCTTTGCTCTTATCTGTTAATTGGATTTTGGTATGACCGTGACTCTGCGAATGCGGCATCCATGAAAGCGTTTATTGTGAACCGTGTCGGAGACGTTGGGTTTGTACTCGGCATGGTTACTCTTTTTGTTGTTTTTGGCACCCTCGATTTTAACGATCTCTTTGGCTTGACCCAAGAACACCATGCTGACAATTTCGCGTATTTAGGTAAAGAATATCATGCTCTCACACTAGCGTGTTTAATGCTTTTTATAGGAGCGATGGGAAAATCGGCGCAAATTGGTTTACACACGTGGTTGCCTGACGCTATGGAAGGGCCGACGCCTGTATCTGCCCTAATTCATGCGGCAACAATGGTAACGGCGGGCGTTTTCTTGATTGTTCGCATTTCACCTCTTTTGGAATACACGCCGTTGGCGCGCGAAGTGATTACGGTTGTTGGTGCACTTACAGCTCTTTTTGCTGCAACGATTGCTTGCGTTCAGAATGATATCAAACGTATCATTGCTTATTCAACGTGCAGCCAATTAGGGTACATGTTTATGGCCGCTGGACTTTCGGGGTACAGTGCAGCAATGTTTCACTTAACCACTCATGCCTTTTTTAAAGCTCTTCTCTTTCTTGGGGCAGGGTCTGTTATCCATGCGATGTCGGACGAACACAATATCCAAAAAATGGGTGGCATTTGGCGCTACATTCCTGTGACCTATGTCTTGATGTGGATAGGAAGCCTTGCCCTTGCGGGGATGCCATTTTTTGCAGGATTTTATTCGAAAGATATTATCATTAAGATTGATTGGGTGGCCTTTTTGGATGTGGGCCGCGTTGCTTTTGTATGTGCCGTTGCAGCTGCTGTCTTGACTGGGTTTTACGCATGGCGTCTCCTCTTACTTACATTTCATGGAACGCCCAAAGCAGATGAAACAGTTATGAGCCATATTCACGAGGCACCTCTATTAATGTTGATCCCTCTTTTTGTACTGGCTCTTGGGGCTATTTTTTCCGGAACGTCGCTTGAACATCTTTTCGTGGGCATGGAAACTCATTTTTGGGGAGATGCGATTTTTGTCCTTCCTCAAGATGAAGTCATTAACAAAACCTATTCCGTAAGTTTGTGGGTTGAATGGATTGGCCCCGTAGCAGCAGTTTTAGGCATCACTGTGGCCTACGTCTTATACCTCTACAGAACCCATTTGGCAGAAAAGTTATCTCAAGTGTTTTGGCCAGTTTATAATCTATTCTATCACAAATGGTATTTTGATGAGCTTTACCAAAAGCTCTTTGTTTCTTCCTCGCTGAAACTTGGTAAGGCTTTATGGGAAGAAGGGGATCAAGAAATTATTGACGGTTTAGGTCCCAATGGACTTTCACAATTATCCTACGCGGGGGGAGGGATCCTAAGCCGTATTCAAACCGGATATATATACCACTATGCATTTGCAATGATCTTTGGGCTAATCTTTATGATTGGCTGGTACTTGTGGGGCTAGAAAAGGAATGATTAAATGACAGGGCTTCCCCTTCTCAGTATGACGATCTTTCTCCCTCTTCTGGGTGCGCTCGCAATTTTTGTAAATCGTGGGAATGCTGCGAAAGGGCATAATGCAAGGTGGGTTGCTTTGTGGACGTCTTTGGTTACCTTTGGATTGACTCTCATCTTGTGGTGGAATTTTAAATCTGGCACATCTGACTTTCAGTTCGAAGACAAATTGCAATGGATGTCACTCTTAAACATAAGCTACCATGTGGGTATTGATGGTGTTTCTCTGCCACTCATGCTCCTCACGACTCTTTTAATTCCCATATGTATTTTGGCCAGTTGGACGTCTATCCAAGAAAAAGTTCCAGAATATATGATTGCCTTTTTGGTTTTAGAAACAATGTTGCTCGGCACGTTTTCAGCCCTCGACTTTATTTTGTTTTACATCTTTTTTGAAGGCGTTCTGATTCCCATGTTTTTTATCATTGGAATTTGGGGTGGCCCTCGGCGCATCTACGCAGCGTTTAAATTTTTCTTGTACACATTGCTGGGGTCAGTTCTCAGCCTGCTGGCCATCATCTATGTTTACTTCGAAGTTGGTGGCAGCGATATTCCTTTGGCTCTTACAACGCCATTTGATCCAAAAGTTCAAATTTGGTTATGGCTTGCCTTTTTTGCGTCCTTTGCGATCAAAATTCCAATGTGGCCTTTTCACACATGGCTTCCTGATGCTCATGTTGAAGCGCCAACAGCTGGGTCTGTCGTTCTTGCCGGCGTGCTTTTGAAAATGGGCGGTTATGGATTTATTCGGTTTTCACTGCCCATGTTTCCTGAGGCCTGTGAGTACTTTACACCCTTTGTATTTTCTCTCAGTGTCATCGCCATCATCTATACTTCCTTTGTCGCTCTTGCGCAGCGGGATATGAAAAAGCTAATCGCCTATTCTTCCGTTGCCCATATGGGATTTGTAACGTTGGGTATTTTTGCAGCTGATCCTCAAGGCATTCAAGGATCGGTCATGCAAATGGTTAGCCATGGCCTCATCTCAGCGGCCCTCTTTTTAGCTGTTGGTGTTCTGTACGATCGCATCCATAGTCGAGAGATTTCGGACTACGGTGGGGTCGTTCATGTGATACCAAAGTATGCTGTTGTCTTTATGTTTTTTATCCTTGCCTCCATTGGACTTCCGGGGACCAGTGCATTCGTTGGGGAATTCCTGGTACTCTTAGGCGTTTATCAAGTGAATACCTGGGCAACAACTTTTGCGATCTTTGGTATGGTATTAAGCGCAGCGTATGCCCTTTGGCTATATCGGCGCGTTGTATTTGGAAAACTTGAGAAACCTGATCTCAAAATAATTAAAGATTTAGATTGGCAGGAAAATTTAGCCTTTGCACCTCTTGTTATCGTGGTATTATTCCTGGGAATCTATCCGATGCCCTTATTAGAGGTATCAGAGGGGGCCATTACCAATATCGTTGATCAATATAATTTAGCGGTTGAACCAGAGGATGCGCGAAAAATAAAGTCTAAAACCAATCTACAAATAGCGATGAAGGACTAGGGGAAGAAAATGATAGGTGGCTTTTTTCTGCCGGATTTAAGACTTATACTTCCTGAGGCGATCTTAATTGTTGCCGTGTTGTATTTGTTGCTAGAAGCTGTCATACGAAAGCAACGTCCCCTAGCTGTGATACACAAGCTTCATAATCATTATGGCTTGCTTGCACTCATTTTTTCACTTACCGCTCTTATCTTTCTTCATGCGCCGGGAAATAAATGGGTATCTTTTGAAGGACAAATCTTTTTAGATGATTTTGTGTTTGTGGCAAAAGCATTAATTCTTCTGGGGTCTGCAGCTGTAATAGCCATATCTATGCCGGATATTGTCAAAGACAATATTGCTTCTTATGAGTATTCTGCGCTTGTTCTTCTCGCAACGGTTGGCATGCTGCTTATGGTGGGTGCAAATGATTTCTTGCTTCTCTTTATTGGACTGGAAATTCAGGGGCTATCTCTTTATATCCTTGCCGCATTGTATCATCATCGTTTGAAAGCTTCTGAAGCTGCATTAAAGTATTTTGTTCTGGGGGCCCTTGCAACGGCTATTTATGTTTATGGGGTAAGCCTTATTTATGGGTATGCGGGATCCACAGACTTTGAAGCCATTTTTTCCGTCATTCGCTCTGAGAGTATTAATGGCGCTTCCATCGGGCTTATTATTGGCCTTGTGTTTATCGTGGCGTCGATGGCCTTCAAAACGTCAGCTGTCCCTTTCCATATGTGGACACCCGATGTTTACCAAGGTTGCCCAACGCCCATCACGGCTTTTATTGCAGCGTCGCCAAAAGTAGCAGCGATGTTGATTTTTTTGAGAATCATGTTTGAACCCTTTGAGCTTCTATATGGAGAATGGAAGACGCCCCTTGTTCTTCTGTCCATGCTTTCAATGATTTTGGGAGCATTTGGCGCATTGAGACAGACCGATTTAAAGCGGTTGCTTGCCTATAGCGCTATTAGTCAGATGGGGTATGCCCTCATGGGGATTGCAGCTGGTAATGAGGAAGGCATTCAAGCTGTCGTCGTCTACCTTGCCCTTTACCTCGTCATGATTATCGGAACATTTGGCTGTCTTCTTTGCTTTCGAGGAAAAAATTACGAAGGCATTCAAAATATTGAAGACCTTGTTGGCGTGTCTCAGCTTCATCCCAAAGTGAGTTTTCTCCTTTCTGTTTTCATGTTTTCTCTCTCAGGCATTCCTCCTCTTGCGGGCTTCTTTGCAAAGTTTTACGTATTTAAAGCAGCCATTTCGGCAGGCTTGTTTAGCCTGGCGATTATCGGCGTTTTAACGTCTGTTGTTTCAGCCTTCTACTATTTACGAATCGTGAAAGTTATGTATTTTGAACCTGTGCCAGAAGACTTACCTATCTCATATGGACAAACAGTGACTTGGTCGGCTGGGCTTACTGTTACCTTAAACATATGTGCGTTGATCACGTTACTCTTTTTTGCATACCCAAGCTTACTCCTTGATATAGCTCAGAGGGCCTCATTTGCAATTGTGAGGTAAAAGACTTATGCCAAATTTGTATTTTTTTGAGACGCTCTCCAGTACCATGGATGAAGCGCGGGCGCGCGCATATAAAGAAGCGAAAACGGGCGATGTTATTATCGCTAAGCATCAAACAAAGGGGCGGGGACGTCGAGGACGGACTTGGAATTCTTTCCCGGGCAATTTGCATATGACGTACGTGACATACTTGGATGTTCCTTTGGATATCGCACCACAACTCTCTTTGGTTTCTTGCGTTGGGCTGTGTGAAGAACTTAGCAGATATATTCCTCCCAAGCTTGAACTTACCTATAAGTGGCCCAATGATGTTTTGTTGGGTGGCAAAAAGGTTGGCGGATTTTTACTCGAAGCTCTTCCTCATCCTGATAAAGTAGAGACATGCTATCTAATCGGGTGTGGTATCAACCTATGCACATTCCCAGAAGACGTGCGTTATCCAGCGACATCCTTTAGCGCTGAGGGACTTGATCTTACTGTAGAGGAAATTCAGCAAGGGCTTGCCGGATCCCTTGAGCGCTATATAACCGCTTGGCGGAAAGAGGGCTTTGAGCCAATTCGCGATTTATGGATGAAAAGAGCAGCCTTTGTTGGAACGCGCATTTCAGTTGAAATGGGAGGAGAAACCCATGAAGGCCAATTTGAAGGTATCGACGCTCAAGGTGCTATGGTGCTCCAGACGAAAGATAAGCTCATGACGATTTCTGTTGGTGATGTTCTGTAATATATAAAATGCACTGGATTCATATGATTCTATGGTATGAACTGATCGATAAAGGCTTTCTTGAGCCGCGGATCTCCACCAAAGGTTACAAGATTATATTCTGAATCGTTCTTTTTTTGATCCATCAGCGTTTTGAGCTCAGCAAAGCCCGCATAGCTTTGCCCCGCAGCATCTTTTTGAGGAGCGACTTCATAGACATCATTGAAATGGAGAATGCGCAAAATAATTGGTGCATCGGCAAAAAGATAATTTAACGGCGCACAAAGGTATAGCGCTATGAAAAATATAAGGCATTTCCTCACCTAACATCCCCTATGTAATGGTTCGTCCAAAAATGATATCGAACAACTATTAATTATTTCTTGATTTTGGTCGGAAGTCCCTGTAAACAAGTTGGAGTTAGGTCCCCTTCGTCTAGAGGCCTAGGACACCGCCCTTTCACGGCGGCAACACGGGTTCGAATCCCGTAGGGGACGCCACCTAACTTTCTTTTGATTTTTCAGACGTCACTTCGGGACTTTGTTCTTCTGCTTTTTCTTCAGGCTCTTTTTCTTCTGATGTTTGGGCTTCGGCTTTTTTTCGCTTGGCATCCATTATCTTCCCAATCTTTGTGATGTGAGATTTAATTTCAGCGAGAGCTTTTCCGCCCAGCTTCTTCTTCGGTAATTGTGTGACTTTTTGTGGGTTTACATGTTTCCCATTTTGGATAAGTTCAAAATGAAGATGGGGTCCCGTCGCTTGACCTGTGCTCCCCACATAGCCAATGATTTGCCCTTGTTTAACCCGCTTGCCTGCTGATACGCCTTTTGCAAAACGGCTAAGGTGGGCGTAGGCTGTTTTTGTGCTGCCATCGTGTCGGATGCAAATGTATTTGCCGTAGCCGCTAAACCAATTGCAGCGCTCAACCACACCATCGCCTGCTGACATAATAGGCGTTCCTGTTGCGGCTCCAAAGTCGACACCTTTATGCGTTTTGGTATATCCCTTGATCGGGTGCTTCCGATTACCAAAGCCAGAGTTTACTCTTGCACCATCGATAGGTGTTCTGAGTAATGCCTTCTGAACGGCATCGCCTTTCGGTGTGTAGTATCCAGGCACGCTTCCTGGGGGCTGGAATCGATAGAGTTCATGGATCCTGCCATCAAGAATGAGTTTACCATAGAGAAGTTCACCTGGCCTTTCCAAGCCTGACTCTTCGTCAACGTAGGAATCATAAAAAAGGGAAAATTGGTCATTTGTATGAATATCTCGTTGGAAGTCGACGTCGAAACTAAAAGCTTTGATCATGTCATAGAGCATTTTTGGTGAGGCTCCAGCCTTGAGGGCATCTGCATAAAGGCTTAAGTTAATGCTTCCTTCGACATTGACATAGTGATGTTTCAGCTCCTTTTTGTATTTTGTCGCTTCATAGGATCCTGCTCCTGTTTGGACAAGTTCAATGTTGGAGTCAAAATCAGGTCTTATGCGTAAAAACTTTAAGTTAAGATTATTGCTGTCACAGATCTTTTCATATACAACGTAAACGTCTTGGCCAACCTTCAGATCTTTCGGATTAAAAACTTTAGAAAGAGCGGCTATGGCATCATAAGCTTGCTGCGAAGGAATGCCTAAGCAATTGAGGACGCTTGCAAGCGTATCGCCAGCCTTAATTGTTAAAGTTTCATCAAAAGGACCTAATTCTTCAGGTGCCACTTCCTCAGTTTCAGATTCAGCTTCAATGACGTGTGTTGTTGTAGGGCAGGGAGAATCCGATCGATAACAAGCAGACAACCAAAAAACGATCACGTATGCGAAAGCAAGTGGCGTAACAATAGACAAAAGTTTGGTAATATGCGCTTTCATCGCCCCCCAATTGCAAAACAACATTACACCGTAAAGTTGCGGTTTTGGGACGTGAAGTCAAGCCTCAATTATTGAAAGTACCTATATATATTTGTAACGGCTCCTTTAAAGAAAACCGAGTCTAGTGGACACACTTCAAAAATAGAAGGCAATTTCGATTTGGGAATGCGCTCAAAACCAATTTTTTCATAATAGTTTTGAGCCGCTTCAAGGCGCGAAACCGTGCCCAGATAAATCGTTTCAAATCTACACTTTTGCGCATCTTCAAAGAGCTTCTTCATCAGCTTATGAGCAATGCCTTTGCCTCTAAAATCCTTACGCACGAAAAATTTTTTAATTTCGCCGACACTTGAATTCAAACGTTTTAAACCAATTGAGCCAACAATCTGTCCTTCTTTATTTGTGGCATACCAAAAATGACAACGGTTATCATAGGTAAATGCTTCCTCGGCCTTCAGGATTGAGGCGTTGATTTCGGGCGTGATTGGAATACCAAACTCATCAATTTGAATTGTTTCAATCATATCAATGACTTGATGGCGAAGTGGGCGCGATGTTGTCAGTGTATGTATTTTAATGCTCTCTCTTTCAACTCGGCTTTTTTCAAGCGCACTCCTATAGGATTGAATCGATTTTAAAAGCTGTTCCTTTTCCGTTTCACTCATATGATCGAGTGCGCCAATAATCCGTGGGTTCGTAAATGCATCAATTTTTTTGATTTCACCTTTTCCAAGAGACGTTAGATAAAGGCTCTTTTCTCGTTTATCCGTGCTGGCTCGCGTTTCTAAAAGTTGATTCTCAACAAGTCCATCGACTAGTCGCGATGTGGCGGAAGGGGAGAGGAGTAAACGTCCGGACAATTCTTTTGACGTAATGCCTGGTGTTTGTTGGGCTTCAATTAAGGCGTGCCATTGAGAGTTGGAACAACCGCTTATGGGCTGACTTAAGGTCAGCATCCCCAATTCGCGAACAAGTTTGCGCGATTCCTGTCTGAGATTTGAAATAAACGACTTATCAATCATGGTTCCCTCAATTCTACAAGTGGGACAATTTTAGCAAAAATAGATGCATAATGCAATTATTTAAAATTGATAATTACACCCTAGTAGCCAAAAGATTAGATTTTTCTCTATGTTGCGATATGGTCGAATTTCAATTAATCTAATAATGTAAAAACTAAAATATAAATCAGGAAACTATACATAAATTGATATGACAAAAAGCAAAGAAACAGTTCGAGAAGCCGTTGGCGTTTTTTCTGACTATGAGAAACTCCAAGAGGCAATTGCAGTTTTGCAGGGTTTGGGGTTTGATAGAAGGCATATCAGTGTTCTTGGGAGTGAATCTTCTCTGGAGGAAGCTTTTGGTAAATCAAAAGTAAAAGCTGAAAAACTAGAAGATAGTCCCAAAACACCAAAGAACCCGAATATTGCGCCTGAAGAAGTTGGCGTTGCGCAAGGTGTCCTTGTTGGAGGAGGGATGTTGACGGGTATTGCAATTGTGGCAATGGCTTTAGGCCTGACTACAATTACCGGCCCCATGGCTATCCTGATAGCCATTGGGGGAGGAAGTGGGGCAGCCGTTGGCGGTATGCTTGCAAAATTACTGGGTGATAAATACGCAGAGCACTATCAAAAACAAATTGATGCAGGTGGGGCTGTTTTATGGATTCTTGTTGAAGATAAAAGCTTTGAAAAGAAAGCCTTGGATACATTAAAAAAATACAAAGCACAAGACATCCACGTTCATGAGGTTTCTGTGAAATCAAGACAGGGATAAGTTTGCTTATGCCATATAAAGCGAATAGCGAACTTCCTAATGCTGTAAAGGATAATTTGCCAAAAGAAGCGCAGGATATATACAAAAGCGCTTACAATAGCGCCTGGGAACAGTACAAAGACCCTAAAAAACGAGATAATCCAGATGATTCATTAGAAGAAGTCTGCCACAAAGTGGCTTGGGCGGCTGTCAAAGAAAAATATCATAAAGACTCCAAGGGAAACTGGGTAAGAGATTCATAAACTTTTCCTAAAAAAATTATATATTTCCTTGCCTTCTTACCTTTGAGGGAGGATTAAAAGCTTGGCTGATCTAACGTATCTAAAACCCTGGATCAAGAGCGTAACGTCAATAGAGTAAAATTCCACGAAGAAACCTCACTTCCTTCGTTTCCCTTTCTTTGCGCTAGCAACAAAGGGGGAAATGATGCTCTCGATCGCCTTCTCTGAAACCTGTGGAAATTCGGGTTGAAGTTGCTCAGCAATTTCTTTGGCGGTCATGTTTTGCTTATCAACTCTAAAACTCATATAACTCATCGCCCTTTTCCGAATGTCGATTTTGGTTTGTTCTGGAACGCCATTTACAACCGATTTTCCGTTTTGCGGTTTCTTCTTACCTATTTTCTTGTTGATCTCATCTAAAAGCTGTAAAGCCTTAACGTATTTTTCTTCCTCAAGATCAGGTTCTTTAACAGCCCTATCTAATAAAGCCTTGGCTGCCCAAAAATCGTGCAATCGATATTTTATTGTTCCCAATTCATATTGAGCGACAGCCGTATCACTTCCATCAAGCTGATTTGTATCAAGGGCTCGTTGAAAGAAACCAGAAGCTTTTTTATCATCATCTTCATCAAGATACGCACATCCAAGTGCAAAGAGACATGCTCCATATAATGAATGGTCTTGGTTTGCTTTTTCAAGGGCCGCGCTTAAAGCGCTTATCTCTTTGTCCGTTTCATCAAGTCGGTTGTACAGCATCGCTTTTTCGTACCATAAGAAAGCTTTTTCAGCATCTGTTTCTACATGTCGGATTCCATATTTTAAAGCCTGAGTAGCTGATTTGGGATCCTTCCGTCTCTCATGACACTTGGCTAGCCCAAGATAAGAAGCGGATAAGCATTGATTGCCGGCGGTTGAGACAGAGCTTCGATACTGTGCTATAGCATCATCTACCAGTTCTAAATGGGAATAAGCAACAGCTAAGTTATGATGGAATCTTGCAGGGATCGAGCAGCCGCCCAGTCGAGAAAAGTCAAGGGCTCTATGATAAGCACCCAGAGCCTCTTGGGCTTCGCCCATTTCATAAAGGCGATTTCCAAGAAATTCATAAGATCGAAATGCGGTTTCATATGTATCATTCAATTGTCTTGATAAAACAGCCGCTAGGCCTTTTTCAAGGTCAGACTGTTCTAATTGAGCCTTTAGGTCATCCATGGCAACTTTCGTTAGCTCAATGATTCTTTTGGTTTCTGTAATTGCGTCTCTTAACGCATTCTCAGAGGCAGGTTTGTGGGAAGTCAATGAACCATGATCGTTAAGCCAATTTTCATCGATGGAAAGGCCGAATGCTGAGGGGGTTACAAAAATAATCAAAAAGAAAACAATTAAAATATTCATGAGAAAAAACATTTTGTAATGAAAAAGTATTTTCAGAAATAGATGATTTTTTTCAATCATTCAAGTGTTTTTCAGGTGATCGCTTCTCTCATTCAGCTGTAATGACTTTATACACCTTGCCGACTTTGGTTACAGATATAGTCCAAACCACTGAGATACCCAATATAATCATGGGAAGGGCGAAAGAAAGATCGCTCTCCTCTCCAGCTAAGGAAATGCTGCTTTTTACTGTGGCAAGGGATAAGCCTATGTAAACCCCCATCGATGCGATGAGCATGTCGATGAGGGCCTTTCCTCTTGCTTTTAATGTGAGAGTTAAAGGGATATACGCCATTTCTTTCGTGGCAAAGAACAATGTTGCTTTGGTGCCCATCATAAAAATATTTTGAAAAACGAGGACTGGGAGCATGAGCTCAACTTCAGACAAACCAAATGCTGTCGTGAGGCCAAGAGAGATATCGGGGAAGGAATCAATACCTAGTACAAGGCACAAACTTATAACCAGAAACACGGGGGGGATCAGGACGCTTTTCATCCAGCCTAAAACCCGAACCATCCAAAAGGTGATGAAGAAAAGAATCAATGATCCATACCCCATTGCAATAGAATAGGAACCCATAAATTCATTATAATCATTCACGCTAGGATAACTTGCCTGTATTTGCGTTTTTAAAAGAATCGATAGGAATTGATGGCATAGTAAAAAGGAAAAGCAGATTAAAAATACAAAGAATAAATATTGATACGGTGAGGTTCCGTTCAGTGACTTCGTTTGCGGTTCATCTTCTTCGAAGGGTGCTCCGCCTGTGTATCCCAGCTTTTCCATGACTCCACCAAAAAGGGAAAAGAGGACGAGCATGGACATGAGGAAATAGCCTGTGGATTGAATGACAGTGCCCATATCAGGTTGGAAAAGCATATCATTCATGAACCAACTTGCATTCGACCCTAAAAGGGGAAAAAAGAACATGAGGGGATAGGCAAGCTTAGCTTCCTTGGTTGTGAACGTTTGGTTGGCTAAAGCCCAGAATAAAAAGCCAAGGCCAAAGACATTCCATAAATCAGCAAACAGGTAGTAGAGAAAAATACTGTACTGCTGCCATGCCTCCGGAAGCGAGCCTAAAGCAGGATAAATGCCAAAATGGAAACCAACAAAATATAGCAGGATGATGCCGCTTGCGCCAAATAAGAGGAGGGGTAAATTTTGCTTTCGATAGACCAAAAAAACAATCCAAAAGCCAAAACCGTAGAGAAAATAGTGAGGTTTTTTAAGAGCGGCAAACTTCCAATTAACCCGTGATTTACAATCAACACATCTTTGAGATCACGCGTCACCATATGGACCACACTGAAAAGTAAAAGCATTAAGCCAAACAAGATGATTTTTTGAACGGTCTTTATCGACATAGACGCAGCCTCAATTGTATTTTTTTTCAAATCATAGTGCTTTAAAATACACTAATCAATAGAAGCAATTTGTGCATATATAAAAGAATATCATCCTTGCAAATGCGCACCAGTGTCCGGGAAAAAGTTTGAGAACTAGATAGAAAGCAAGGGAAGGTAATGTGTTGAGGTTATATATGGTGATAAAAGACTTACATTTATCCTCATGACACTTCTTTTGAAAAACCCTGTAAAACATTAACCTCTCCCCTTGTGGGAGAGGTCGTCCCGAAGGGGCGGGTGAGGGGTATTCGCGTAAGAAAGAATAGATTGCTTCACTTCGTTCGCAATGACGTTAAAAACAGGGTTGTCATTGCGAGGAGCGCAAGCGACGTGGCAATCCATACCTGCGGCGGCTCTAGATTCCCGCCTTCGCGCACTCGTGTCCGGGGAAATTTGAGAACTAGATAGAAAGCAAGGGAAGGTAATGTAATGTAATGTAATGTGTTGAGGTTATATATGGTGATAAAAGACTTACATTTATCCTCATGACACTTCTTTTGAAAAACCCTGTAAAACCTTAACCTCTCCCCTTGTGGGAGAGGTCGTCCCGAAGGGGCGGGTGAGGGGTATTTAAGATTGACTCTAAAACGCTATCTAAATTCTTTAACATATCAGTGTTCCTAAAGCGGATAACCTTAAACCTATCTTTCTCAAGGGCTTGTGTTCGTTTCGTATCATAGCCCTCTTGCTCCAGATGTTGGCCTCCATCAAGTTCAATCACGAGCTTTCTTTCAAGACAAACGAAGTCAACAATGTATCCTAGGAGAATATGCTGGCGGCGAAATTTACAACCCTGGAAACTTCGACTTCTCAAGTGAAACCAAAGTCGGGGCTCTGCATCCGTTTGAGAGGCCCGCAATTGCTTTTTAAACTTTTTCAACATTGCGCATTATCCTTATATCCCCCTCACCCGCAGCGTTGCTGCGACCTCTCCCACAAAGGGGAGAGGTGTAATTGTGACAGCTTCGCCTCTGCTATTTCAAGGAAATAGTTTTTACCGGACACTAGTGCGCGTATGCGGGAATGATAAGGGAGGAGTGTGGGTTTAACGAGAGGATACTATCGCTCTGTCGCCATCCTCGCTTCTCTTATTGTCATCTTCGCTTCCCTTATTGTCATCCTCGCGCATGCGGGGATCCATGAGTGTGGTGGCCTTAAACTGTTGCCTGTGTAGGAAAAGTCACCTAAAGTCATCACTCCTCTTCAGAGCGATCCAAGTCTTGTTTCACATGAGGGGAACTCAAAAGCTCTTCAATCCGTCGGGCTTCATCAAAAGACGTATCCGGCTGAAACGAAAGGCGAGGCGAGTTGCGTGTCGGAAGTTTATGTGCCACCTCCCGCCTGAAATACCAGGCTTGCTCTTTTAGCGCAGCTATGATTTCAGGGATGTTTTGTCCACCAAGTGGGGTCACAAATACGGTGGCATTCTGCAGGTCAGGGCTGATGCGGACCTCCGTCACCGTAATAAAGGAACGGTCAAGAAGTTCATGTCCTGAATGTTGTCGCTTTAGAGTTTCGGCCAGAATATGGCGAACTTCTTCTGCGACACGGAGTTGACGTTGACTGGGACCTTTAGATTGATTCATGGGCTTACGCAATGTTAGAACGTTTAGTCGAGTGAACGGCTGATCTCTTCAATTTCAAAGCACTCAATGATATCGCTTTCTTTGATATCATTATAGTTTTCAAAGGCCATACCACATTCGTAGCCTTCCTTAACTTCTTTGACTTCGTCTTTGAAGCGTTTCAGGGTTTTTAACATGCCTTCGTGGATCACAATGTTATCACGCAAAAGCCTCACTTTAGAGCCGCGCTTAACAATTCCTTCCGTGACCATACAACCAGCAATTTTGCCGACTTTGGAAATAGAGAACACGGTTCGAATCTCTGCTTTTCCAAGATATTTTTCCCGAAGGGTGGGCGCCAAAAGTCCACCAAGGGAAGCCTTAACATCATCGATCACGTCGTAAATAATGGAATAGTAACGAATGTCTACGCCGTTCCGGCGGGCAATTTCACGCGCTTGGGGATTGGCACGAACGTTAAATCCAATAATCATCGCATTTGAGGCTTTCGCAAGAGTCACGTCGCTTTCCGTGATTTCACCCACCGCACTGTGCAAGATATTGACTTTTACTTCCTCGGTTGAAAGCTTGCCCAGACTTCCACTGATAGCTTCCATTGAACCTTGGACGTCAGATTTAATAACAACAGGAAGCTCTCTTACTTCACCAGCAGCAATATCAGAGAACATTTGCTCCATACTGCCGCGTGCGGATAGAACGGATTTTGCTTCTCTTGCTTGGCGTTGCCTGAAGTCTGAAATTTCACGGGCACGCGCTTCGCTCTCGGCAACGATGAATTCATCGCCGGCCATGGGGGCTCCGTTAAAGCCCAAAACTTCCACGGGCATTGACGGGCCAGCCGATTGAATTTGTTGTCCTCGATCGTCAATAAGGGCGCGAACGCGTCCATACTCAGCTCCCGCAACAAAGATATCGCCAACTTTGAGTGTTCCTTTTTGAACGAGGATGGTTGAGACAACCCCGCGGCCTTTTTCAAGTTTAGATTCGACAACAACTCCTTCAGCAATACGGTCTGGGTTTGCTTTCAGCTCAAGAATTTCCGCTTGCAAGAGAATTGTTTCTTCAAGTTTGTCGAGGTTGGTCCCTTTCTTTGCAGATACTTCTACATCCAAAATGTCACCACCAACTTTCTCAAGGAAAATCTCGTGTTGCATCAACATGTTACGCACGTTTTCTGGATTTGCATCAGGCTTGTCAATTTTATTGATGGCAATAATAATCGGAACGTTTGCAGCTTTTGCGTGGCGAATGGCTTCAACGGTTTGATCCATGACACCATCATCGGCCGCAACCACCAGCACAACGATGTCCGTGACATTTGCACCTCGTGCGCGCATTTCTGTAAAGGCTGCGTGACCAGGTGTATCGATAAAGGTAATCTTTTGTTTTGAGGGGAGGGTGACCTGGTAGGCTCCGATATGTTGGGTTATGCCGCCAGCTTCACCTGTTGCCACATCCGTTTTACGAAGGGCATCAAGGAGGGACGTTTTTCCGTGGTCGACATGTCCCATCACCGTTACAACAGGAGGACGTGGTTTGAGCTCAGCTTCATTCTCATCTTTTATGTGAAGACCGATTTCAATGTCTGATTCAGAAACACGCTTGACCTTGTGACCAAATTCCGTGGCGATAAGTTCCGCTGTATCACCATCAATTGACTGGGTAATTGTCGCCATGACGCCCATTTTCATCAACGCCTTGATTACGTCCGAGCTGCGTTCGGCAAGGCGACTTGAAAGCTCTTGAACAGTTATAAATTCAGGGATGATAACATCACGGATAACTTTTTGTTGTGGCTTTTCTTCAACCGCCATTTTGCGCTTTTCGCGCTGACGCCGGATGGAGGCAAGGGAACGCGTTGGACGTCCGTCATCTCCTCGCAGGGCTTGAGCAATGGTGAGCTTTCCGCTATCACGACGAGGTTCCGTTCTTTTGACAACCGGAATTCGAAGCTTTCCTTCGCTTTTCCCTTTTTTGGAAGACTCATCTTCATCATCATAGGCCGAATATGTCGACTTTTTGCGATGATGTTGGTGTGCAGGGGCTTGAGTTGATTCAGGGGAGACATCCGTTGGTTGCGCTTCTTCTTGCTTTGTCTCCCTCTTGGCTGCATCTTTCTTTGCCGCTTCCTCTTCGGCAAGTTTTTCGGCGTCTTCTCTTTCTTTTTTGGCTTCAGCTCTTCTGGCCTCAGACTCAGCTTCTTTCGAGCTCATCGCACCATGAATGGCTTTAATGCGCTTTTGGATTTCCTCAGAGCTCAATCCACCAGAACTTGATTTTTCAGAATTTCCTTTTCCTTGATGACTGGAATCACCTGGCAAAACAACACGCTTTTTCTTGACTTCGACAGTCACTGTTTTCGAACGCCCATGCGTAAAACTTTGGCGCACCTTTGGTGCTCCATTCTCTTTATTCAGAGTGAGCGTCTTTTTGGAAAGCGTCAGAGGCTTCTTTTCCGTATCCTTGTCAGTCTTATCTGTCATTCGTGTTAACTTTCACTCGATTCTTCACCTTCATCAAACCAATGAGCACGTGCTTTCATGATAATTTCTTCTGCCTTTTCAGCTGAGAGCTGGCCTTCTGGTAAGAGTTCAATAAGCTCGTCAGTCGCTAAATCCCCAAGATCATCTCGTGTTTTGATCCCTTTTTCAGCAAGCTGCACAAGCATCTCTAAATTTAATCCTTCAAGCGCCATTAAGTCCTCAGCTACTTTGAGCTCCTTTAACCGATTTGTCAAATCGCGTTCTTGATTCTTCAGATATGTTTTAGCTCGGCTTTGAAGCTCATTCGCGAGGTCCTCATCAAATCCTTCAATTGACGTGATTTCACTTATATCAATATAGGCAACTTCCTCAAGCTTCCTAAATCCTTCACCGATTAATAGATGGGCAATCATTTCATCAACATCGAGGGCTTTAACAAAGAGCTCTGATCGGACTTTCATTTCTTCGTTACGCCGTTCAGATTCTTGTGATTCTGTCAGGATGTCAATTTTCCAACCGGTCAAAATGGATGCGAGTCTTACATTTTGACCGCGCCTTCCAATGGCAAGGCTCAATTGATCTTCAGGAACAACAACATCAATTCTTTGGCTGTCTTCATCAACGACAACCTTCGCGACTTCAGCGGGTGCGAGGGCATTCACGACAAATGTTGCGGGGTTGTTTGACCAAGGAACAATGTCAATCTTTTCGCCTTGAAGTTCAGCAACCACAGCTTGTACACGGCTTCCGCGCATACCCACACAAGATCCGACAGGATCAATGGTTGGATCGGGAGACATAACCGCAATTTTGGCACGGCTTCCAGGATCACGCGCAACTGACTTTATTTCAATGATACCATCATAGATTTCGGGAACTTCTTGCATAAAAAGCTTAGCCATAAACTCAGGACGGTTTCTTGAGACAAAAATTTGTGCACCGCGTGGTTCTTCGCGAACATCAAAAACAAAGGCGCGGATGCGGTCGCCCACTCTTAAGTTTTCCCTGGGAATCATTTCATCGCGGCGTAAAAGCGCTTCTGCCCGGCCCAGCTCAATAAAGACATTTCCAAACTCAACCCGTTTGACAACACCGTTTACGATATCACCAACGCGGTCTTTATATTCCTCGTATTGACGTTGACGTTCAGCATCACGCACTTTTTGGAAAATGACTTGCTTTGCAGTTTGCGCAGCAACGCGCCCAAAATCGATGGGAGGAAGAACTTCGGTGAGAAATTCTCCAACAGCCAGTTTGGAATCAATAGTTTGAGCCTCTTCAAGCGTAATTTGTGTAAAGGGATTTTCAATTTCTTCGACGATTTCCCGGTAACGTGCGAGGGATATTTCACCTGACTTGCGATCAATTTTAGCGCGAATATCGTGTTCATATCCATATTTGGAACGGCCAGCTTTTTGAATGGCGTGCTCCATAGCTTCGAGGACTTGCTCCTTGTCAATTGATTTTTCACGCGCAACTGTTTCTGCAACAACTAAAAGATCTTTGCTTCCAGGTGTAAAATTTACTTCCGTCATGGTTACCTCAACGTTTCATAATCTGGGATGAGTTTAGCCTTTTTAATATTAAAAAGGGGAAAATTTACAATTTCTTTTTGGGGTTCAAGCTCTAGTTTGACCATGTCTTCGTCCACCCCAAGGAGAAGACCTTGAAACTTCCGACTTCCCTCATGGGGTGTCTTCAGTTCGATTTTTATTTTTGCGCCAGCAAACCTTTCGAAGTCTTCCTTTTTAACCAAAGGTCGATCCAAACCAGGTGACGTGACTTCCAAAATATAAGGTTCATGAATGGGGTCTTCAACATCCAAAAGCACGGAGGATGTCCGGCTAACGGTTTCACAGTCATCGACACTCACATTTTCGTTATCTGTTCGCTCAATCATGATTTGCAGCGTTTTTCTTTTTGATCCTTGAAACTGAATCCGAACAACCCTGTAACCCTTGTGGAGAAGGGCAGGTGAGATGATTTCTTCAATATGTTGCTCAATATTCATACTTCTAAATTTATTCCACAAAAAAAGTGGGCTTAAACCCACTCCTGATCTTCAGTAGCAATTTAGGAACATATTAATCATTTTTTTATATGATGCAAGTATTGTTTTCCGTTTTCGAAACCATAAGATGACAGAAATATAGAAACACTGTATATAAGAGGATAGAAAGGAAAATTTGATGGCCTATTTAGATCTTCTGCTTTTAGCTGCGACTGCCCTCTTTTTAGGATATCGGCTGTGGAGTCTTCTCGGGACTCATGAAAAAGATAAGCCGATTCGTAAGCATAAAAGAGGTGAGGAAGAGGACGTGATTCCTGTTCGGTCAAAAGCGGCAGAGACAAGTCGGGCCGAAGCTCAAGTCAATCCTGAAACCCCAGACAAAGATCGATTTTTACAGGGGGCGGAAGTTGCCTTTCGCCAAATTGTTCAAGCCTACGCGGATGGGAATGTCCAGGTTTTAAAGAAACTGCTAGATGGTCCTTTGCTTGAAACCTTCGAAGACGCCATCAATAAAAGGAAAAAAGAAAAGAAAACTCTCGAAATTCTCGTGCCGCGGATTGTAACCGCCGAGGTTTTGGATAAACTAGAAGAGAAAAAAACCGCCTATATCACAGTTCGGTTTGTATCTGAACAATGCCTTGTAACCCGTAACGCAAAGGGGAAAGTCGTCCAAGGAGACCCAGATCGCTACATTGAAGTGACCGACATTTGGACCTTTGCCCGCCCCGTGGCGAGCACCAACCCCAACTGGAAGCTTGTCGCAACCCAAGTTGAATCTGACTGAGGGTGAGAATCAGAAAATCCGGTTACGAAACATATACATTGCGTTTTTGGTGAAGGCCCAATGCCACCCTATACGATTTTAAGCTATTGTTCTCTGCGGTATGTCAGGCCGCTACTTTTAGTTTCACCGATTCTTCCTCAATTTTTACCATCTATTTAGAGGATGTTTGTTTTCGGATCTCGTCTTCAACTAAGCTAATTCCTTCTTTTGATAACTCAAATTTCTCGACAGTGACTTTATCAGGACGAGAATCCCCGGGACAATTCACAACATGTTCTCCTGCACAATTTCTATCCATTACAATGAGCGTCTGGGCATGATTAGCCGTATTTAAAATGTTATTGTAAGAGGCAATAATACCGTTAGGAGCATCTAGGCCACTTACGCCGGTGATTTGTACGGCAGGTGCCGTATTGACCTGAAAAGATCCCGACTTCACCATTTGATTGCCATCGGGAATTTGCATCATGAATTCTTGAGGGCGGTTATAAGTGAGAGGCGTTGACGCAGCAACTGTGCCTTTATAAGTATAGGTGAGCTCAAAGGGGTTCTTAAAGTCTGATGGAGACGTAACTTTGAATTCTACAAGTGTTGTAAAGGGATTTACTTTAATATAACTGTTTGTCAAGTTTTGGAAAGTTACCTTTCCATCATAAGTACAAGAAGTATCCTCACGACTGAGACTCCCCGTTAGTGTTGCAACCACATTCTGACCTTGGATTTTATAGGGGATAGCTTCTGATTCAATATTTTTAGGGCAATAATTGCTTAACTTCATTTGAAAAACGGATTCTACATCAGCCTGAGAGGCTGTCGCGAAAAAGAGTGATGATGCGAAAAGTAATTTATAAGTCATATGTGCTGCTCCTTGTTAAAATATAAGAATATTATATATTATGTTCGTTAATTATTCGTAAAAGTAGTGGGAGTATGCCTTAAAGGGCTCATAAAAAGGGGGGCGAAGTTAAGACCCAATACGGCTAGCATCAGTTGTCTCTTTTCTTCGCCCCACTATTATAGTACTATAAAAATAAGTAATTGTCAATATACTACCTATTATTACTTGGTTTTTATTTAAATAGAGAGGGGGGTTGCTAATTCCCATAGGCTTTGATAGGATATGACTTAGCTTAACCCGCATCTCCAAATATATATCTTAATATCCTTATGTAATAGGAACAACAAATGCGCATGCAAAAAGAAATTGCACCCGCGAACTCAACTCTTGGCTTTATTTGGTTTTTTGTGAGAAAGCAGTGGGGCAAAATATTACTCATTCAGCTGTTATGGTTTGGTTGGTCCATCGACCAGACAATATTTCCTTTGTTTTTTGGCCATATCATTGACGGCTTTACAACCTATTCAGGTGATAAATCAGCTGTTTGGGAAGCGATTAAATGGCCTGTCATTGGTGCCATCAGCTTGTGGGTTGGTATAGAGATTAATTTCCGTATTGGTGAAGTATTGATTGCTAACACATTTCCAATATTGGAAAAGCAAACCCGTATGTATTTGTTTTCCCATATCCAGGACCAATCTCAGAGTTTCTTTTCCTCACGCTTTGCAGGCAATATCGCGACTAAGATTTCCGATCTTGTCGATAATGTTGACCATATCGTTTTCATGCTTGTTGTCCTATATATTCCTGTTGTTCTTGCTATCATTATAGCTACGGTCATTTTTTATCTGGTGAATCCATTTTTTGCTGTTTTGCTCGGCGGATGGGCTTTGATACACATCGCATTGACTTTAAAAACAGCTTCGAAATGTGCTGATTATTCACAAGACCATGCCGAAGCACGAAGTACACTTAATGGGCGAATCGTTGATAGCATTGCCAACTTTTTTGCCGTAAAAAGCTTTGCGAACAAAGCCTATGAGATGAAGTATGCGGGGGTTATTCAAGAGCAAGAACAAGCGCTTTTCAAAAAAATGTTGATGTATATCATGAAAGTGCGAGCCATCCTCGGTGTGGCAGGGTTCTTGGGAGCTGGTCTATTTATTAATATATATGCTTATTGGTTATGGCTTAATGACATGATTACAGTCGGTGAGATCGTTATTATTTTTAATACGACCTGGAACCTGCTTGGTATGTTGTGGAGCGCAACTCTAGAAATTCCCAACCTTTTCAAAGAGGTTGGTATTGTGAGGCAAGCCTTACAATTGGTTCAAGAGCCGATTGGCTTGCAAGATGCGCCTAATGCCAAAGCACTGAAAGTCACTGAAGGTGGGATTGAGTTCCAAAAAGTTCATTTCCAATACGGACAAACAACGCCCCTTTTCACGGAGAAATCAATAAAGATTCATCCTGGAGAAAAGGTGGGGCTTGTTGGTTTTTCGGGAAGTGGAAAAACGACATTTGTGAACTTAATCATGCGCTTTTATGATATTCAATCAGGTCAAATCCTCATTGATCATCAAAATATTGCAGACGTTACCCAAGAAAGTCTTCGCAAATCCATCTCTTTGATCCCCCAAGATCCTTCATTGTTTCATAGATCATTGATGGATAATATTCGCTATGGGCGACCAGACGCTGAGGACTGGGAAGTTATTGATGCAGCTAAAAAAGCCCACGCCCATGACTTTATCATGGCTCTGGGGGAGCAATATGATACCCTTGTGGGTGAGCGTGGCATTAAGTTATCCGGTGGTCAAAGGCAGCGTATTGCTATTGCACGGGCGATCCTCAAAGATGCGCCTATCCTGATTCTTGATGAGGCAACCAGTGCTCTCGATTCGCAGACGGAAAAGGATATTCAAGACAGTCTTTCCCAGTTGATGGAAAACCGTACGACCCTTGTAATTGCTCACCGCCTTTCGACGCTTCTGCATATGGATCGCTTGCTTATCTTTGATAAAGGCGTGATCATTGAAGCAGGGACCCATAAAGAGCTTATTGAGAAAAAGGGTGTTTACCAGAAACTTTGGCGCTCCCAGGTTGGTGGTTTCTTGCCTGATAGTTGAGGGAGTTAATAGCCATTTACCTCGCTTCTCTTGCCTTCTCTAGACCCTCGTTTGCATGTCTATGATAAGGAAAAGGTTTAGAAGCATATCCTTTTATTTATAAAAGGTCTCTTTAAACAAGCTTTCATATTTTTCAAAATGAGGGGTGTTCTCCCGATAAAAGGCCTCAAGTTTTTCAGGCGTATCAAATCGAGGAGAGGCCTCATAGTGGATCAGGTGAACAGGGATGTCTGGATTTTTTTGCCGAAGCACTTGCTCTGCTCCCTCAATGTTCTGTTGTTTCTCGTCTATAAAATAAATGGCTTGAGGGGAAAAATGCTTTTCTTTCCGAATAGCGGCGAGGATGTCAATGATCGATAGTCCTTTGCTGGTCGGTTTTGATTCTTCTGCATGCTTATAAAAAATACCGTCTATAAAAATATGGTCACCGACGATACCAAAAGATTCTTTCGGATACTGGCTCAAGCGTTCTAAGCTATACCCTAAAGATGAAAGTTCTCTTTCTGTTTCGTTCTGTCGTTTCTCATTACGATTTGTAAGGAGAAATATATGAACCCCTTTTTCGTTTTGTAATTTTTTGAGAATTTCAGGAAGAGCTGGTTCGGTGAGAGATTCGCCCGCTGTTTTCATTTTTTTAAGTCTTTTGTATGCTCTTTGACCGTGCTTCTCTTTTACTTTTTCGAGGAAGACCAAGTTCTTGTTAAGAATATCCTGTGACGAAAGATTATACCTGACGGGGCAAATTCTTTTAAGCATAAGGGTTCCATCAATGTCTAAAAGTAAGATGTCCCCTTTTTTTAATGTATCTGGCTTGCTCAAGAACTGTGAAATGGACTCTATTTTTTGAACTTGAGGTGCAGTAGCATATAAAAGACTCCCTGTTACAAAGTTTAAAAATATGAATAAAAGGAGAGAATATTTTTTCATCGTAAAGCTTTCGTCGGATTCAATTAAAGGACATTCTAATTTAATTAAATTTATTTCGAGGGCGCGTCAACAGGTTGTATTGAGTTTGATCAATGTCATCCCTGCACAATGGACTATTACCTCGCCCCTTTGTGGGGTTGGTTCTAGCATTCCTGGGGGTGAGGGGACGTTAGGTAATGAGATGCGTCAATGCGAGAAACCCAAGTTTCAAAGCAATCCAGATTTTTATACTAAAATGCAATCTGAATGACTAAATCTTGAGAAATGCCAATACTCGCAAACTTACGAAGCTTTTTTCTTTGACGCTGGACTCTTTGCCTTTAGCGCTTTTTTAGCTGCAACTTTTTTCGGAGCTGCTTTCTTCGGTGCTTTTTTGGATTGAGGTTTGGCCTCTGTGTTCGCTTTTGCGAGAATATTCTCTTCCTCTAAGATATAGTCTCGCGTTAGAGGAGCACGTTCCGCATTGCGGACCATTTGGATTTGAAAAACCATAAATCCTCGTTTCCGGAATGCAACCTCGCAGGAAGCCAGATAGAATTCCCACATGCGATAAAAGCGCTCGCCCCATTTTTTCACAACTTGATCAATGTGCGCTGTAAAACGTGCACGCCAATGGTAGAGAGTTTCTGCATAATGGTGGTGGAGGATCTCGATGTCAGTCACAGCTAAGCCGCTTGGCTCAATCTCTTTAAGGGTTTCTGATAGAGCAGGGCAATATCCACCCGGGAAGATATATTTATTTAACCAAGGGTTAGGCACACTTGGTTCTTTTGAACAACCAATGGAATGCAAAACAGCAAAACCATCTTCTTTCAAAAGGGTGTGAACTTTATCAAAGAATTCTTTATAATGCTTAATGCCAACGTGTTCAAACATGCCCACTGAAACAATACGATCGTAAGCCTCTTTTTCTTGCCTGTAGTCTCGAAGATGAAAGCGAACGCGATCTTCAAGGCCAGCTTCTTTCGCCCGCTGTGTTGCAACGCGATGTTGTTCTTCTGACAAGGTTAATCCCGTAACGTCAGCCCCCGTTTTTTGAGCAATGGTGATGGCGAGGCCTCCCCAACCGGACCCAATATCAAGAACTTTTTGGCCTGGGTTTAAATTAAGTTTAGCGACGAGATGATGTTTTTTATTTTGTTGAGCTGTTTCAAGGCTATCATCTATATGTCGAAAGTATGCACAGGAATATTGCATATCCTCATCTAAGAATAGTCGGTAAAGATCTTCCGATAAATCATAGTGGTGCGCTACATTTGATTTCGATGCTTTCACTGGATTATGTTGGTGCAGGAACCGTCGAAGAACAGAAAACTTGTTAATCAGTTCTTCGAAAAATGAGGGTTTTCGTTCCTCATCATTCATGGCGCAGAACATAAGAAAGTCAAAAATATTTCCCTTTTCAATGGTGATGTCACCATTCATATAACCTTCTCCGAGAGCGAGCATAGGAGAATGAAGAAGTTGCGTTTCAATTTTTTTTGAATGGAGGTGAATAGAAGCTTGGGGGAGTGGAGTTGCTGAGAAAGAATGAGTTCTGCCTTGAGAATCCTTAAGTTTTAGCGTGCCAACTTTAACAAAGCTTTTTAGAAAATGTTCGAGCAATTTATACCTCCCAACCCTCTCGCTTTTTTTTTATTAAATGATATTTAATCATAAACAGCCAAAGAGGAAAAGATGAATTAATCCTTCATTCGTCGGTTTTTTTGGATCGACGTAAGAACAGCGATGAGGATTGTGGTGAAAACAACAATCAGTGAAATAAGAACGGGGATTTTGATAACATCCTTAAGAAGGAGCTTTACACCTACAAATCCAAGGATGAGCGAGATGGCATGTTGGAGGTAATAAAATCGCGCAAGACTCTCTGCAAGGAGGAAGTACAGGGACCTGAGTCCACAGATGGCAAAAATATTGGATGTGAAAACAATAAAGGGATCCAATGTGATTGCGAAGATTGCGGGAATAGAGTCAACAGCAAAAATAATATCACTCATTTCAATCGAAAGCAGGACAATAAAGGAAGGTGTTGCATACCATAGGCCATTTCGCTTGAGAAAAAAATGACGTCCTTTATAGTTTTCTTTAATTCTGAACCATCGACTTATCCATAGAATGAGTTTGTTCGGTCCTGGTACTATTTGATCATCTTTTCGCCAATACATTTTGTAGCTGGAATAAATAAGAAATGCGCCAAATAGATAAAGGACGTGATCAAAAACTTCGACGAGCTTAAGACCAAGCAATATGAAGATGAGTCTAAATACAATTGCGCCAAGAATACCCCAAAATAAGATGCGGTGTTGGTGATAGGAGGGGACGGCAAAATAATGAAAAAGCATTACAAAGACAAACATGTTGTCTAAACTCAGCATTTTTTCAAGCAAATAGCCTGTGAAAAAGGCAATGGCCGGGTCGGTTCCTCTTGAAAACCAAACAAAAACATTGAAAAGTAGGGCAATTGATACCCATATAATACTCATGATGAGAGCTTCTTTCATGGAAATTGTATGGGGTTTGCGGTTAAAGACACCCAGATCAATGAGTAAAAGCCCAAGAATAAGGCCGATGACGCAAATCCAAATCAGTATTTCCATATGTGAAGCCCTTTTTTGAGGTGTAGCTTATACGAATTCTGTTGAAAAGATAATGTAAAAATTGTTTTATATTCGTTAACAAAGGAGAAATTTTTAATGTTTGCGTGGAAAAAAAAGAATCTGCCATCTTATGTGATTATCAACGACCCGGATTGTCCGAACCGGGATGTTCTTACAAAACCCACAGAAGAGCTGCAGTTTCCTTTGAACGAAGAGGCTCGTGAAGTCATTCGAATTTTAGAAGCAAAGTTTGATAACGAACAAAATTGTGGGGGACTGGCAGCCCCTCAAATTGGATTTCATACAAGAGCTCTCGTCCTTGAAGCCGAAGCGGATGAGGAGATCAAAAAGCATCGCCCTGACTTTACCGATACATTGCCAAAGTCCATATGGGTCAATCCTTCGTACAAACCGCTTTCTGAGGATAAAACCGAGGACTGGGAGGCGTGCTTCTCTGTTGATAACTTGGTGGGGAAAGTGGCTCGTTTTACCGAGATTTCCTATGAAGCTTGGACGCCTGAGGGAGAAAAGGTTACTGGAACCGCAAAGGGCTTTCTGGCCCGCCTCATTCAGCACGAAATTGATCACCTTGATGGCATCCTTTTCATTGATCGCGTGGAGGGGGAGTGCCTCACCCGTGAAGAACTCTACGAGCTGGAAGATAATATGTAGGCTTTTGCCTTTCTTTTTGAGGGGATTTCTAGTCATTAAGAGTAGATGATCGTCATTGCGAAAAACGTAAGTTTTGAAGCAATCCAGGAATCTTTAGCATTTTCAAGTGGACCCACCTTCTACTAATTTCTAGAAGGTTTCCGTCTTATATAGTTTCTCTTTAAGATGCTTATGTATTATGCCAATGATTCTGGTTGAATGCTTATCATTTGGGGACTTGGACCACTTGTAGTTTAATGTTTTTCCAAAAAATTCAAATTCCAATGTATCTGTAAATTGTACCTCAGTCGCGCCACTAAAAAAGAGTTCGAGATACTTGATAAGTCCAACGTGAAACTTTTTAGGAAAAGCAGAGATGTATTCGTCGATAAAACCCTTAAAAACAAAATAGTCGACAGCTTTTAATTTCTCCATTTCCTTCTCAGTTAATCGGCGTTGAACTTGCTGAATGTATAAAAGAAGGTCATACAAAGGGAGTCCAATAGGCTTTCCGTGTTCTATGGTGAGGACCATAGTTTCATTATCAATCCAAGTATAGAGAGGGCGATTTTTCTCGTCAAAATCCACAAACACATTGTTCATGTGAGGGTCAAGATGTGAAACTGTTCTCCAATTTTGAATATAAGTTTTCCGTTCACATGAAATATCCGGTGTATTTGAATCGTTCAGGTTTTGGGCTTGGAATCTTCCTAAACATCCTCCATATCCACTAACGACTTTAGCTGTTTGTTTAAGGACATTTGTACTTTGGAAATCAGGATTTTTATCTTTTTTTGGTTCAAATTTTTTTAGATCTTCTTTGATAATATCCGCCATGCTTCTTCCATTTGCTGCCGGCAGTAGAACCCAAAGATGTTCCTTGTTATTAAAGAAGTATCTTCCTTTTGCAATGGGAAGGTTGATGTCGTAAAAAGCATCTACATTTTTTATGACGCCTTCCTTCATATAGTTTACGAGCGCTTCCCAATGCTCTAGTTCGCTCTCACAGCGTTCTTTTCCGTTCGCAAAGTTGCCTTCAAGATGTTTTAGAAAAAAACATTGCTTCTTTCGAGTGACGCCCATGGTTCCAGTAATTTTCAATATAGCTCCAACAGACCCTCCTTCAATTTTTTCGACCCTATCGACATTTAAATCTACACCTATAATTCTTAAGAAAGCTTCTGCAAGGAGAGGCGTCTCAAATTTGCCTTTTGAGTGTTTTAACAATGTATGATAGCTAGATACCAATTTACGCATTACTTCGGGATCAATTTCTCCAGTCTTTGTGGGCGTTTGGTTCGAATTTTCTTGAAGTAACCTTAAATGTTTTTCGAGTCCCCAATCTTTGAAAATTTGTACTGCTGCTTTTTTAGTTAATGTTTCATTAGGGTAGCTTTTGCGTGAGTCGTGTTCTGCGTTCTTTTCCTTTTTTTTCTTTGTTTGAGTCTCTTCAAGCCTACGTTCTTTTTCTAGCTTCTGCTTCCGCTCTTCTTTCTCTCGCCTCTGTTGCTCCTCAAGTTTACGTTTGCGTTCTTGCGCTTCCTCGCGCTTCTGCTTTTCCACTTCCAAGCGTTCCTGTTCTTGCTGGCGTTTCTCTTCCTCAAACTTATGCTTTTGCTTCAGCTCTTCTTCTTCCATAAGTTGGCGTTCTTCCTCTTGACGCTTCCGTTTCTCCTCAAGCTGTCGTTGGCGCACCTTTTCTTCCTCGCGTTCCTTTTCCTCAAGCAAACGCTGATGTGCTTGTTCTTCCTGGTAGGCCTGTTCTTCTTTTGCTTTTTGCTCCAGATTCCGCTCCCGCTCTTCTTCTTGCTGGCGCTTCTCTTCCTCAAGCCTTCGCTGTTCTTCTTCAAGCTTCTGCTTTTCCTCAAGTATCCGCAGACGTTCTTTCTCGCACTCTTGTTCTTCCTTGAGCTTCTCTTGTTTTCGTCTCTGTTTTTCCTCTAGTATCCACAGACGTTCTACTTTTTCGCGTTCACGTTCCTGCTTGCGTTGTTCTTTTATGCGCTCCCGCTCTTCTTCTTGCTTCCGCTCTTCTTTCTCTCGCCTCTGTTGCTCCTCAAACCTTCGTTTCTGTACTTCTTCAAGCTTCTGCTTTTCCTCTAGTTTCTGGTGACGTTCTACTTTTTCGCGCTCCAGTTTTTCATCCTTACGTTTCTGCTCTTGTATAAGCAGACGTTGCCGTGCTTCCTCTTCTTTGCGCTTTAGTTCCAGTTGTATTTTTGCTTCTTCAAGTTTTCGTTGGCGTTCTTCCTCCTGACGCTTCTCTTCCTCAAGCCTCTGCTTTTCCTCAAGTATCCGCAGACGTTCTTTTTCGCGTTCATGTTCCTGCTTGCGTTGTTCTTTTATGCGCTCCCGCTCTTCTTCTTGCTGGCGCTTCTCTTCCTCAAGCCTTCGTTTCTGGACTTCTTCAAGCTTCTGCTTTTTCTCAAACTTTACTTTTTTCTCGATTTTCTGGTGGTTCACCTCATTTTGCTTTTTGACTTGGCTAACATGAGAAATTCGGGGTGGTGTATTATGTGTCTCATGTGATTCTGCGGCGGGATTATAGCGTTGGGACTTAGTGGCTTTGCGTATGGGGGGAAGATATAAATGGGGAATTACTGGATTTGAATGCTGCTCAAGGATTCTCAAGAATAGATTTCTTAGGTGACTCTTGTATCGTTTGTGAGGCCTAGACTTGAGTTTGGCACGGAGAGTTTTCTTTTTAAGGTGTTGCTCGTGCTTTATTTTCTTTCGTAGCTTTCTATTTTTGGCTTTTTCTAACTTTCTATCTTGATGCTTGCTGCGTTTCAGATTGGTGAATTTTTTTTTCCTTGTAGGTGAGTATCGGTCCCCATCAAAAAATCTTGCCCATCGAAGCGTTTTTCTTGGCTGAGTTTGTTCTGTAGCGGCGGCATACAAACACGTATGCGCAAAGACAAGGGAAAAAATAAGAAGGAAGCTCATAAACTTCTTAAAATACAGATACTTCATAACACCTCCGGCTCATTTCACGATACTCTCTGGTTGCTTACCGTTATCTAAATTTATGAAATATATCCTTTTTACATCATTCATAATTGTGCATACATATAGATACACTATTTAATATTTCAAGCGCAAATTTGTTTTTGTTTGAGAAATGAATGTTTTAGGGTTTGACGTCGAAGCAGGCATTGATTCCCTTTGAAGTGGAGGGGAGCATTTTTTCCCATTTAAAACTCCTTGACAGATGGGGCGGGAACAGGTAGTGAAAGTATCTAGCTGATTTATCAGAACGCATGCTGCGTTTTGCTTATATAAAAGACGAGAGAATCAAAATGTTTGCAGTCATTAAAACCGGCGGAAAACAATATAACGTTGCCGTTGATAATATTATAAAAGTTGAAAAGCTTGATGGGAACTCAGGTGAGACCATCGAGTTTAATGATGTCCTTGTTATGGGTAAGGGGGATTCCGTTAAGGTTGGATCTCCGCTTGTACCTCATGCGAGGGTTTGTGGAACGATAATCGATCAAATTCGTGATGATAAGGTCATCATCTTTAAAAAGAATCGTCGCCACAACTACCGTCGTAAGAATGGGCATCGTCAATATTTAACCGTTGTTAAAATCACGGATATTTTGGGTGAAGGCGAAAAGCCAAAAGCTAAAGCGGCTCCTGAAAAGGCAAAAGCAGAGCCAAAGAAAGAAACACCAAAAGCTGAGCTAAAGGCGAAAGCGCCAGCAAAGAAAGCTGAATCAAAAACAGCACCTGCGAAAAAAGCCCCACCATCAGCGAAAAAGTCTGAAGCAAAGGCGCCTGCGAAAAAAGCGGCTCCCAAAGCAAAGACATCACCAAAGAAATAAGGAGACTTGAGAGATGGCACAAAAGAAAGCCGGAGGAAGTTCTCGTAACGGTCGTGATTCGGAAGGGCGTCGACTTGGCGTGAAAAAATTTGGCGGAGAGTCCGTTATTCCTGGGAATATTATTATTCGTCAACGTGGAACAAAGTACTATCCTGGTAAATGTGTAGGAATAGGCAAGGATCACACTATATTTGCTCTTGTGGAAGGGCATGTATCCTTTTCCCGTGGAGCAAAAGGGCGGACTTTCGTTTCAATTGTCCCATCGGAACAATAACACAAAAAAATTATCTGTTTTTGGGGAAGGTTAACCTTCCCCTTTTTTTATGGGCGACTTATGAAATTCCTTGATGAAGCAAAAATCTTTCTAAAGAGCGGCAATGGCGGAGCTGGTTGCGTCAGTTTTCGTCGTGAAAAGTTCATCGAGTTTGGTGGCCCTGATGGCGGGAACGGGGGCAAAGGTGGTGATATCGTTTTTGAGGCTGTTTCTAACCTCAATACACTCATTGACTTTCGATATCAGCAGCATTTTAAAGCAGAAACAGGCCATCATGGGATGGGCTCGAACCGTACGGGGCCAGCAGGAAAAAATATGGTTATCAAGGTCCCTGTCGGAACCCAAATTCTTGCTGAAGACAAAGAAACGGTGATGGCTGATTTGATCGAAGATGGCCAAAAAATCACCTTTTTAAAAGGCGGTGATGGGGGGCTTGGCAATGAGCATTTCAAATCTTCAACGAATCGAGCTCCCCGTAAATCGACTCCAGGTTGGCCTGGCGAGGAAATATGGGTGTGGCTTCGCTTAAAGCTGATTGCAGATGTTGGACTTGTCGGGCTACCAAATGCTGGAAAATCAACCTTTCTTTCAGTCGTCTCGCGGGCTAAACCCAAAATTGCTGATTATCCCTTTACAACCCTCGTGCCCAATCTCGGTGTGGTTTATCTCCATGAGAAAGAGTTCGTTGTAGCGGATGTGCCGGGCTTGATCGAAGGTGCTCATGAGGGCGTTGGGTTGGGGGCACGTTTTCTTGGGCACGTGGAAAGATGCAGTGTCATCCTTCATCTTGTGGATGGAACGCTTGAGGATGTGGGGGAAGCCTATAAAGTGATCCGCAAAGAATTAGATGAATATGGCGGTGGCTTGGCTGAAAAGAAAGAGGTGATTGCGCTCACGAAGTGTGATGCGCTTACGCCTGAAATGATTCAAGAAAAAAGAGAGGTTCTAGAAAACCTCTCTGGTCATAAGGCTTATGAGATTTCGGCCATCAGCCGGCAAGGTATTCATGAACTCCTTGAGGTATTACTTTCATTTATTGTGTCCAAAAAATAACACCTCTAAAAAATCAGAGGACATGCATCTTGAAGGTGCCGTTCGGTGATGTCAGGATTAAACAAAACAATAATAATATGGTGGTCCCAAATGGAGGCTCTTTCACTACCCCACATTTCTACGAAGCAATTTCATGATACACTCCCCATTGTGGGCGGTGTTATGGTTCTTTTTATCGCATCCCAAATTCATATCTCCTTTCAACCCATGCCGATTACGCTTCAAAGCTTAGCCGTTATGCTTATCGGTTTGACCTACACACCAAAGCAGGCAATGACGACAATTGCGTTTTGGCACGGACTTGCCGCTTGTGGAGCGCCCGTTCATGCCGGGCTTTCAGGGGGGCTTGAGAATTTTATGGAACCAGTTGCCGGTTATTTGTTTGGCTTTGCAGTTGCGGCCTACCTTATGGCAACGCTTAAGGAAAGATTTTCTTTAAATACCTTATTTGGAGATCTTGTCCTCACTATCGCGGGGGCGCTAGTCCTTTATATATTTGGTGTCTTGTGGCATGGCTATTTTACAGGAGAAATCGCATCTGCCTTTGTAAACGGTATTTTCCACTCCATCCTTCCTGATTTGCTAAAAGCTGGCATTGTATGTTCTGGCTTACAAATCATGCGCTACGTTAGGCAGTTACGTCATTGCGAAGAGCAAAGCGACGCGGCAATCTAGAATAGCAGGGAAAACGAGCCTTTTCTCAGGATTTCCTAATTAAGAATATCGCCTCTACTCTCTTGAAGGCTTTTTGTAGCTGTGTCATGATGAGCCTAAATTATAAGGAGAATTAAAATGCAAATGCTTTCTTTATCCAATGTTAAACCTAACAAGTTAAATGAAGTCCTCCTGCTTTTAGGTGGTGTATTCCTCCTATCCGCAGCATCTCAAATTGAAGTTCCTTTGCATCCTGTTCCAATCACGCTACAAACCGTGGCTGTTATGCTCATTGGCCTCACTTATAAACCAAAACATGCTGTTGCGACCCTTCTGTCTTGGCTTGGGCTTGCGGCTTGCGGCGCGCCTGTTCTTGCAGGATTTTCAGGTGGCCTTGTTAAATTTGTTGGCCCAACAGCCGGCTACATGTTCGGATTTGTTGTTGCCGTTTATGGCATGGCGACCCTCAAAGAAAAACTATCTTTAAACAATTGGAAAAGTGATGTCTGTTTGACAGCTCTGGGAACCCTAACTCTTTTCATCTTTGGCGTTGCATGGCTCAGCTATTTGATGGGAAGTTTTTCAGCTGCGTTCTATGCAGGCGTTGTTCCTTTCATTCTTCCAGGAATCGTCAAAGCTGGCATATTATGTTCAGCCTTACAGATTGTCCGCCACGTTCGGAAGGGATGAAGGTATCCTATAGACCCCATCACTTTTTATGCACCCTTGCTTTCCAAGGGATGGGGTACTCACCAAAATTTGTCAAAAACTTTCAAGCCATCGTGGATGCTCTTCGTGAGAATGAAGAGCTCTCCATCGAGGTTGTCTCACAAACAGATTCCATTTGTTCCGCTTGTCCCCATAAAAGAAAGCAGAAATGTACCGAAGAAGAGAAAATCCAAAGCTTGGACGCCCGACATAAAGACGTTCTCAAATTAAAACAGGGACAGGTTTTAAATTGGAAACAAGCTAAAGATTTGATCCGTCAGCATATGACGCTTGATCAATTTCATGCTGCGTGTGATGGGTGCAATTGGAAAAGCCTGGGCGTTTGTGAAACAGCACTCAAAAAATTACGAGAGGAAGATGGTGCGCAAAAAGCTGACCCCTGAGGATCTCAAAGCTTGGGAAGATTACATCAAAGGGAAAAAGCCAAAGGATGCCCCCAAGGTTTCTCTGGCTCAGCTAGGGAAGGGCAGTTCAAAACCGTTACCCTCTAAGCCCTCACCTTCTAAAACGAAACCCAGTCCGACTGCCATGCAGCGTAAAGAAGTCAACAGTATAAAAATCCAAGCCACGTTGGATCTTCATGGTTTATCTCTGACGCAAGGCCGAGATGCATTCGAATCCTTTGTTCAACAGTGCATGAGCCGAGGTTATAAGAATCTTCTTGTTATTACAGGCAAGGGGGCCCTTCACTCCTCTCAGACCCTTCGTCGTCATTTACCTTTGTGGCTCCAAGACGATCCATTCCGCTCATGCGTCATTTCCTATGCCAATCCGGTTAAGCCCCAGCACGGCGGGGCAGGGGCCTTTTATATCGTGTTGCGAAAAAAGAAACTTCCCTAAGATCTTCTTAACTTAAGGCTCGCTTCCATAATGGTTTGGCATCCTCGCGTTCCCCTATTGTCATCCCCGTGAAAACGCACTCATGTTCGGGGAAAATAAAAAATAGATTGCTTTGTCGGGACACTGTCCCTCCGCGCAAAGACGAAACCACATAGACATA
>CAYYRQ010000019.1:0-44821 GCA_964474215.1 uncultured Alphaproteobacteria bacterium
CCTTCTTTCCATAAAAGAAAAAGAGGATGATCATCTTCAGGTAGAAGCTTGGAAATACAAAGGAGGGAAAACTTTTTATCACAAAAAATCTGAAAGGAAGAAAAAAACATCCTAACTTTAGGAATAAGATGACTTATCTAGTTTGAATTTCGAGAAGAAAACTTATAGAAATCATTGATAATTATTAAAATTCTTTATCCTCTTTCAACTGTAAGTGACACAAATAAAAAGAGTTGACGCTAACGTAAAATTAATCATTTTTCTTTATAGATAATGATCTATGGAAAATCAAAAATCTGATCAAAAAAACTTAAATTCAAAATCGGACTTTTCGCGAGAAATTAACCTTCCGAAAGGAGGGGGAACAATTCAAGGAATGGAAGGCGCATTTCAACTTTCCGAATTTTCAGGTTCTGCAAGTTTTTCTCTTCCCGTAAGAACAACACCATGCCGAGGGGCCTCTCCACAATTAAATATAATTTACGGATCAAATCAAGGAAATGGCACTTGGGGGTTGGGATGGGATTCCAGCTCTTCAAGAATCACTAGAAAAACGCGTCAAGGGATCCCAACTTATCAAGGAGAAGATAACTTTCTTTTGAACGCGGAAGATCTTGTTCCGATAGGGGAGGGCACGAGGGAAGAAAGTCTAAACGGAATAAAGTATGAAATTAAAAGTTACTACGAACGCAATGAAGGAAATTTTTTATTAATTGAATATTGGTGTCCTAGAGGATTTACCGAACATCGAGGATCTTTTTGGAAGATCACTTCTTCTAATCACACGATTAGCATCTACGGAAAGACAAGCCAGGCCAAACTTTCTGATCCACATAATCCGGATCACATCTTTAGCTGGCTACTCGAAGAAGTCTACGACACACTCGGCGATCATCAACTCATTTTCTACAAACGAGAGAATACGGAAAATGTAGATACAAACGAAATTTACGAAAAAAATCGCACAGTTGGAGCCCAGCTCTATGTTGAGCGAATTCGTTATGGAAATAAAGAACCTATTCATGATTCAGTCATTCTTTCACATGCTCCGGAATTATCAGATGCTTCCCAATGGAGCTTTGAAGTTGTTTATAATTATGGTGAATATGAAAACAACAATTCACCCTATATTCCTGTTCATAACTGGTGCCGTCGTTCAGATCCATTTTCAACTTATGCAGCGGGCTTTGAAATTCGCACCTATCGCCTTTGCCAATCTGTCATGATGTTTCATCGGTTTGATGAGCTAGGATCTGAGCCTATTCTTACCTCAGAGACGAGCTTTTTTTATAAACTTAATAAGACGCGTATTAATGAGCTTATTAAAGTGACATTTACAGGCTTTCAATTTGACTTTACCTCCAAGACCTATAAAACCGCGTCACTTCCTTCAACAGACATAAAGTATACCCCATTCGATCCTAAAAGGAGTATGTGGCAAGAGCTAGAGACAAGTAAAAATCAATCATTGCCAGGCGTAAATAACGCTCCGAACTACAACATAGTGGATCTATTTGGAGAAGGAACTCCTGGGATTTTGTATAGCAATAATTTTGCAACTTATTATCGATCACGGCATATAGAGTTTGAGTTTTCCCTCGCTAATTATAATTTTTCTCCCCGTCCTCTTTCGTCAAGCGTTCGAGGGAACTTGGAATTGAAAAGTTCAGAAACTCTCCAATATTCCTTATGGCAGCAACTCAGGACTTTTCCTGTTGAACGCGAACTTGCAAACGGTCAACTTACAGATATTACCAACGATGGTCGAATTGACATTGTCATAAACCAATCAGGTGTAAGAGGTTATTGGGAAGTATCTTCGCATCAAGAGTGGAGCCCTTTTCGTTCATTTGATAACTATCCCTCGCCATCTTCAGACCAAAACTCTGCATGGGTTGATCTAACTGGGAATGGTTTTTCCGATCTTGTCCAATTCACAAACCAAGAAATTCGGCTTTATCCCTCATTTAGAACAGGACACTGGAGTCCTCCCATCTTGCGAAATCCCCCGAATGATATGCCGGTAAATATAGGCAATACAGAAAATATAGTGAGCCGTTTTGTTGACATGGCTAGCAGTGGGCAACCTCAGTTTACCCAAGTACAGCAAGGAAAAGTAACGTATTGGCCAAGTTTAGGGTATGGGCGCTTTGCAAACGGAATTACGATGAAAAATTCTCCGCGCTTTCCAGAGGATTATCGATCAGAGCGAATCTTTTTTGCAGATTTGGATGGATCTGGAGCCATGGATATTATTTATCTGGGGTCAGATAGCGCTCACATTTATTTGAATGAAAGTGGCAATAGTTTTTCGGATCCATTTGAAATTTCACTTCCGACACATTTTAGCTCTTTAGATCAAATTAGCTTTGCAGATGTCAAAGGAAGAGGGAACTCGTGCCTTATTTTGAGTACGCCGAATGGGTCCTCTCTCCCCAAACACTGGTGTTATGATTTTTGTCAGGGCGTGAAGCCCTATCTTGTCAAAGAAGTTGATAATAACATGGGAGCTATTACAGAAATAACCTATGGCAGCTCTGTTGACTTTTATCTAAAAGACAAACAGGCTGGGCTTCCTTGGATCACAACGCTTCCTTTCCCGGTTCAAGTCGTGACAAAAGTTACAACTCGAGACGAAATCTCAGGGGCCCATTTTACGAGCCACTATTCGTACCACCATGGATATTATGATGGCATGGAAAGAGAGTTTCGAGGGTTCGGGCGTGTTGACCGCCAGGATATCGACTATCCTCTCATTACGTCTGAGAATAATGAAACAGTTGTGGCTCCGACACTGTCTCGGACTTGGTATCATACGGGCGCATTTTTTGACAGAGATTCTCTGAGTCGTCAGTTCGCAAAAGAGTACTTTCAAGGTGATAAGGAAGCTTTCTCTTGTCCGGACAGTGTTATCGAGTGGGGTGAGCATACTTATGATAATCAAACCTATGTCCAAGCTTTTGCGGCTCTTGCAGGAACTGTTCTTAGAAGTGAAATTTACGCTCTCGATAATATTGAAAAATCGTCTTGTCCTTACTCCATAAGCGAAAGCAATTCTTGCATTCGGGTTCAACAACCCGTCGGCGATAATCTTTATGCTGTTTTCCTTGTCCATGATCGAGAAGGGTTCAGCTATAATTACGAACGCAATCCAGCTGATCCTAAAATTGACCATAGTTTTACACTAAAAGTTGATGAATTTGGAAATACACTTTTGGGCTGTTCCATAGCATACGGTCGGCGTGACGTTGAAGGCGCCTTACCCGAACAAAAAAGTGTCAAGGTTTTGGCCAGTACAAATACTTTAACGAAAGAAAATTTAGATCCGAAACATTATTTTTTACCCGTTTCATATGAGGGGCGGAGCTATCATATCCCAAAATTAACTCCTCCAAAAAATAAAGCCTTCGAATTTAGCAAAATTAAAACAGCTGTCGAAGAAGCCATTCAAACAACGACTGATAAAAATCCCTCAACGGATAAGGCTGTTCTTTTAGGCTGGTCTAAAACATATTTTGCAGAAGTTACAGGTAAAGGGACGGATGCTGTTACAAAGCAACTGCCCTTAGGGATTGTTCCTTTGGCGCCTCTTCCCCTTCTGATCGGACGAGAAAAAACCGCAGAGTTTTCTGATGCCGAGGTTGTACGTGCATTTGATGGCGTTTTATCAAAACAGCAATTAAAGGAAAGGCTTGAACAGGGATATTATGAATTTGGGGCTGAAGATAGATATTGGTGGTCTCCCAGTTCACGTCCTGAATATCTTGGAGGGGATTTTTTTTATAGCTTAAAAGCCACAATAGACCCAGCGGGAGCCATTACAACTTATGATTATGATCCGTATTTTCTTATCCTTATACGCATTACAGATGCTCTTGGAAGTTCCACAAGAGCTGAGTGTATAGATTACCAAACCCTTCATCCCGAAAGGGTGATTGATATCAATGATAATATATCTGAGGTCAGTTTTGATCCTTTAGGAAGTGTCATTTATACGTCCCACTATGGTACAGAGAATGGAAAAGAGCGAGGATTCGATCCTGTCCAAAAAGCACCAAACCTGATTCCTCAATCCATTGATGATATTATCAAAAATCCCCAGAACTTTCTGGGTAATATGCAAACCTATTTTTACTATGATTTGTTTGCCTGGAAAGAGAGAGGCCAACCGCTTGTCACCCTAAGTCTTGGGGCGCAAAACTATCCGGGAGAACCAGAGTTCCCACCCCAAATCGCTTTAAGCTATAGTGACGGCTTTGGACGTAGCCTGCAGGTGAAAACACGACATGATCCTGGAGAATCCTTTCTTTATGATCCAAAGACAAATAAAGTTACAAAGGGCTTTACAGAGCATCGCTGGCTAAGCTCCAGCCGAACAATTTATAATAATAAAGCTGATCCCATTCAACAGTATGAGCCTTACTTTATAGATACCCCTGATTTTGTCAGTAATGAAGTCTTAGATACTTTTGGTTTTTCAGGCACCCTTTACTATGATCCTTTGGGGCGACATTATAAAACTTTGACTGCTGCTGGGTTTCTTGAAACCCACACGTGGACACCTTGGGAAGACATTGCGAGTGATGCGAATGATACGATAGTTGATTCTCCCTATTACCAACAAAATATCAATAATCCAGATCTGCCTGAAGCTGAGCGAGAAAACCTAGAGTACGTCGCCAAATACTTTTATAAAACGCCTGTCAAAAGCATTCATGACAATATGGGTAATACCCTTATGTCAGGCACCATACGCCGCTCTGCAGATGATCCTGAGGGTGTTTTGATCCAAGATTATTTCACTTATGATATCTCTGGTAATCAGCTTACAAGTGCTGATCAACGGTTACAGGAAATCGGCCAACACAATTTTATAACCACCTATGGCATGAATGGATTCGCCTTTAAAACCATCAGTGCTGATGGGGGAACCCAGTGGGCTCTGATAAATATCTTTGGTAACCCTATATTCTCTTATGACAGTCGTCACGTTACGGTTACACCATCCTATGATAAATTACAAAGAGTCGTAGAAGTTCACGTGAAAAAATCTGGTACAATAGACGATCCTCTAAAGCTCGATAATATTGTTGAGAAGATGGTTTATGGGGATCTTAAGAATAAAGCTGAAAACCTCAATGGACAACTGAAGCAGCATTATGATCAGGCCGGATCTTCAACCATTCATAGCATGACTATGGGTGGACAGGTCCTCTCAGGAGAAACCCGTGTGCGCTTGGATTACAGAAATGAAGCGGACTGGTCAGGGTCGGATTTTCTACCTCTTTTATCGCCTCCATATCCACAAAGTGCAACCTATGATGCCCTTGGGCAAATTGTCACAGAAACAGATTCAGACGGTAATATTACAGAGCCAATATATAGATCCAAGTCAGGACTCTTAAATCAGATTCGAGTAGCGCATCGCGGAAACCTACCGCCCATAACCTATATTCAAGATATTGAGTATAACGCAAAAGGGCAACGAAAATACCTTTGTTTAGGGAATGAAACCACCACCAACTATACCTATGATCCTAAAACAGATCGCGTTATCCATATTGAAACAATCAACTCAAAAAAGACTATACTTCAGGATTTGCACTATATGTATGATCCGGTTGGCAATGTCATTCAAAAAGAGGATGCGATCCCTAAAACAGTTTATTATGGGAATCAGGAAGTTTCCGCAAAAGGGACCTATATCTATGATTCATTGTATCAACTGATCTCAGGAACGGGTCGTCAAAAGAAAGCGGATAACACGCAATCCTCTCCCAAAGATAATCCTCTCAACGACTTTAGGGTTCATACCAATGATAATCAAAAGCTTGAGAATTACATTGAGCGCTACACTTATGATAAGGGTGGAAATCTAATCAGGACCACCCACTGTATGAATGCCAGCACAGCCAGCAAAGGTTGGACAAGACATATGGTTGTGGCCGACAAATCCAACCGAGCCGTTATTTCAACGATTGATGGTAAAGATGCGCCTTCCCCTCTTTCAAATATTGTTGATCGATACTTTGATCCCCATGGCAATCAGATCAGGACCCAGCGCCTTCACCAGCTTGCTTGGAACTATCGGGACAACTTGCAAAAAGCAACGGTTGTTCACCATGCAGATGGAACGGAGGATGCAGAATTTTATGTCTATGATAGTAGCGGTCAACGTGTCCGCAAAGTGTATGAATATTATGGGGACAATGGCAAAATACTCCATATCAAAGAAACCCTTTATTTAGGAAGCTTAGAAGTTCGATGCACCTACCGAGGACCTTCAAAGGACAAACTCGAACTCGTCAAAGAATGCCGGTCCCTTCGCATCTCGGGTGTTGCAACCTATTATCACTGGACAAAGGGAGGAAATACTGAAAGCCCGATCACCACCCATTATCATCTGAGTGATCACCTTGGGTCAAATACGATTGAAGTGAATATCAAGGGAGAAGCCATAAGTTACGAGGAATACAGCCCTTATGGTGAAACCACGCTTTATATCAGAAGCGGCACGTCCGAAGACCTGAAGCATTACCGATATTCGGGCCAAGAAAAGGATAGTGTAACCGGGTTTTACTACTACGGAATGCGTTACTATGCCCCATGGCTGGGCAGATGGCTCTGTCCTGACCCTGCCGGAACCATTGACGGACTCAACATCTATGCCTTTGTTGGAGGTAACCCGGTAACCATGGAGGATATTGGAGGGATGGGTCTTTGTGAAAGACATGGTGTCGAAAATTGTCATAAAAAAGGATGTCAACCCATAAAAAGAAAGCTAAGTGATCGAGAAGAGCGTCCAATTGAGAAAAAGAGGAAAGTAGAAGAACAACCGGTTAATCAAATAGAGCAAAATAAGCAAGCTGCTCGAGAAAGAAGAAAAAAAAGAACAACAAGCACACAAAACATTACGAATGACAATCCTACTATACGGGATAATACTGAATCAATTGAAAATGTCACACCACAAGATCCAAACCTTGAACCTAAGGTAAGCCGTAAAGAAGCTAATTGGTTTAATAAAAATAAGCTCAAGATAGATAGAACTATAAATGAAGAGAAAAACTCCAAGAATTTTGGCATAGGTGCATTTAAATACAAAAAAACAGGAGGCGAAAATGAGATAAGTACGATTGGGGAAAATAAAAAGCCTATGATATTTCGCAGTGGCTATGAATCCCTGAATGCCAAATCGGCTCACAAAAATATCGGATCTTTTGTAGGTTATGTTAATAATAATAAAGTAAACCATAGATATAAAAGTGCTAACAGCCACAATTATAATATAATTATGGGTGAAGCTTTAAAAGAAATAGGGCATGCAGTAGCTAAAAATGAAACACTAGATGATTTATCGCATTCAGAAAAATCCTTTCTATTATTTCTTGATCAAGAGGCTGTAGATATCTTAAGAAAACCGGAGAAAGTCACTCTTCTCTTTACACAAAGATATGATCCGTGCATGAACAGTTGTCATCCCATGCTCATTGATCTTGTGACGTGGAATAAGAAAATCACAGTCAAGACATTAGGTATTGGAAAACCTAGTAGCGGCGGAACAAGACCTCAAGAAAATAATGATGAACCAATTATACGTAGGTATAGATTTAAGAATGGAGATGTGCAGATCAAAGAAAAATTTCTTTCAGAAAAGACAAATAGAAACAATGGAAAAAAGATCCCTTGGAGGGATGCAGTGTATGGGTAGTTTGAGACAAGAAATGAATTATTATTTAAATAAACCCAGAAAGCAAGAAATAGGGACCTTTAATGAAACAAGGAGGCCATTAAATGAAGATCAGAAGTAAAAAAATAAACGACTTTCTTAAGGCAAATTCGTCTTTAGATTTGGGGACCTATAAGTTTGATAAAGATGCAAACATTAAAAAGCTCAAATGGCCACCTCTTCGGAGAAAGATTGATAAGGATGAATTTATCAAGGAACTTAAGGCTCTTCAACGCCTGGTCCGTTTGACCCATGATTTAGACATTGCTATTGAACTCTACAATTTGGATTTTCATTCGGCCATTCAAATTGCATCCCTATCCGAACAACAGTTTGTTGCTCAAACCAAATCCGTGTTCGACAAGGATGATCTTTCAGCCGACGATAAAGCACGACAAATTTATCAAAGGGCTCTTGCACGCAAATCTCATTCTGTTCTCACCTATGCAGCTATTGCCCAAAATACAGGTTCTTATTATCGAGCTGGGCGCTTTAATAATATTGCTGATTTAACAGATAAAGCCTTTGGCGATCTGCCAAGCTATGAAGATTTATTTGGAAATACGGATTTTTGCTCGTGCGAAGAGTGCCGCTCAATTTACTCGCCTGCAGCTTATTTTGTTGACCTTATGAGAATCCAAGCCAGATATATTCATATAGGCGTAGCTGATGAGTCAAATTCTCTTCCACTTTCTCTGCAATCCAGGCGTCCGGATTTATGGGAACTTCCCCTCAGCTGCGAAAATACGAACACACGCGTTACAAAACTGAGCATTGCTAATGAGGTCCTTACGCGGGCCCTGTTTCCGTTTTATGATCTAAAAAATAACTATAAGGCGTTGGCTGAAGCTAAATACCCCTTTCATTTTCCTATTAATATTCCTTTATCTGAGCTTCGAACTTACCTAAGTCATCAGAAAACCAGCCTTAGTGAATTGTGGCAAGATCTTGCTTTTGATTTAAAGCAAGCAGATCAGCTAAACATTGCGCGCGAACAGTTACACCTATCACCTGAGCAATGGGAACTCTTTAGCGAACCCAAAAATGATCCCAAAATACTAACCGCGTATTATGGGTTAAAAACAGGAACCGATCCGGTAAAAGCTCTTGAAGATATTGATGTGTTTTTAAAACAAACAGGACTGAGCCATACTCAGCTGAACGAACTTCTTTTTCAAAACTTAAGTGAAGAAGAAAAGACTGCCAATATAAATGGACAGTTCTTTATTAACGTGGGGGGTCCTAAAAAGCCCATTGATATGAATAAGGATGGAGATAAATTAGAAAACCTGACACTCGAGCGCCTTGATCATATTCATCGGTTTATTCGTCTTTCACAAACATTAAATTGGTCTTTTGCAGATCTTGATTGGGCTCTTTATTCTATTGGGCAAATTGCCAATGATAAAAAAACTCTCATCAATGACGCGACACTCCCATACCTTGCATGGATCAAAACTTTGCATCAAGAGTTAGGTCTTCCTATTGTTCAAATTTGCGCATGGATTTATCAATTAAAAAATTATGGCCAAATAGATGGCCCTACGTTTTTCCAACAAATATTTATGAACCAAAATATTCCTCTATGGCCCCAAGATGAATCTTGGCTAGTACCTGACGGAATAAGCATGGACATTAATTCTGATTCTCAGGCAATTCAAACGGCGCTTTGTGCTGCGCTTAAGATTAACCAAGATGACCTTTTAATGATTGCTGATGCTGTTTTAAAAGCTCAAAATATTAAAGGCAGAGAATTACCTTTGAAGCCTCAAAACCTTTCTATTCTATACCGATTAAGTCAGCTGCCCATTTTGACCAGCTTATCTATTGAACAGTGCTTTATCTTAGTCGACCTTCCCGGTGTTACAGAAAAACCAAATCAAACTCTCGCGGGCCCGGGCGATGCGGCTAACCCTATACTGGTAAAATTGAAAAAGATATCTCAATGGATTTCAACAACCAACTTATCTGTTGGGCAATTGCAATATATCCTCACAGGTGCAAGCTATGATAAAGCCATTCAAAATCGAATTTTAGGAATTGATGAAAGCAGAAACTTTATCCTGGGACTTCAAGAAGCCCTTCAACAAGTTCTTCTGAGTGAAGAGTTTTTTGCAAATGCGACCAGAAGCCTTTTACAATCTATGGATAAACGAGAAGACTTAAACATATTCTGGAGCCTTCTCCTGGGTAAAAATACTCCCGATGGGAAGATAGATAGGTTCGTTGATGAAAAGGGGCTTGTGCTTAGAGCACCTTCTCAAGAAACTATAGAAAATCTCTTTGGGCCTTATTTAGAGCTTCAAGATATAACGGAAGACTACACGAATTTAATTCAAGAATTTATCACGCTTGTTGTGAAAACCCTTACCCATTTTTATCTCGTGCAACAAGAAACCTTTAACCAGCATTTAGCAGGTCTTTATAATATTTCCCCGAATCTTGTTCCTATCCTAAAGCTTTGGGGTGGGCTTACGCACGGGGATTTTTCAACAAGTGAACCCCTCACCCTAAATGTAAATGGGCTCGAGAACCACATGGCTGCCGTCCCACATTTACAAAGTCTGATTTCAAATACAGATCCTATTTTAGAAGAGAGCGACGATCGTATTGGCAGGCTCCAGATCATGCAGCGCTATGCTGCTTTGATGCAAAGCTTATCTTTGTCCTTTGCAGAGGCTCAAAGTATTCTTGAAAACCCAGAATACTATGGCATTTCCTATGTCCAAAAAAATGGCGATGACAAGGTACCAAACTTTACCTTGGAGAATATCCAAACCCTCGTACAATTTAAAAAATTTGTTGCGTCATTCCAGGACACTCAAAACCGTTTAATTGGATATTTTGATGCTGTGAAGTCACATCCAACAGATTTTTCAAGCTTGTCTAAAATATTAGAAAGATTGACACAATGGAATGCTAAGCAAATTAAGTTTTTTATGGAAAAACTTGAACCTTTCCCATCTGAACAGCCATGGTTTGGGACAGTCACAGGATTTGCTTTGATTCAATCTTATATGCAAACAGCTTCGGATTTGAGAATTGATCTCCCAGGATTAATTCAGATTACCAAATTAGCTTCAGAAGAATCCTATGATATGTTTCAGACTGTTGCTGAAAGCCTATGGGCAACGCTTGTAAAACAACAAGATTCTCTTGATATCCAGCAAATCAGGAATGTAGTCGATGAAAACAAGCGAGATGCTCTAGTCGCCTTTGCCCTTTATCAATTAGATCTTGAAACGGCTCGTCAACTTCATGAGTACCTTTTGATTGATGTCAGCGTGAGTGGAGCTGTGACCACATCTTATGTGAAAGAGGCGATTTCCGCTGTACAACTTTATATTAACAGATGCCGAAATCATCTTGAGCCTGATGCTCATATTGATGAAGAACTCAATCTTTGGTGGTCATGGCTCGCGAACTATCGTGTTTGGCAAGCCAATCGAGAAGTCTTTCTATACCCTGAAAACTATATTCAACCTGAGCTGAGGAAAAGAGTAACCCCACAGTTTAAGGAATTAATCAGTAATCTTAATCAGGCCGACTTGACGGATCCTGAAGCCGCAGCAACAGCGATACGCACATACATGCAAGAGTTCTCTGAGATTGCCAACCTTGAAATTATTGGCAGCAGTTCTCATCAAGTAGATCCATTAACGAAACAGATTTGTTTTGTGGGCAGAACGCGGCAGCAACCATATTCCTATTATTATCGAACAGCTACATTCAAGAAAGAGGCTATTCCTTCAAAAGATGGTTTTTTTCCTCTTTTAAAAGATCGTTATGTTCCTGTTCGTTGGGAACCATGGCTCGACATAAGTTTACAAATTCAGCCTGTTGGTCCTTTAACGCCTGTTTTTGCATTTGGAAAATGGTTTATTTTTTGGGTGGAACAGCAGCAAAGCGGAGGTGAGGCAAATGATAAAAACCCAATATATACCGCAACAATCTATTACAGTTCTTTAGACTTCAACCAAAGTTGGATTGCTCCACAAATCATAGAAGAATTTACGAATGTTAGACCTATTTTAGAAATTTCACCAAATAGCACTTTGTCTAAAGAATTCTTTGATAGAGTTTACCCCAGTTTTTTTGAGTCTACCCAAACAATGATATGTCCGTATCTATCAAATCCAAAAGCTGATAATAATACGGAGACACATCTACCAACTCTTGGGAATACCTCATTAAGCAAATCCATCCTATTTTCAATTCGTCATGCTTTAAAAGAAAAGCTTCCACAGGCTAATGATACTTTAGACCATACTTATGAAGTACCAAGGGGAACCATATTCATACACACATTCTATTATGCTAGTCAAAAAGAAGCTATCAAAATTAGCGTGAATACAATCTCTTTATGGTTAAAAATAGACGATTTCCCAAGATCTGGAGATTCTATGTATGTGGTGGGAGGCCATGAATCATTACCTACTAATTTATATATCGATCATGAAGGGCAACTTATTTGTAGTTATAACAATATAAGTAATCCCAGTACGGATAAGCCTCTTGAGAGGAATAAATGGTACCATGTAGCCTTCCATACTCAAAGCACAGATAAAGTATCTTTATGGTTAAACGGAGAAAAACAAAAACAACTAATTGATACCAAATCATTTGAAATTTGTTACATAGGAAACAGGAAACAGGCAGGTTGGTTTTCCGGCACCATGCAAGAATTCATTGGGTATAATCGTTATCTTGCCGATTCTGAAATTAAAGCCCTATATGAAAATGGTAAGGATGTGATCACGCAAGATTTTGCGGCATCCGTTGTTCCAAAAGATGCTTTTAAAAACGCTGATATTCAAGGCCCCATTATTGGACAACCCAACTGGAATGTTTTAGAGGGCACTGGCATAGAGTTTTTAGCAGCACCCTATACAAACAATACCTCTCCCTTACTCGAATGTTTTCGCCTCAATACAACTGCAATCGATCAGTTAAGTCAAACGCTATTTCTTAGTGGCATTCAAGGTCTATTAACTATAGACGCTCAGAGGACATCTGAGGTTCCTTTTATAGATTTAAATCCAGATGTTAATTATGTCCCAAAGCCTTGGCCATCAGATCAAATTGATTTTATGAGTGGATCAATGAGCCAGTATTATTGGGAGCTCTTCTTCCATACCCCATTTCTTGTTGCCCGTGAGCTGCAAACTCAACAGCAATTTGAGGCTGCTAAAGAATGGTATGAATATATCTTTAATCCAACAATTCATGAGCCTCTTACACTAATAACTGCAAGTGACAAACCCGATAACGATAAATATTGGCGCTTTTTAGGATTGAGAAGCTCTAATAATCCACTATTAGCCCAAGAGCTTGCTGAAACATGGGCTGAAGAAGTTCAAGCTGACCTGAATAGCCAAGCACAGTTAGCGGATTATCACAATGATCCCTTTGATCCACATGCTATCGCAAGGCTGCGTCCAATTGCATACCAAAAAACCGTTGTTATGCATTATATTAATAATTTACTGTCTTGGGGCGATAGTCTGTTCCGGCTCTATACAATTGAAGATATTGTTCAAGCAACAATGATCTACATCATAGCCTACGATTTGCTTGGTGAAGAACCTGTAGATTTAGGCCCCTGTCCATTGCCAGCAATAGAGACGCTAGAAGAACTTGCAAAAGGCGATCTGAGTAAATTAGAAGAGTTCCTCATACATATTGAACAGAATCGAGTCTTTGTGAGTGGTCTTACGACAAAGCAAACGCCTCACAACTTTATTCCTGGAGATTATTTTGGCTTGCCAGAAAATAGAAACTTCATTGCCTATTGGGAGAGAGTTCAACAACGTTTGGACAACATTCGCCACGGTTTAAACATTGATGGTCAAAAAGTTGATCTCCCATTATTTCAACCGGCTCTTGATCCTATGCAGCTTGTTAATCAAGTTCAATCAGGTGAGAACACCAGAAAACCATTGCCGAAATTACAAGTTAGAACGCCGTATTATCGTTTTTCAACGTTAATTCAAAAAGCGAAAGAAGTAACTCAAACTGTTACCCAGCTCGGTCAATCTCTACTTTCAACTCTCGAAAAGAGAAGTTCTGCGGAGCTTACGCTTCTTTATAATAGAAACCAACAGAATCTTTCCGCTTTAACTCGCATGAGTAAACAGGATCAGCTTGAAGCGAGTACGGAGTCTTTGCATGCTCTTCAAAACAGTCTCCAAAATGCGCAGGAACGACTTCGACATTATACTTTCTTGATTGATCAAGGCTTATCTGCAGGCGAAATTTCTCAGCTCCTCCTGAGCGGAACTGCACTTCGTTTGCAAGCAGGAGCTCAAGCGGTAAAAGCCCTCTCTGTTGCAGGATATTTACTCCCCAACACTTTTGGAACTGCATTTGGAGGTATGAGCTTCGGAGATGCCATTGGTCAAGGTGCAAATATTGCAGAAGGAAGTGCTGGTGCGTTGAGTACGGCCTCTGGGATTGCAGGGACGATCGCTGGATACCAGCGCCGAAATGAGGATTGGGAGTTTCAAAAGAATCTTGCTCAATTTGATGTGGAGCAAATTCAGCATCAAATTGTGTCTGCTCAATATCAAAAGCATATCGCCGCTCAAGATATTCAGTTGCTGAAAAAGAGTATTGAACAAGATCAGAAAGTTGAAGAGTTCCTGCAAAGTCAGTTCACCAATCAAGAGCTCTATCAGTGGATGGCAGGAAAACTTTCAGCATTGTATTTCCAAGCTTATCAACTTGCTTATGATTTAGCTTTACAGGCACAGCAAGCTTGGCAATTCGAACTAGGAAGACCTCAAGATTTTATTCAAACGGGTCACTGGAATAATTTATATCAAGGACTCGTTGCGGGAGAGAGTTTGCAATTGGATCTCCAGCGAATGGAATCAACTTATATGCAGCAAAATCAAAGAACGTTTGAAATTGAAAAAACGATTTCCTTGGCTCAATTAGACCCGCAAGCGCTTCTTGACTTGCGCACTAAAGGAAGCTGTTGTTTTGAGCTCATGGAAGCCGATTTTGACTATGATTATATTGGACATTATCGCCGCCAAATTAAATCGGTTTCATTATCATTCCCGGCTGTTGTGGGCGCCTTTCAAAACATTCATGCAACCTTGACACAAACGAGTAACCGAACGCTCTTAAAGGACGATCCAGAGGTTGTAAAACAACTCTTGGGCGGAAAAACAATTAAAAATACAGAAGTTATCAGAACGGATATAAATGCAAATCAACAAGTTGCTCTCTCACAGGAACTTAACGATAGCGGTCTTTTTGTCCTCAACTTTAATGATGAGCGTTATCTGCCCTTTGAAGGGACAGGGGCGATATCAAGCTGGAAGCTAGAAATGCCAAAAGTCAACAATCCGTTTGACTTCTCAAGTTTAACAGATGTCGTGATGCGCATTCAGTATACTGCCTCACAGGGGAATCATGATTTTCAGAAAACTGTTAGAGAAGCACTAAATAAATTCCAAGGACAACGAATTATGTTTATGGCACAGGAATTTTCAACGTCGTGGCATTCATTTGTTCGCCAGGGAAATCCTCTAACTTTTCAAGTGAGCCCAGCTCTCCTTCGGCCCAATTTGTTGAGTTACAAAATTCAAAAAATATATATTCAATTGCAAATAGCGTCTGATGGAAAACTTCCAAAACTCTATCTAACAATACCAGATGTTTTCAATGAAAAACCTTTGCCCTTTGAATCCCAAAACGGAATTTACTGGGCTGAGCTTCCATTTCCTGACAACATTGAGCTTTCAAAACCCGAGGAATGGATGATAAGTCTTGATGAAGGTACAGATAATATAGAAAATATAACCAACATGTTCGTTATTTTATCTTACGAAGGGAGGATAACTGAACTTCAGCCACTTACTTGATGATCCAAGTCTTGCCCATATCTATTTTCAAAATTGAATGAAAAAAGGTGGGCGCTTGCCAAAAGTATCCTCGATGATTTTTTATCTACCTCGATAGACTTAAAAATCTAGTAAAACGTGGGTGCAGGATGACGGAATCGAACCAACGACCTACTGATTACAAAGTATTAAGTTGCAAGCATTCCATGTTCTGAATTTCAGCGAATAGCATGAGGCACCAGTGCGGCACCGAAAATTTTTAGGGAAAGTGGATATTAGAAAAAGCTATTAGGAAGGTTGGCTCCCCGGGACGGGCTCGAACCGCCGACCCAGTGGTTAACAGCCTCAAACATCCTTCTTTGATGTTAATTTCCTGATTTTTCCTCCAAATAACTCTGTAGCCTGCCTTAAAGGCTCATCTGCTAAATGGGCATATCTCTGCGTCGTTGATGCTTGTGTGTGACCGAGTAATTTTCCAACGATGCTCAAGCTTAATCCGCTGGAAACCAAATGTGAAGCATGGGTGTGGCGCAAATCATGAAGGCGAACATCTGGAATACCTGCTTTCTTTCTTATCTTATCCCAAGACTTTTTAATTTCTTGAAGAGGTTTTCCGGGAACTTTCCCAGGGAATAAGAAAGGTGAAATTGATTCGATTTTCATTTTTATTAAAATGTCTAAAGCGCTTGTTGAAAGGGGCAAGTGTTCCATTCGTCGTTGCTTAGTTGTATGAGCAGGTTTTGTCCATACACCCATCTCTAAATCAAATTGATCCCATGTGGCATACAAAACCTCGTTTCTTCTTGAGCCTGTCAAAAGAAGAAGGCGAATCACATTTGAAACATTTTGGTTGGGATGCGAGTCAAGAACAAGCCATAGTTTTTGAACCTCTTCATTATTTAGCCAACGATGCCGTTTGTACTCTTTATATTTTTCAATTCCCTTAACAGGGTTATCCGGGCGCCATCCCCATTGAACAGCAAGGTTGAACATTTTGCTTAAAAGATCACGTAGCTTGTTAGCCTTATATGGAGTTCTTTGAAGCTCCACATGAATTTTTTGTAAATCAAGTGTTGAGATTTTCTCAACGCTTAGACGTCCATATCTTTTGAGAACAATTTCGTTTAAAAAATAGAGATCCTCCTTATAGCCTTTTGGCGTTTTCTTAATTTTTGAATGAGATTCTAAATATTCTTTGGTCAAATCTGAAACCGTACGAATGTTCTTTTTTAAACGAGCAATGGCAGATGGGTCTTCGCCCTTAGCTACGTCTCCAAACAGCTTTTTAGCTTCCTCACGGGCTTGTTCAGTTGAAAGAACGCCATGGACGCCTATTTTCTTGCGTCGAGTGTTTTGGGATTGATTCCTGTATTGAATGAAGTAGGTTTTTCGTCCTGTCGGAAATACCCTGATGCCAAACCCTTTTAACTCAGTGTCCCAAATAAGAAGTTCTTCTTTTTCGTGAGGAACGATACTTTCTACAAATTTTTTCGTTAGTTTTTTTCCTATATTCATCTATTTCTCTCTTTATATCCTGAAAAAACTGTTTTCGTTACTCACTTTCTATGATTATAAAACGGAAGCAATTCGGAAGCAATAGAGAGAAATTCAGAGACAATTCTAGATATATCTGCATGGGATAAATTCTTTTAACACATTGAAAAATATAATAAAATATACGTCCGTACAATAAGGGAAAACACTATGCCCTCTCGTTTACACCGAGAGGGTCGGTGGTTCAAATCCCTCATCGCCCACCATTGAAATCAATGGTTTCAAAAGTTTTTGAGAGACCAAAAAATACGCCGGGGGAGCATATGGGGAGCAAAAACCAAAATTTTGTTTTCTTTCATGATAAGATGTGGAATCAGTATAAAGACTTTTCCCAGAGTTTTTAGACAAGCCTCCTGATCTGGTTTTGTTTGATGTATATCATCACATAAAAGCCTTTCTGTTGTTCCCTCCGGACTGTTCTTATACCCTCATTTGCTTTTGTAAAGAGCAACGAGAAACGGTTGTCATTGCACTCAATACGGATCTATATAATCAAGCCCTTTTAAATAAAGAAAATTCAGAGTTTCTCTATACCATCAAAGTCCTTCTACGAATCCCCGAGGATCATTGGTTTAGAGAGAACCAGAGTGAGCTTTACCCGTTCTAGCTGCAGACGCCCAGCCTTGTAACTTAATGCAATCGACGCAAGAAGTATTGTAAGGATTCCCCAAATTGCCTTGGGTTATGAAGCTATGTATGAAAGGTTTTTAAGAGGCGAGTTGGTATACATGCCGCAAGAAGGAAATGATGAGTAAAAAATAGAGTTTCCAATAGCGGCCTTAAGAAATTGCTTGCAAGGAGAAATGATTGTGTCTCGTTGTGGAAAGACGTGGCAGTATTTAAACATCAACACATCCTGGTACTAAACACCTTAAGGGTTTTATACGGATATATTTACTCTTTATTACACACTAATCTTGGGAAAAACACCACCGAGAAAAAAACTGTATGAATGATTTAGACATAGAGCCAATTGATTTAAGCTTTTTAAAACTAGACTCTCAACAGAATTCTTTATTAAAAGAAACAAATGGAGATTCTGAATTTATTCTAAATGAGTTTGATACAAATGCCGAAATAAAATTCAGATTTGATGAAAAAGTACTATCGTGCTTAGAAAAAGTAAGCAGAAAATTTCATGCGGAATTTCATTTATATAGCCAAGCCATTTTTGCCGCTTTGCTTTGTAGATATAGCGGGCAAAATATCTTTTGCATAGATCGTCAGGAAATATCAAAAGAGGGAGGTAAATATATTTATGAAAAAATAAATAGCATAACTTACCAAATTAATGAACTAGATAATGTTCTAGACATAATCAACAAGGCAAATGATTTCCTCTTTTCCTCTTTACAGAGTTTGGACGAAACAAATAATAAATCTCTTAAGAAACGGAATAGAAAGAATGCTAAAAGTGACTGCAGAAATATCTGCAGCACAAACCTATCAATCAATAAAAGTGCTTTAATATTGAAGCAAGATATTAACTCCGGATCAATAGATTTTACACTCACATATCAGCCGCAAAAATTTTCGACTTATTTATTAAAAGAGTTCTTGAACTGCTATAAAAGATTATTTCTTGACACTTTAGATGAACTGGATAGAGCAGAAAATTATAAAGAGATAAGCCCTATTAAAAGTTTTAGCCTGCTGAGCTCAGAACAATACCAAAAAATTATATATGATTGGAACCAGACTGATCAGAACTTTCCCAAAGATAAAACCATTCACCAACTGTTTGAGGAACAAGTAGAGAAAACACCGAACAATCTAGCCGTCGAATTTGAAGAGACAAAACTAACTTACACAGAGCTAAACCAAAAAGCTAACCAACTAGCAGTTTATCTAAGTGAAAAATACGATATTAAGTCTGGGGACTTAGTCACTGTATGCTTAGATAGAAGTGAGCACATGTTAATTACTATATTAGCGGTACTCAAAGCAGGAGGTGCGTATGTTCCGATTGATCCAAGCCTTCCCGATGATAGAATACAATATATTCTATCAGATACGGCGACGAGATTAGTATTATCCAATGAAGCTCATGTGGAAAGGTTAGAAGAGGTTTTAAAATCTATTTCACCTAATACTGATAGAGCTGATGATATTGTCTCAAAAGTTAATCCGGATCAAAAAGAAAACGATCTTCCTGTTCAAATATTACCAATTGATAGAGCTTCAATTCAAGATCAGCTTAAATCACAAGAGAATAGGAATCAGAATATCTGCTGCAGCAGCAAAGATTTAGCTTATGTAATTTACACTTCTGGCACTACTGGGAACCCGAAAGGAGTAATGATTGAGCACCAAGGGATAGTAAACCGAATTAAATGGATGAATGATAAATATCCCTTGAATGAAGAAGATAAGGTACTGCAAAAAACGCCATATATATTTGATGTATCTGTATGGGAGCTATTTTGGGCTAATTGGTATGGGGCATGTGTGGTATTTGCTAAGCCAGAAGAGCATAGAGACGCAAAAGCCATTATGGATCTTATGAATGAGAAATCTATAACGATTTCGCATTTCGTTCCTTCAATGTTGGATGCATTTTTGAATATGCTCAGCCTTAACAAAGATCAATTAAGCACCGCTAAGATTAACCCTATCCCTACCTTAAGATACATTTTTTGCAGTGGAGAGGCTCTGCCATTAGCACAAGTTCGAGAATGCCATAAGAATTTACCTCAAACAGAAATACATAATTTATATGGACCAACAGAAGCCTCAGTAGATGTACTGTATTATGATTGTACGAATAGAGATATAGAAGCAGTTTACATTGGAAAACAAGTAGCAAATACTGTTGCTTATGTACTAGATAAGAACTTAATGCCGATGCCAATAGGGGCTATTGGAGAACTGTACTTAGGGGGAGTAGGATTAGCGAGGGGGTACCTCAATAAATCTGATTTAACATCTGAGAAGTTCGTTCTCAACCCCTTTCAAACAGATAAAGAAGCAAAAGAAGATAGGAATAATCGGCTCTATAAGACAGGAGATTTAGTAAGATTATTGCCTGATGGCAACATAGATTATATAGGGCGGAATGATTTTCAAGTTAAGATTCGAGGATATAGAATTGAGCTTGGTGAAATAGAAAGTACCATCTCAAGCTATAAAGACATCAGACAAAGTACAGTTCTGGTCAAAGACCATAGGGATAATGAAGGGGTGTCCAGCAGTAAATATTTGGTTGGATACTACGTTTCAGAAGAAAAATATGATGAGGAGTGTTTCCATCAATATTTGAATTCTAAGCTCCCTGATTATATGGTCCCTACTTATTTGATTCATTTAAAGAATTTGCCAACGACGATTAATGGCAAATTAGATAGGAAAGCTTTACCAAATCCTGAATTTATCAGTGAAGAAAATTGTGTTGCTATAGAAGATGAATTGCAGCAACGCGTTTGTCAGGTTTGGGCAGACATACTGAATATCTCAATAGATCAAATAGGGATTAAAGATAGTTTCTTTAGGCTAGGTGGTAATAGTATCCTAGCTATGAGACTAACAGGAAAATTAAATAACGTATTTGATATAAAACTTCCCATCACTGTTATCTTTAGAAAACCTACGGTCGAGAGCTTAGCAAAGCACATTAGTGACTATACAGAAAGTGAAAGAGAAGATCATGAAATAATTAATAAGGCTGTTTTTGTTAAAGAGGAAGAACAAGTCTTATCATTTGCGCAAGAGAGATTATGGTTTGTTGAAAACTTTGAACAAGGTACAAACACCTATAATATACCAATGGTATTTAATTTGCAGCCCGGCACACGTGTTGAAATTTTGGAACAAAGTATTAGGTCCGTAATCGATAGGCACGAGATTTTACGGACTCTCATCAAACAAAACAGCGAACATGAAATTTACCAGTCTGTACAAAACACTCAATCTCATCCAGTCCACATAAGAAAGATAAAAGTTGATAACCGAGAACAGCTATCACAATATATAAGAAAAGAAACAAACCATATCTACAACCTATGTATTGAGTGCCCAATAAGAATTTTTTTCTATGAATTAAACTCTGATATCAATGAAAAATATAAGGGTAATCCGGAACAACAAGAATCCTACTCAAAAAATTACCTAAGCATAACTGTCCATCATATAGCATTCGATGGGTGGTCAGCAGATATATTCTTAAAGGAAATACAACAATATTATGAATATTATATAAGCAAGGCACAGGGATTGCCGGCAGAGTTAAAACTTCCTGAATTAACCATTCAGTATAAGGACTTTTCTATATGGCAAAAAAATTACTTGAGCGATGAGAAAGTCAAGGAGCAGTTTAATTATTGGCAAAATAAGCTAGCAAGCTATGAAACACTGAACTTAATTACAGATAAAGCCAGACCAAGTAAAATAGAATACACTGGAAGGAACTCATACTTTGAGCTTGATAAAGATCTTTCGCTGGCCTTAAGAGAAGTAGCAAAAGAGTTACAAATAAGCTTATATAGCCTATTACTTGGTTGCTATTATTTAATGCTGCGAGTCTATACCAATCAAAATGATCTGGTATTAGGAACCCCTATAGCTAATAGACATTACAGTCAGACCGAAAATCTAATTGGGTTTTTTGTGAACTCACTGGTGTTAAGGGCTCAAATAAATCCCTTTGTTTTAGTTAAAGATTTTCTTAAGCAAGTTTGGAGCGAAGTAATAGAGGCACATCTGTATCAGGATTTACCATTCGAGAAATTAGTTAAAGAATTAAAAGTGCCTAGTGATACTAGCAGGCATCCAATATTTCAAGTCATGTTCGGAGTACAGAACTTTAGGGTTGCAGCATTTGGAGGTTCAAAAGAGTCGTTAGATGATAATCTAAGCAACATATTAAAAGCATACACAACAGAAGATGGGACGTCTAACGCTGCTAGGTTTGATCTTAGTACTTTTATTGATGATGGGCAGGATTGTTTAAAGGGAAGTTTTAACTACGCCATAAGCTTATATAATGAAGAAACTATTTCCAGATTCATTGAAACGTATAAGATAATACTAGGTCAAATATCTGAAATTTTACATAATACAAAAAAACAAGAGACCCTTAGAATAAGTGATCTCAATTATTTAAACGACGAACAACGCAAGCAAATTATTTTTGATGGCAATCAAACGGATAAGAGATATCCAACTAATAAAACCATTCAAAAAGTGTTTGAAGAGCAGGTCGAAAAAACTCCAAATGATACTGCGTTGGTAGTTGAAGGTAAGAAATTCACCTATCAAGAACTGAACGAAAAAGCAAACAGGCTAGCTCATCGTATTAAGCAGATACCAGGCATCAAGCCAGAATCACTGGTCATTCTTTGCTTAGATAGAAACGAACATATGCTAGTTTCAATGTTAGCCATACTTAAGGCAGGGTGCGCGTATGTGCCGCTAGACCCTAGCTATCCTGAAGACAGAATAAAATATATTTTGTCAGATACGAAGTCATGCTTAATCATTACAAACACAACTTATGAGGAGAGACTTAATATAATCACTCAGAGCTCTAACGGGGCCGAGCTATCTCCCCCTGCTGAGCGTATAAATATGAATCAAGTCAATACACTATTTATAGATAGTGATGCAATGCAAAAACAGTTATCACTGCAACCAAGAACAAACCCCAAATCGAATACTGGCTCAACAAATCTGGCTTATGTAATTTATACCTCTGGAACAACTGGAATACCTAAGGGTGTTTTAGTGGAGCATCGAGGAGTCATAAATTTAGTTGCTGCACAGGGTAAGGAATTCGGATTAACAACAAGGAATCATATTAAAAGTTGTTTATGGTATTCAAATTATGTCTTTGATGCACATGTGTCTGAAGTCTACTTGAGTATTCTAAACGGCCATGTTTTGCACATGGCAAGTAAGGAGGCTCAGAACGATCTACAATTACTCAGCGCCTATATAGAAGAAAATAAAATAGACATAGCGACAATTCCTCCTGCTTTGCTGAATGATAAGAGCATCCTTAAATTAAATACTCTAGTCGTAGCAGGCGATCGAACAGATGAAAGGATATTAAATGAATATCATACCAATGGGATAAAAATAATAAATGCTTATGGTCCAAGTGAAACAACAGTCTGTGCAACCTTAAATCATTACAATGGTAATGGAGCGAATAACATAGGCTTACCACTCAATAATACCAAATGTTATATATTAGATGATCAACTGAATCCTCTACCAATAGGAGCTGTAGGCGAATTACATATTGGCGGGGTAGGTTTAGCACGTGGATATTTAAACCAACCTGAGCTAACAGAGAAGAGGTTTATCCCTAACCCTTTCCAGAGTGAAAAAGAAAAAACATTACAACAGAACACAAGATTATATAAAACTGGTGATTTGGTCAGATGGCAAGAGGATGGTAATATTGAATATGTAGGCCGCAATGATTTTCAAGTAAAATTAAGAGGATTCAGAATAGAGCTTGGTGAGATAGAAAACGCTCTCCTTGAATATGAGGGTATAAAGCAGAGTATAGTGCTTATCAAAGAGGGAACAGAAAGTAGCACCAATAAATATCTATCAGCCTATTATGTATCCGACAGCCAAATAGATGAGAAAAAGATTTATCACTATTTACGCTCAAAGCTCCCTGATTACATGTTGCCCAAGCATTTTATTTTCTTAGATAAACTACCACTAAATATTAACGGAAAAATTGACCGTAAAGCTCTACTGAAATATACGGCAAAGGCGGTTGGAGAAAGTAGTATTTATAGTCCACCAACCCAGAAATATGAAAAGTGTATTGCTGATTTTTGGGCAAAATGGCTTGGTATCAAAAGAATCAGCATCAATGATAATTTTTTTGATTTAGGTGGCCACTCATTATTGTTGGTCAAAATGTTCGCAGCTCTACCAGAAACCCTTCAGGGTAAATTAAAAATTATAGATGTATTTAAATTTCCTACAGTTAGCTCGTTAAGTGAGTACCTTCGAGGAAATGAAATTCAAGCTAATAACCAGGTTGTCAAAAACAACACTAAAGATTATTCAGGCATACAAGAAGAGATCGCCATCATTGGCATGTCAGGACGCTTTCCACAAGCAAACTCTATAGAAGAATTTTGGGAAAACTTAAAATCAGGGAAAGAGGGCATTTCCTTTTACACTAAAGATGAGCTTAGAAAAGCTGGCATTGATAAAAAATTACTTGATAATCCCAACTATGTAAGAGCACAGGGATACCTTGACAATATTAAAGAATTTGACGCTAGTTTTTTTGGATATACCCCAAGAGAAGCTGAAATTATGGATCCTCAACATAGGATATTTCTTACCTGTGCTTGGGAGGCCCTAGAAAATGCAGGTTATACAGCGAAGGATTTTGAAGGGAATATAGGTATTTATGCCGGAGCAGGAGCTCCGAATTATTGGACAGAACATATTTTACCTTCTGAATCAACAAGTGATGTTTCAGGTAAGTATCAAATTAACCTCAACAATTTAAATGATTTTCTATCTACAAATGTAGCTTACAGGCTTAATACAAAAGGACCTGCAGTGAATATACAAACAGCCTGTTCTACATCGTTGGTTGCTGTGCATCAAGCATGTAAAGCATTACAAGTGGGAGATTGTCATATGGCTCTTGCAGGAGGAGTGTCCTTGGGGGGGTTAGAAAAACAAGGATACTTATTTCAGCCTGGAATGATATTGTCTCCTGACGGCAAATGTCGTGCTTTTGATGCAGATTCTCAAGGTACTGTTGTAGGCCAAGGCGCTGGCATTGTGATATTAAAACCTCTGTCACAAGCTATTGCAGACAACGACCATATTTATGCAGTGATTAAAGCATCAGCGATAAATAATGATGGCCATGACAAGATAGGCTATACAGCTCCAAGCCCTGAACAACAAGCTGAAGTCATAAGGCTAGCCCATGAAAAGGCTGGAATTTCATCAGATACTGTAACTTATATTGAAACGCATGGAACGGGAACTTATTTAGGGGATCTCATAGAAATTGAGGGATTATCTCAGGCATTTAAATCCACTGCAGACAAAACACAACGTTGTGCTATTGGCTCAGTGAAAACTAACATTGGTCATCTAGATTCAGCTGCTGGAGTGACAGGCCTGATTAAAACAGCTTTATGCCTTTATCATAAAAATTTAGTACCTTCCTTACATTATAAAACGCCCAATCCCAAGATAAATTGGTCTGATAATCCTTTTTATGTTAATACTGAGCTAAAGTCATGGGAGTCTAGCAACTCTCCAAGAAGAGCTGGCGTCAGTTCGTTTGGTATCGGTGGTACCAATGCACATGTGCTACTTGAAGAATCACCGTCCCTGAGTGCTAATGAACAGTTGAGACCCCGTCAACTACTAAGTTTATCTGCTCAAACTCCAGAAGCCCTTAACCAGCAAGCAAAAAACTTAGCAATTTATTTAAACAATAATCCTAATTCAGATTTAGAGAAAGTCGCTTACACTTTGCACTTGGGGCGAGATAAATTTAAATATAACACTTTCGTGACAGCAACGGATTGTAAAGAAGCTAGCGCCTCTCTCAGCAAAGTCCAAATGAAAATCGAAAATTACTCTAAGAGGCCTGCTATATTTATGTTCCCCGGGCAAGGCTCTCAATACATGAATATGGGATGCAAACTTTATAAAAATGAGCCAATTTTTAGAGAAACAGTTGATGAGTGTGTATCTATAGCAAATAATTACCTGCCGGATAGTATATCTAGCTTAGATATTTTAGGAAGAACAGCTGAGATCAATAATACTCATATTACGCAGGTGGCCCTATTTATTTTGGAATATTCTTTGGCTCGTTATTTGATCTTTTTAGGGGTCAAGCCTTACGCTATGATTGGTCATAGTATTGGTGAGTATGTAGCTGCTTGTTTAGCAGAGGTCTTTTCTCTTAGAGACGCTTTGGCTATTGTTGTTATGAGAGGGAAATTAGTCCAGAGTTTACCAGGAAATGGTAAAATGTTAGCTGTTTCTCTTCCGAAGCAGGAATTGGAAAGTTACTTAGGGCAATACAAAGATATGAGCATCGCTGCTGTCAATACAGTAAAAAATTGTGTGGTGTCGGGCCCATATTCATCTATTAAGAGATTTCAAGATGAGCTTAAAGCTAATGGAATAGCAAACAAGTTATTAAATGCCTCCCATGCTTTTCACTCACAAATGCTCGAACCAATTTTGAAAGAATTCTCCTCTGAAATAAGTAAAATAAAATTAAATAAGCCTAACACTCCATTCATTTCGAATCTAACCGGTACTTGGGTAGATAATAAACTTGCTATGACCGCTGAATATTGGACAGATCATTTGCGAAGCACTGTCTTATTTGAGCAAGGCTTAAAATGCCTGTTTAACCATGAAGGAGCTGAGAATGCTGTTTTCATAGAAGTTGGCCCCGGCCAAAACTTGTCAAACTTTGTCAAACTTCATCCTAAAAAATCTCAGACTAACTTGGTTATTTCCTCCATGGCTCGTGACGATATGCAGGATGATATTGCATTATTATTGAGTGCCATAGGTAGTTTACATGCAGGAGGAATAGATATTGATTGGAAAAAGTTTTATGGAGAACGCAACATTGGGCGTATCCCTTTACCAACGTACCCATTTGATGGAAAACCATACTGGATTCCATCTAAAAAATCTAAATTTCTCGCGGAGCAAGAAAAAGCAAATGATGTAATGAAACCTCCAATATCTATTGACCTAGCTTCACCTCATTCTCATCCGCTTAATGATACAGAAATGGCAATAGTGAGGATCTGGGAAAAGGTATTAGGCATTGAGAATATCGGAACTACGGAAGACTTCTTTAATTTAGGGGGGACCTCTTTATTAGCTCTCCATTTAGAAAGCAGCATACAAAAAGAATTAAATGTGCATTTGGATTTGGCCAATGTAGAGCAACTTACAATAAAAGCCTTAGCAAATATGATACGAGAGCAGCAAGTCGATGATACTTGCCTAAGTCATTCCCATCTTTCCTCCCACTCTAATGTGGTCATGCTTAAAAAGGGTACCCCGAACAAGTTTCTGCCATTAGTTTTAATTCACCCTGTAGGAGGAGATATATATTTCTACCGTGAGTTAGCTAAAGAGCTCCCAAATGAACAAACAGTGTATGCGGTTCGTTCACCTATACTTGGTGGGCGTGATGCCTATACAAGTATTGAAGAAATGGCAGAGGACTACTTGAAGGAATTAGAAAAATTTGGTGTTAAAGCTCCCTATACATTATGTGGGGCATCATTTGGTGGCATAGTAGCTTATCACATGGCCCAGATTCTTAATGATAGGGGTATAGACCAGCCTACCATCATATCTATAGATGCCCCAGCTTATGGGAATATGCCCAAAAAAATGGAGGGGGGCTCAGCTATCTTAGACTACTTAACGAAGTACTCCCTAAATGAACTCAATATATCATCTAAAAAATTGACTAGTCTAAAAAATTTAGATGACCAAATTAAGTATATAGAGAAAAAAGCAAGGTGTTTAGATTTAGACAATCCTGCCCTCAAAGAGCTTAACATAGACTATATTAAAGCATGGCAAGTAAACCAAAATGTCATGATGCAATATGTACCTTCACCCTACCCAGGAACCATGATTTTTTTCAGTCATACAGAAATCATGCCAGAGTTTCCAACTAACCAACACTTGTACTGGATTAAATTAATCGAAGGAGACTTTCAGTGTTTTCGCGTGCCAGGAAATCACCTTACGATGACTCGGGAGCCAAACGTGCACCACATAGCGCAACATATGAACAAAATTATCTGTAACACGAGTAATCAAAGTTTGAATTAGATTAAATATACATAAAGAAGGAGATCGTATGACACAAAGTATCGTAAAATCACTAAATGAACTTCGTAATCTGCCCAAGCCAAAGTATGCATTAACGATAAATAGTTTGGGCCTGTTATCCTCTGTTCTGAACGCCGCTCATGATTTAGATCTTTATAAATATCTGAAAGATAAAAGTGTAACATTAGAACAACTAGCCGATACTACAAAAACAAACAGAGTGATATTAGGGAAGATTCTAAACATCCTATCCCGCTTTGGGTTCATAGAACAACTCGACAACAAGGCATTTACGTCAAATCAAACTACCGAACAACTAAATTTTTTAGATCATTCTTTTCTTGGAAATAAAGCAGAAAGAGCTTTGTGTAATCTCCATGAATCTTTGCAAACAGGAGAACTTCCATGGGATATCACGTACAACAAATCATTTTATGAGACTTTAGGAGAGGATCAGAAACTTTCAGAGGCTTTCTATGACTGGCATCTTAAGACAGCTGAAACATGGTTATATCCACTAATACCGCACTATAATTTTGCCCAGTTTGATACCCTCATCGATTTAGGGGGAGGGCAAGGCTGCTTTATCAATGAAGTGCTAAAACAAAACCCAAGCATGAACGGTATTTTATTTGAAAGGCCTGAAGCCGTTGAGGCCCCTGAAGTAAAAGAAAACCTTTCTGAGGTTTTAGAACGTTGTAAAATCATGGGAGGAGACCTCACTCAAACTGTACCCGAGGGAGGAGATGCGTATTGCCTAAACCGTGTTCTGCTGAATTTGAGTGACGAACTCGCCTTACAAGTATTGCAAAACTGCAAAGCAGCAATGAAGCCTAGCGCTAAACTAATAATTATCGATGTGATCGCCGAAAGCTCAAATGAAGATTCGTCCTATCCATTTTTTCTTTTAAATGATTTGCGACTGTATTTGTTGATGGGCGGACGTCATAGAAATAAAATGGAATGGGAAGATTTACTTAAAAAAGCATCCTTTAACAATTCAGAAATACATTCATTTGGGGATAAGTCCTTTCTTTCAATACTGGAAGCTGCTCCTTGAGAAGGGAGTGGGGCGTAACTCATTGCTATTAAATTTTGAACATAATTTACATATCTAAATTTTTTATGCAAAGTGGAATAAAAATGATTTATAAGATAGCAATTATTGGGTCTGGGGCTAGCGGAACGGCAGTTTTTGTTAATATTATCGACAAAATCCGTGGCCATGCAATTAAGCAGCCCGTTAATATTTACTTAATAGAAAAAAATACATCCCAATTTGCTAAGGGAGTCGCCTATAATACGAGCTATGGCTGCAACTTAATTAATACTCCAGCAGATACCATGGGGATTGTTGCTGATAATAAAAAAGATTTTTTATTGTGGTTAGAAGAAAACCAAATAAGATCTAAAGCAAGCCCTTCATATACCTCCTCCACGTATCCATATCTTCCAAGGTCAGTATTCGGCAAATACTTATGTGACAAAATGGAAAAGGCTATCAAAGCAGCACAGAATAAAGGAGTAAAAGTTAACATAATTAATGATGAAGTTATTGATGTTGAAGAAAAATATGGTAAATACAAATTGTTATTTGCAAGCAAAGGCAATCTATTGGTAGATCGTGCAATATTATCTATCGGTGGTTATATAAAATCTCCTTATAAAAACATAGTAAATAAACCAGGATATTATGATTCTCCATATCAAAGCTCTAGGGATTTGAATGCGATCCCAAGTGAAAAAACAATTGGTATATTAGGATCAAGGCTTAGTGCGATAGATGCAGCGCTAATGCTACGTGACAATAACCACAAAGGAAAAATTTATCTTGTTTCTCGGCAAGGTTTGCTCCCCACTGTTCACGGCAAGTATATCCCAGGTAAAAATTCTCATTATTTGACTAAAAGAAATATCGATTTATTAGCAACTCGCAAGGGGAATGATCTTAAATTAAATCAATTTCTAAATTTAGTTAAAAAGGAAGTGTACAAATGTGAAGGCAAAGAAATTAATTGTGGTCAGCTTTTATCCTTTCATAGCAGGATTGAAGCATGGTTGAGAGCTGAAATTTCAAAAGCAGATAACAAGGTAAGAAATTGGCAATCGGCTTTGTTCTCTACGAATGACTTAGTCAACAAAATATGGGGCCTCTTTAGCATCAAAGATAAGAAAAAATTCCTTGATTACATCCCCATTTTTATGGTGTACCGGGCCGCTATGCCTATAACCGCTGCTAAAAGCATATACTCATTAATCAGGAACAAAAAGCTTAGTATCTTCTCGGGAGTAGATAACATTACATACAATGAAGAAAGCGCTAGCTTTGATATATACCTAAGTAAGGATAATGAACCTAAGGTTCTTTCTGTAGATTGCATAGTGAATGCCACCGGTGTTTGTAACGAATTTTCGGAAGATACACAGCATCCATTATTAAAAAATCTTTTAGGCAGAGGGGTTATAAGGCCTAATGATTTTATGGGGATTGATATGTACCATAATAATATAAATCCCATTGCAAAAAATGGGAGAGTTCTTAAAGATTTCTTTATTATAGGAGGGGCTACAAAAGGTAATGAACTAGTTTCTAACTTATTGGAATTTATAGTAGAAAAAGCAATTAAAATTAGTGACAACATAGCTGCCAACCTGAAAACAAAATAGGTGATAAATGTTGAAAAATCGCAATGAGGAATAATGAATGAAATCGAATTTATAGATAGCTTGTATTACTCAAGTAAGTCTAAATTAATTTTTATTGGTGTTTGGGATATTCCCTTGCTCACTATAACAGCATGAGTTTTGAGTGAGTATGCGTCATTCATTTCTAATATCTAAGAACCCTGCTCATAATCAATTGAATTTTGAAGAGCATCCGATTCACATTTGGCATATCCCACTAAATGATGTCATCTTAGGTGATTCTTACACTAATATTCTTTCTGAAATGGAGACGGAACGAGCAAACCGTATTCGTATCCCTGACGTCCGAGATCAATATGTAAAAACGCGATTCGCAACAAGAAAGATATTGGGAATATATCTGAAAAAAAAGCCAGAACATGTTAAATTTGAATACACGAACTTCCACAAACCCTATCTGTATTTAAACCCTCATGCAATTGAATTTAATGTTAGTCATTCCTCGACCTATGCTCTTTGTGCAGTGTCCCATGATCGATTAGTCGGTGTCGATATTGAGAAGGTCAAGCACTTGGATAATCTCGATCAGATAGTGAAAAATACTTTTACCACAAAGGAACTCACTGATTATTTGAAAACACCACTTAAAGAAAAACTTGTGTATTTCTATCGAGCCTGGTCTCGAAAGGAAGCTTTTGTAAAAGCGCAAGGAAAAGGTATGTTTCACCCTGTAAACCAAGTCAATCTGGCTCATCTATCCACAGAAAACCCGTCCGCAATCCTGTTGCCAGATATAAATGGAGAAGAGGTTCGATGGGAATTTAATGATTTTGCTGTCTCTAACTCAGGCGAAAGATATCAAGCTTGTGTTTTTTGGCAGGGCATAAAAGGAAGCATTCAGCATTTTATGTTTCAAGAATCTATGTAAATAATTCCGTATTTTATACGGATATCTTCTCTCTATCATATAATATATCTAATAGATACACACTCAATAATAAGAATATATGGAAGAGAGAAATTATGATTTTAAATAGCTTTAACGAATGGAGTCCACTTAAAGAAGTGATCGTGGGATCTCCTATAAACTTTAATTTGTCTGATCTCGAGTTATCTTTTAAACTATTTTTTCATGACAATCTTACTTCTTCTTTCTATTATCCCTCGTACGGTTCCAAGAATGCGGACGCTTGCAATGATCCAAGCGAAACTTCATCTCTTAATAGCCAGTATGTTGAAGAGCTGAACGAAGATGTCGAGGAATTAGTAGGTACGCTTGAAGATCTAAGTGTGAAGGTTTTACGTCCAAAGCAGCTTAATAAAATCTACGATATAGCAACTCCTTACTGGAAGACGTCAGCTGTTCCTGCTCTAAATGTGCGTGATCAAGCTATTGTTTTTGGTAATCACCTCATTGAATCACCGCCACTGATTAGGGCAAGATATTTTGAAAATGACTTGCTAAAAGACAGTTTTTATAATTATTTCAAACAGGGCTGCAAATGGAGCGTTATGCCCCGCCCCATGATGACAGATAACTCTTTTGATTTATCTTATGTCAATGAACAAGATCGCCAAATGGTTGCGCAAGAAACGATCTTTAAACAAGAGCCTTCTGAGTTCGATGTTGGCATTGAGATGATGATTGATGCAGCTCAATGTATAAGAATCGGTAAAGATGTCCTTGTCAATGTTGCCACAAAAAACCATGAGCTTGGTCTAGAATGGTTAGAAAGACAACTAGGCGATCAGTTTCGTTTTCATCGCATCTATAGACTGTCCGACAATCATATCGACAGCATTATACTCCCATTACGGCCAGGAAAACTTTTGCTAAGAGATCCTAAGTATTTATCGTACCTGCCTGAATTTCTGCAAAAATGGGATATAATTTATCCCCCAGAGCCTAAGGAATCTTTGTTTCCTCAGTATGGTAATAACTCTTTGACCTTAACCAGTAAGTACATAGATTTAAATGTCCTATCAGTGAATGAGAAGCAAATCATCGTTAATTCATTGAACCCTGAACTAATGAAAACACTTGAAAAAAATGGCTTTGAACCAATCCCTGTTCGTCATAGGCATCGTAGATTGTTTGGAGGCGGCTTCCACTGCTTTACATTAGATACAGTTCGAGAAGGCGGCATGGAAGATTATACACATTAATAGATACTGTGAAGGAAGGTAATTATGAGTATCTGTGAAGTTCAATATGAAATGGTTAACTTAAAACAAAAGCCAGAGCTTAGAGAAAAGGACATCTGGCTTAACAACCTAGCTTTCCCAGAGTTTGTTCTCCATGACAAGCTGCTTACTAAGCACTGGCAAAGATTAAAAGATATATATCCTGACCATCAATGGCTGATGATTAAAGATAGGAATGTATTGGCAACAATTAATACCTTCCCTCTACACTACCCCGTGGCAAAGTTATCTAAACTACCCCATGGCGGTGTAAGGTGGGTCGTCACGACTTCACTCGATAATCACTTAAAAAATAAGAAGCCAAATATAGTTGCTGGGGGCCTAGTTTCAATAAATCCTGAATTTAAAAACAAAGGCATAAGCCACGCCATTGTAACTGAGATGAAGCGTTTTTCTAAAGCTTATAACTATGAGGCTCTAATAATACCGCTAAGACCTAGCTTGAAAAAATTATATCCGCTGACCCCTATTAAAAACTACATGAATTGGAAAACTAATGAAGGTTTAGCTTTTGACCCTTGGCTAAGAGCTCACGTAAAGCAGGGAGCTCAGATAATTAGGCATTGTCTGCGTTCATCAATTACAGAAAACACCATTGAAAAATGGGAAGAGTGGACAAACATGAAATATCCAGAAGACGGAACATATGTGGTACAGGGCGGATTGTCTCCCCTTACAATTAATCATGCTAAAAAACTGGGCACATATATTGAGCCAAATATATGGATAAGCCATCAATTGCAATAGCTAACTAACATTTTGGAGAATAGCAAATGAGCCCATTCCAAAAAATAAATATCTCAGATATTGGAGAATACCAAAAAAAAGAAGTGATTACTGAACTTTTCCCTGAATCAGTAAATGAGATAAAAGATATTGTCAAGCAAGCCGTTGCTGATAAAACGCCGCTATATCCAATTAGCACTGGTAAGAATTGGGGGTTAGGTTCTACCAAGCCTGTAGTTGATAACTCCATCTTAGTGAACATGAGCCGGCTTAATAAAATAAGAAATATCGATCTAGAAATGGGTACTGCTATCATTGAAGCTGGTGTTACACAAGGTGATCTTAGTAGCAAATTAGCAGATACCCCATATATGCTAAATGTCACTCGCTCAATCGCTGAAACTAGCATTCTTGCTAATACATTGGAAAGAGGGTTGGGAAGTATAAGGCAAAGAAGCAAAGACCTTTTAGCGCTAGAAGTTATAACTGGCGAGGCCGAACAAATACATTGCGGTTCATTTTGGTCAACAGGTCGTACCAATTTAGCTTACTCGCACGGCGTTGGTCCTGAGTTAACACCCCTTTTTATGCAGTCAAATTTAGGGGTTTCCACCGCGGCTATCATTAATTTAGTTAAAAGGCCAGAAAAAACCATTGCCATCGAAATGACAATTGCAGAAGATAAGCTATCAGATTTTATTATGGCTATACGCCGGCTATATCAACAACAGTGTTTTTTTGGAATTTTGCGAATATTTAATAATGAAAGCCTTTATCATTACGAAAAATTGGATAATAAAAATAATAAAGGATATAAATTAATTGCATCTATTGCAGGTAGCAAAGATGATATAGAAAACCGCAAAAAACAGGTAGAAAAAGCCTTAAAGGAGTTTAGTTCGAATAGGATAACTTTTACTACCCTAGATTCCACAGTCCTTCACCCGGAGTATTTGTCATACATTGGGGTTCCTCATACAGATTCTGTTACAAACGTTTTTAGAGTTAAAGGCAACACCGATTTAGATAACTTATCTGATAAAGGATTTTTAGCTTTCATTCCTTTGATACCTTTTGATAAGAAAAATTTGAATCATGTTATCAAAATGCTGGAGGCGTTTGAAAGTCAGTATAGCTTGCAAGTTTCGTTAACGATCAATATTTTTAATGACTCATATTTATATTTCGCCATTTTTATATATTTTAACCGCGGAGCTGACCAAAATAAAGATACCCATAAGGCATTTGACAAGCTTAAGTCAGCCTTTATTAGCAAGGGGTACCTTCCTTACCGAATAGATATTGATAGCCATAAAAAAGAAAACTTTAGTCAATTGTACGGAGAAGAAAGCTACATAAAAGCACTAAAAAAGATCAAAAATTGTTTTGATCCTCACAATATTATCTCCCCTGGAAGATACATTAGTTAATACATTCAGTGATATTTTACCATGTTTGAAAATTTAGCTCTTAGCTTCATAAACTTTGGACTATCTTACTTAATGGCCATTATGACGCCTGGCCCATCCATGCTCATTATTCTAAGAAATACATTCTCTTACTCGAAAAAGCTAGGTTTCATTACTGCGCTAGGAACCGTTTCAGGTATTGCTTTGCAAGCTCTATACACAATTTTAGGCTTTAGCTTGTTACATGAAAGCTCCATAGCTTTAGCATTTTTGAATGCTTCTTGTGCCTTTTTTCTTTTATTTACAGGGATTAGAATTCTATTTTCCTTAAAGATAAATAATGACTTCCGTTCGAACTGCCCTCAATCGTTGAGCAAAGGTAATTTTAGTGCATTTAAAGATGGTTTCCTAATAGATGTCCTTAATCCTTTGGCTTTGTCATTTTTCCTAGCTTCATTCTCGCTTTTATTTTCCAAGGAAATTGAATTTAATCTAAAGTTTATTTACTGGTGCGAAATTGTCATCATTGGATCCTTATGGTTTATGGGGTTGCCCCTTGTTTTGAAAAATCAATATATAAAACAGTTGATTATAAATAAGCTGAGTAGACCCTTAAACATGATATGTGCAGTTCTATTTATGGTATTTGCAGTCAAACTAATAAGTTGCAATTTGATTTTAATCGAATCCGCTATCCAATTATTCAACCTCACCTTTCTAGATAGGATTCAGTAAATGGTCATGAATTACATTATTAAACACAAGATACTATTGATAACATTGATTGCTGCTAGCACTCCTATTATAGCCAATCAGTACCTTACTCTAGATCATAAAATATTTTTATTTTCAGTAAGTGATCTAATTAGGCAAATTATTATTTTCCTCGTGCCACTCATTATTTTTCCCTATATAGCCAACGGCATCTTAAATATTGGGAAGCGGGGGAAGCTTTTATTTTTTATTATTATTACTGGGGTTTTTGTCTCCAACACGGTTTCTTTAATGATACCCTATGCCCTGAGTGGCGTGCTTGTACCACTGTTCAATGTTTCTGTTCCAGCAGATATTTCGCAAGATCAATTTAAATCCTGCTTCAGCTTTTCAATAAATAGTATCCTGAGCGTTGAAGCTACGGTATTAATCGCTGTTGTAGTGGGTTCTATTCTCTTTTTATTGAGCATAGATCGTTGCGAGTTTTTGGAAAAGTACTCTAATTTAGTAACAAAGGTGCTTGAGAAATTTATGCCACTTATTCTACCGATCTACATCTTTGGTTCAATTATCGAATCGCTTAACAAAGGTAGTATGTTAGTAATCTTGAGTACCTTTTTAAAAATGATATTAGTGGTTCTTATCATTCAAGCCATTTACATCATGTTTCTATTCTTTATAGGGGTTGGAGATCCCAAAAAAGCCTGGAAAAAAATAAAGACCGCTCTTGAGCCAGCTATCGTTGGTTTTTCTACCATGTCTAGCCTTATGACCATGCCGTTTACAATTCAAGCTGCCGAGAAAAACACGAATGACCCTGAGCTCTCTAAAGTCATTATAAGCTCAACCGTCAACTGCCACGATGTAGGCGATCTTATTTTCTTATCAATGGCAGTACTTACTGTTTTTTATATGTATAATCTGTCACTGCCAGCTTCTTCGACATATATCATATTTGCCCTGACACTTTCACTTGCTCAATTTGGAGGAGTTTCAATTCCAGGCGGCGGCAGTCTCATTATAATCCCGCTTTTATCCAGCCATTTAGGTTTCAACGCTGATATGATTAATCTCATTATTATTTTAAACATTATCATGGACCCTGTTGGTACATCGAATAATATCATGGGCAACAGTGCATTTATCCTCATTGTTAGACGTATTTTCATATTTTGTAAGGAAATAGATATTCCACAAAGGAAATTTACGACCAAAATATTTAAAGACAACTGAAATGCTGACTTAGGGGCTAAAAACATCCTGTCCTCGAGAATCGAAGCTGTTAACCGGACTTCATCAATAGATAGAAGATTATCAACATGATAATATGAATAACTTCAGGCATAGCTGAGATAGGATATAGCTTTACACTTAAGGTATAAGGGCATATATCTTGTTTTTGAGATAAACAATACAAAAAATATAGTTTCGTGAAGAACTCTTTACTATCCAAACTGCGCTTAGACCTTCAAGAGGCTAGAAAGATCCGTTCAATTTCAACCGTGCTTTTTAAAAAGCTTTGCCAGTCTGGTCGAGATTTTAAACAGTCTGAAATTTCAGAATTTTCAAAACTGCTACCAACTCAAATAAAAGAATTTTTTCATAAAAATATTAGATCTGGAAAGAATTTTTTTATTGTCGATGGTTTGGAAGTCAATGAAGAACGACTCGGCCCCACTCCTGAGCATTGGACTAATAGACGTCTACCCTATTCAAACTTACTTCAGTTTGAACATTGCATCATTTCAGCATTATGCGGAGTTCCAGGTGGATATGATACCAACCAAGGAGGGCATGTTGTTACAGATATTTTCCCTATGAAAGGATATCAAGGTTACCAGCAATCTTTTGGTTCAAAAGCTGAACTTGTTTTTCATACTGAGGATGCTTTTGATGCCGGGCGAGCTTCTTATTTGTCCCTTATGTGTTTGAGGAACCCTGATAGAATACCAACAACCGTGTTTCCAATAAATTTAGTAAGTTTACCCAGTAAGGTAAAAGATGAACTATTTCAGCAACAATTTTCACTGCAAATAGATGACCCCCATACGGGCATTATCGACCAATTGGAATCAAACTCTATTAGGCTTATTCATAACGACGTTCAGAAAAAGTATAAGATTGCTCTTTTAGAGGGATCATATGCTTCGCCAAGTATACGTATAGATCCTGTAAATATTGATGTATCGGGCCTCTCACTCTCGGCCCAGAGAGCATTTGGCATCTTGTGTGAGAAAATCAGTGAATCCAAGATCGAAATCTTCATGAAGCCTGGCCAGTTGCTCTTTGTGAATAATAAAAAAGTTCCACATGGTAGAGGAGGATTTACTGCCCGCTATGACGGCATGGATCGCTGGCTTACTAGAGTTCTCTTGTTTGATCAGGTAAAAAATCCAGTTTTTAAATTACGGAAAGAATAGCATTTCCAAAGTTTTCTACACCAAACGCGCTGTGCTGAACAAAAAGCTCTGGCTCGATAAGTTCGACTTCAGATAACATAAATCCACCATGACCATCAGGTAAAAGGTCGATTCTTGCATAAAGTAAAGATCCCTCAGGTAAATTGAGTAATTTATATGTTTGAAATAAACACTCCTCACCAAGCGTTATAGCTGCTTGAGGTGGAGAGGGAATATTGGATACATAGCACGGGTTTGCAAAATTACGTGGAGATGACTTTCTTCGAACGGCATGTGAAAATAGATTGTTAAAGAAAACTAAGGAAATTTCTCCCTCTGTTATCGCCGACTCCATGAAGGGTTGAAGGAGCGCGGTTTCTATTTTGTTACTCAAGAAGGTGGCCATTGCTCCATTAAAATCCTCTTCGAGCTTGTCCGTTGAAAGTCTGAATGTATTACGTCCATCACCTGAAATTGCTGGTTTGATAACCAAAGATTCTTGGCCTTTCATCACTTTCTTGACATGGCTAAAGTTTGTAGAAGAAGAACCCTCTGTTTCTATAAAAGCTGTGGGTACAATTGGGATGCCTTTAGCTTGAAGATCGTCAAGATATCGTTTGTTGTAGTTCCATTTTATGGCGTTCTTTGGATTGTGGAGTTTGCCGCAGATTGAGTCAAGAAAAGTTAGAAAGCGCTCGATATTTTCGGACGTGTGGTAGTAGTTCCAAGTGGATCTTATGATTACATGATCATATTCAGAGGCCAAGTTTAGTTCATCATCCCAGCAAAGTGCCTCAGGCTGGAATCCTTCCTTTTTGAGGTAATGGGCGACGGCCTCATCGGAAGCGGTTAGGTGTGTATTGGTGGTTCCTTGATATACGCTTGATCCATAGTGTATAGGAAAATCCTTGTAAGTAACAAATCCAATCTTCATGCCACAACCTTAGATTGACAAAAAAAGAGTGATTTATAAAAGCTAAAATAGGTAGGGTTGAAGTATTTGATATCTGATTTAATTTTTGCATGAATTCTTGGAAGCTCAGAAATAGGGAAGTGCGGCATGTAGTGATGTTCCACGTGATAATTATTCCCATTTACAAACCAGGTGGCCAGAAAGTTCGACTTTATGGTTCGGGTGTTCGAGAATATATTCTTGTCGCTGCGATCACATCGGTAGTGCTCAGGTAGCTCAATTAAAAAGTTGATTGGAATCGCAACAAAAATGGCAGGTATCAACCAATTCTTTATTAAAATAAGTCCAAATTCCGTATTTAAAATTGAGCCTAAAATTGAGGCGAATATGATACAGAAAAACAAAATATATTCCGTTTTGATTTTATGTCGGGTCGCTTTTTCATAAATGACAGATTTGTTAAATAGCACCATCAAGAACATTTTTTTTAAGATATTTATGTAATGGTCCAACATGAAGTAACTTGCGACAATACTCCAGATCAGGCTCTTAGGCTTGTTTTCGTTGATATCATTGTTAAAGTACTCTGTATCTTTGGGCGTACCAATAAACTTATGGTGCTTCAAATGGTAGTATTGGTACTCTGAGTATGAAATGAGAAGCGGGAAGCCTAAAATCACACCAGTGAATCGATTGAATTTATTCCAGCGTGTTGGAGAATGAAGAGCCTCATGCTGAAGTTCTTTCATATGCACGTAAAGGGCGCCTAAAAGAAGCTGAAAAATAAGGCTATAGGGAAAACTTGAGTAATTTAGGCAGAGTAAACTCACTATTAAAAGGGTGCCGGCAAAGGTTATTTTTAGTAAAAATTGCTTCTCACCCTTTTCTCTTACTGACTGGCTGAGAACTTCTCTTTGATTTTTCATATAATGACTCAAGCTTTATTTACACTGAATTTTTATCATAAGGAACATTCGGCGACAAGTTTGATACAACATAGTTTTTGGCTTACCTTTTTCCCAGTTTTGGATCTAATATAAAACCTATTAGATTCCCGATTAATATGTTTTGGGTTATATAATAAACCTCGACTCTCGGATAGCTTTTTCATGAAACCAACGTTTAGTTGTTAGCCAATGAGAAAGGTATAAAAATGTTAAACCAAGAATATGAAAATTTAAATGAATATTACATTGTGCCAGACGAGTTGAATACGCATGTTTTTAAAGAAAATCAAATAACAAAGCGAGAATTTGAAAGCTTATTCTACCTGTGTCAAGGGGATGCACATTTAAAGAGATAGCTCGTCATATGCATATCTCTCCCCGCACAGTTGAAACCTATATTATTCATCTCAAAGATAAGTTGAGAGTGAATAGCCGATCTGATTTGATCCGATTATTTTGGATGAAAACAGGTAGCTTGAGAAGACATCAATCGTGATTTTTTGGTAAAAGCCAGCTAAGAATATTAATATGTCCATTAGTCGGATTTAGAAATAAATGATGCTTTTTTCTTAACATAAAAAGAGTATTGTGATAGCTATGAACTTTCAGATTAAATCGATAATTAACTTGAAGGTTTTATGGTCAAGAAAAATGCTTTCTTTTCTGAAAGAATCTACAACACTTTATTGCGTTCGGTGAAAGGCATACAGTTCACGAAGAGAGAAATTGATGTTATTGCTTGCCTAGTAAATGCTAAGAGAGGTAGCGAAATTGCACAAATTCTAAATCTTGCGAAGCCAACAGTGACCACACACCTTCGTAATATTATGCAGAAGTTGAATTGCAATAATCAAGGAGCGGTAATTTCTTTTTTTGAAAGTACGCCCATGCTTCCGACTTTAAGAGAATATTTTGGAAAATTACTCGTAGAAACGAGATTTAACGATAAGTTGGAGGAGATCAAGAGGCATCAAAACAGAGATTTTGCTAGCAAGAAAAAAGTAAGTATTATTTGGCAGGATTCAGTATTGAAGGACCAAATTGGTGAGCAGCTCAAAAAAGACTTAGCTAAAATTGGGATTCAAGTTGATGTCAAAAAAAGTCAGGATATTCCTTTCCATATTAAAGCGCATGAGCATGAAACAAGCGCAGAAAATTCATCCAAAAAATCAGATAACGGTTTAATTATTGATGTCAATGACATTAAAACCTACTATTCTTCAGTTTTGAAAATTGCTATTAGCCTTTACCCTGAAGTCAAATCCAAAAAGATTTTAAGTGACTTTTTGGATGAGCTCGAGAAGCTACAGTACCTCATTCAAAATCCTAATGAAACTGAGGGCAGCTATAATAATTATACAGAAGCGGTTGGACAGAGGAAAATTTTTTATTTTCTAAAAAAATATATCTTATCTTTCATATTTTTAGCAATTTTGTGCATTGCTTTTTTTTACTATGGTTTTCCTCATATTTCAAGATTGTTCGACAAAGATAACATTGTTGTTCACACTACTAAACTTGGAAATTTTTCCAATTACATACCTCAGATACTTGCTGGCAATGAAGCCTTTATTGGCCGAGAAAAAGAGTTGGCAGATATTGAGAGGCAACTGAAGCATCATCAATTTGTAATTTTATCTGGTCGTTCGGGGATTGGAAAAACAACGTGTGCTCTTGAGTTTGCTAGGCGGCGTTCTGAAGATCGTCTCGCCATTTATTTTGATGCTGATGCCCAGGAAAAAATTTCCCATCAGTACCGCAGTATTCTATCTATGCTAAATGTAAATACATCGAATCTCTCCAAGGATTCTGAAATTCGGTTTATGAACAACATTTATAAAGAATATAATAATGAGATTCTCCTGGTTTTTGATAACGTTGAGGAATACAATGATATAAGGAACTACATCTCTAGTCTGCCTGCAAATGTGAAGGTTATAATTACGACTACACAACCTGAACTGGTGGATAACGTTCCTCAAGTTAGACTTGCTCATTTCAGTTATGATGAAGCATCGAAGTATCTTCATTCTTTTTTAAAGAGAGATAAAATTGAAGCCTCGATTTTAGAGAACCTTATAAAGCATACGGCTGCATTACCTTATAACCTAAAGCACGCGGCTGCATACTTGCTAAATAATCCCTTCAGTGAGTTTGAAGACGCGTTCTTTAACTACCGTCTTTTTGAACAGTTTATAGTAGAATCAAGTCCTGAAAAAAACCTATCCTGGGAAATACTACAGTATTCTGCATGCATGGATCCTGATTTTATTCCGCTACAGATTCTAAGCACCGTTCTCTCTGCAGATATCACGCTTATGAATAACGCAATTAAAAGGCTTCATGAGCAATCTCTTATCAGCTTTGTTGAAGACAAGAGTGGTAATAAAGGAATCCGAATCCATAGGGCTCTGAAAAGTGAGATTCGAAATTCTATGCTACATTTCAAGGATAAGTCGCTTTCAAGGAAAACTATAATACATAATTTGATGACGGCCTTTGATAAGGTTTTTCCTGTGGTTAGCCACCGACCAAGTTCTGAATGGACGACTGCAAATCATCTTTTAACCCAGGTTTTAAAACTTGTTAACTTATCGAATGTATTGCAAATTGCCGATAAGCGGGAGGTGGGTAATATGATGTATAAGCTTGGTGAATACTATTCGCATGTTCAAATTAATAGGGATGTGGCTTTGGAATATGCCCATAAAGCTCTGGATATTCGACAAAGTTTATACCCTATTAATAGAATCCAGTTGGCAGATTCGGTGGATAGCGTTGGGCGTATTAAATTGTATAAGAGTGACGAAACAGCTCAAGAAGGCTTAGACCTTCTCCATAGGGCTTTAGCTCTTCGAGAGGAAATATTTCCGAGCCCTCACCCCCTAATTGCAAGATCTTTGAGGCATGTAGGGCTTGGGTATCTTAAATTTAAATCTTATGAAAAGAGCCTTGAATATGCGCTGAAGTACTTATCAATGTGTCAGGCGTTAGGTGCTGGTATGAATTCTGATTCCATTGCCGAAGCTTATAATGATGTGGCATGGGTTCTTTATAAGCTGGAAAATTTCCAAAAAGCTCTCAAGTACAGCAAAGAAGCTGTTCAAGGATATATGCAGCTTTCAGAAAATGAAAGCTCACACTCTGTATATGCTTTGCATACCCTTGGTGTGTTGTATTTAGAGTTAGGAAATAGAAACGAAGCCATTAAATCATTGTCCAAAGTATTAGATATTTCTAAAAAATTTAAGATGGATAATCACTATGTGACTTATCTCAGCTACTTTGACCTCGGAGAAGCTCTATTTAAGGATGGTCAGCTCGAAAAAGCACTAAAGAGCCATGAGCAGGCTTTAAAAATATTGACCGAGTTGAGAGAAAACACTGGCAGCAATTTTTATGATGTTGATACCTCGAAAAAAAGAGTTTCAGAACTGCGAGCTCTACTAGAAAAAGAATCACATAGCGTGTTTAACTTTTGGACATTCTCTTTCAAGGTTCTGTGACTATAAGGGGCTAATTAAATTACCTGAGAGATACTTGTTTATCGATAGATATGAACAAGTTTAAAACTGTCCTACTTCTCACCCTACACGTGGTCCAGATGAAATCTCGTGAATAGAGGATAAAAAGTCCTTATGGTCCAAGGTAAAAATTAAGGAAGAACTGATTTCTGCTAAGAAACATCACAGTACGGAATCTATCGGTTAATGCTTTCTTCAAATCATCCATTGTATTTTTGTTCCATAAAAATATAATATCATAATTAAATTTTACTTTTTGGGGATTAGATTGATTTTTAGTTTCAAGCATGTAAGTATTTATTTTCTAAAACAATTTTTGACCCTTTTTGTGTTGATTCTGCTTGGAGGTTTAAGCGGAATAAATGCAAATCCCCCGACGAAGCTCCTTGAGCATGACTTGCAAAAGTCAAACTTTACAAAGTAAAGAGGGCCAGGTCTTTATGAGAAATTGTTAAAACCCCGAGATGTGATGTTTGATGGAGCCAATGCTCGCTTGAAGCCTTTATCAATGAAGTTTAATCCTGAAAATGAAATCCTCTCTTTAGCGTTCCAATTAGACGATTCTCCATCTGTTTTAAGTCGTACTATTTGTTGTAGAAGAAATTGTGATGATGAAGACCATGTTGGTATACTTGATTCAAGTTCTCGTTTTGTTGCTTTTTTGAAGGCGGATTTTGCAACCTATAGCGATGACTTATTTTTATGGTTGCTCGCCTGGGACCACTTAAATCAAGGTCGATATGATTCAGCCCGAATTGTTTATCAAATTCTTTCAGATCGTGGCTTGCTCGCAGACCCTATCTTGGAAAGGGCAAAGGAGTGGCATGAGCATATGAATTCAGATGATTTTAAACCGGATGAGGATTAATTTTAAGAACTATGGCTCCAATGCATTTTTGGAGCTGAAAGTTTCTTATATTAATCAAATAGCAGATCTTTGCGAAAAAACCACTCTTAATGTCAGAGAATTGAGTAAAGCTCTTGGATTAGATCGTCGTTTTGGGAGGGTTGTTTAAATCCAGTTCCAGGCTTTGGGAGATCCTTTTGTCGAAAGATCTTCTTGAGTTGAATTCATATGCAAAAGAAGCTGAGAGTCCACCTGCCTTTGTGGACGAAGTCCTTAAAAATAATAGGTCACTCTTCATTGAATCAAAAAGTAAAAGCCCACGGCAGGTTGCTGCGTGAATAAAACAGCTTTTTGAGAGTATGATATTCGGAGGACTGTGGGTAAGGACTTTATAAAAGAAAAGCTTATATAATTGGAAGTTCTGGATGTAAATCATGAATAGCCCAGCTTAAAAGGCATTTGCTTCACCTTGAATACTTAGATGATTTATAGTAAATCTGAAATTATACTTTGTATAAAATATGATTG
>CAYYRQ010000020.1:0-41563 GCA_964474215.1 uncultured Alphaproteobacteria bacterium
CTGAGAATCTTGCCTATGTGATCTATACCTCAGGCTCGACTGGTAAACCTAAAGGCGTTGCTGTGACCCATAAGAGCGTTTTTAATTTACTCGCAACTTTACCAGAAGATTGCTCTTTTAAAGAAGGTACAGGTTTTATTCCAAACTCCCCTATTAGTTTTGATCCTTCAGTATGGCATATATTTGGCCCTCTATGTTTGGGAGGGCATGTTTTGCTTGTCGATTATGAAAAGGACAAGGATGGGGAGTATATAGCAGCATTAATAAACACGCATAAGATCGCATCATTTCATGGGGGCCCTTCATTAGTAACAATGCTACTCCAAACAGAAAAATTCAAGACATGTACATCTTTAGAGAATATTGTGGGAGGAGGAGAAGCTTGGAGGAAAGAGTTAGTCTTATGCTTAAAAGAAACCCTTCCTGAGTGTAAAATTACGAATGTTTATGGACCGACAGAGGCAACCATTCACGTAACCAGCTGGAAATCAAACAAACTTAATAACATAGACAGAATCCCCATTGGACGCCCGATAGCGAACACAGAGATACACATTTTAGATGAGTATCTGAATGTGGTGCCTATAGGAGTAAGTGGAGAGATATATATAGGAGGCGTTGGGCTTGCCAGAGGATACTTAGGGAGAAGAAGTCTTACAGCAGAGAAGTTTGTCCCAAATCCCTTTAAGACAGGAGAGAGACTGTATCGGACAGGAGACTTAGGAAGATATTTAGAAGATGGAAACATCGAGTTCTTAGGACGGATTGATCATCAGGTTAAGATCCGAGGATACAGGATAGAGCTGGGTGAGATCGAGTCAGTCTTGCAAGGAGTCCCTGATGTTAACCAAGCCGTTGTGTTAGCAAGAGAGGATATCCCAGGTCAGAAGAGACTGGTTGCTTATATAGTCTCAGAGAATGAGGGGGTTTCGAGCTTATGTCGAGAGGCCTGTGAAGAACAGCTGCCCGAGTATATGTGTCCGAGCCAGATCGTGGTATTAGACACCCTACCCTTAACTCCTAATGGGAAGATTGATCGGAAAGCCTTACCTTCTCCTGAGTTTACAGCTAGTGAGAGTTATGTTGCTCCTCGCAATGCATTAGAGAGAAGAGTAAGCCAAGTATGGGCAGAAGTCCTAGGCTTACCTGAAGATAAGATTAGCATCCAAGATGACTTCTTCAGGCTGGGCGGAGACAGTATTGTTAGTATCCAACTTATAAGCCGCCTCCGGCAAAAATTAGAGTTAACTATAAGCGTAAAAGAGATCTTCGTTCATAAGACGATTGAAAGACTATATGACCATGTTTTAAGTAAAGTCTCCTCTGAAGGGAATAAGCTTGTTTTAAAGACAGAACAAGGACTTCTGGATGGTGAGGTATCTCTACTACCTATCCAAGAGTGGTTCTTTGAGAGTAATTTTGTTGCAGCAAATCATTGGAACCAATCTTTCATTATTAAGATACCAAGCTTAGACCTGAATAAACTACAAGCTAGCATAGGTAAGCTTGTTCAACACCATGATAGCTTTAGATTAAAATACAAAAAAGCAAAGTCTCAGGAAGGTAAGCTTAGCTATATTCAATATTATGATAGAGAAGCGAAAGAAGAAGCCCTAAAGGTATTAGATGTAAGAACCCTGCAAGGCAAGGAAGGAAGCGAAGCTTTTACAGCTGAACTTCAAGAGATTCTCACAAAGTGGCAAAGTGGATTTAACTTAGAAGAAGGTCCTACTTATAGCATTGGCTATCTTTATGGCTATGCTGATGGGAGTGCAAGGCTATATTTTGCCCTACATCATTTAATTGTAGATTCTGTGAGCTGGAGAATCCTAGCGGAGGATCTGAGGGATATTTATAATGGAAAAGATTTAGGATCTAAAGGAAGCAGCTATAGACAATGGGTAGGAGCAGTAAGAGAATATGCAAGCACCCATGAAAGTGAGAAAGAGTATTGGGAAAATGTTATCTCTGATTATGATCACCATCAACTCATAAACTTAATTCCTCATGAAGAGACTCAGAGCTATGCGAGCTTTACTTTAAGTCGCGAGCAAACCCAGAAACTCCTGCGAGACAGCAACAGAGCTTACCATACACAAGTTAATGATATTTTGCTGACAGCATTAGTACATGCCTTATCTGAAGTTACGGGCGATAAGTCGACTCACATCATGTTAGAGGGGCATGGAAGAGAAGAGATAGATGAGAGTATAGATATTACAAGGACTCTTGGATGGTTTACAACAATGTATCCTGTTCGCTTGGAGGTTTATGAGGATTTAGGAAGAAGTCTTAAAAATATCAAAGAGACATTAAGGCAAGTTCCCAATAAAGGGATAGGCTATGGGGCCTTGATAGGATATCAGCAAGAAACATTACCAAGGATCAGTTTTAACTACCTTGGCCAGTTTGACAAGGAAGAGAAAGATAAGAGCCAGAGTCTCTGGAATATTGTAGATGAGCCAAGCGGCATTCCTATCCATGCTACTAATCAAGAGTACAACATATTAAATATCAATGGGCTCGTAATAGATGGTGAGCTTAAGTTCGGATTAGGAAGTAAGCTAGATCAAAAGACTACAACTCAACTCTCTCTCCTCTTCAAACGCTACTTAATTAATATCACTGAGTACTGCAAAGAGAGAAGCACAAGTGAACATACAATAAGCGATTTTGATGATTTTGAACCCTATATAGTGTTTAATGAAAAGGTAAAAGATAAGACAAATAAATTATTTATATTTCCCCCAGGTGAAGGAGGAGCAGAAAGTTATATTAACACAATTATCCCTAAATTAGATGATTTAAATATTATCGCTTTTAATAATTATTATCTTTATTTAGAGGAAAAACTCGGTGCTGAACAGATTAAGGATATCTCATTTGAGAAATTAGCAGAGGATTATATTTGCTATATGAAGGTTCTTCAGCCTGAAGGCCCCTATAATTTATTTGGATGGAGTTTTGGGGGAGTTTTAGCATTTGAGATTGCCAGACAACTTTTAGGATGTGGCGACGAGGTTGCAAATATTATCCTGGTGGATTCTCAATTTAACTATAAAAAAGCTGTCTTTGAGACAGGTAATTCTTCGATTATGAGAGATAATATAAATTATAAATATACGCCAACATCCAGTCCACTAAACTTAAATGCCAATATAGTTCTTTTTAAAGCGCTTAAACCTTTAGAATATAATGCTGCATCTATGAATAAAGCCGATAGACGACTCAAAAATGAATATAAAATTTTTAAATACTATGCTGAAAGCACACAATACAATAATTTGGACGATATATTGGAAATTGAGCGCTTTAGAATGATACCTATGGACTTCACCCATGAATCCTGGATTCAGAATGAGTCTCAGATAATAAAAATTTGTAGTGAAATAAAAGCATTAATGGAGTCTTCTTCACGAAAAGAACCAATTATTCTTAAACAAAAATACGGTTGAGTGTAAAAACGATAACTTCTCTATTACTAGAGCAAGTGGAAGGAATACTATAAGAGACTTACACTGTATTTAAGGGAGATATTAAATGATAAGCGAACAGACTTTGGAACAGCTATGGGAAGAACATTTAAGTAAATCTAGCAAGGACAAAAATAGATTGCTTGGTCTTCTACAAAGCAAATTTTATGGTTGGGGTGTTCCAAAGATGTTATTTCAATTGTTAGAAGAATATATCGGCTCATGTGAACCTGATGGCTCTGAAGTTATTACGACAAAGGAAATAAACAAGGCTTCTTTACGTGCTTTGATGGAAGAAGACCGTGCCTGTGCGATTTATGTACCTGGTTTTTGTCCTTCAAATATTGCTGAATCTTTGAGCTCTCAAGCTCTTAAGGAATATACAAATTGGAAACTCGGTGGAGTGGTAAATACAGATATGTTTTATGCGGGGGGGAGTATTCCGAGGGAAGTTGCATGCCATAGCTGGCCAGACTTTCGACGTTATTTTAGTGAGCGAGAAGACTTTGTCCGTAAGCAACGAGAAATGTCTGGTGGAAGTTGGCCTGTTGATCGTTTGCGCCTTGACTTAGATGAAGCTTGGCCATTTGGAGCTTGCTTGGGACAGTGGTTAGGGCATAAGTTACGACCGGCAATCATGCGTATAATGCAAGAAAATAATGAATCTAAACTCATTGTTCCCGAGCAGGGTTTCATTCATACGGATGATTCTCCAAAGCTTAAATTACTCCGCGGTACTTTTAGCGCAAATATATATCTTAAAACACCTGAAGAAGGTGGGGAGCTTTATATTTGGAGTATAAACCTTAAGTATGCAAGAAGCATCCAAGCTTATCTCCGCGCACAAATATTCACAATGATTCAAGGATATTTATTTGATATAGAATGGCAGAAAAAAATTTTAAAATTATTGCCTCAACCTCATGTTATCAAACCAAAGGCAGGTGATCTAGTTATTCTTAACTCTGGCAGACCTCACTCGGTAGCACCAGTTAAAAAAGGTGTTCGCATTACAAATCAATTGTTTATTCGTACTAACGGGAGCACTCCGCTAATTATTGGCTCTTAATAAGTGAGATTTGCATATAAGAGTATCTCTTGAGAGACTTATTTGTATATCTCTTACCACGAAAACGAGAAATCGACTTGAAAATTAAACTACTATCAATGCAACGACAAAAAAGACATTCTGTGATCTTTAAATTTTTTATAAAGGCGATGAATTAGCCAATAGAAGTGAAAACTTAAAGGAACCTGCTTAAAGCTGCATGCCCATCGATATGTAACTGAAATATTTAAGGACAACCCCTGAACCTGGTGCCACCAATAGGGAGGAATAAAAAGAACGTCGCCTGCTTTTAGAATCACTTCAATCAGTTGAGCATTTTGGAGTTTTGGAAACTTGGAGAGGTTTGGTTGGTTGATATCGATGAAGGAATCTATTTGGCTTGTATGAACTATACGAGAGTTAAAGGGTTGCCTATATAGATACTTTGATTGCTTTGGAGAGAATAATAATAGGCGTTTTTCACCATATATCTGAATCAAAAAATTATTTGGCTGGTCAAAATGCAGTGGTACTAAGGAAAAACCTGTACCAACCCAAATCTGGGGATAACCAAAAGTGAAATTTTTAAATGTATTAATAATTATGTCTATATCATTATGTAATTCCGGCATAAGATCTTGTATATGCAATTGTTGTAAATAAAGAGTTTTGGCTTCTTCATCGGTAGAGGTTATTTTTTTTATGTATTCTCCAAAAGTCGTAGAATATTCTCCCCCTTTTGGAATACCTAATTTAGGGTCTAGCCTATGCACCCCGTCTGGAGATTTTCCTACTTGCACTTCTTTTGATCCTAAAAGTGTGGCTAAGTATTCTGGAGTCCAAGATCTAACGGCTTCAGTTTTATTAAAAGCACCAGGTATAACTACAGGATATGATGGAGGTTTCTCTATAGTAAAATCTGAAAGATTATTTATTTTTTGTATAGCACTTATTTTCATACAATGGATTTAGTGTTAATTATATTTTTTTTCACATAGACATGCGTTCTATGCTGATTTGTTTCATTTTTTAGCCCCCCCTAGCATTGTCAACTTTATATGATATGATATGTTATATATTTCCTTCTAAAAATGAAAGAATTAATATGTCGCATATGCTCCAGAGTCCAAACTTTAAAATGCCCGAACATAAAAAAATATCTCATGACTTTGTAAATTATTCAAAAAATGACCATGCCACATGGTCTCATCTTTATACAATGCAGGAAAATAATCTAAAAGACCTAGCACATCCTAAAGTATTAGGTTGCCTGGAAAAAATCGCGCTTCCTAAAGAGAATATTCCACAATTGAAAGAGATCTCGGACAGGTTGTGTGAAGAAACAGGCTGGCAAATTTCTAGAGTTGAAGATTTAATCGACTCATATGAGTTTTTTGAATTACTTTCTAATAGAATATTTCCTTCTACGGTGTATATTCGTAATAGTAAGGAGCTTTCTCTGTCGAGAGATCCAGATATTTTTCATGAATTGTTTGGCCATTGCCCTATTTTACTTGACAAGTCACATGCTGATCTTTTTCAAAAATTTGGCATTTTGGGACTAAAGCTAGATGAGATTGAAAGAAAATTCCTTCAAAGATTATTTTGGTTTACTTTTGAAACTGGATTAATCATGACTAATAATGGACTAAAAATTTATGGCGGTAGCCTTTTATCGTCGATACAGGAATCAAGATACTCCATTACTGATACAAATGTTCCAAGAAAAAGCTTTGATCTAATAAGCGTTTTTAGAACTCCCTACCGAGCAGATCTTTTGCAAGGCATATATTATATAATTCAAAATTTCTCTCAGCTATATACAATTTTAGATGATTCTGACTTGATCAGAAAAAAGATTGAGATTGCCTATAATTTAGGGGAGTTCCTTCCTTCTTTTCCTGTGGAAGAAAAGTTCGAAAAATACATAAACTACAACATTTGTAAAACTAGAAATAATCAACAAAGAGCTGGATAGTATATTTTCCTAAAAGCTATTTAAGGCTCTTTCCTGTAATAAGCTGGTAATCCTGTGACTTTTTAATAATTCGAAAGCAGATATAGAATAATGGTGTACTAAAAACAGAAAAGAATAGCTTAAATAAGTAACTGTTAAAAATTAGAGACCACATATGTTCTAGAGGTAATACCTGAAATATCGTCATAAAGCTGATAACGATAAACGTATCGACAAACAATGAGATCATTGTACTTCCGTTATTTCTAGCCCACAGCCATTTACCCTTTGTTATTTTACGAATCCACAAGTAAAGGGTAATATCTACTGTTTGTGCAATATAGCAAGCTAATACGGAACCTATAAATGCAACGCTATAAAGTCCAAATACTTTATGAAATATGATATTATCAATTTTTGACCAATCTGTTGCTTCTAGCTGATCCATCCCAACAATTGCAAGAGCTACTAAAATATTCATAAAAATTCCAAGCTTTACACAAAAGTTTGCTTTTTCTTTGCCATAAAACTCTGTAATGAGATCAGTGAGTAAAAAGGTGAGTGGATATAAAATAGCTCCCACTGAAAGTTCAAAAGTATGAAATGGTAAGAGTGGGAGTGATACAAATTTTTGATAGATGAGATTGCCTACAATAATTAGAACAGAAAATAGAACACAAAGGCTCGTATAAATTGATTCTTTTCTATTCATAAATTGCCTCAATTTTGGCAGCTAAAATAAAATCACTTTCCGTTAAACCATTAATTTTGTGAGTCCATATTTCAATGTTGCAAAAACCCCACCCTATTTTTAGATCAGGATGATGAGCCTCTTTCTCAGCGATCTCTGCAATGTTGTTTGCAAAATTCATTGAATTTATAAAATTGGAAAATTTATATTCTTTATAAAGATGACCTTCATTATTAAGGCTCCATCCACTATTAAGCTCGTTAAGGAATTTCTCGGTTTCTTTTCTCGTGAAAGGAGGTGTTCCGCCTTGACAAGGCTCACAAGTCTTATTTATTAGGCATTTATTAATTTTTTTCATAGGCCTCACCTAAATTTTATTTTAATTATTTTTCAATACATTAGCTATAAAGGCTTCCAGAGACTATCCCAGCACTTTGAAATAATTTGTTTCTGCCTATTCATTATCTCAGAATTCCAAGTATAGTGCAAAGGAACCGCATTATCAGATCCTTTAACGAATAAAGCAGCAGTATACCCAGGTACAACTTCAAATATATATGGATTCATCTTGTGATTTGATGAATTTCCTTTTTGTTCTTTCTGCAGACGCTCTATTGTCTGAATTGGGAGGTGATGTTTCTTATCAAGCCATCCCTTTCCACATGCTTTTAAATAGGCTTCTTTACACACCCAAAGTTTAAAAAAAGAATTTATTTTTTCTTTTTCCTTAATCGTTTGCCAATAGGTAAATTCTTGTGGAGAAGATAGGATACTGGGAATTATACAATCTATGTCAATAGTCGGATCTATATACTCTATATCAATTCCTACTTCATATTTTGACGAAAAAGCATAAATTACATAGTCTTTCGAGTGCGAGACATTAAAATACAAATGAAAGTCTTGAAGTAAGTGAGGCTTCCCCCATGGGCTACAAAGTATGTTAATATCTTGTGGTTTTTGTTCTAAATACCTTGATAATAAACATCTCAAAATTCCTCTCGATAAGATATAGCAACTTTGATCTTTAGAAAATTTATAATTACTTGTTCTTACTAGCTCTTGTTGAGAAAGAACTGATTGATAAAGAAGAACGTCCTTTTCGTTTTCAATTAAAGAAGCTAACCAAATGTGTACACATTTGGAGTCAATTATTTGATTCCTTGCTGGCTGTGATTTGCAGGGTTTGATCATAAAAAGTTCCACGTTAAAAACTGGGGCGTAAGCCCATGGAGATTCATATTCCTGAATTTAATTTGTTAAAATGCCAGTTTCCAATATGCAACAGAAATAAAGTGTTTTCTATAGGGGTATTTGGTGCATAATATTCGTGTTCAATTTGACCATTTTCGTTCAGAATTATAAGATTTTTCCCCATAAGATTAGCTAAAGCATCTGCACTTGATGTTCGTCCATTTGTGCTCGAAGCGTTAAGCCAGTTAGATTCACCATGTTTCGTGAGATATTCAATGACTGAAGGCTTTATATAAAAGGTAACATACTCTTTAAAGGTCTCTGCATCATTACAATATTGATGTTTTTTGTTTCCCAGCTGCTCACGCTCTATTTGTAATTTTTTAAGCTGCTTAAAAGCTTCTTGCTGCTCTTCGTTAAGCTGTTTTTCTGTAGCCTTAGTTGAATAATGCTCAAACAGTACATTTTCAGACCATCTATCTCCTTCTGGTCGCTCAATTAAATCGTTCATAGAAGATAATAATTGTGAAAGTTGATGATCTATTCTGTCCTCTTCAGCCAGTATCTCTTGGTAAGGGTGTTGAAGGTCATCTTCATGTTTCATTTCATCGGGAAGAGTGGCAAACATATCCTCAATTTCATGAGCGACTAATGCTCTGATGTCGGGTCGATTTGAATGTGAAAGAAGGAGTTGTGCTGCTTCGTTTCTTGTTGTTCCTAAAGCTAGGTATCCACAATCTCCATTTCCTGGAATCACAACCTCCCTTAAGGAAAAATGTTTTCCCTTTATAGGGAGTTTGAATTCACGGGGTTGGACAAGCCCTGGTTTGGAAAGGGGTTTCGCATTAGATACAAAAGGACTTTCAGGTGAGGAAGGTTTAGGTTGACTCGCAGATCGTGTAAGATCTAATAAAAACTCTTCGAGAAGGAATTTTGTATTAATAGTCAAGATAGTGACTTCTTTAGCAAGTTGGCCAAAGCGGTTATTTATCCTAATATTTGCATCTTCAAAGATTTTTCCGACAATAAGAGGCTCAGAATTAAAAGGGTCTGTATGGAAAAAGAAGTTTCTTACTTTATCGGATGTTCTTAAGACGGCTAGTTCAGGATAATCATTCACTTCCTTAAATAACTCGTAAAAAGCTGCAATTAAAAACTCATAAGTTAAATACTGCATTTGGCTTTCTCTCACATCTTTCTCAACTTCTTTTGAAAGCTGAAGAGGCTCATTGGGCCTTGGATCTGATTTTACTTGCTCCTTCTTGATAAAGGTTGTGATTTGCTTCTTCTTTTCAAATCTTGATCTATTCTTAAGTTCTCTCTCAACATGAGCATAGTCATCATCCGTTAAAAGTTTAGATTCTTTTAAAGCAGATAAGAATTGAAGGACTTTTTCTGTTGCACCATTTGATAATTTTTCAAGTTCCGTGGAGGACATTAAGGGTGTTATCTGAGATGCTAGTTTTGGCAGCTCTTCTTGAATTAACCACAAACTTTTTAAATTATTTTCCTCTTCTTCTTGTTCATTTAGACTAGACGATTTATGAACACCCCTAGAGGGTGGCTGAGCAGAACCTTTTAATTTATGTAACAGTTCACTCATAAACCTCGATTTTCCTGAAACAAAGTCTTGAAACGCTTCCTTTTCTATTTCTAATCTTAAATCAGTGTTTACTTTTGTTAGTTGTTTAATAAAATTTATAATACGTATAAATTCTCTCACTTTTTCATAGCGATGTTTATCCTTATCTGCACGCGAAGCAATGGGAATATGATGGGCTTGATAAAAGAGCTGTTCTACGGGACTCAAAACTTCTTCATTCCAACGATACACATCGTTTTCTATGGGCACGCCTTGCGTGTTTAAAAATTTGCAAAAAGTTCTAAATGTATCTGTAAGGTTTTTATGCCCATAAGTTGGTTTAACTCCTTCAGCTAAGCGAACCATAAGCCTAGCTTCTCTTGTCTTTTTTAGCACCTGCTGTAAGGCTTCTGGTGTAGTGCTTAGAATTTTTGCTCTTGCTTCATCTTTTAGTATTGTGAGTCTTTGTTTTAACTGTTCTTTTTCTTGTTCGATGACTTTCTCTTCTTCAGCTATTTGCTCCCTAAGATTTCGTATAGCTTCTAACAAAGCATTAAATGCCTCTTCATCGAGGCTTAATTCTTGAATAACCTTTCGAGCTTTTTGAATAAGCTTCTCATTGGGAAATTTATCCAGGGCGGTAGAAAGAATCTTTTTGTTTTTTTGTTCTAGTTTTTTCGCTTTTAAGTCTTCTAAGTATTGATTCTTCTTCTCCTTAAGTTCAACTCTAAGCTTCCTTACCTTTTTGAAAATAGCTTCTTGTTCTTCCTTAAGTTTAGCTTTTGAACTCCAAAATTCTTCGCAGATTTCCTTATTTACATCTCTTTTTAAGGCTTTTTCTAGTTCTCTATGCAATGTATCAAGTTGTTCAATTTCAACATTACTTAATATCTTCCTAACTAACTTCGCTTCTCTAACAATATCTTCATCATTCTCTCCTTCTACTTTTTTATTCTGTGACGTTCCAGAAGATGTTGAGGGTTTTTTTAAATAGGTAAAGAAATCCCTAAGTCCCCTTAATCCTTTCCATTTGTACTTTGAAGGTTCACTCCTTCGTTCTTCTGGCAGTTTTTTGATGTGCATCCAGCATTCTGAAGGAGATGCAAACTTATTTTCAACAGGAAAGCGTTCATACATGTCCTCAAAAGCAGTAGCCAAACTTTTAACATCATCATATAGGGCTTCAAATAATCCACTGCCTCCTTCAGTTAATGACATAACCAAGCGTAATTTTCTCCTTGTAATATGAGATAAGTGTTGGTCTCTAAGTTCTTGAAGGAGTGTATCTTCAGGAAGATCTGCATTTAAGTTTAAGGTTGAAGGAAGAAGGATTTTCAAAAACTCTCCACTCAACTGTAATATGCGTAAGAGAGCAAACCTCACGACTGGATCTGTAAAATTTAAGGATTCTTTTGAATGGGAGTTAAAAAAATTAGACAATTCTTCTTTTATATATTCTAAAGCTTTTCGATCATAAAAGTACCCTGCAATTTTCCTTAAAGAAAAAAGAGAATTTTGTTCTTCTTTGCTTAAAGCGTCAGTCTCCTCAAGAACTTTTAAAGCTTGTGCCAAATTTTTTAAAGTCATTGGATCATATGTAAAAATATCCACAAGAGCAGCATCAAGCAGAGGACTTGCGACTACAGAGGGATCGTATAAAAATTTTAAAGTCTGAGGGAACTTATAGGAGAAACCCGCAGCATCTTTAAGAATCTGCAACAAGGGGTGTTTTATACGTGTTTCAAACTGAGCCTTTCTTTCACTCTCAATTTCCGAATAAAATCCTACAATTTGAGTACAAAAGGAGATATCAAGGCCTTCAAAGTTGAGTTCTTGATTTAAAAGAGTTACTCCTAAGAGAATGGATGGATCAAAAGCTTGAATTCTTAAAATCTGAGCCAGACTTTTTCTAGGTAGTGCCAAACTTTTGCTTGCTTGTTGAATTCCCGCACTTGGCAGGACATAAGCTTCTTTAAGAGAGTTTGCTTGATATGATGGGGATAAGGGGGTATATCCGAATCCTCCTTCGAAATCTTCTTCTTCATACATAGCAGATGCATGAAAGTTAAAGCATAATACAATTATTACAAGAACGTTAGAAATGAAGTTGAATTTGTTCAGATTCTTCTTAATAAAAAAAAGCATCGCAAAGGGTAAAATCAAAAGAAAGGTTCGCGGGAATTTGAAATAAACTTTACTGGCGAGTATGATAGGTTTAGAAAACAACATATAGTTCTCCTACCTTTTTTATTTTCTTATTTGATTAGGGTAGGTCAATTTAGGGGAGCTGTCAATTTCTCTCACCACATTGCACACTCCGAATTCGATCCAACTATGCGAAAAAAACTGCCTAAAAAAATCCTCCCCACTCATCAGTCATTATTAATGCTCGTACGGATATGATGCACTGCCCAGTTGGGTTGCTGTGAGTATGCCTCTTATTTCTTATGAACTCCTTAAGTCAAATCATTAGCATTTTTAGAGGGAGCGCGAGAGAGGGTAATTTCTCCAACGCTCGTTTTCTTTTCCTCTAGATAAATATTTCCAACAAACTTAGAGGATTGGATGCGTTATTATAATAACGAACGAACTCACCAGGGAAAAATGTGTTGTGGAAAAACCCCTATGCAAACTTTCCTTGATAGGAAAAAAATCTGGCAGCAAAAAGTTGACACTCTTAACTTAAACTGATAGCTCGCAGCTCCTCAAAATGGCTGACTGTCACATCAAGTCTGAATTAATACATTTTAGCTTTAAAAAATGCTAGAAAGAAATTGACGATGCCTATCAAAGATTGGGCTATGGCTCTTAACCAGATCGCCATACTCTTCCCAGATAGGATTAATTTTAATCATGCCTACTTACACAATCAATTTGATAGTCTCTTCATAAGAAATAACAAGAGATGTTTTTCTATCATACCATTTCCTCTTTTTTCTTTTTTGTATTTTTTCTCGGATGAACAGTATATTTCCTCTTCCTCTCAGGTTTTAATTGGAAGGGTTCTTTCTTGTTAAAAGGGGGTGTTTGATAAGAAGTTTGAACCTTTGTACAAGGAACATCTCCAGGAAGTCTAACGTAGCACTCCAAATCCATCAACTGTGCGAGCTCAGTTGGCATCACGAGAGGCTTTTGACGCGTTTGGCGACTTAAGGACACCCCATCTCGCATATGATGGGCTCCATAAGAGATATTTTCTTGAGGCTCAGCTTCTTCTTTGTCTCCGAGAACCTTTGAGATCCACTGTTGGGTATTTGGTTCCGTACAACGGAAGAACACCTTTGTATTAAAGAGATCTAACATAGCATCTGACGCACTTCTCCCATAAATCTCTTCAAGTTGAGGTTTGCTCTGGAATCCCACAAGAAGGCATCCTCCATACTTTCTACTCTCGGCAAGGCCAGCTTGAAGGCGAGGGAGCTTTTGAAGGGCGGCTAATTCGTCCATGATAAACCACAGACGCCGCCCTTGGTTTTCGGGGAGAATCATGAGGGCATTCAGGGCAATATCCATCCACGCTGAAACCAATGGTCTTAAAGCTTCTCTTTGGTCAGGTCGTGCCGTAATGAAGAGAAACCCCTCTTTTTTCTCATCACTCACCCACTTTCTTATCGAAAATGCCTCTTTGGTTGGCTCCAATTGCCGGAATCCTTCGATTTGAGAAGAGAGAACGCTGCGAATGGAATGGGTTGTTTTTTCATTATTTTTAAAAGCAAAGGTTGCTGCCTCTGTTTCTCGAAAGAAGTCTTCAAATTCTTTATCTGTAGAGCTGAGAAGAAATGTGTAGAGTTTTTGGATGTTTGTATTTTTTCGAGCCGCATATTTTCGAAGCGCTGTTTTTAAAATCGCTCGGCTGGCATTGTCCCAAAAGGGATCCTTTGAGCCATCCTTGGGTTGGATCATGGCTTCAGCAAAGACATCATAGTGCGAATCCAAATGACAATCAGCCCATGGATGCCAAGTCTCAGAGCGGGTGTCTAAGGGATTCAAAATAATATCCGTTTTTTCATTGTAATATTGAGAGACGAAATCTCCTGTGATGTCGAGAACAATGGCTCTGTCCCCACGTTGTCGAATTTGAGGAAGAAAAATATGAAAGGCATTTGTTTTTCCGGAGCCTGTGGTTCCTGTAATGAGAATATGAGATGTTTCCTTATTTTTCATGAGGGGAAGATTTTCTAAATGAAGATCAGACGCCTCTCCACTTTTCCTCAAAAGGCGAGCCAAGCATTTCCAAGAAACGAGGGTATTTCCTCTTTTATGTTCGGACTTTTTCTGCAGGCGTCCTAAAAGAAACCAAAGAGCCATGATCAAGAAAAACGCAACCCCTCCAAACTGAAGGCTTTTGGTGGCAGCTTTTAGGAGATAGCCTTCCACCTGTTGAGTCGTTTTTATCAGAAGCGGATCTTTTAAAATGCTTCGACAACTCCTCTTGTAAGGTTTCCCAATTTTTGGCGTATAAACTTGAAACAAATCCTTATGTTTTGTATCAGGTGTCGAAGCCAACATAAACTTGGCCCAAGTGGTTTCGTAAGCCCTTTGCCAGGCATAGAAAGGAATCTTTTGACATTGCCACACAAAGTAGCCACTTCCAGCCAGAAGGGCCACTAAGAGTCCTGCAATACAAATTTGTTTAATCATCCTCAACTGATGAAGATGAACTTGCCCCCCTTGGGTAACGGTTTTAAAAAATTCCACCACTATGCTCCTGTATATTCAGATCTCACTCCTCAGTACTTGAGAAAGTCACGGGGAGATTTGGGTTTTAGATTTCTCAATTGTTGAATTTGACTCATCATTTTTTCCTTTCTTTGTTGGGTCTTGAGGACTCATTCTTGATGACGGAGAAGGAGGCGTAGGTTTTGGGTTAGGAGAAGCAAGGGAAGCGGAAGAATTAGAAACAGGATGAGATTCCACCTTAGCAGAATCATTTGGTGTGAGGGCCTTATAGATATCACCAGCTGCCTCCCAGGTGGAATTCCCAATTTGTTTTGCATTTCCCCAGACGACATTTTCATCTCGAACTGTATCAACCTTTTTTTCAAGAGAAGACTGGTTGTCAGCAACGCCTTCTTGACGCTCTTTAATCCGAATATCTGTTTCTGTGTGTTTTTGTTGGACGTCGGTCTTTATAGGGGAGTCTTCAACTCTTTCAGGCATTAATCCCAGCTCTTTTCCTTTTTGGTCAATCGATTCCTTATTCTGGCTATGCTGAGATTCCAAAGAAGGTGAGGTACCTTTGAAAGCGGTTGAATGCGCGGTGTACTGATTCTCAAGGCTGCCTTGCGCCTCTGCAACCGGGACCCGTTGTATTTCATACTGGGGGTGATCTTTCTTAAACCCTTCCAGATAGGTTTGATACTCATCTCCTCCAGCTTTCAGAATGGCTGTGGCCCGCATCATTCCCATAGGACTGGAGGATTGTTCGGGTCCTTTGTTAACCGGCTGCCCAGCCACATACTCAAGAAAAGGATGGGTGATATCGCGGGTTTCTTGGAAGTCTTTTCGTTGACTGCTCGCAAAAGCACGTGAGGCTTCCTTAACGCGTGTGTGTGCTAAGGAAGCTTCTTCTCTGAGGTGACTCGCTTGATTCAAACTTGCCTGAGCCCCTGTTGCAAGTTCGGCTCCTTGGGTATCATGCGTACTTTCCATGATGGATTGGGAGGCCGAGAGAACGGAATCAAGGCTATAGCTGTATCCCTTTTGTTGGGCAAGGGATTGAGCCTTTTGGTAATGTTCTTGATGAGCCCTTGAGCTAGAAGCTGTAGTGCTTACGCCTGCACTCACGCCAAGCCATTCAGGAGATCCAGCTTTCACCGCCAAAGCAATGTCATGGGCGCGGGCTTGGGATACGCCAAGGCTTTCACTAATGTCCTTTGTAAAGTTTGTATGATCTTGAAGGACCTTGGATTCATTAGTTGTGAGGATATTACTATAGTTCTCATGTTTAGAAATATCAGAGCCTAACCGTGATAGAACGTTTGATGTTTGTTGCAACGCTGATTCCATGGATTGCCCTGCTGCCATACTTTTTGATTGAGCAAGACTTTGGGCTTCTTGAAGGCGTTGTTGGTGTTCATGGCTTGTGTTTATTGATGCCATGAGCTTTAGAGGGAGGTTGGGAATGGTGTGGTCTTGGACTGTTTGAGTTCCCTCCCCAAAAGTAGATTGCTCGACTCCTGATGCCAAGAGGGCTTTAAATTGAGAGGCATTATAACTGGGACTGGTATGATGCTGGAAAGCGGTTGTGTTTTGATAGGCTTGGGTTCCTAAACTTACATTTCCTAAACTAATGTTTCCTGACACGGATTCTGAAGCCACACCACTGGCTGAAGCTTGCATAGCTGATCCTAAGTGGTGCGCTAAGCCCACAAATGCACTCGCCCCTTGTTTAAGGATTCCATAGGAGATAAAAGGAATACTTACAGCGAGCCAAGCTGCTAAGGTCACCATATCTGCATTGGCATTGAGTATGGCAGAAGAATTAAGAAGGGTCAGTCCTTCTTGGATTAAACTACTTGTTTCTGACCTTCCATAAAGGGTCATAATAAGGTTTAAAACCGCATATAAAGGCGCCCACAATTGGGTCCAGACCAGAATTCCAAAATATGTAATCAGAATCCTGTATCCATTCGGTAAAAGAGCGAGCACGACAATAAAGATAAAGAGAGCATAACTTAATGCCTCAATCACATTCTTAAACAAGGGCAGCGTTCGAGCTGCTATATCTCCTGCGATCTCATATGTTGATCGTTGTTGAAGGAGCGCCTTAGTCGCTGCATAATTAGAGGGAGATCCTAATTCAGAGAGTTTATTATTGGAGGATTCCTCAATGGCTTGAATCATCATTTCTTGTCTTAAAAGATCCATGGCTGAATCGGCCATATGTTTAGACCCGACTAATAGCTTTGCACTTCCGAGAAGTCCTGTTGTAAAGGCAGATTCTGTTAATGTTCGATTTTGAACACGGCTTCCATAAAGGGCTGTGGCTCTTTTTATTTCTGCAGTCCATAATTTATCTAAAGCTTGAGCTCCTTCTTTACAGGTCACAATCTTCCCGGGAGAATCTACAGACTGATACATAAATCCCAGCACAGGAGAAGCTTTTGCCTTCACGAGTTGCCAAATATCAGGCGTATGTTGAAGATCTTGAAGTGTGTATTTGCGCCCAATCATGACATCATAAACCACACACTGATTCACAAACCGTTCCATATTGCCCTTGAAAAGGGGATCAACTATTCGAAACTTCCCCACTTGACTCATGAGTGAGGAAGCAAACACCGTTCCTGTTTGATGATAAGGCATATAATCAGGCAAAGTAAAAACTGTCTCCATCTTTTCTGTAAGTATTTTCCCTGTATAACTGACAAAGCTAGCAAAGGATCCTAGCGCTAGAGGAACATGATCCACTTTAAACCGCTCCTTTGTCAGAGGATCGTGAATAAACACAGTCGTTTTAGGAAGAAAGAGGAGATTTGTTGCAAGTATCACCCAGAAGAGCCAATGCAATCCCTCCATTACACTGCTTCGAATGAACATCAGGATAACCGTATAAACAAGCCCAACCATTAATCCAACTCGTATTAATGGCATAACCATCCCTGTGGCATCTTGCTTAAAAAGAGCAGCAATCCCATTAAAAACAAGAGAAAAAAGCTCCCCACCCCCGTATGTTGTCACAACATGCTCCATATCAATGCCCCCTCTGAGCGCTTGAAATAAACATATTTTGGAGCTTGGCTTCGATTTGTTGTGTCCTTTCAATCAACTCTAAAGTAATAGCCATTTGTTCAAAGAGAGCCGTACGTTTAGCAAAGAGAAGCTTTCTCGATTGGGCAATCCCTGCTCTAAAGGCTTCAACTTGATGATCATTGATTTGAGAATTTTTCAGCTGAGTGACACTGTCCCACACAATAGACATCACCTCATCTAAATATTGCAGAAGAATATCATGGGCAATCGCTTCACTAAAGTTAGCCACATTGAGAGGACTTCCTCCGGCTTTAAAGGCTGACTCAACCGCGATTATTTTCAGAACAGGAACCATGGTTGAATTGACAAAAGCCTTTTGTTCACCTGAAAGAGCTTTATCCTCACGTATAGAATCTGAAAGTGAAAGAAGGAGCTGATGGACTCTTCCATGCAAAGCTTTGGCTTCTGGCAAGGTGATCTTTTGAAGAGTCGGATTAAGGCATTTATCTTCGCCATATTGATCACATTTATATATCTGAGCAGGAACATTTCCTTGAACAAGGGCTGTGATGAGGTCTGCATCTCCACTTTTAGAAGGAAGAACGATCATCTCTAAGGTTTTTCTATTCCTTCGAGAAAGGATGGTTCCTGAGATGGTCATAAAAAATTCTGCCAATTGAGGGTCGCTTGCCAAGAAGGAGTTCTTTTGAATCGCTTTCCAGGCCATATTAAACTCATCTCCTAAGACATCTTTAAATTCGGCCTTTTCTCCTTTTTGCGCATTCATTCGTTCTCTCTTTTGTTCGGCCCCACACTTCTGTCGACTTTGGGCCCAGTCACTGGCAAGACCTAATTCCTTTCCAATCGCATTGCATAGAAGTTGAGAGCTGGCATCTGTTTGAGGCCACACCCCTCCCACAAGGGTTGCTGCAGCTTCACATGAGTTAATGTTTTGATTTGTGATATTTCGAACTGCAGCTGATAATTCATCAAGAACAGATTTGATTTGAGGTGTAACCGTTGCTAAGGCTAAGTTAAAGGCATACCCAGAAGCATTACTTCCTATGTTTCGCAAAAGTTGGGTAAACTCTCTTGCATTGATATAACTAAATCCCCCAAGGAAGAGATCAATTCCGCCACATCCTGCTCGATAGTGAGGAAGCTGTAAGGTAAAAAGATCAGGATTATTGACTTTCGAGCGAGCAAATATATTGCCTCCTGTATAAAACCCACCCGTTTGATCTTGATATCCTCCACTTTTAGTTACATTGTTTGCCATGCCTAAACTTTGAAAGGCTTGTTCAAGGTTTGATTGCATATTGGCTTGAAGAGGTAAATTCAAAAGTACCAGACAAACAAGTGAAAAGAGAAAGATCTGTGATTTTTTCATTTGTTCTCTCCAGTGGACAGCTCATCTGAAATTCGGGTTAAGAGTTCCACTCTTTCCTCAATCTCACTGATGGAAACCATCCCATAAGCAAGGGGAATAATCTTTCCGCTTTTGGGGTGAATAGCAATAAGGGCAGGAACATGCGTAATCTGAAGACGCTCCACAATTCCATTATCGCGTCTTGCATTTGGGAATTCTGGCAAGTTTCCTCCATCTAGAGAAACTGGAAGCACAGACCAGCCATAAGCTTTTGCAAAACTCTTCACAATGGGAGCAAACCCATGGCAGTATTGGCATTCCTTCCGGAAGAAAAAGAACAAGCCATACTCACTTGCGAGTGTCTTAATGCGATCCTTAAGATCTACACTTTTTTCTCTGTAATAGATATGACGCGCATTTTGATCGACAGGATGCATTAGCGTTTCATCCAAGGATGGGGTCGTCATAACCACCTTCTTCCACGACTCAGAAAACCGCTGACTTTGATCCATTAAGGTTCGTTGAGCCAGAATATACGAGATGATATTCTCACGATTCGGTTCCACAATGGCTGCATGGAGCTTTTGCTCTAGTTCCTTCCTCTGAGTCTCGATTTTCTCCGTAGGTGTTACCTTTTTTTCTTTCTGATCACTGCCGCGTAGCGACTCCACCCTAAGGGTGTCATACCAGTGCCAGCCCTCTGCATGTCGCTCAAAGAATCCTGAAGATTCACAACTCTTTTTCTTCTGACGTGAGGATTTGATTTGGGTCTCAGAAGATCCTAAAGTTCTTTGGTTCTCTGCAAAGAGAAATACAAAAAGAGCAGCAAGAAAGACTTTTTTCTGACTTCTGATTACTGAATACTGAGCACTGCCGAAGGCCCTCATGCTTCATTCCTTTGTAAAGGCTGTTTCGTTGTGGGAGTTCGAAGGCCCTTTTGAATGGTCTCTAGCTTTTCTTTAAGCGTGTTACCTGTTCCTTTCAGTTTTTCGGGACTATAGGTTTTCATGAGGTCCTCAAAAACTTCTCTTAAATCAAGTTTGGAGAAATCAATTTTTTGGATTTCTGCAATGGTGAACCCTCGACACAAAGGGTGTTTGGCTTTTCCCCACCCCACTCCAATTTGAGGACGGCCTTGTTCATGGAAAGCTTTGAGAAGCTTTGATCCATAACAGCAATAACTTGATTTTTTCGTGACACACTTTCCAAGGACCTTCTTCGCACAATACGTCCCTACAAAATGGCAAAGCCCCTTCTTACGTCTTTGGTTTAAAAGTTTTTCTTTTGAGCTACATGCAGCAAGACCAATATCCTTTCCCCAGCCTTTTCCAGAACCGCAACAATCCTTAAAGCTCAGTATTTGTTTGGAACACTTATGTTCCTCACCTTTAAAAAAACTACCATTTTTAAATTGACCCTCAAGTTCTTTAAGAATACTGAGCTGAGCCAAGGTTGACATCATTTCGTCATTCATTTCATACCCCTGATCTCGACAGTTTCCATCCAAACAAAAAGGTGTTTTTCCTCCTGTAATACGATGGGTTGTCTTTTCCCCTCCTTTACATTGATAGGTTTGTTGATAAAGAACACAAGCATTCCCAACCTTTTGCTTACAGGTTGAGGCAATTTGCACACAGCCTTTGGCTCTTAAAGGGCCGCAATCATTTTTTGAGGAGTGGGCACAGTTATAAGTATATGTCTCTTCCCAACAATCCTTTGTGACAGAGACCCCGTCGATAATGCGTGTTGCTTTCCCTTGGGTGCAGCCCTTGGAGACGTAATAACAACTCCCTTGGTCAGCTTTTTGTTCAAGCTCATTACAATTATTAGTCCAAGAGAAATAGGGAACTTTAATGAGGGGTACATAGGTATAAGAAAAGACATATGTTGTATACGTATAACGCTTATGGGCAACATGAACCCATTTCCCTCTATGAGAGACAGAAGCACTCGTAATTTGATCGAGAGGGATGCCAGTTTGTTGAGACAGAAAGCTTTTAAGCGTTGGCTCTCCTACGGATATGTGGGCAACAAAGTGCTTACTCTTTAAACGAGGCCAAGAATTAAGAAGACCGCTATATTCTCTATAAACTGTAGGGCCAGAAATGCTAAGAGTTTTATTCTGAGGTGGTCCCTTTTCTTCCTTTACCTCAACGACGAGTCTTGAGGTACACGTATACGCACCTTCTTCACCTGATTCCTCACAATCAATAATTTCATCCTTTTCTCCTTGCGTGATCGAAATAGCTTGTGTGCCTTTACCACCAATGGCTTCTAAAGGATTGGTCATGACCTCTTGTGCGCCTTGCAGAAGTGGATCCTTCTCAGGATCGATTTTAAAGTGAGGCCGTGTTTCTGAACTTTCACGAACCATCCGACAGGTTGGATCTGTTTTAAAAAGAGATTGGGAGTGATGAGAAAGGTCTGATTCCTTGTAATTCTTTTCTTTTGGAAGGCCTTGATAGAAGGGATGTTCTCCAGCTTCAGCCTTCTTGTTGTCCACGTTCTTCAGGAGATCATCAGCTGTTCGATCTCCTTCCTTGAGTGTTTCCCATGCTCCAGCAAGGGCAGCACAGGAAGAAAAAACGATCAAAATAAAGAGAAATTTGGGTAAAAAACTCAAGACTTTCCTCCTCGATCAAGAAGACCTTGAGCCGTTTCTTTTAAATCTCCTTCTTTTGCAAATCTCTCTAAGGCATAATGAAGGCTCACATGCCCTCGAAGTTTGTCATGAAGGGGCGTTTGAGTTCGTTCAGCGGCATTGAGCTCATAGGGCTTCGTGAGGATAAAAGTTGGGACAGCATCAATTGCGAAAAGCGTATAAAGTTCAGGGTCAATACTAAAACCCTGGCCCGTTTTGCTAATAATCTTCTGGAGAGCATGAATGGTTTTCTTATAGCTATCTTTATGAAATCCTCTCAGCATAAGAGTTGCTCCGTAGAGTTGAGCTTCTTGAGCTATATTGAGAAGGGCTTTTTCTCCCATAGAGAATGAAACAAAAATCAAGAGCTCTCCCTGAACTTGGCCTCTTATGGGGGGTGAGTTTTGTAAAGTTGGTATTTTCTCTTGGAGATCAGCAACAACAGCCCGAAATTCTTTGTTTTCAAGAAGAGACTCTACTTTTTTAAGAGAATCTTTCTGAAGATCAAGAATCTCTTTTTCATGGTATCCTCTGCTTTGAAAAGGATTGAGCAAGACTTGAGCGCAAGGTAAATCTTCTTTGCTCAGGTTAACTTGACAAGCTTTGTTGCCTCCAAAAGCCATAGCGGCGTTTGAATGACACACATCTAATACATTGATAAATATGAATAAAATTAAAGCGCGCAACAGTTCCTCTTTCTCCAAATTAAATATCCAAAATCTTCACCCTTGTAAGGAAACTCTCGCCCTGCTCCCCAAAAGACTTCTGTTCGTCCTAAGGGATTACAGGCCATGGGTCCTCGTGTGGTTGGGCGGGGATAGGTCATCTGGGTTTTGTATTGGGATTTTTTAATGATCGGCATGGGGTATTTCTGACAAATATGGGCATTGGAAGTGCCACTGGTTCCCCACAACAAAAGCTCTCTGTGAAGCTTCGCCATAATACGCCCTACCATAAGGAGACTTGCCTGAACACCTCCATTGTGAGCCGCAACATTGCCTGTAAAAGGATAAAGACTGCCCTGGCATCCATTGCACCAAAAGAGACTATCCATAGGGAAGTTTACGCTTGCTGCCGTACAATCAGCCGAACAGGCTGCTTGGGCAACGGGATTTCCAAAGAGGATGGCTTCAGGGTTGAGAATGAAAGAAAGTTCGTCCTCATTCCAAAGAGGATCAAGTTCTGTAATGTACCCCACATCAAAGGATTGATGTTCTAAACAGATAAAATCTGTAAGAAGCTCAAGCCAATAGATAACCGGGTACACATACCAGTGAACTTGGTAAAAACTGTTCTGGGTTTTACGTTCTCCACTTGATCCATGAACTCCATAGCCTATTGTACTGCGACCTAATTGCAAGCCTCCCATACTCACCATACAGAAAGGAACTCTCGTCACATCCACTAGACGCGCTGGTTCCCAAAATCCTACCGGAATACCTGGAACAGGCATAGGAAGTGGAGGTCGTGGACACCAACAGGGAATCTGACCTGGATTAGGTGTATCTTGCCGTCCTCCTGTATTCACATGTACAGGTCCAATGGAGATTGGAAATAAACACGACCAACATATATCTGTTATGGGGTTTACAAATCGTCCCGAACAGAGTGTACTATAAGCGGGAGAATTAAAAATAATAAGGAGGCACCCATGTATGACACAAAAAATCCCGAAATATTTCTTTTTCTGTCCTGTTTTGACTTTTGTTTCTAAAACAAATGCAGACACCCATTTTCCAATTGAATTCTTTGATGAACCGGGGCTTATGGTTGGTGATCCTTGGCTACTTTTAATTGATGCCTTTTTGATACTGGGAGCATTTGGATGGATTCTATATTTATCCTTCTTTCCAAAAGGGAAGGTCCCGTTTTTAAAAAAGGAAAGAACGAGAAAAGAAAGTTTTTGAAGGTTAAAAAGAGGAGCATTACAAAGGGCCATTTTCTCCCCCTTTGTGTGCTTCTGACTTCTCGTTTATAGAAATTTCTTCAATATAAAGGGTAAGGGGTTTTTCAGATTGAGTAATTGGGGAGTCTTTCTGACTCACAATAGCAGGAACATGTTTTATCCCAAGCTTTTTCACTAAGAATCCTCCCTGATCAAAATACACGGGCATTCCTAGTGCTTCAGAAAGGGATAGCGGAAAACCTTTTACAAGGATTAACTGAACCTTTTTATCCTTCTGATTATTGTCTTCTGAAGACTGGATTCTGTCAAAAGCCCAAAGCTTTTGATCAGGATCATCTCCATCAATAAACACCAATTCTTGAGACAGATTCATCGTTTCAAGAGGATTGATTTTAGTTCCTTTAAGATGAATTATACGTCCTAAATGATCCTTGATATCCTCAGGCACCATATAGGTCGGATCATAGGTAAAGACCTTCGATCTGATTGCTTTGCTTATTCCCTCAACAGGCTTTGGTCGTTCTACAGTCGCTTTTGTACGCTCTTGAAGATGACGATTATGACGGTCCAATTCTTCCCTTTCTTCCATGCCTTTTAGCTTTTGTTGGATAAGCGCTATTGGATCCTCTTCATCAATTGGGTGGATGACACCATGAACACCTAAGTCTTTGGCCTGTAAGAAACCGATCTGTAATATGAGAAAAAGAGGGAGAGTTACCACCACCATACAGCTCTCCCTTTAATCTTCTCGATAGGTACCAATCCAAACTCTTCATATCGAGAATCAAAACTCTTTGGGTGATCTCCTGCGACAAATACATATCCTTCTGGGATGGCTGCAAGGGATAAAGGCGTTAAGACTTCGCCTTGACTTGTTTGATCCAAAAGGGGAAGAAGGAGAGGTTGATGGGTTTGGGGAACAACCTTTATCGTGTTCTCTTCTTTTTGAATTTGATCCCCTGGAAGGCCTAAAACACGCTTGGCAAGGGGTTTTTCACCATCAATATACTTAACCCTATGGCGCTGAACACAAACGATATCCCCGCGGTTAAAAGAAGATCCTTTCTTAACCAGAAGATAGTTAACATTATACAGGCTGTCTGACTGACATTTGAGAAGCATGGTCTGCGTTGTTATTCCCCAACACACGAGACTCAAAAATCCAATACCTATTGCAAGCAGAAGAAGCTTTCTCTTCACTTTTTATTCTCTCTTTTCTGATGACTGAATTCTGATAACTGATCACTGACTGCCCGAATCGCTTCTTTTAAGGATTTCCCCTGATTCACAAGGCTTTGAACAGCAGCAAACTCATCAGCTTTTGTTGAGTACAGAACTTTTGAAAACTGATCCAAAAGCAATCGACCAACAGCAAATCCCTTGGGGCCTTTAATCATGACTTCAGCATATTTTCCTTGTTCAGTCCGAAGAGATCTGAGGGTGCGCTCCATAACCGGATCCATACTTAGGCGCTTTGAGGATTTAAGAAGTTCAATAGATTCATCCTTTTGAGACAAAAGACACATCCAATCCGCGTTATCAAAAGCGGCTTGTGCTCCGGGAGTGGCGTAAAAGTCATTAATGGATTGAGTGCCTACGACAAGCCCTCCATAGTATTTTCGGAGCCTCCTTGCCGCCGTTTCAATAAAAATACCTGATTGCTTTCCTCTCAGCATGTCCCAGGCTTCATCCAGAATGAGGCATGATGGAGTCTTGCGATCTCCCATATAAACTGAGTTGGCGATCTGAAGAATAACCATTTGAACAATGACCGACTGGAGGTCTTTTCGTTCTTTGAGTTCCTCAAGCTCGACAACAACCAAGCTGTCAGAGAGATCTATCGTTGCCGGCCCATTAAAGAACCGACCGTAATATCCATCTGAGGTATAAGAACGAAGTCTCTCTCCTAGACTTTTTGCGATAGAATCAGGTTGTTTCTTTAGAAACTGAGCAACATCTGTTATAGTCGCAAGGGTTTGCTTTTTGTTCCAAGCCTCTTGAATGGCTTGTTCCAAATAGGTATCCTCAATATCTCGTGTTCCTTCTTTAGGAGCTGCCATAAGAGACAAAATAGGCTTCAGCATGCTCAAGGCATCAGAGGCTGCTTCTGGATCATCTTCAGGGATAGAAGAAAAGGGATTTATACAGATTGGAGCCCCTCTCGAGGGGGCGTGTGCACTAAACTCAACATAGGTCCCACCCAGAAGCTTCACGGTCTTTTCAAAAGACCGGCCCACATCCAAAACAAAAACGCGTCCTCCAATGCCGAGCATGCTTGTGAGAAGCTCTTGCATAAAGACAGATTTTCCAGAGCCGGATCGCCCGACCACACACGTGTTATAGTTCCCTTCATTGTTATCAAAAGGACTCCAAGTAAAGAGCTGCCCTCGTCTTCCCACAAGCATCATTCCTGGAGATTTTGTCCCATGCCACTCCCCCTGGAGAGGCATAAGGTTTGAAGGTTCATGACTTAAGGTTGTCTTTGTCTTTTGAAACATCTTGCTATCATCATGGGCTCCTTCCCCCCAGGTCATGGGCAAACAACTGAGGAAACTTGGAAGTTGAAGATATTTATCTAAAGCCAACTCCCATCTTTGAGAACGATAGAGATTATGGAGAGTTTGCTGTTCGCTTCGGATGTGCTGAGGATTACTCAAAAGTCCCACCTGAAAGCGAGTTCGAACCAATCTCTGTCCTTCTTCAAACTTCTCTCTGACGTACTGCCATTCTTCCGCTTCCTTTCTTAAAGATGGCACATACTTCGCTATGGGGCTCGCAGCTTGTTTCTCAACGTTCCCACATTTGGCGAGCATCTTTGTTTTAAGTGTCGGCTCATTACAGATATGAATGCCATACGAGAGGAAGAACCCTCCTTGCAAGCGTAAGAAGTCATTAAAGGGATCTCCAATGAGATTGCCCATAGCTCCTAAATGCCAAGCTGGGGGGAAAAGACGGGCTGTGTAAAAGCGCATCACATGCTCCCCCTCTCTACTTAAGAGTTGCGATGGTTCCACACAAAAGCGTGTTTCCGGGCTCATGAGTTGATTAGAAAGAGAGTCAAAGGGGTTCCATCTTATAGGTGGATCTGAAAGGCTCTCTGAAGGATTTAAAAGCTCATCTAAGCCCTTTAAGAGCTCTTCGGCTTGCCAGACTTTGACGGGGAGTCCAAATCCTTTAAAAGTCGTAAGGAGCTGTTCCCTTAAAGACAGAATATCCTCCGTAGATTTATGTAAGGATGTATTCTCACTATAAGAAAGAAGAAGACGAAAGGTTCGCACCCCATGCCCTCGACAAAGGTCTTTCATAAAAGAAACCCGCTCTTTAGCCAGTTCTTGAAGAACCTCAGATCGCACATGAGGTGCAAGAGTTTTCCTAGTCTCTTCCCAATTCTTTAAAGTTGGTTCAATACGCGGGCTTGCAATCAATAGACATTGAAGGTTTGATCCTTGTGGAAAGCTATGCTGAAAAAGCCCCGTTAATTGACGAGGAATATCATCTCCACAGCCTACTAAGGGAAGGGTTTCGATCACAAATCCAACACTCGTTCGATTAAGAAAAAGTTGAGTCTCCGGATCAAAACTCCTGTAAGGCAAAAGCTCACTGAGGCTATGGGTCAACAAAAACTCGTTTGCTAAGCGCAAGGTCGCTGACGAAGGCCCGTAGCAGTGATGCAGTGGCACAGTGTTGCAGAAATCAGACGGAGTTTTTGGCATTCCATACCTCGGGTTGTATAGGCTTTGAAGGACAGGAAGATTCAGAATCGCTGAGTTGACCAAATCTAGGATTAAACCAAATTTGAGATGTTTTATTGGGTCTTGTCGGATCACTCATCTCTGCAACACCGCAACTCTGCTCTCTGTAACACTGGTCAACGGCCTTGTTGACCTCAGAGATCGATGTACACCCTAATCCTTTCCCTGGAGGGCACTCAAATCCGCCTTCGTAAACGCCCATACATCCGCTTAGAATAAGCGGAGGTATCAGAATCCAGTAATCAGTGATCAGATGCACTGGGGATCGACCTTGCTTAATACTGTTTTTGTTGTGAATTTGAGACATTTTCTTTTCCTTTCTGATAACTGACATCTGATGATTGATTACTGGAACTGCCAAAGGCAGTTCCTTCCGTGAACACAACATCCACCACTTGCCCCGCATCCACTTGGATCACGGGTTGGAGTTGTTCAGCCCGATCGATGTAGTATTGAGACAAACGATCGAGAGCTGTGGTCACGCCTTGAGCCATGCCGGACGCAAACATTTCTCCAATGTTTGGTGGGGAGACCTGTGGACTTCCTTGAAAAAATGGATTGACCTGGGCCTGACGGTTTTGAGGGTTCGCCACATTACTGAGCCCAGCAAAGACACCGCCCATCAAACTGCGACTAAGGAACTTCCCATCTTTTGAGGCGACAACCCCTCGAATGCCAGCTTTACCATCTGATCCTGCAATGTATCCGGCTGCTTGGGTTTCAATCACTTCACCCGTCTTTCGATCGATGCAGGTGAGCTTTTCTAGACGGGCGTAGACACGTTCAGAGGACAAATCCCCATAAGCTCCAGCTGTACAGTGACAATCCTTGAGATCACTCTGAAACCGTCTGGGGAGCGTTCCATGATCAATGAGCCGCAAAAGCATAGGACGCGGATCAGCTGAAGCATTCATCGAAGCCGAGGCGTCAAGTCCTGAAAGGAGAATGGTTTTTGCAAAGGCTCCTGCAGGAATCGTAGTATCAACTGTCTTAGGTTGCTTAGATGTCGGAGGTTCAGAAAGATTGAGCGTGTGTTTCTGGATTAAATGGGCTTCTTGTTCTCCACTTTCTCCAGGTAAAGAGGGAAATTGAGACTCAGCAAGTGTGGTATTCTGGCTTTGATCAAGTAACTGAGATTGCAATTGCTCAATCCTATCTTCCAGACTTTGAAGATAAGGTGATGTTTCCTCACTTTTGTCCTTTAGGCTTTCCTGAAAGACATCCTTAAGGGCTTTGAGGTCTTCTGAAAGTTTTCTATTGTCTTCCTCAAGCCTATGATACCTCATCTCATCAAGGTTAACCTTGCTTGAGCTTGTTTCAATCAAAAGAGGCTCTGCTTTTTTGTCTTCTTCAAACCCTCTGGTTGATTCCTTGTTAAAAAAGACAACAACAATCCCATAGGAAATCAGAAGGAGAATAAGGAGAAGGACCCCTGCCCATACATATTGAAGGCGTCGGGTTGCTTCAGGGGTTCCAGACTGAAACTTTGACCTGACCCCTTCAATCCAAGCTTTAATCCGTTCTTGCAACGACATATACATAGGTCTTTTCTCCTGGATAAAGAGTGCGTTTAGACATCATCACGGCAATGATGTCGTGTTTTCGTAAGGGTAAGAATTGAGCAAACTGGGGCTCTGAGAGTTTTAAAACTTGTTTTTTCCCTTCAGAAGACAAGGGAAGAAAAGAATTGGTGACCTCAAAGGTTAAACAGCGAAGGGCCTCTCCTTTAAGCTCCTGAATAAGCTTATAAGGACCGGGAATCCGATCCTTTAGAGCCTGAAAGTGAATAGGGGTGTCTTTGTACCCAAGAGGGATTCTTCCAGTCTGACACGCTGCAAGGAGCGTTTCTACTTCTCCCTTGGAAACAAAAGCTTGTTTTTCTTTCAAGGTTTTCTTCTGGATATCCTCTGTAGGCTTTAAAATAAGAGCGTCTGCAGGCTGGTCTTTGGGGATCAATCGGAGATCCTGCGTTCGCCCTTTCTCTGTCACAAGGGTTAAACTGATGGGGTTGAAGGAACTATGCAGATTGGGACGAATAAAGATTTGCCCTTGATCCTCATCTGTCTCAAGAACATACTCTCCTGTCACACCAAAAACAGTCCGGATCCGATCCTCTTTCACTGTAATGCGGGTGAGGTCTTGTTTTGAAATGGATACCTCAACCGTTCTCATCTCATCCATGGCTTTGATTTGAGCTGCATGGATTGAAGAACTAAAAAACAAAGGAAAAAGAAGTAAGGCTTTAGGATTCATTTTGTAGTCCTCCTTTAACACGTTTCAGAAGAAGGCCTCCGCCTCGTTGGGTAAATTCAAGGGTTATAAGTTCTTGAGAACTTTCCACTTCTTTTCCAGCGATATAGCTCGTAAGGGTTCCGATAACGTCGACTTGGAGAGTTTTGGGCGTGGCCGTGACTTGAGAGGGCTTAAAACTGGTTGAAAGTTGGAGCTTTGTATATTGTTCTCCATCTTGAATTAGTTTTTTCTTCAGAGTCCCGTAGGATTCAGGGGCCACATACTTAAGCAGAACTTCATGGTTATAGGAAAAACTCGCAGGAGAGAGATCTAAGAGAAGCTTGGCCATATAAACGCCGAGTTCTTCCAAATACTCTTTTGAAATGTCATTTCCCTTAACTCTTAAGGATTTTGCATGGTGAGGAGGAACCAAAATCACTTGCTCCCGCTTTCCAAAAACAATCATGCTCAAGAGCACATTGGTAAGGGCTAAGACTCCTGCAAGAGCCACAAGCCAATTTCGATGAGAAAGGAGCTGCATGATGTCTTGATGGAGAAAATCGATCTTCATTATCCAATGTACTCCCGAATATGAGAGTACACAGGAAGCTTGAGTGTTCTCCTTGTCGTTGGAAAGTACCAATAAATGGCGTGGATAAGAGACGCTCCCTCATTTTGTTTCTTGAGGTATCTGAGCCCCAAAAGCGCCCCAGCCCCACAACAAAACCCACACAAAATCCATCCCATATAAAGGCCAACAATGAGAGGCACCAAAAGTGTGAAGGCCTCATCTTTGTTAATACCTAAGAACCTTAAGGGTTGATCCAATCGGTTCAAAAGGAGGGTTTCATTTTTATCCATAATTCCTCCTTAAACACACAAGGCATATACTGTAGTAAGCCACTTATGGGCGAAGCCATACCCAACGGCTGTCACAAGAGAGAGCACCAAAGGGCCAAAGTTTGATTTGAGAAAGGCAAAGGCTGTCCCTGCTACAACTCCAGCTACAAGAATTAAGGGCACAATGTTGTTGTCTAAAAGCGCTGTTACATAATCCACGCTCTCCTTCATCTCACCAGCTCTAACGGCGTAGGCTTCTGGACTTGATAGAATGCAAATAATTCCGATAGCAATGCTCATAAGCATAAGGTTTTTATTAGAGTTTAATGGTTTATTCATTGATATTTCTCCTGTTGGTTGTGAGTGGGGGCAAGCTCTTCTAAGTCAGGGGGTGCCTCATTCTCCTGAAAAGTGTTTTGATGATTACTATCTATTTTTAAAATTTTGTCTTGAGGAGAGCGAATAAACTCAAGCTTTCCCTCCCGGTTTGTTATCATGATGTGGGGTGTTGCCCGAGCTTGACCAAACTTATCTGTCCAGCAATGGTAAGAGAGCTTTCCTTCAAGGTAGACTGTCGTGCCTTGCTTAAGGATATCTTTCATCCACCTGATCGTTGATTCTTTAAAAACCGAAACTCTGTGCCAGTCCGTATGGGTATACCACTCTCCGTCCTTAGATTTCCAAGAGAAGCTTGTTGCAAGGAAAAATCTTGCCGTCTCTTTGCCTGCTTGTGTTTTGGCATACTCGGGGGGTCGTCCAATGTTTCCCATGAGAATGATTTTATTCAACATACCTTCTGCCTTTCTGTTAAATGTGTTTTGTGGGAATTTTGGGATAAAATTTCCTTTTCCTTAAGACATGTTCTTAAGTTCCGAACATTGGGAAAAGTTTTTTGAATGGAAGAAAGCAGTTTCAATCGAAGATTTTCAATTTGATCCAAAGTTTTTTTATCAGCACTTTCAATCCACACAAGTCTATCATCTTCAACTTCTAAAAACCTTGCGCTGACAATGTTCTTCAGCTCACTCAAAGACACGGGATTTGGGGATTCTAGAGAAAAGTCTAATTGAGAACACCACTCTCTCCAGAGAGAGTCCTTAATCGATGCAAGCAGAATTTGGATTTCATTTTCTCTAGAACTGTCAGAGATTTTTCTTGTGTTTTGCTCAAGGGATTCAGGAGGATCAAAATTTCCCTCCAAAACTTTAAGGAGATTTTCCTCACTCAAAATCCAGTCCAAGCTGACATGCCATCCTCGTGAGCCTTGTCCCATCAGGAATGGAGATGCTTTGATTCTCTCGCAGAGTGTGTGCCATTGGGTTAGGTCATTTTTTAGGTACTTATCGAAAAGAGTTTTTAGCTGACGTTTGCGTTCCGCAGTGAGAAGTACCTCTTGACCAATATGTATCTTCCAAAGTTCCTGAGCTTTTTTGACAAAACCTTCGTTAAAAAATTTGCGCACACCTGGTGTGTGTTCTTTGTTCGTAATCTTTGAAGGAGTCTCTGTATAGGTATATGAACCAAAGATATTTTCGTTCGAAGGAAAATTTCTTTCCTTCGAATCATAATTTTTTAGATTGGAAGGAAAAAATTTTTCATCAGCTTTTATGTATCCATATGAAGTACTGTTATTAGAAGACGTTGAATCATCTGTTGATATAGTTTCGTCATGGAAAGTCATAAAAATGTCTCTATACACATCAGGATAGGTATGCCCAATTGCAGAGAGATCTTTATGTAATTTCCTAAGGTTAATGCGGTATTGAGTTGTTTTCTTCCATTTATCTAAAGGATGTGGTCTCTCATCAATCCATCCATGATCAATCAAGTGTTTAAGGTATTTTCGCATGGTAGGAGGGGTTGCTTTCAGCATGGTCTCTTCAATCAACTCATTAGCTGTTTTATAAATCCATCCATGCCGAGGATGAACGTTACAGTCAGGGTTAAAACTCTGCTCTTCCTCTAAAAGAAGATCAAAGTCTCTGACACGCTGCGTCCAATATAAAAGCTGATTCAAAACAACAGCACTAAAATGGTCCCCAGTGAGATCCACAAACTCTCGCCTGATAATGGCAACAGGCAGAGTTTTAGATTTTTCTTCACAAAGCCGTCCACTTAATTGTATGGAAGTGCTCATCATAGAGCCCTCCTGGCTTCAGATGTGAAATCCAAGACTGTGACGGTTTCTTGCGTGCTGGAAGACTTCTTGAGGGGGATATCAAGAATCCCGTAAAAAAATCCATCGGAAGAAGTGCTTAACTTTATTTCATAAAGGAAGGCCCATGGCTTCAAGATGTCTTTCTTATAGAGATCGGAAAAACGGAGCGTAAAAGCCAGCAAACCAATGCGTTTCTTTCGTTTAAAATTGAGAAAAGCGTTATAAAGATTTTCATAAAAGCTCTCACTAAGCTCGATCAATTCAGGAGACGAAATTATTTGCTCCTTTGGGATACATAGGCAAATTCGAGCTTGCCAAATTTGTTCTCTTTTGGACTGAAGAGCAGAAGAAATCTTTTCAAGTGGTGTTTGACTTTGAGATGAGAATTCAGGATATGTGTTGTCTATTGGATAAAGGATAGCACCACCATAAACCCCCTGTTTTGTATCCTCAGCTATTATAAATGTGGCTTTTGTCTTGATCTCTTCAGAAAGATGAAAGTTGTGATAGACTTTGAGCAAGCTCAAGAATGAGTCAATCTTTTGTTGATGAATTGATTGTCTTTTTGGTTTAATAATTTCAAACATTTTAGCTCCCTTGCTTATAGGGTTAATTGATTAAACCCAGCAAAGAGCTTTCTAAAGAGAGGTAGACGTTAAGATTTTTTTTGTCTAAACTCTCCGGTGTATGGGCCTTTCGTGGGTCTTGTACGTATGGGCACCTGTGAACGTCTGCAAAAACTGTCACAGGTGCTTTTTAATTTATGTTCATTTTAAATCACTTTAGTCATCCTTTCGTTATACAATGTGCTTATCTAATACTTATGACAGTTTTAAAGCTGGATCGTGAGACATAGATGTATGTTGTCTCAATTGCTCTTTCTCAAACTCTTTAATTTTTTCGATGTCATACAGAATGCGTCCACCTACTTTTATATAATTAGGGCCCTTTCCATACCACCGCCAGAGTCTTATGGTTCCTATCTTCAAACTCCAACGTGTTGCAAGTTGTTTTGTTGTTAAAAACTCATCCATATTCATGGTTTTCTCCTTCTGGTATTCATTGTTTGTTTCCCGTATATAAAAGTCTTTCCTCGTATATAAATGTATGTTAAGGTATTTGTATGTTGTATTTATACCCATTATATATACCTATATAGGGGATCGTCAACTCATTTTTTAGAAAAAAAGAAAGCGGGTTTTTTTATATGGAAAATGCTTTACAAAAGAAGATCAAAACTTATCTTGAGACAAACCATGTCTCTATTGCGAGTCTCGAGAGACAGGCAGGGCTCAAAGCAAACGTCGTACGTAACATCTTGAGAGGTCTTTCTAAAAGGCCTACAGGTGAAACATTGCGGGCAATTGCAAGTGTTATGGGATGCACAGTTGAAGATCTCATGGGATCTAAGATGGATATCCAAAGACGTGAAGGCCCTTCTGTTTCTGAAATAGGCATTCTTCTTGAAAAACCGGAACTTTTAGAAAAATCCCTTCACTCGGTTATGAAAATTATGAAGGAGCAACAGTATCCGTTAACTCTGCAACAGGCCCTATTTGTCTTAGGGGAAGTCTATACATATACGCTAAAAAAAGAACCGCCCAAAATCGATGATGACTTTATCGAATGGTTTATTAAAAGAACCATTGATTAAGATGGGGCTAAATTGCGTTTATCCAAAAAGTGAAAGATTTCTTTTGTGCGTGAATGATCTAACCCAAAGGTTTTCGTATGAGCTTTAAGATACTTGTTTGTTAATTCTTCATCCTTGAGATCAACTCCAAGCATGGCCAGCTCTTTATAAAGATCACTAATATCATCTATCTTTTTTTCTTTCATAATCAGGTCGTAGATTTCTTCGCTTAAGAGATATTCTCTGAGAGCTTCTTTATAGTCATTTTTTGCTTTATAGGCCTTTCCTCTCGCGAGATGGGCACGGCCCTGCAATCTGTGTTTTTTGTCATGACGGAAAAACTCTTTATACTCTTGAAGGGACTGAGTTAAATAATCTAAGGCTGTATCGAGGTCCTTTTTCTTTTGAATTAAGATATAGCTCTTATATTCCAAAACACTGCCCAGTGCCATTTTGCTTTTCCCTTTAAAAAACTCATGAATGGCTTTCTCAAATTGTTTCAAAGTCTTTAAGGCTTCAGGAATTTTCCCCAGTTTTATTAAGCTTAAGGTTCTTTGTTGTAATAGACCTTGCTCGAATACAGGAAAAGAATGGGGGAGTCCTTTGGCTTTATCTAAAACTTTGATTGCTTCTTCATATCTTCCTTGGTCTGTTAAGACCAGTGACCAAGTCCAAATATAGAAGGTTTTATACTCATCTGATCTTGCGTCATCAAATACGGGCTTACCCTTATGAATAATTTCTTCCCCAATTTCAGGCTCCCCTCTTAGGCTGTAATATTGTGCCAGATTTGCTATGGCTCTGAGTTTACCATCGTTATAATCTTTAAAATTATCCAGAAGCGCAATCCCTTCTTCCATATTACGAATGGCTTCATCATAATTAACGTTATATATGCACTCTAAAGCGCCATTGCTAATTTTAAATATCGCTTCGTAATAAGGCTCGAGCTTCAGGCCTGCCTTGAGGTCATCTTCAATTTCTTTCAAATAAGTTGATGCACTTTCAAAGTTGCGGAGTGGGGCAACCAGACATTGAAAAATACAGACTTTTAACTTTAAAAGGCTGGGACTTCTATGCCCAATCTGTGTTGCGTTTTCGCACAGCTTTTGAGCATGTAATAAATGCTCAGGCTCTTCTAAGATAAGCTTGGTAAAATCTTCAACTGTTCTTGAGAAGACTTCAAGCATCACATGAGTGGCTTTGTCGATGAGCTTCCTTTTGTCATTAGTTGAGAGTTTTTCGTTGATAAGCTGGTGGATTAAGTCGTGAATAGAAAGATGATGCATTCTATCTTGCTCCTTTAAGTTGCCATTTATCTGTAGATTGCTGATTTCGCTCACATCAATCAAAGATTGCTCATAGATGTACTTTATGGCTTCATCCGCCGTTAAGGTATTTTTTGAATGTTGAAGCCATTTTTCAATGTATGTTTCGGGAATGCTTTTACTATTAAGCAGGCTCATAAAGAACAAAGCATCAAGAGCTTCTTGCGATTTGCTTTGAATAGCCTTCAAACTAATTTCTAAAGCTACTTGAGCATCATTTGAATATCGATCAAGAAGGGTGCTTGGAGGATCCTCACTATTTTTAAGCGTTCTTTTCATATGCATAGCAAGATATTTGTTGATTGTCGTTGTTGGTGAAGATTTTATAAAACCGACAGCAAGTGTCAATCCTAAGGGATAATCACTCAAGGATTCTGCAAGTTTTTCTATCTCTTCCTGAGCTTCTTTTGGAAGCGTTTTTGTAATTAATGCAATTGATTCTTGGCGTTTAAATTTGCCGACTTCAATCCTGTCCGTCCAGATATTGGCATAACGTGAGGTTAAGAGAACATGTTTACCTAACTGTTGAGAAACAGAAGGAATATATTTATCAACTTGATCATAAGTCTCTGCATTATCAAAAACGAGCAAAAACCTAATGTTCTTTATTCTCAAGATTTCCTTTACCCTCTCAATGAGAGCATCTTTTGACAGAGCAGATGGGTTAATTTGTTCATGCTCTGGAAGGGTATGATTTAAAGCCAAAGCTAACTTTGCGAATTGACTTGGAATATCCTGCTGCGCATCAACCCACCAAACAAGATGAAACCCGCTTTGGAACTTTTGAGCATATTGCTTTGCAATTTGTGTTTTTCCAAAACCAGGGCCTCCAGTTAAAGCAAGTATATATCCCTTTTTAAAGAAAGAACGCATGTTATTGAGCTCTTCTTCTCTTCCAACAAAAAAAGAATTGGCATGCGTTAGATTCCAAACCTTGGGAATGTCCTTTCCAAAAGAATTACTGTTCAGAAAGAACAAACAGACGAAGACCGTGCTCAAAGAGATATAGATAAAAAAGGTAGATGGCTTCATTTAAATCCTCTTAAAACCCTCTTTCGATTTTCAACTGCCAGAAGAGGCCTATCTTTTCGGGGTGGGAGTCCCAAATAAATTGATAACATTGTCCGAGGATGATCCGGCTTGAAAAGCGCGGGGAATGGTTAATATTATGGTGTTGAAGGCATTTTCCGGACTTTGAAACTGGATCTCCCATCCTAAATAAGCGATAAAGTCTTTAAGGTTATGTTTTGTTAGCCGAAAGATATCCGCATGCTCTTGATGGTTCTTAACTTGATGAAGCTTAGCTTCAATATCATACCCATCATCAGAAACAATGATCTCTATGGATTCGGTTGCTTTAAGATCAATCTCAAATGAGTTGTTTTTATTAAGCCTGCCCATAACAAGATAAAAAATATTATGTAAGACGATTTCAAATGTAAGCCTATCGATAAATGGCGCTTTTTTAAGCTGACCTTTTACCTCAAAAGAAATGTTCTTTTCCACAAGTTCTGGAAGAAATACTCTTTGCGTCGTTTCGATCGATTTTAAAACATCAATGGTCTCTTCACTTTCTTTAGCGGGATAACCTCGGATGAGTTTATCTAAAACCGAAATGCTTTCCCTGGAAATGGTGCTAATCTCTTTCAGTAACTTATCCTGACCTGCATCTTCAGAAATGAGCTTAGACATAACCATGTTAATAGATTTTACCTGTGTCATCATTTGACGATAACGTTCATAAAGCATGTGTGAAAAAAGACTTCTTTCTTTTTTAGCTTGATCTTTAAGCTTATGAAGATTTTGTGAAATCAGAAACTGTGACGAAAACTCGGCGTTTTCTTTTTGCAAAGCCTTGACTTTCGCCTTCAAGCTTTGATTCTCTTTTTGGTAGTTTGCCATCCTTCTACGATTCAGAAAAACCCCTCCACTTATTCCTATGAGGAACAAAGCCATTCCAAAACTCAAAGCTGAGAAAATCTGCCACTTATTCTCAAAAAGAAATTCTTTAAACGAAAAAGGCGCCTTGTTTATAGCTAAAACGTAAGGAAGATTGGAAAGTTTAAAGGCGAAGGGATTGTCTTTAACATCAACCTGTTTCTCTGGAATGATGCTCACTTCATTTTTTGAAAAATGTTTATATAGGATGTTTTCAAGAGAAAACGTAGTGTGCAAGATACCAAAGGGCTTCTGATTTCCATCATAAAGAGTTTTATGAAGCTTAAATACACCCTTTCCCAGATGAAATGTTCCAGTCTCGACCTTTTCGGAGGCATCTGTCTTAAGAACGGTCTTTCCATATCTCGAGTAAACAAGATCAGGAGCTGACTTTGATGCAAACGTCATACTGATAATTTCGGGAAAGTATGAGTCCTTTATGAAAGGATCGACTCTTAATGTGAGAATATCTGAAATAGTTTTTTCATTATGAAGTGAGTGCAAAAGCCTAGATTCTGTTAAATTCAAATATTGCTGAAGATGGTTCAGAGACCTTGTAACTTCTTCTTTTGTCTTTGAGACAAGCTGTTCGCTTGCATTGTGTTGAAAACGAATAGTTTGCACATAGGAAAAAAGCATGTATGCAATACCAAAGGTCATTCCACAACAAACAACTAAGGCCTTAAAGAAGGGCTTGGCGTGCATAATTGCCAAGCCAAAAGAATTGGTTTCCTGCATTCCAATCACTATGTATATTGATTGTTCGGTTATATCCTAACCATTTTCATACATAGAATCAATCAGATGATGAAGGGAGAGTAATGCTTGTCTAATTTCTAACAACTTTTGTTGCATAGAGAGGCTTAGTGTGTGCTCGATAAATGCGGAACCTTTGACCAATCGACTTTTTTCATTTTGCTCCCCATATGCTCCCCTAATCATTTTATGGTTTTCCAGGGAGCTCTAAAAAGCCTTACTTTCCTTGGTGGGCGCTGTAGGGATCGAACCTACGACCCGCTGATTAAGAGTTAGGAGATCTATGTGTTTCTCCATGTTTCTTATTGTGTAAGAATGTTTATATTTCAATAAGTTCATTTGTTTCCCATGTTTCTTAATGTGGTTAAAAATACCTCTGAGTTTTTCCCTGTTGCTTCCGAATTGCTTCCGTTTTAAACTTTAAATATTAACCCACTGATTGTGTGCAGCAGAATTACTATAAATCATTTTAAGAAAGAAGAAAATGGCCATCGTACAGAAGTTAACCAAGCGTTTTGTTGAAAGCATAGTCCCTCATGGAAAGAATGAACTTCTTTTATGGGATTCAGAACTAAAAGGATTTGGCATTAGAGTCTTCCCCACAGGGAGAAGGACTTATTTTGTTCAGTATCGGAATCAGTTTGGAAGCACACGACGTAAAAAGATAGGTGTTCACGGTGTTATTACAGCGGACCTGGCACGTGATGAGGCTAAGAAACTTCTAGGAGATGTAGCTCAAGGGGGCGACCCTTCAAAAACCCATCAAAAAGCAAAGCTTAAGCCTTTTTTTGCTGAGCTAGCCAATGAATACCTTGAGGTCTATGCTAAAGTTAACAAAAGGCCAAAAAGCTACCAAGAAGACCAAAAAATGCTAAAGAACATTCTCTTAAAAAAATTTGGTATGAAAAAAGTTGAAGAAATCACAACTCATGATGTTCAACATCTACATCATGAACTGAGAGAAACACCTTATATGGCCAACCGAACGCGCGCTTTATTAAGCAAGATGTTTAACCTTGCTATTCAATGGGGGTGGACATCCATAAATCCTGTCGAAGGAGTTACGAAGTATCAAGAAAAAAAGCGAGATCGTTGGCTTAAGGATGAGGAACTTCAGCGACTGTATGATGTTTTGGATTTATACCATAATCAAACAGTCGCTGATGTGATTCGTTTGCTTCTTCTAACAGGCTCACGGCGGAATGAGGTTTTATATGCGACATGGGATCAGTTTGATTTAGAAAAAGGTATATGGACAAAACCTGCCCATACAACAAAGCAAAAGAAGATGGAGCATCTTCCCCTTTCTCTTCAGACCATTGAACTTCTAAAAAAAATGAAAGCTTTATCTGATTCAAATTTTTTATTCCCAGGAAAAGTTCCAGGAACATCTCTACAAGATATTAAAAAGGCTTGGCATACCATTAGGACAAGAGCAGACTTACCAGATGTCAGGCTTCATGATCTTCGTCATACTCATGCCTCCCATTTGGTTTCGAGCGGATTAAGCTTGAGCATCGTGGGAAAGTTATTAGGTCATACACAAGCATCAACTACCCAAAGGTATGCTCATTTAGCCGATGAACCGTTAAGGCAAGCCACAGAGATGTTTGGGAATAAAATTCAGAAGCTCACAACAAAAAAGGGATAGGAGTTGAGAATAAGCTTTGATGAGATTATCTTCCTAAAGGCTAAATTTTATTGCGTTTTTATCCAGAATCTAAAATTCTTCTTTTTTACAAAAGTATCCATGATCTCTTTTTTATCTCAGGCTCTCTCTGGTTTGCACAAAAAGTAATATTATTAATTTTGTGCATATTTTTTCATAGACTTTATCTTGCACATAATGTATTAGTATAAATAATGTGAAAAGAACATGAGAAATCAATGCCTGAAACACCTTTTATAGGCCGTAAAAAAGAACTGGATGAGCTGAATTTACTTCTCTCAAAGAAAAGCGCGAGCTTAATCGTTGTGAGAGGTCGTCGGAGAATTGGAAAAAGTCGTCTGATAGAAGAATTTTCAAAAGATAAGAAATTTATTCGTTTTTCTGGCATTCCTCCAACAGAGAATATAACCGCCCAATCCCAACGAGATGTTTTTGCCAAGCAATTAGGGCAACAATTTGGACTACCAGGATTGGCAGCCACCGATTGGGCTGATCTTTTTACACTGCTTGCAAACCAGACAAAAGAAGGGAGGGTTATTGTTTTATTTGACGAGATTTCTTGGATGGGATCAAAAGATCCAACTTTCTTAGGTAAACTTAAAAATGCCTGGGATATAGAGTTTAAAAAGAATCCAGAATTTATTCTTGTTCTTTGTGGGTCAGTCTCAACATGGATCCAGCAAAATATCATTAAAAGTACTGGTTTCTTTGGGCGTATTTCCTTGTCTTTGACCCTAGAAGAGCTACCCTTAGAAGATTGTAATAACTTTCTTGAAGTGCAAGGATTTAAAGGGCCTGCACATGAAAAGTTTAAAGTGCTCTCGGTTACAGGAGGAATCCCATGGTACCTTGAACAAATTCAACAAAAGTTAACAGCAGATGATAATATTAAAAATCTTTGTTTTAAGAAAAATGGTATTCTGGTTGATGAATTTGATCTCATCTTTCATGATCTTTTCACAAGCCGAAGTGAAATTTATAAAAAGATAATCGAAATTCTCGCTAAAGGCCCCCTTGAATTTAGCCAAATTTATCAAGAACTCAACTATCCTAAAAGCGGCGTTCTTAGTAGCTACCTTGACGATTTGATAAATGCAGGTTTTATCACGCGTGATTTTACATGGCTTCTAAAGACAGGGAAATCATCCCGCCTGAGTCATTTTCGTTTAAGTGACAATTATTTAAGATTTTATCTTAAGTATGTTGCCCAAAACAGACAAAAAATAGCTCTCGACGAATTCAAAGATATATCCCTTTCCACCTTATCTGGTTGGGATTCTATTATGGGATTTCAATTTGAAAACTTAGTTTTGAAAAATCGCAAGAAAGTCAGAAGATTTTTAGGGATTAAGCCAGAAGACCTTGTATCTGATAATCCTTTTTTTCAACGCAAAACTGTAACTCATGCGGGTTGCCAAATTGATTATCTTATTCAAACACGTTTTAATGTTTTATTTGCCTGTGAAATTAAATTTTCAAAGAGAGAAATAAAGTCAGATATCGTTCAGGAAATGAAAGATAAACTCAACCGCTTAACCTTACCAAGAGGATTTGCGTGTTGTCCTGTATTGATTCATGTTAATGGCATGGATGAGGCTGTTATGGAAAGCAACTATTTTACGCATGTCATCGATTTTAGTGAATTGTTATACCAAAACACCATCTAACTAGTAATTTATGATCCAACTCCAAGCAGCAAGC
>CAYYRQ010000021.1:0-4796 GCA_964474215.1 uncultured Alphaproteobacteria bacterium
TATCTATAATAATAAAGAGGGGACTAAAATGAAACAAACTGCATTATTTTTTGGACTGGCTTATGTCGCAATACAGTCAATCCCATACAGTACGGCTTGCCCTCAAACTAAAAACTACAAGGAAATAACGGCATTTATTAAGGCAGTAAAAAATGCATCACCACTCAATGACAACGAGCAAAAAACTTGGACATTTAAGAGTGGAAACTTTGAATGGGAAATAAGCGAAGAAGGATATAAAATGATTGCTGAAAATGAGTGGGATGCTCAACTTCCAAATAGCAAAATAGTCACAATATCCTATGTTGATAGTAAGAATAAATATAATAATGGAAAAAAAGTTCGGGTTTGCAATTATACTGCCCGTTGGGAAAAAATAGGAACGAATAAAATAGGACAGTTAAAGTTTAACATTCAAAGGAACCTTGGAGAAGAATGAAGCTAAAGCACCCCTGCTATACAAAAGACTCTAAACATTCTCGATATTTACAGCCCTTCAAAAGGAACTCCAGAGAATGTTTATGAGACAACATTGGAAGAGAAGGTGCATACAATAAATCCCACAGCTTGAAGGGATGAATCTATCTTTACATCCTGCTTTAAATACTCAGGAACAAGAGCTTGAAGAATGCGTATTATGGATTCCCAATCTTGATTATTCGCAACCTGTTCAAGTTCACGCAAGGCCCGTACAAGGAAACCGTGGTCCATTACTTTAGAAGGAACCATTGAAATGTGGGGATTTTTTGTTACCTGCAGTCCTTCACTGTTATAAGCTTGTTTTAGCATTTCTCCTGGCTTTGATCCGATGAATTCTATTTTTGCCTTCTATCCTTCTATTCGAATCATATGTTCAGCAATTTTAATAGGCTCTCCCTTTTCAAGAGCAAAAAGTGCGGCAGATTTTTTATCTGAATGGGCTCCTAACGCCATCGCTTGTAAAGCGAGTTCGACAGCCTCACCTGTGTGCATAAAATGACGAACAGCTTCTGGATGAGTGACCGTAAGGGGGCCACCCATTTTGATTTGCCGCTTAAACACAAGAACAACCGAACCAATAGAGTCTAATAGATTACCAAGCCGCACCACCAAAAACCGCGCGCCGTATAGCTTCTTTCTTTCGAGCTTATCCAAAGCCAAAAAATCATTGCACTTGAGTAAGTTGGTTGAATTCAGGAGAGGTGGACCCAACTATTAGGACAGTACAGCGGCACCTATAAGGATAAAAACTTATTTATTTAAGCCGCTAGATTTTTGTTCTTTTCTTCAGACTTTCTCGTCAACAAAACAAACTGGGTTTGCTTATAAACCTCATGAGGCGTTTGTCCATCAAGAGCCGAATGAGGTCTATAGTGATTATAGTAATGTATCCATTGATCCAGTGCAAACTTTAGTTCACGGCTTGATTCAAAAGCATTCAAATAAATACACTCATATTTTAAAGTCCTCCAAAAGCGCTCAACAACAATATTATCTCTCCATCTCCCTTTACCATTCATAGAGATTTGAATAGAATATTCACGTAGTCGCTTAATCCATTCAAACGATGTGAATTGACTCCCTTGGTCCGTATTAAAGATCTCCGGTTTATTATGAAGAGAAAGGGTTTCTTCCAAAGCTTCGATACAAAAGGCAATATCAAGTGTATTAGAGATTCTCCAACTCAGTATTTTTCTTGAGGCCCAGTCTATAATAACAATGAGATACATAAACCCTCTTTGAATAGGAATGTAGCTAATATCTGAACACCAAACCTGATTGGGGTAATCAATCATAAGCTCTCTCAGCAAATAAGGGTAAATTTTATGGTTATTACTAGGAAGGCTTCTCTTTGGTTTTTGGTAGATTAAAAGCTTGAGCGACTGATAGAAACTAAAGAACACTGGGCTTTAATACTGAGGGGATGATTTGGATGTATCATATCTTGCCTCCGTTCTCGACTTAACTCTCGAAGGCCTTTGATAAAAAATCTCGCTCTACTGTAAGTTGCCCTATCTTCGCATGAAGATCTTTAATCTGAGAGGCATTATTGGCAACACTATGACGAGGGTTACGTTTATCTGGAAAGCCATGACTGATTGACACTATGGCCTGTTTCTTCCATTTAGAAATGAGGTTAGGATTAACTCCATATCTTGATGATAGTTGTGATAGCGTTAGATCTCCTCTTATAGCTTCTAAAGCTACTCTGCTCTTAAAACTGATAGAGTAATTGCGACGATTAGACATAAGGATTCTCCTCTCTTTTTATACTTTATTTTATCCTTATCTTACTGTCCAATTCTTCGGGACCACCTCTGTAGAACTAGAACCTTAAACAGAGACAAACCTGGGTAAGGTTGGCGACCCATTTTACCGCGGCGAATGATATGCTCCAGTTTCGTACCTATACACTTCCAGTTGATAATCTTAGAAATCTTCTCTAGCTTTGTAGACCCCTTGCTCTGTTGAGTCACAAGCATATCGGCAAAGCTTGTCATAATCACTCCTCATTCAATCTATCATCGGAGAAATTCTAACTTATTAATGAGCACAAGCATCTCTTCTTAAAGAAAATAACAAATCTTCTTCAGAGAATTCATGTAACATCAAAAAATAGAATGAGAAAGCAATAAATAAAAAAACAAATAAAATAATTTTCAAGAGTACTTGAACTCATTTCATTGATTAGTTAGATTAAAAATCTGATGAATGCTTTATTTATTTGGAGAATTTTATGAAATTCAAGAACTCTTTTCAATTAACCTCTGCTCTTCTTGTGTCTTCAGCCCTTATGAGCGTGGGGCCTGTCTTGGCGATGGATGACCTTTATGATCCTGAGTATAATCGTCCAGGTTATTCGAGTGTGCGCAAACTCTCAATCCGTTCTGGTGATGTGATGCCTGAGGATATGGAGGTTGATGAAGATGGCGACGGACCTCCCATCTTTGGCGGATCTATGGCAATTAGGAATCCAAAGGAAGGATCTGCTGAATATGACTTTATGGCGCTTATAAGAGAGCGTGGCGCTATTACCGAAGAACCTGACGAAATGTTTCAGCGTCAACTCAAAGAAAAGCGAAAGGCTCTCTATCCTGTACTAATTACCAAGCTCGCACAACATTTAAACAAATCTGAAGAATATGTGAGAAAACTATTTCCTGAAGCATTCGTTTTTACGTGTGACAATGTTGATGAACAAAGGCAAGCGTTCCTTATGAAGCAAGAGGCTGAAGAAATCGTACGGGCTCAATTCATCCCCCAAGTAAAGGCTTTACTAAATGCGTCAGATGAGGAACTGACGGAAAAATTATCGGATGAATATCTTAATAAATTGCCTCCTGACAAAAAGAAACAAGTTGAAGATCTCATAGATAAAGCAGGAAAAGAATCAAATAAACTTTTCAACACTTTCATGGACGTGCTTATGGAGCCACGGAAAGAGTATGAAAAGGAACATGCTAAGTTATATGAAAATGCAGTGGCTGCCATGCGTGAAGAAGCGAGGAACGAGGAAGAAGCTGACGGTCAACCTCAAGGGAATGATAGAAAGAAGAAGGCAAAATCTCGCCCGGGTCTTTTAAGGGAAGGGGGGGCTGCAAACTCACTTATCTATAAAGGTCGAGAACAAGAAGAGCTCGAGACGCAATTTGCTGCTGTTCGAATAAGACTCGCTAAAGAACGTAAAGAAAGAGAAGAGAATGCTGAACGGGCAAGAGCTGAACGGAAGAGTCGCACTTTAAGTCGAAGTGATAGTTTAAAAATTCTGACCTCAAGGCCTTCTCCTGTTGCAAGCCTCATTGGTCAAGCAAGTCAGAGAGAGGGTTCGAGTGCATTATCTGGATTAATGTTGAGAGATGAGTCAGCAGCTAGTTTATCAGAAGTTTTAGATCAAATGGGAAAATCTAGCCAACGATTAAATACCTCGGCCCAACGTAGAAAGGGAACGCTTGCTCGTAAGCGGAAAACACATCCGCCTACATTGGCTCTGGCAGACCTGGGTCAAGCTCAAGCTGAAGGTGTGCTTTATACAGGGAATACTGAAGATTTCGATGATAAAGAAAAGAAGCCTAATAATGGAAGAGTTTCTAATACGACTACTGAAACCTCAGTTAAAAGATCAAAGCCTAGAGGAGGTAATCCTCAAGATATGCTAGCAGCAGCACTTCAACAAAGAGCTTCGGGTAATTCAGGCGGAAATCCAGGGGGAATAACGAAAAGAGGAGGGCCACCACCAGCGCCTTCAATGAGAAATTTAAAAGGTAATTGGGCAAATACGCCGGAAGCACAAGCAGCGAAGAGGGCTTGGGAAGATGAGGAAGCCAGGAAAAAGGCTGCAGGAGAAGCAACTGGTGTAGAGAAGCCAGGTGTACAATCGAAAAAAGGAATGCCGCCACCAGAGCCGTCTATTAGAAATATGAAGGAAATTGCTGCTCGACAGAAGGAAGAAGAAGAGCGCTTAGCGAAGCTTAAAAAAGATCGACAAAAAGCTGGGGGTGAAACACCTGTAGCTAAGCGTCCAGCTCAATTACCCCCATCTGGTCCATCTGTTTTAGATTTAAAAGAGCAAAAAGAAAGGATGGAGGCAGAGCAGGCTATAGAGGAAGAGGCTCGCCAGAAGAGAGAAGAGTTCGAGCAAAAGCGGAGAGCACTTGAAGAACAAAAAGCAGAACAAGAGCGGTCACGTAAGGCTGAAGAGGCGCTTCGAGAAGAGGAAGAACGGAAGCTCAAGGCAGAAGAAGCTGTAGCTAAGAGGAAGGCTGAAGAAGCGGCAGCTAAGAGGAAAGCTGAGGCAGAACTCCGTCGTGCAGAAGAGA
>CAYYRQ010000021.1:4896-40778 GCA_964474215.1 uncultured Alphaproteobacteria bacterium
GAAGAAGCGGCAGCTAAGAGGAAAGCTGAGGCAGAACTCCGTCGTGCAGAAGAGATACGTCGGGAAGAGGAAGAACGGAAGCGTAAGGAAGAGGCTGTAGCGAAGAGAAAGGCTGAAGAAGAAGCGGCAGCTAAGAAAAAAGCTGATACAGAACTCCGTCGTGCAGAAGAGATACGTCGGGAAGAGGAAGAGCGGAAGCGTAAGGAAGAAGCCGCTAAGAGGAAGGCTGAGGCAGAACTCCGTCGTGCAGAAGAGGTACGTCGGGAAGAGGAAGAACGGAAGCGTCAAGAAGCAGCCGCAGCTAAGAGGAAAGCTGAAGATGTGGAAAAGAAAAAAGCCGATGTTGAAGCACAGAGGAAGGCTAAACTTCACTTTGCGCGCCTGAATGCAGAACGCTTGCGTAAGTCAGAAGAGTTACGACGTATGAAAGCTGCTGCAGAAAAGAAACGCCTTGAAGAACAAGTGCGTTTGGAAAAGGAAAATGCTGAACGCCAAATCCTTCAACAACAAGTATCGCAAGCCAATTCTATTCCTGAATCAGTTAAAGTTGAGGATACTAAAAAAGCAGACATCGTTATTAAGCCAAAGGAAGATGTTGTGCCGAAGGCTTCGGATACAGAAAGCCGACTTGAAAAATCAGAAGAGGTTAAGAATCATTTGGGACTAAGTTTTTTGGAGGGAACAAAGCACAAGAAACAGCTTAAAAACAAAAAAGCTCGTAAGCGTTTGAAACGATTAAAGAAAAAACAAGCTCATGCAGATAGAAGGGCATTGAATATTAGGCGTAAGCATTTCCACTTAGGTTGGGGGCGCTTTCTTGCCCTACTTTCAAATAATACAGATTCTAGAAATCACTTTGAAAAAATCAAAAGAGAAAAGAAAAAGGATCTAAAGCATAGCCAAAAAAAGAGGTTAAGATCGTTTTGGTATAGATTAGGTTTGCGGAACGCAGCTTAATACGTACTATTTAATTCAAAATTTTAGGGGGCTGAGCCATGCTGCAGGCCGGCTCCTATTTTATAGATGTTGGGTTTATGATTGACTTTCCTGGATTAACAACACAATAATAAACCTAAGTTGTATGGTTAACGCACTCTAATTGTAGAAATGGCTTCTAAATGGGCAGTTTAAGAAATCCTCTAACCCAAGGTATAATTCACCGGTTATCAGTTGTATTGGGCGTCTTATTTCTTTTATGGGTTGGGGTGTATTGGGCGCTCTAAGATACATGTCTGGTCTTTTTTCGAAAATTTGGAACTCATTTCATGACCAACACGGGGCTGTTCAGTTTTCACCAAATGGATCCGTTGAAATTGATATTGATAATCTTTCCGTTTCCTATTCTCAAGGACGGGTTCTTTCTGGTTTATGGTGTGACTTTCATGCCCCATCTTTGTGGGCGATTGCAGGGCCCAATGGAGCCGGGAAAAGTACCCTTTTGAAAACGTTGCTTGGGTTACAAAAACCAAGTAGTGGAACGATCAAGTTTCATGGATTTTGTCCCTGTGATGTGGCTTATCTAGCCCAACAAAATCAACTCGACCGTCGATTTCCCCTAACCGTTGGAGATACAATTGCTATGGGGCTTTTTCGTGAAGTTGGGATTTTTCGCAGATATACAAAGGCGCAGCGGTGCAAAATGCAGGATGCTTTGGATCAGGTTGGTCTATCTGCTTTTGCAAAGACACCCCTACAAGCCCTATCAGGGGGACAGTTTCAGCGGGTTTTGTTCGCACGCTTAATATTACAAGATGCTCCAGTTATCTTTTTAGATGAGCCTTTCACGGGTGTGGATGGACGAACGATTGAGGATTTAATGAGGCTTTTGCATCAATGGGTGAAGGAAGGGCGCATGGTTGTTGCTGTCCTTCACGACCTTGATTTGGTGCAAGAGCATTTCCCCCATACGCTGTTGCTCGCCCGGCAGTATTTTAAATATGGTCCCACATTAAAAGTTCTAACAAAGAAGAATATGCATGAGGCTATCGTAACCTCACGCGAATGGGAAGAAATGGCGGTGCAAGGATGATCGATTTCTTTGTTGCCCCTTTTTTGGACTATGTCTTCCTGCGTAGGGCACTAATGGCTTGCATAGCTCTTGCCCTTGGATGTGGTCCTGTAGGCGTGTTGCTTGTCCTGAGACGTATGAGTCTAATGGGTGATGCATTGGCACATGCCATCTTACCTGGAGCGGCCGTAGGTTTTTTGATCGGAGGGTTGTCACTTCCTGCAATGGGTTTGGGCGGCTTTGTCGTTGGGTTTGGTGTTTCCCTTTTAGCAGGAGCAATCTCCCGCACAACAATCTTGAACGAAGATGCGAGCTTTGCAGGCTTTTATCTTGTCTCACTTGCAGTTGGTGTTTTGATCGTGTCCTTTCAGGGGAGTCAAGTTGACTTATTGCACCTACTTTTTGGCACAGTTTTAGCTGTCGATTATGTTTCGCTTGTTATGGTGACAAGTATTACAACTTTTACTCTTTTTACCTTAGCGATCATCTATAGACCCTTGTTGATTGAATGTTTTGATCCTGGGTTTTTACGCGTCATTGGAGGATGGGGTAGTTTTTACCATTTCATATTCCTCATTCTTGTGTCTCTTAACTTAATTGCTGCATTCCAAGCTTTAGGAACACTGATGTCCCTTGGAATTATGATGTTGCCGGCTGTGTCAGCAAGGCTTTGGGCGCGCCATGTTTGGTCTTTGTTTTTAACTTCTGCGTTGATTGCCGTCCTTTCAGGATATTTTGGTTTGTTGTTGTCTTACCATTTTGGATGGCCTTCAGGTCCGTCTATCATTTTAATTGCTGGTTGTATCTACGGTTTCTCCTTAATCTTTGCACCATTTGGCGCTTTTAAACAGCAACAAGGTATGAGCTGATGCGCTTGATATATGCTCTCATCTTTCTTCTTATTTCCCCTTCCGTGTTGGCAAAGCCTATGGTTGTGACAACGTTTAGTATCCTTGAGAATATGGTTCATGAAATTGCCCATGATAAAGTTGAGGTCAGAACGCTTGTCGGGCCAAACCAAGACCCTCATGTTTTTGAGCCTCGTCCTCAAAATGCCAAGGATCTGTCGATGGCTGATCTTGTATTCATTAATGGATTGGGTTTTGAAGGGTGGTTAAATCGCCTTATTGAAGCTTCAGGCTATAAAGGAAAAGTAGTTACAGCTACTGAAGGTGTAAACCTTTTGATGATACAAGAAGATGGAGTAGGGCAGGTTGATCCCCATGCATGGCATAGCTTAGATAATGCCCTGATTTATGTTGATAATATTGTAAAGGGATTGTCAGATTTAAGTCCACAGGATGCTGGATATTTCAAAAAAAGGGGAGAGGTGTTTAAAACAAAAATCCGTGCCCTGAAAAAGGACGTCCAAAAGAGTCTGGAAGAATTAGATCCCAGTAAAAAGAAAGTCATAACGAATCATGACGCTTTTGGATATCTCGGTCGTGAGTTTAACATTACATTCTTTTCCCCACTCGGCATTACGACGGAAGCTGAGCCTTCAGCAAAATCTGTGGCGAAACTAATCGAAAAAATCAGACGAGAAAAAATTAATGCCGTATTCGTTGAGAATGTGTCAAATCCCCGTTTGCTTACCCAAATTTCAGAGGAAACGGGAACTCATATTGGGGGGGTGCTTTACTCTGACGCACTTTCCAATCCTGGGACAGAAGCAGATACATATCTCAAGATGATGGAATTCAATTTAATGTCGTTGTATGAGGCAATCAAAAGAAATTACTGATGAAATAAAATGGACCTTATTTTAGAAAATGGGATATGAAATAAGGTCCACACTATCTATGTAGATAATAATCACGTTTTTTAATACCCGTAAGAGTTACTGTATTTTTCCCATAGCTTCTCAAAATAAAATGAATACTTTCTTGTATTTTTTCTGTATGCTTCTTATATTAATCAGTAGAATAAGTGGGATATTCTTATTTCTTTAAATATGGTAAAAAGGTAATCGTTATGAATATGAATCAAATGATAGATGTACTTGATTATAATCATAAAATAGAGCCAAAGATTCAAGAAGCCCTTTCCCCAATCATGGGTTTTTTTAAAGATTTGTCTTTTGGGTACACAAGATTTTACCAGAACGAAACAAGAATCATTCTAGAGACGAATACTGATTGGTTTGCGGCCCACGTTGAAAAAGGGCTATATGATACGGCCCTCAGTGAATGTGTTACCCGTGTTCTTTCAAATGCAGACAACCAATATGTTTATCTTATGACTGGTGAGCCAATGACACCTGTTCATTCTCTTTTATTCGAACATGACATGTGGAATGGACTTTGTTTCTATGTGAAATCAAAAAATTATATTGAAGCGTTTCATCTTGAGACTTCGCGGGATAACAATGAAATTTTGAATCTCTATGTTTCTCATCCAGATGTTTTTCAAAAAATGGTTAATTTTATAAGAGAAAAGCTATTCGATTTGAAAATTGAAAATGCACCTAGGTGTCTATTCTCTATTTATACCCCTAACGATTTAGAGGAAAATTATAGCCACAATGAGCATAACTATTCAATTTATAATGAAAAAAAACTTAAAGAATTTTCAAAAACAATTGATGTGAAAAAAGTTTATATTCCTCGCTATAATGTTTTCTTGCCTAAGAGACAAGCAGCCTGTTATTTTCTCTTAACAAAAGGCTTTACCTCAAAGGAAATTGGTCATCGGCTGGGGCTTTCTTCAAGGACAGTCGAGAGCTATATTGCGATTATCAAAAGCAAGTTGGGTATTCATTATAAAAACGAGTTAATTGCTAACGAATACAAAGACTCTGAACCTCAAAAATATTCATAAATCCCGGTTAGTAAGTAAAATTTAACTTATCTTCCTGTAATCTGTTTATAAAAGTCAAGGGAAGGGATGTGATGTTATCAAAATTTACAAAAATAGTTAACTTTGAAGAAGAGCTATCAAAAACAGAATTTAGTATATCGGCTGTGGATCAAGCCTACCTGCAAAATAAAGGAGATTATGGTTTAGTTGTTTTTAAACTGAAAGCGAACCAAAAACAAAAACCCCATTTTCATACTTATGGAGATATAGATATTTTTTCTGTTGTTTCAGGTGGAGGATTTCTTCACTTGGCGAAGGTTGAGGATGATAAAGTTGTGGCAGGAACTGAAGAAAAGATCCCCCTTAAAAAAGGGGACACGTATTGTATTGAGCCTTATACATTACATAGTGTTGAAGCTGGTGAAGAGGATATTGTATTGTTAAATGTTGCACCGAATGCTCACAGTGCGCCTGCTGAGGGAGAGGAGTTTCAGCGTGGTATTGATATCTTTTTTCCGAAGTAAACATCAATTCTCCAGTCCCCAGAGGTTTTTGTAAACCAAATCGAAGATATACGTAGTATTTCCCTATACGCAAAAAATCAAAGCCTTTCTATCATCATGATTACAAATATTATTAATGATGAAAGGATATATGATGAATAAGATTAGATATAAGACTCTATTTTTAGGTGTTTCCCTTTTTTCTTGTGCGGCCTATGCAGGTAAATCGGATAAGGAAGAACTCGGCTCCGTTTATGTAATGAAAACGGCGCGGCTTGAAGAAGGAAAAGTTGTTTTTGATTCCGAATCGGATTTTGATGAAGTTTTAAAAGTTGGTTTTTTTCGAGTCAAAAGGCCGGACAATATAAATATAGGGGCAACACGCAAATTTAACGAAGATTTTTATACCAGTCCAAAATATCGGGAGTTTGGAAGCCTTGATCCTGTCAATGGCTTTATCGAGTCTGAGCTTGCTCAAACCGTTCGATTTACTCTTGAGCGAGATTATTGGAATACGAACCATTGGTCTAAATCTCCTGATCCTAAAAATCCTAATTATCCTCCGGAAGTCCAAGAAGTAGGGCATCAATTAATGAATGTGGGTATTTGTGCCCTCAATAGTATCCTTGATCGGTTTGACTTACCATTGGATCAAATGTTTCAGGCAACAGGTGGTGCGAGTGCTGGCGAGGGATCATACTTTTTAAACTTCAATTATTATGATCCGGAGAATGCAGATAAATCATTTGGATTGGGTGCACATACAGACTGGGGAGCGTTGACCGTACTGGATGCAGTTGACGAAGGGCTACAGGCTGAAATTGAAGGTGTTTGGAGGCCCCTACAACTAAAGGAAGGATATTTAACCATTAACTTTGGGGAGGTGTTAGCGAAGCTTTTACCCGGTGTTAAAGCCTGTAACCATCGCGTTGAGACCCAAAAAATGAAACCGCGAAAATCCCTGGTCATGTTTATTGATCCACGCGTTGGCCCTTATCGAGAAAGTGCAAAGCAAGAAGGGGAAGGCATGGTATGGGACTGGGATACAAAGGAATGCCAACTCATTCATGGTGAGTTAACATCAGACTTTTTTAGCAAGTTAAGTAAAAAGCTCTATGGCAAGCTAAACAAAGAATAACGTGTTTTAATGTTTGAAAGTTAAGTACCCTTGTTCGTTTTCAAGAGGTGCTTTTCTTTTGGGAAACTTTGATACTTTCTGAGGATTGCATTTATAGATTATCCAGGGCCTCAAATTCGCCGAGGTTTTGATTGAATTGATAGATTGTTCCTGTTTTTAGATCAAAGTGCCACGCGTGGATGGCTAACTCGCCTTTTTTAACTTTTTCTTGTAACCATGGAAAGGTTAATAAGTTTTCCAGTGAGGATTTTAAAGATTCTCTTTCACAAGTTAGGGCGAGTTCGTCAAATGGGAGGTGTTCGCTTTTTTGAATGGCGTTAGTTCTGGCCGTTTCTGCAATGTGCATCCAGCTCCTGAGGAAGCTGTTTTCCTTGATATCTGTCAAATGTTCAGGGCGTTTCAAAAGTTCCCTGATGCCGCCACAATAACTGTGTCCTAAAACGATGATATGATCAACCTGAAGTGTTTGTACGGCGAATTCAAGAGCAGCACTTGTACCATGATAACCCTGGTTATTTTCACAAGGTGGAACGAGGTTTGCTACATTTCTCACGACAAACAAATCACCTGGTTCCGTATTTAAAATGATTGTTGGATCAACGCGAGAGTCGCTACAAGCAATAACCATTGTTTTGGGGCTTTGCCCATGTTTAGTTAGGTCTTGGTACAGCTTATTTTTTGGATTTTGAAAATATTCGATTTGAAAATCTTTATATCCCTGAATGAGTTTTTGAAATTCTATATCACATTTTCTTTTCATGACAGCTGACTACTCTTAACTTCTTAATTTTGCTTGGCGATAATAATGCATACTCAGAGGGATTGAAAAGAGGTAAAGGAACGTTCCGATACTCAACGTCCACCATGGTGCACTATAAAGTGCAGCTATAAAAATGGCGATAAATACAAGCAGAAATTTTACATATTGATGGGGGATGGGAACATTTTTAATCAGAAATGTAGGAATACGACTAATGATAAATAAGCTACTGATCCCAAGGCTGAAGGCAAAGATAAGAGGATAATCTTGAAAACTGTCTTCAAGTCCAAAGCTCAGCATTAGCGGCAAAAGAGCGAGGACGGCTCCAGCCGGTGCGGGCACACCAATCGAAAACTTCTTTTCCCATTCAGGGGTTGGCGCACCAATACTTGTATTAAACCGAGCCAACCTTAAAGCCATACATGTTGCAAAAAACAATGCAACCGCCCAGCCGATCCCTTTCCAGTGATGAAGGGCATAAACGTATACAAGAACAGCTGGTGCAACACCAAAACTCACAAAATCTGATAAAGAGTCAAGCTCAGCACCAAAGGGACTATCAGCCCGTAAAAACCGAGCGACACGACCATCAAGTGCATCTAAAATAGCTGCAATAAAAATCAAGGTTACAGCAAATTGCCAATGATCGAGTAATGCAAATCGAATAGCGCTGAGGCCTGTGCACAAAGCTGTGATCGTAATCGCATTTGGAATAATCCGAACAAGATGGGGGGATTTTATTTTTCGAGGGGTGTTCATTTACGCTCTTCTCCCCTTCTTTGTGGAGCATTTGAAAAAAGATCCGCCAAAATGGTCTCTCCGCCAATCATACGTTGCCCTTCAACAACCTGAGGTTCAACGCCTGCGGGAAGGTAAATATCAGCGCGACTGCCGAACCGGATGATGCCATAGGTTTGGCCTGTTTGTACGTTTTCGCCTTGAACGATATCGCAAAGGATGCGACGTGCAACAAGGCCCGCGATTTGGACAACGAGCAATTCAAGGCCTGTTTTGGTTTTAATAATGACTGAATTTCTCTCGTTATGTTCACTGGCTTTATCAAGGGATGCATTAAAAAACTTTCCTGGATGATAGTGGACTTTCGTGATTGTTCCCTCAATAGGGATTCGATTGACATGGACATCAAAAACATTCAAGAAAATACTAATACGGGTGAGTGGCTTTGTTTCCCATTTAAGTTCTTTTGGAGGAGATACCTTTGTGATTTTTGTAACCATGCCATCAGCAGGGCTAATAACTAATCCTTCCCCAATAGGGGTGACGCGACGAGGATTGCGGAAAAAGTAAACACACCAGGCTGTTAATAGAAGGCCGATATAGCCCAATGTTTCCGACAAAGGGAAAAGGAAAAAGCTGACAATAAGGAATAAAAATATAAAGGGCCAGCCGGCACTATGGATAGGAGCTAAAATTGATTTCATGTATCCTCTTTTAAAAAACCTATAGAATTTATAACCAGTTTCCGGCACATTGGCTATCGAATTTGTGAAAGGTATAAAATTAATGAAAAAAATTCAAGCGATCGGCGTGTACTGTAGTTCATACGATTCTGTCGATGATGTGTACCGCAAGGCCGCACAAGAAACGGGGAAGCTCCTTGCAGAGCGGGGCATATCGTTGGTCTTTGGTGGGGGCCGTCATGGGTTGATGGGTGAGGTTGCCAATGCCGTTATGGAGCATCATGGACGTGCCATAGGGTATATGCCGAAGCATCTTGAAGAAAGAGAAGAACCAAATAAAAACATCACTGAAATTCACATGGTGGATACTATGCATACCCGCAAACGCCTTATGTATGAAAATGCGGATGCTTTTTTCATTCTGCCCGGGGGGTTTGGAACACTTGACGAAGCGTTTGAAATTATTACTTGGCGGCAAATAGGGATCCATGAAAAGCCAATTATCTTTATCAACATTAATGAGTATTGGACACCTCTGCAGGACCTCACGCACAATATTTTTAAGGAACACTTTGCACTTCAAGAGCATCGGAATTGTTTTATATTTGTAAAAACTGTAGCTGAGGCTTTTGAAGCCCTTTATCAAGCACCTGAGCCAACATTTGAAGAATCCTTTGACTGGATTTAATTTTTCTTTTTGCCAAAGATTTTGTTATAGAGTTGCTCAATTTTATTAAGTGGAGGTTTCAATCTGCTCTTTATCGTATGACTCATGCTGAGGAGATCAAGTTGAATATCTCTACAAAGTTCAGGAGTATAAGGGGGCTTATGAACCCGAAGTTTAATTTTAATTTTTTGGGATGTTTCTTCAAGTTCTTTTAGCATTTGGTTAAATTTTTTCACCGGAAACTCAGTTTCTGCTTCATGCAGTGCTCTACAGGATCTGTGGTGGATAAGGCAATAGATGTGAATATACGACCATTTCCATAGATACTTTTTACGTTTCAGGGGTTTCAATTCTTGGCTAAGTTTGTCGAGCTTCGTGAGGAATTCTTTTTCTGTCGTATCACATTTCGGATCAGCCGCCTGTAGGGAGGCAGCACTAAAGAGCAGGCCAATTACCAAGGAAAATATAAGAAGAAGTTTTATTTGCATTTTTTCCCTAAGAGTTTTTCGTAGAGCTTTTCTAATTCACTAAGTTTATCACCAAGGTTAACTTCGAAGCTATGACAACCACTCGCCATACCTTGTATGTCAGCAGAAAATTTGACGCATTGGTCTTTTGTTAGTGGTTCTTTTGCAGCATTAATATCACTTTTAATTCTGTTGTAATGATCGTTAGTAAATGCTTCAACTTGTTTAATAGTTTCATTATAGTCATGTTTAGTGAATTTAGCTTCCTTTGACCAAAGAGTATAGCAAGTCGTAATGTGCTTCCAGAAAGATTTACAGTGATGGAACTTCCAGTCCCACAGACAGCCTTTACCCGTTAATTTAGATAGTTTTTGAGCACAGATCTTTTTTGCGTTAGTTAAATTATCGAGAATTTCACCTTTAGTTTTTTCACAGACTTCGGAGGAAGCATGAACTTGGACTGAGATTGTGAGAAGAAGTCCGAAAAGGAGTATAGGGTATCGATTTTTCATAATGGTCTCATAATTAATTTAAATCTAATATAATATTAACATTTATATATAAATAAATCGTTAAATGGGAGAGTAGCTATAGGTCTTCTGAGAAGATGTGCTTATTCTCCTTGATATATGGGGGCTATTAACCCATATATAGAGAATGAAGAAAGAGCGTGCGATTCCCCTTGAAATGTATACATCCGCATCTCCTGAGTTCAGGAAATGTGATAAGGTCAGTTGTGACCAGGGAGCGGATTTCAAAGCACCCAAAGATCGAAATAACCTACGTGACTATTATTGGTTCTGCTTAGAGCATGTACAGGAATATAATAAAATGTGGGACTTCTACAAAGATATGAGTCCTGAGGAAATTGAAAAAAGTCGTGATTCGGATGTGACATGGAATCGCCCTTCCTGGCCATTGGGAGGATGGCGAACGTTGCTTGAAAATGCAGAACTTTTGGAAAACATCGAATCCTTTTTAAACAACCGAAAGCAGCCTACCATTCTTCCGAAGCCTGTTCAGAAGGCTTTGGAATCCCTCAACCTATCTTATCCATTCACGATCGAGGCTTTGAAAAAGCAATATAAGAAACTTGCCAAACAATATCATCCTGATTTGAATCAAGGGGACCAAAAGGCAGAGGATCGGCTCAAGGATGTCAATGAGTCCTACCAGGTTCTGAAAAAATTCCTGAATTCATAGTTAAAAAACAGCTTGGTAAGCTTCTTCTATTTCTTTCAGTCGCTCACCAAGATGCTTTTCAATACTTCTACATCCGGCAGCCAGCCCTTGAATATCGAGAGACAACTCAGAACAGAATTTTTTTGTGGGGTGTGTGTCGAGTACCGTTCTGATACGTTTATTTAACCTTACAGTTGTATCACCTATATATTCACGGCCTTCGTACAAGTGTTCTTTATAATCTTTTAAGGTGAAATCTGTTTCAAGGTTGGTAAGTTTTGAACACTTTAATGGCTGCGACGCACAACTTTTATGGTGCCATTGCCACTTCCAAAGATACTCATCGCCTTCTAATTTACGGAGAATTTCATGACACTGTTCATGAACTTTTCCAACCTCTATAAGGAGGTCTACAGCGTTTTTATCGCATAATTCTCTAGTAGCTTTTGATGCAAATGCGGTTATACAGAATATGGCTATCATTAGAAAAAATGTTCGCATAATTTTCCCTTTTACTCATCTTATTTTAGCCAGATAAATGTATAAAAATAGTTAATTTTGAGCCATTGACTCTCTTCAAATTGCGACCTACCTTAAAGTTATGACCAAAGATCCACGCATTGAAAATTTAAAAGACAGGATTGATCAGGTAAAAGAGACATTAAAACTCCAACCTTTAAAGAAGGTAAGTTCTAAGACAACTTCGGGGAAGTTTTTTAATGTTGGTGTAGAATTAACCGCGGGCGTTTTAATTGGGGTTGGACTCGGTCTTTTTTTCGACTGGTTACTGAATATTTCACCTTGGGGACTCATTACCTTCTTTATCCTTGGCTCTGCAGCTGGTATGATGAATGTCTATCGTGCTTTGATGAAAGAAAAGCCAAAGAATAAGAAAAAGGAACCGCATGGTTGATCCCCTTCATCAGTTTGAAGTTCATACCTTAATTCCTCTGGAATTTCGGGGGTATGATATTTCATTCACCAACTCATCTCTTTTCATGGTCCTTGCCGTTTTCATAACAACGGTGTTTCTGGTTGGTGGAATGGTTCGCTCTCAGTTGATTCCCGGTCGCTGGCAAGCTATGACGGAGTTAGCCTATAGCTTTATTGCGAATTTATTAGATGAAACAGTGGGTCTGAAAGGGCAAAAGTATTTTCCTTTTATTTTTTCGATTTTCATGTTCATACTTATGGGGAATCTAATTGGCATGATCCCCTATAGCTTTACCTTCACTAGCCACATTATTGTGACATTTGGCTTGGCCATGATTGCCTTTGGGATTGCGACCCTTGTTGGCTTTATACGCCATGGATTTAAATACTTCGCTCTTTTCGTTCCGAAAGGGGCTCCGGGGTATATGCTTCCTCTCATTGTTCCTATTGAGGTTTTATCTTATTTGTCCCGCCCCGTTAGCCTTTCTATACGTTTGTTTGCCAACATGATGGCGGGGCACACCATGCTTAAGGTTTTTGCTGGCTTTACAATTCTTTTGGGGCTCTATGGCATAGCGCCTCTTGCAGTAATTGCCATCCTTACAGCTTTTGAAATATTGGTTGCGGTATTACAAGCCTATGTCTTTACGATTCTAACTTGTATATACTTAAACGATGCAATTGAACTACACTAAAAAAGGAGATTAAAAATGGAAGTTGAATCAGCACGAATGATAGGAGCGGGCCTCGCAATGATTGCACTCGCTGGTGTGGGGTTGGGTATTGGAATGATATTTTCATCTCTGATTAGCTCGGTTTCACGGAATCCTTCTTCTCGTGAACAAGTCTTTCCGATTGGTATTCTTGGATTCGCCCTAACTGAAGCCGTTGCTCTTTTCGCACTTCTCATCGCATTCTTAATTCTTTTCAAATAAGAATTCAGAGGGAAAAGCATGCCTCAGCTAGATCCGTCGACATTTATTTCACAGCTCTTTTGGTTGGGCGTATGCTTTTTGGCTCTCTATGTCATCATGACATACGTTGCTGTTCCACGTATTTCACGGATCTTGGAAAAAAGGGAAGAAACAATACTTGAAAAAGTCAATGCAGCAAGTACATACCGTGAAAGGGCAGAGGATATTCTTGCGGCATATGAGAAGATTATTGAAGAATCTCGTCTTCAGGCTCACGATAAAGCAAAACAATCAGCAGAATCTATTCTTTCTGATATCGAACAGAAAAAAAAGCATTTCATTGAAAAAATGAATGATCGTCTCCATGTTAGTGAACAAGAGCTCTATAGAGCCCGCGTCACGGCAAGTAAGGACGTGTTGTCTTTATCTCACGATATTGCTGCAACACTAATGAGCAAACTAACAGGCGAGGCCTTTGACCCGGAACAGTTTAAGCAAAAGAGGAAAAAAGTCTAATGTTAGCAAGTGCAGAATTTTGGGTATTTGTTGCGTTTCTTTTATTCTTAGGTGCATTTGGGAAAAAGGCTTATATGTTTTTAGTCCAAACCCTAGATGATCATCGAAAAAAAGTAGCTGACCAAATTAATGATGCCCAACGTCTTTACGATGAAGCACAAAGTTTGTTGGATACGTACCAGAAAAAGCATGATGAGGCTGTTAAGCAAGCCGAGCAAATAATTGCATTTGCTGAAGAAGAAGCTCGTCAATTTAAAAAGGCTACTCTTGCAGATTTTGAGAGATATATGGCGAGTAAGGAAAAGGCATTAGAAGAACGCCTCGCTGTTGAACAAGCTGAAGCAGCGTCTCAACTTCGCGAACAGGCCCTTCAAGATGCTGTCAAAATTATTGAGCAATACCTTTCAGAAAACCCCAAGGAAAAACAAAAAATTACGGACTCATCACTGAAAGAAATTTCAAAGATTTCGTTGAAGTCAGAGAAATAACGTAACCGGTCAGTTAAAACTTACCTGGAGAGATTTCAGACACTCGCGCCATCGGTACCGAACGTGGCTTTCCTTTAAATTTGATCACAAGCAAGCCTGAGACAATGACGGCAAAGATGATAGCTTCAATTTGGTTAGGAATTTCTCCAACCAACAGAAAGGCCATCAGGACAGTTGAAAAAGGGCGTAACATAATAAAGTTAGCCACGAGTTGAGGCGTGCCCGATTTTGTTGCTTTTAACCATAAGATTCCTCCAAGTCCAATCGTTATGCCTGCATAAAATACCATGAGAACCCATAATTTTCCTTCAAAGGCATCCGCAAAATGCATGGGACCGTAAAGATAGGTAAAGATGATGAAATAGAAGATGGCCCCTATGAAGCTATTGGATGACAAAATGATGCCTTCTGTCTGGTCTTTCAGGAGAATCTTATCGATGACGTCACTTAGTTTTTCCAAACAAACACCAGCAATTAGGAGCCAGGTGACGGCCGAGAATAAAATGTTTTCATTAAGAATAAGTATAGTAATTGCTGTGAAAATAATGCCATATCCAAGGAGCTCATTCTTTTTAAATGCAACTCTCAAAATGATGTAGGAGAGTATCAGATAAAATATCCCCTTGAGTTGGGAAATCAGAATAACCTGAACAACAGTCGTGTGCTCAAGAGCAAAGAAGAGGAGTGATAGGGACGTCGCTCGAATGACTGAAGTTAAGATAAGTAAGGCGCTACTCTTTAGATTTAGAGCTCTTATCTCCCGCCCTAGACTGAGGGGGCCAAAAAAACTGAGCGTGATAAATCCTACGCACAGATTGCCAACAAAAAGGACATTACAAAAGGATATGGCCCCATCGTAATGAATGGTTAAAATCTGATCATGTTCCATGAGTAATTTTAAGGCAGGATTTCGCATAGATAGGAAAACGATGGCAAAAATGAAAGTTAAATAAAGTCCTAAGTTTCCCCTAAGATGCCCCAATAAATTTAATTTTTGTTGTTCTTTGTTCAAAGGGTTTTTTCCATCCATAGCTATTTTATTATATGCACTCAATAGATGATTTTTGGAAAGATGTAAAATCTGAGTAAATCAGAGTTTTGCAGCTGTTAAGTTTGAGGTTGTTTCCAGTTTTACCGATCGAGGTTTTACGTTGAGCTTAATGATGGCAAGTCCAATAAAAACAATGCCTATGGTAATATATTCAATTTGTTTAGGAATCTCTCCTAAGATTAAAAACGCTAGCAAGATTTGAAAAAAAGGACTCAACAAAATAAAATTGCCGATAATTTGTGGGCTAGCTTTTTTTGCTGCCCTTAGCCACAGCATGGCTCCTAATCCAACAGAGACTCCTGAATAAAAAAACATGAGAACCCATAAATCACCCTTGAAGGCATCTACGAAATGAGCAGGCGTAAAAATGATAGAAAAGATAGTAAAGAAATACAGAGCGCCTAAAAGGCTCGTGGCACTTAAAATCAGCCCTGGTGAACATTCCTTTAAGAGAATTTTTTCAAGGACGTCACTGAGCTTTGCAGAGATAGCAACAATGGCAAGCATCCAAGTTGTTGCTGAAAAGAGGGTTCCAGATTTTACGATGAGGAATAAAATAGCAAAAAGTATGATTCCATATCCTAATATCTCACTAAACTTGAACTTAATCCGCAAAATAAGAAATGATAAAGCAAGGTACAAAATTCCTTTGAGCTGTCCAACGAGAACAACTTGGATAACCGTTGTTCTTTCAAGCACGAAGTAAATCAGAGATATAGAAAGCGTACGGGTTAGAGAAGAAATCAGTAAAATCAAGGCATTGTTTTGCTTAATTTTTTTTAATTCACGTAGTATTTTTAAAGGCCCTGAATAAAGGAGAACAACTATTCCAACAACTAGGTTTCCAACGAATAACACATTACAAAAAGATATGGCCCCATCATAATGAAAGGATAAAATTTGATCGTGATCCATGAGGATTTTTAATGCGGGATTCCGCATTCCCAGGAGCAAAATTCCAGAGATAATTGTCAAGTAAATGATAAGGGTTGGTTTATTTTGTCTAACAAAATTACCAATGCTTTTGTCCATATAGTAGGCTATTCTCCCGAGGCAACTCGGCTTGAATCTCCCTGTTCATCAAGGGACATAAACTCAGTAAATGCACCTGGTAGAAGCTGTTCCATTGAAGTTGCCACATAGTCTCGACCATTCTTGTAAATAACAAGGGTTTGAGGGGTGCTAAATTCTTGGATGACTTGACGACAGGCACCACAAGGTGGGCAGGTAATTTCCGCCTTTGTTGTAATAACGATAGCTTTGATTTTTGTATGGGGCCCTTTTTCGGAAATCATTTTAAAAATAGCGGTTCGTTCTCCGCAATTTGATAGTCCGTATGAGATGTTTTCAACATTACAGCCTGTGAAATAATCCCCGTCTTTAGTGAGAATGGCTGAGCCTACAGCAAACTTTGAGTAAGGGATGTATGCATTTTCTTGTGCATCTTTTGCAAGTTGAATGAGCTTATCTTGGATTTCAGAAGTAATCATATTGTCTCCTAACTTTCGATTTTTGAAAAATCTGCCACCTGATGCAGGGTTTTACGCAGAAAGGCTAGTAGATGTAGTCGATTTTTTCGAAGTTTGTCTGCATCTGCGTTTACCACGACTTTTTCAAAAAACTGATCCACGTTAGGCCTCAAAGTTGCCAAGTCTTGCGCAGCCTGAATAAAGTTGCCATTATTAATAAGTTCTTGAATAGATGGCGCCTTTATCGACAAGCTCTCAAATAGATTCTTTTCTTCTGGAGCTTCTAATTTATCGGGAAGAACATCTCCACCGTATTTGAGTTTATCCTTTTCCTCCTCAATTCTGAGGATATTTGAGGCGCGTTTATATGCAGCTAAAAGATTCTTCCCGTCATCTCCATCCATTAATTGATCCAGGGCTTGGACGCGTAAAGCGAGTGTGGAAAAAATGGGGCTTTCATGAGCAACGCTAAGAACAGCATCCACATGATCATAGGGACTCCCTTGTCCATCCCGCATGGCAAATTTGAAACGTTCTAGGAGAAACTTCCAAAGAGCTGAAATGATGGCATCTTTAGATAGAAGATTAGGAACGGACATTTCATCCCAAGGGTATGTATCATACGCCCAACCAATGGCTTCGGGAATTGAAAGAGAGAAATGAGGGTTTAATGCAAGAGAAATCAATCCAAGACTTGCACGACGCAAGGCAAACGGATCTTTTGATCCTGAAGGGGTAATGCCAACTGCAAAAAAGCCCACCAGCGTGTCCAAGCGATCTGCAATTGCCAAAACAAGGCTAGGGATTTTTTCAGGAATAGCCTCACCTGAAGCCTTCGGCCAATAATGCTGTTCGATGGCTTGGTAAACCTCTGTAGGTTCTCCTTGATTTTGTGCATAATAGCGTCCCATAGTTCCTTGGAGTTCGGGGAATTCTCCCACCATTTGACTGGCCAGGTCGGCTTTAGAGAGAAGAGCTGCGCGTTCGACCACTTTTGGCTCAGTGTGGATGCTTTTTGCTATATACGAAGAAAGTTTCCTTAGTCGCTCAACCTTGTCAAATATTGTGCCTAAACTTTTATGAAAGAGTCTTTTCTTTAAGGCGACATTAAACTGCTCAAGGGGTTGTTTTTGGTCCTGCGCCCAAAAGAACTGCGCATCGGCAAGGCGAGCCCGAAGTACACGCTCATTTCCTATCGTAATCTTTTTGTTGTCATCTATCGATTTAATATTTGAGACAAGTCCAAATGATGGGGCGAGTTTTCCTTGATTATCTATAAGGGGGAAATACCTTTGATGGACACGCATTGGTGTTATGATTACCTCAGGAGGAAGTTGCATGAACTGTTCATCAACTTTCCCTTTAAGGATAACAGGCCATTCGACAAGTCCGGTTACTTCATCGAGTAGGGTTTTGTCTTCGATTGGTTTTAAGCTGCCCGCAACCTGGCCTATTTCCTTTTCAATAAGAGTGCGGCGTTCCTGCCAATCCAAGATAACATGGTGTTTTCTGAGCTTTTCTTCATAATCATTAAAATCACTGATTTTAAAAGGTTCAGGCGATAAGAAGCGATGTCCCTTCGTTTCATTTGTGGAAGTAATGTTGGCATAAGAAAAAGGCACTACTTTTCCATCAAATATGCATAGAAGCCCACGAATAGGGCGCACCCAAGTTACGTCCAAGGATCCCCAACGCATGGATTTGGGCCAGCGGAATTTTTCTAAAATACTGAGACTGATGTTTGCAAGAATCTTTGGAGTGGGTTGTCCAGGGTGGATTTTGTTGACAAACAAGAAGGATCCTTTTGGTGTTTCTTTTACGATGCAGTCCTCTTTTTGTACACCGGCTGATTTAAGAAATCCTTCAATGGCAGCCGAGGGAGCTTCAACATTTGGTCCTTTACGCTCTTCTAACTTTTCAGTTGTTTCAAGAGGGAGACCCTCAACCACCAGCGTTAATCGACGCGGTGTGACAAAGGTTCGAATATTCTCAAACGTAAGTCCCTGTTCCTCAAGATGGACGCGCGCGAGCTCGTTAAATTGTTGAGCTCCGTCTTGTTGCATGCGTGAAGGGATTTCTTCTGAAAAAATTTCAAATAACCACTCAGCCATGGTCTTCCTCCACCCATAGTTCGCAACACTGGCGGGCGAGGGTACGAACCCTAGCGATCATGTTAGCTCGCTCATGGACACTTAATGCCCCTCTTGCATCCAACAGGTTAAAGAGATGGCTGGCTTTCAAACAATACTCATAAGCAGGGAGAACAAGCTTTTTCTTGATCAGCTGGCCACACATCGTTTCTGCATCTTCAAAGTGTCGCAGTGTCATGGGGACATCTACATCTTCAAAACTAAATGTGGAAAATTCTTTTTCCATCTGATGCGCTACGTCTCCATAGGTCATGTTGGCCTCACCTTCTGCACCGTTCCAGTCAAGCTCATACACATTTTCAATTCCTTGGAGGACTTGTGCTAACCTTTCGAGCCCATAGGTTAGCTCGGCTGTTACAGGTTCGCAGGGAAAACCACCAACTTGTTGAAAGTATGTAAATTGAGTAACTTCCTGACCATCCCCCCAAACTTCCCAACCCAAGCCTGCGGCCCCTAAAGTTGGGCTTTCCCAGTCATCTTCGACAAAACGAATATCATGTTGTAGGGGATCGAGCCCAATAAACTTTAAGCTCTCTAAATACAAATCTTGGACATTTTCTGGAGAAGGTTTCAGGATAACTTGATATTGATGATGGCGATAAAGGCGGTTTGGATTTTCACCATACCGTCCGTCCGCCGGCCTTCGTGATGGTTGAACATAGGCAGCTCGCCATGGTTTAGGACCCAATGCTTTCAGGGTTGTAGCTGGATGAAATGTTCCAGCCCCTACTTCGGCATCATAGGGTTGAAGGATCACACATCCTTGCTGAGACCAAAATTCCTGAAGCCTTAAAATTGTGGATTGGAAACTATTTTTCATGCATTAAAATAGTCAGCAAGAACTCATGTGGTCAAGTCCCATTCAGCTTGAGCAAGCGCTCTTTTAGCTTTTTAACGCCTCGCCGCTTTTATAAGCAGGCTATTTGCCTGTTTTCATGTTATTAAAATTAATAACATATATCAGCCATAGTGCACAGAGTACGACCATAATTGAATCGATAGACCAATATGCATCCCCGACTTCTGCTATTTGTCCATAATCAAAGATGCTGATAGCTGCGAAAGCGCGCTCAGTCCACAGGCTTAGATGAGTAAACAAAGAAAAACAGGAAAATATTTTTAAAATTTGGGTGTTGTGCATAATATTCACCTCCCTCCATATTCTTTCGAATACATCAAAAATTATTAGACCACCATAAATCGGGTTTGTAAATACTAAATGGTTTTTTATAGAGATTGGTTGTGCTTCATGACTAAAAATCAGAAAAAATAAGGGGTTAGGTTCTCAATAAACCTATAATGCTCTGAATTTCATCCATATTCTGAGCAGCAATCTCGCGGGCTTTATCTGAGCCTCTTTGCAAAATTTGATCAAGGTATTGTTCATCCTCGAGAAGAGAAAGCATCTTCACTCGAATTGGATTCAGAGCTTCTATAATTTGTTCAGCAAGCTTTTGTTTAAAAATTGAAAATTGAGCACCTTCGAATTCAACGCAGACTTCTTCCAGGTTTTTACCAGAAAAGCCTGCGTATATGCCAAGAAGGTTTAAAGCTTCTGGCCTATTTTCCATTTGGTCAGGTGAGGCTTGAATAGGATCGGGATCTGTTCTTGCCTTTCGGATTTTAAGAGCGATTGTGCCCGCGTCGTCAGTAATATGTATGCGGCTATATTCAGAAGGATCTGTTTTACTCATTTTGGATGTGCCGTCTCTTAAGCTCATTATGCGAGCCGATGTTTTAAAGATAACCGGTTCAGGTAGCTCAAAATACTCTTGATTATATTGGCGATTAAAAGCGCCAGCAATGTCTCGGGATAATTCGAGGTGTTGCTTTTGATCTTCTCCAACAGGGACGTGAGTTGCTTTATAAGCAAGGATATCTGCAGCTTGTAACACGGGATAAGCATAAAGTCCCAAGTTAGCCATATCTTTTTGTTTACCTGCTTTTTCTTTAAACTGGGTCATTCGATTAAGCCAACCGAGTGGGGTTAAGCAAGCGAAAATCCAAGCAAGTTCACAATGAGCAGGAACGGCACTTTGCGGGAAAATGATAGATTTGTCTGGGTCGAGGCCAGCTGCAATGTAGGCCGCAGCAACTTCACGAATATGTTTCTGAAGTTCGTGTGGTTTGGGGTGAGTGGATAGTGCATGAAGGTCAACAATGCAAAAGAGGCTTTCATGCTCATGTTGCATATTAACCCAGTTTCGAAGGGCACCTAAATAGTTTCCAATATGAAAACCGCCGGTGGGTTGTATGCCCGAGAAAATACGTCCCATTATGTCCTCTTTGTAAACATATGTTTCAAATCACTAAAACGTAACGCTCCAATGAAGTGAGACAAGAATAAAAATCCCAGCATCCCAAAACTTACAAGTCCTAGGACTGACAGACTTCTTAAAAATTCCCCAGCACCAAGCAAAGGGTGAATAAAAAAGAGCAATACTTTAAAGAGCACAATAGTTGCCCCGCACGTTAGGGACATGCGAAAAGCAAACTTTTTCAAACGGGCCTGAAAGTTAAAGTAACCTTGCTGCCATAAAAGATAGCCGAGAAGAATGGCGTTAACCCATGCTGCGACAGCTGTTGCTATGGCAATACCGACTTGATGGAGAGTGCCCATGAGGGCAAGGCTTAGACCAATATCGACAACAATGCCTGCACAAGCTGTGTAGACGGGCGTTAAAGTATCTTGGCGTGCAAAAAAACTAGAACTAAAAACTTTGATGAGGACATATGCGGGAAGTCCTGCAGCTAAAGCTTGAAGAGTTAAGGCTGTTGCTTGGGTGTTTGCATGGGTAAAGGCTCCTCTTTCGAAGACAAGCATAATGAGAGGCTCAGCCATGAAAATAAGCGCCAGTGCTGCCGGGAGTGTTAAAAACATTGAAAACTCTAGAGCTTGTCCTTGTGTTCTTTCTGCTTCAGTTAGATCACCTGAACGGAGTTGGCGGGATAACAGAGGCAAAAGCGCTGTGCTCACGGCAACTCCAATAACGCTTACAGGTAGATGATTCAGTCGATCAGCATAGTTTAGGTAGGATATGGCTCCTGCAGGCAACCAAGAGGCAATAAATGTTCCAATAAACAAATTAATTTGGATAACGCCTGATCCAAAGGCAGCAGGACTAAGAATTTTAAAGAATTTTCTTACATTTTTATCAAATTTTGGCCAACAAAGTTTCAAGCCCATTCCTTGCCTGGATGAAGGAGCCCATACCCAAAGCCATTGTGCAATACCACAGACAAGAATGCCTATTGAAAATGCGTACCCTTCAGAAGAAAACTGATTGTATAATAAACTGACAACAATAATAATTGCCATATTCCCAATCATTGGAGAAGATGCAACAGATGCAAAACGTTCCATTGAATTTAGTATTCCGCTGTAAAGGGCAGTTAAGGAAATGAAAAAAATAAATGGGAAGGTAATGCGGCTAAATTCAACGACGTAATAAAATCGGCCTGACTTTTCGACAAGACCAGGAACCACAAGAGTTAAAAGTTCAGGCAAAAAAAGTTCAACAATGATGACAAGCGCAAGAAGGGCGATCACCCAAATGCTTAAAATTTGCTCTGCAAAATGTTTGGCCTCTTCTTTTCCTTTATCCACATAGAGTCCTGCAAACATAGGGACAAAAGAAGCATTGAATGCGCCTTCAGCAAATAAACGCCTAAAGAAGGAAGGAACGCGAATCGCAACGACAAGTGCATCAGAAACAATGCCCGCGCCTAAAAATGAAGCTGTGAGGATTTCACGTACGAAACCGAATAGTCGGCTCCCAATTGTATAAGTTCCAACAGTTGTGATGGATCGAACAAGATTCATAATTATGATCAAAAACTCGTTTAAATTTCTTCAAAACTTTTAAAGGTTTTTAAAATTAGGTCAAGCTCAATCATTTTTGAGGGACTTTTCAAATGCAGTCTTTTTGAATAAAGTCAGAAAATAAACACAAAGAAAGGTCAGTCATGAACTTCATCAAAATAGTTAATATCATTTCATTTTACCTGGTGATTGCAGGAGGCATTAACTGGGGGCTGTATGGCGCGTTTAACGTTGATTTGGTCAGTCAAATTCTGGGGCAAAAAAGCTTTGCTTCCCGAATTATTTTTATCCTTGTTGGTGTATCTGCGCTCTATATGCTCTATAAGCACATGGCCTAGCGCAAAAATTAACCAAAGAATTTTAGTGCCACTTGTTGATGGTATGTGTAAGTGAGCCAACTTTTTTGATTTTTAGTTGGTTTGGTTTAAGTTTTTTCCTCAATGAGAGAAAAGATAGCACCTGTCAAAAGATTAGGCTTTTTTTAAAAAAATTCATAGAGCGGTGCCAAGTTTTACAAACGATATTTTTAATGAATGGACCCCCCATCATAAGGGCTATCAAGTGAAAATGGAGGAATCACAACGTCAAATTTACTTCCTGTTTTCGTCATCATATGATAGATGCCCTCCATCATTCCAGAGGGAGTGGATAGGGGCGTCCCGCTGGCATAATGATAGGTTTCTCCAGGAATGATCCACGGCATTTCCCCAATAACGCCTTCGCCCTTAACTTCTTGCGTAACGCCATGGTTATCTGTTATTCGCCATGTTCGACCTAAAAGTTGAACGGTTTCTCCCCCCTGATTTTCAATCCATACTTGATAGGCCCACACATAATGTTGATCTGAAGGCAGTGATTGATCGTCGAGAAATACAGGCTCAACGGTTACGCAAATATGTTGTGTTGTTTTTGTATACAAGACTCACCTTCTTTATTTTAATAAATTCCACCTGTGCCCGTAAATGGATGGGGTTCGGGTGCTTGGGGGTGTCTATTGTCCCGCTCAATGATTTTGGAAATATCATTATCTTCAAATTCAGATAGACCACCTTGATTTAAATGTGGATAATAATCATTGAAAGACTGCTCAGATTTAAACGCTTCATAAATAACATTTGGTCCTTGGTAAGCGGGTTGTCCAGTCATCTCATTCATACGAACGAGCTTCATACCGGGCGGCATTTTAACGGGTTTGCTTGGAATTCCTTCTAGGGCCTTCTCTAAGAAGTCGATCAGAATGGGAAGGGCGACTCTTGCTCCTCCTTCCATGTGTCCCAGAGGTTGCGGTCCATCAAATCCAACATAGGTCCCGACAACTAAATCAGGCGTATAGGCAAAAGACCAAGCATCTTTTTCTTGGTTAGTCGTTCCAGTTTTCGCTGCAATGATTCGATTCAAACTTTGAGCGCGTCGAGCAGAACCTGCACGTACGGCCCCTTCAAGCATTGAGGTGATTTGGTAAACACTTCGTGGATCTACGAGTACGTTTCTCTGGTCTACGATCTTGGGCGGATTCTGACCCTTCCACTGCGTTTGTTTGCAATTTGGACAGTGCCTTTTATCAGCAACAAATATGGTTTTACCATGGCGATCCTGGATACGATCAATTAATGTGGGCTCTAATTCTTTCCCGCCGTTGGCTAATATAGCGTAAGCTTTTACCATTTTAAGAAGAGTCGTTTCTCCTGCGCCTAAGGCCATTGCAATTTGCATAGGCACGTATTCCATAATTCCAAATTTTTTGATTAAATCGGCCACAGGTTGCATGCCCACATATTCATGCACAAGGCGGATAGTTAGCATATTTAAAGACTTTTGAAGTCCAATACGCATCGGAACAACACCATAATAATTTGCAGTGACGTTTTTTGGACAATAGGTTCCAAGGCCTCTTCCCATTTCAATGGCGATCGGTGAGTCTGAAACGAGGGTTGCTGGTGAAAATCCCTTTTCCAGCGCAGCTAGGTAAATGAAAGGTTTGATAGCTGAACCCGGCTGGCGAAGAGCTTGAGAAACACGGTTAAATTGACTTATTTCAAAGCTGAATCCTCCACTCATGGCTAAAACGCGCCCTGTTTGTGGGTCCATAGCTATAAAGGCCCCACCCACGGCTGGAATTTGCTGAAGGCTATATTGATTTTCTTTACCTTCTAAGGAATCTACGAGAATGAGGTCTCCTATTTGCAATACATCTTTTGGATGCTTTACAGCAGGTCCTATAGACACATTATAGATGAAACGATCGACACTCTTAGATTTCCGAATACCAAGATTTTTTCGAGCCCATGTTAACTCGGATAGTGGGATTGACCCTTTTTCTCCAGATTTCAGGCCGATCTGGGCAGCATTATCAGTGAGTCCCAAAACAATGGCAACTTGCCAATTTCGTTTTCCTGGAGGATCGATAACGTCAAGCAGCTCTTTTTGCCAATTCGTATCTTTTTTAAGATCAATATGTTGAAAAGCTCCACGCCACCCATGACGCCTATCATAATTAATGAGGCCTTTACGTAAAGCATTATCGGCGAGCTTTTGTAGGTTGGGATCCATCGTGGTTCGGACTGTAAGTCCTTCTTGATAGACGGCTTTTTCTCCTTCTTTCGAAACGAGGTGTCGGCGAACTTCTTCAGCAAAATAATCAGCCTTTACAACGTGCGCAGGATCCGGGCGTTTTAATTCGATAGGCTGCGCCTTGGCAGCTATAGCTTCTTCTCGTGAAATAAACCCATCCTCGAACATGCGAGCAATGACCCAGTCTCTTCGTCCTTTTGCCGCATCATAATTTTGTTTGGGATTATAGTGGCTAGGTGCTTTGGGTAGGGCAGCCAAAAAAGCGCTTTCTGCAATCGTCAACTCATCCAAGGACTTATTAAAATAATTTAAAGCTGCCGCGCCAACGCCATAAGCCCCACCTCCTAAATAAATTTCATTAAGATAGAGCTCTAAAATTCGATCTTTGGTCAGAGCTTTTTCTATACGGAAGGCGAGGATAGCTTCCTTGATTTTTCGATCTAAAGAAGCCTTGTTGGCGATGTTTGCTAGCAATAAGTTTTTGGCGACTTGCTGTGTGATGGTAGAAGCTCCCATCGGGCGCTTATTTGTTGCTATTTTCTTAACATTCATCACCGCAGCACGCGTGATTCCAAAAAAATCGAGGCCAGGGTGCTCATAAAAATTTTTATCTTCTGCTGAAAGAAAAGTTTGAATCACAAGTTTTGGAATAGATTTGATGGGGACAAAAAAACGTTTTTGTGTCGCATATTCTGCAAACAAGCGACCATCTCCAGCATAAAACCGACTAACAACGGGAGGCTCATACTCTACAAGCTGTTCATAATCAGGGAGCCCTCTTCCAAAATAATGGAGTACTCCGAAAATTGCCAAAGCCCCGAAGAGGCCTATGGATACGAATATTGTAAATGTCCAAGTTAAAAAGCGCAGCATTTATATTAAATAATGATTCAAATTTCTTGCACTTTGCCCAGAGAAAGCGCCCAGGTCAATAGGAATTTCTTTCCTATTATAACCGTAAGGCTTTGAGGGCTGTTTCATTCGTGGTTTTGGAGGGTCATGTCAAAAAACGTATTTTTTGATGGTATATTTTTTCTAATGAACAACCACAAAGAAAATCAATTCTTGAAAGAAATTTCATATTCCTGTATAGAACACCTAGCATAAGTACTTCCCAAGCATTTTTTACATTCGTTGTGAAAATTATGGATAGCTCGAATGAAAGCCTTATTTTTACATAAATATAAGATACTCGCTAGTTTAGTTGTCTTAATTTCTTTGTCCATGTTCTGGATTTTTTTTGATGGATATTACGACAAAACTTTTCGGACAATGCAGGATAATCTCTCGGATACACAAGGAGTAGATCTTAGAGGGCTGCGAGAGCTTCGGGCTTCCGGAGGCACGTCGATTCGTATAAGTAATCTTGCTCAAAAACTAAAACATGTGACGGGTCCAAAAGTTATTGTCGATGGAATACAAGAATACCACGGGTATGTTAATGGATTTCCGACAATGTTTCTCGGTTATCATGTTGACTCTGCTGGCTACCGTCATTTACCGAGACGTATAATCATAACAGGGACATTTGAAAAGCGACCCGACCTTGTGGTTAGCGAAGACGTAGAAGCCAAGAAATATGGATTCGATTATAAAAGATTTGAAGTTTCAAGTCGTTCTTATCCTTCTAATAAAGATGTCGATGAGATTGTTCATTTTTTTGAAGCTTTGCCCAAGGATGCCTGGATTCATTTTCACTGCCATCATGGGACGGGAAGAACTTCAGTTATGTTAGCGATGTTTGATATTTTAAAAAATGCTCCATTGGTTAGTTTAGAAGACATAATTAAAAGACAGCATTTGCTTGGTTCTTCAAATTTATTTGATACGACAAAATGGACTTTTGGAACATACAAGCAGGAACAGCTTGTGAATCGAAAAAACTTTATAGAAAACTTTTATGCCTTTATTGTGCAGCGTAAAAAGGGTGGTATTCCAAAATGGTCAGAATGGATTAAACAACACCGTAGTAGAGTGACTTAGATGAAAAGCATATTTAAAAATCGCAGAATATATATAGTTTTTGGTGTTATATCCTCAGTAATATTCCTTATGTTCATCTTCCTGGATGCTTTTTATGGCAGTAACTTCCGCTCCATGAAAGACCCTATCATTTCTCTTAAAGATGTTGATATGACTGGGCTTAAAGATATCCAAGCATCTGGTGGAACATCCGTTCGGTTTTGGGATCTCAAACGGCGGCTTACAGATGTAAAGGGGCCTGTTATAATTGTTGATGGTATGGCCGAATATCATGGTTACATTCACGGAATTCCTTCAACTTTTTTTGGATACCAGAGGGAAGGGTCTCCTAACTTTAAACACTTTGTTCGTCGTCTAATTTTTACTGGAACAACCGACATTATACCTGAGTTGGTTCAAACGGAAGCTGACGCTGCTTCAGCCCATGGATACGCATATAAGAAGGTTAATATCGGGAGCAAATTTATTGAGACCGATGAAAACATTGATGAAATTGTTGATTTTTATGACCATTTGCCCAAAGATGCTTGGGTTCATTTTCACTGCGCACATGGAAAAGGACGAACATCAATCCTGCTCATTATGTTGGACACAATGAAAAATGCACCTCAAGTATCAGTTGAAGATATCGTTGAGCGACAGCACCTTCTCGGTTCTGAAGATTTGTACAACACCGAAGTTTGGCCCGATGGAACGTATGATCGTAAAAAACTTGAAGCACGAAAAAAGTTTATTCAAGAGTTTTATCAGTTCGTAAGTCAGCGAAAAGAAGGCGGAATTCAACGGTGGTCGGATTGGCACAAACAGGTAAAGAAGTGATCAAATGTTATTGAATAAGAGTTTTAAAAAGCTTCCTTTTGTTAAGATTATAGTCATAGCAGTCATTGCTTTTGTTCTCACATTTTTAGGTTTTGCTATACAAGATGAGATCCGGCGGCAAGCAAAATTCCGGACAATGCAGGATTCCATAAAGACAACGGACTCTGTTAATTTAACAGGTCTTCGTGAGATGCCCTACACGGGTGGTCCTCCTATATCGTTTAGTGAGCTTAAAGAAAAACTCCCCCATAAAAAAATTATTGTTGTTCAAGGTATGAAAGATAAGCACGGTTTTTACAAAGGCATACCCACAGGGCGCTTAGGTTACAAGTCCAAACCTGTACTCAAACATTTCTTTTGGCGGTTGTATTACACCGGAACATTGTTTTCATTTCCAGAACAAGCCGTGCCTGAAGATGTGGAAGCAAAAAATCATGAGCTTGAATACACCTTTTTCCCAATCGGAAGTAAGTTTGTAACAGAAGATAATACGGTGGATGATTTTGTGCACTTTATAGACAATCTTCCGAATGACAAATGGGTCTTCTTCCATTGCAACCAAGGCCAAGGAAGAACATCAATGATGCTTGTTATGGCAGATATTATGAAAAACGCTCCACAAGTTCCTCTCAATGATATCGTTAAACGCCAACATTTGCTCGGATCTGAAAACCTTTTTAATACGACGCCTTGGGTGGCGGGTACCTACCGAAAATCCATGCTAGAAGATCGCAAACGTTTTGTTGAAAGCTTTTATGATTTTGTCAGCCAAAGAAAAGCGGGTGGACAGCAAGTTTGGTCAAAGTGGCGCGCTCAACAAAACTCTAATAGCTTAAACGAGTCATGAAATTTTTTAAATCTCGCACCCTCTATATATCAATCTTTGTGTCTCTTGGTGTAGGGCTCTATTTACTGTCAACAGATAGTTATACTCAGGCCAAATTTAGGACGATGCAGGACTCAATCGAAGCTTCTGAGAAAGTTGATTTAACAGGTCTTAGAGATTTGCAAGTATCGGGAGGACCTGTTCCTGATTTTTCCGAACTTAAAGAACAACTTGCTCATGTTAAACAGAAGATCATCGTTGTTGATACAATACGGCATTTCCACGGCTACATCAAAACGCCTTTACATTCTGAAACACCCACGACTCTTCTTTCATACGATCGAGGAAAACCTGATCTAAGGCACAAAATGCGACGCATTCTTTTAACAGGATCTTTGGAAAAAAAGGTAGATCAGGTCGTTCCGGAAAAGGAGACTGCAGAAAAATATGGGTTTGATTATGAATACATTATTATTGATAGTCGCATAAAGACGCCAGATCCTCATGTTGATGAGTTCGTAGCGTTTATGGATTCTCTGCCTGAAAACGTTTGGGTGCATTTCCATTGTCGGCTTGGAAAAGGGCGAACTTCGATGGCCCTTATCATGTATGACATTATGAAAAACGCCCCGCAAGTTAGCCTCGATGATATTGTCCACCGTCAACATTTGTTAGGATCAGAGAACTTGCTGGATGTTTCTCATAAAGAAGGGGGGACATACGACAGCTGCGCATTAATTCGTCGTAAACAGTTTATTGAGGATTTCTATAAGTTTGTCACTCAGCGCAAGGCTGGGGGTATTCAAAAGTGGTCTGTTTGGCACGCTTCACAAAAATAGTTTCCAATAAAAACAATAAATTGCTATAAAAAGTAAAATTCTTATTTTCTCCTCTTGAAACGATGAAGTTCACATCTTAAGTAGTAAGTGTAAATACTTTTACTATCTATATTTATTACTTATTAAATTTTATTAAGCTATTCACGGGCTGTACCTGGAAAACCCCTCGCTTTTAAAGCGGGGGGTTTTTCATAAGGTTCATCCACTCTTGTTCCGTCAAAATTGTAACCCCGAGTTCACGAGCCTTCTTGGCTTTTGATCCAGCATCTGCACCAATCACCACATAGTCTGTTTTGACAGATACGGAACTTGAAACCTTAGCGCCTAAAGTCTCTGCGCGAACTTTGGCTTCAGGTCGAGTCATATGTTCTAAAGTGCCTGTAAAGACAATGGTTTTATTGGCAATGGGGCTTGAACCTACATTGATGGGTTTTTCGTCGAGAATAGCTAGGTGTTTTTGAAGTTCGTCTAAAACGTGCAAATTATGAGGCTCATCAAAGAAAGCGACCAAATCTTCTGCGACACTCGGGCCAATTCCATCAATAGAAAGCAAGTCCTGATAGGCTTCAGAGCTTTCGTCTTTCGCAGCTATCATTGCCTGCTTCCATGTCTCAAAGGATGTGTATTGCCGGGCCAATAGCTTTGCTGTGGCTTGACCAACTTGGGGAATGCCCAGGGAATAGATAAACCGATGAAGTTCAATGTTTCGGCGTGAATTAATAGCTTTAAAAAGGTTTTCGGCGGACAGTGATCCCCAGCCTTCGCGATTTCGGAGGGGTGTTAAACTTTGCCGATCGCGTTCTTCCAAAGTGAAGATGTCTTGTGGGGATTTGATCAGCCCTTCCTTAAAAAAAGCTTCCACATGCTTTGAGCCAAAGCCATCGATATCAAAAGCATCTCGAGATACTAAATGGCGTAACCGAAGGGCAACTTGAGCGGAACAGATTAGGCCACCTGTACATTTGCGAGCAGCCTCTCCCGGCAAGCGGACGGCATGGGAATCACAAATCGGGCAGGTGTGGGGAAATTCAAAAGACTTTGAATCCTTGGGTCTTTTATCAAGAACGGGATTCAATACTTGCGGGATCACATCACCGGCGCGCTGGATGACAACCGTATCCCCCACGCGAACATCCTTGCGGGCGATCTCATCCTCATTATGAAGGGTGGCGCGGGACACAACAACACCTCCGACCGTTACGGGTTCAAGCACAGCAACCGGCGTCAGCGCCCCAGTGCGGCCCACTTGTATAATAATATCATTAAGCCGTGTTTGTGCTTTTTGGGCCGGGAACTTATGAGCCAATGCCCAACGAGGAGCCCGGCTTGAGTATCCCATACGCTCTTGCCAATCAATGCGGTTGACCTTGTAAACGATGCCATCAATGTCGTATTCAAGGCTAGTGCGCTTTTCCTCGAGCTCGCGGTAAAAGGAAAGCAGTTCATCTACATTTCTGCAAAGCTTCGCCATAGGGTTCACAACAAAGCCCGTAGATTTTAGTCGCTCTAAAAATTCCCAATGGGTTTTAACGTGGAAAGGTGCATAGTCATCACAGGAATACGCAAAAAACTTAAGGGGTCGGCTTGCGGTGACTTTAGGATCAAGTTGGCGAACGGATCCAGCACCGGCATTGCGGGGATTAGCGAAAAGAGGAAGGTTCTGTGCTTCACGCTCCTTGTTCAAAGCCATGAAATCTTCATGACGCATATACACTTCTCCACGAACTTCGGTGACCTCTGGGAAATCATGATGGGAATGGATGGATTGAGGAATGTCATGAATGGTTTTGAGGTTGGCTGTAATATCTTCGCCTTCTGTACCATCGCCGCGGGTCGCACCTAAAACAAATTGGTCATTTCGATACTCAAGGGTTGCTGAGAGACCATCGATTTTGGGTTCGGCAACCAGCTCGATCGTCTCGTCTTTGGACAAGCCCAGAAATCGTCGGATCCGATCATAAAAATCGTAAATGTCCTGATCTTCAAAACCATTGTCAAGTGAGAGCATCGGTTGGCGATGCTTTACTTTCCGAAAGGGCCCCGAAAGAGGCGCGCCTACACGCTGGCTGGGACTATCCTCACGAATAAATTGAGGAAAACGCTTTTCAATAGCGTCATTCCGAAGCCTTAAATCGTCATATTCCGCATCACTTATTTCCGGCTGATCTTCCAAATAATAGAGTCGGTCATGGTGGGCGATTTGGAGGGCGAGTCTTTCAAGTTCAACTTTGGCTTGTTCTTCTGTGAGGTGATCAACGGGGATGGAGTTGAGGTTCATGCTTGCGCTCCCATGAGGCGCTTCGCGGCAGCGCGTGCTTCTTCGGTGATTTGTTCGCCGGCCAGCATGCGAGCTACTTCTTCCTGACGCTCATCTTGACTTAAGGTCTTTACTTCAGTTTTGGTTTTTCCATCTTCAACAACCTTAAAGACAACAAGATGTTGTGAACCGAAGGCGGCAATTTGAGGGGAGTGGGTAATGGTCAACACCTGAATATTTTTTGAAAGAGCCTTTAGCCTTTCACCCATTGCAGCTGCAACAGCACCCCCCGTACCGCTTTCAATTTCATCAAAGATGAGGGTTGGGACAGCGCCGGTTTGAGCAAGGATAACTTTTAAGGCTAGCATGAGGCGGGAAAGTTCACCGCCGGAGGCCACGGCTGATAAGGGGCCTTCGTTGGTGCCAGGGTTCGTTTGAATATAGAACTCGATGCGGTCCATACCTAAAGCATTCCATTCAGATTCAAGGGATACTTCAAAATTGACACGGAAAACAGCACGTTCCAATTTCAAGGGTGGAAGTTCTTTTGAAATGGCTGCTTGAAGTTGGGTGGCAACGGCCTGGCGCTTTTGGCTCAACGCTTGCGCATGATTGAGGTACTCATCTTTTGATTTCTCAAGGGCATCTTTGAGGTCTTCAAGATGCTCTTCCCCATGTTGGAGAGCATCAAGCTCAGCTTTTAAATCCGTTAGTGTTTTTAAAAGATCCTCGGACTGGTACTTTTTGCCCAAAGTTTTTAAGGCATAAAGACGATTCTCGAGAGACTCTAAACTATAGTTCGTTCCATCAACCTCTTTCTTGAGTGCGCTGATTTCATCAAAAACGTCCTGTGCTTCAATAAGGGCTTGGTCTGTCGTGCTAATGAGAGGTTTTAATTTTTCAGGCATCAAGTCCTCAATTCGGAGGAGAGCCTTATGGGATTTGGAAAGGCTGGATAAAGCTGTGCTCAAATTTTCATCTACCTCTACTAGGGCTTCAGCAATTTTTGCTTTATGTGCAATGAATGACCGTTCATTTTCAAGTTCGTCGACTTCTCCCTCTTTGAGATTTGCATTTTCGAGTTCTTCAATGGCAAATTTTAAAAAGGTCTCTCGTTCTAAGGATTTGTTGAGGTTATCTTCAAATTCTTTAATTGCGGTTTTTGCCGCTTGGTAATTTATATAGGCACAGCTAACTGATGATCTATCAACTTTTCCATAAGTATCGAGGGCAGCAAGATGGTATTTTGCTTGAAGTAACTGGTCAAACTGACCATGAACTTCGACAAGGTTCTGTCCTAAGCGTCGCATCAAATTTTGGGTGACCACTTGATCATTGATGTAGCATTTGCTTTTTCCTTCAGCATCGAGCGTTCGCCTGAAAATGACTTCAAGGTTCTCCCATTCAATTCCTTGTTCATCGAGCTCACTCCAAAGAGGGTGGGAGGAATGTAAAGAAAACGATGCAGTGACTTGAGCTTTTTCAGACCCCTGACGGAGCAGGCGGGCTTCAGCCCTTTCTCCAAGTGCGAGCCCGAGAGCATCTAAAAGGATGGACTTTCCAGCACCCGTTTCGCCCGTCAAAACGCACATGCCCTTGTTAAACTCAAGGGTCAGCTCATCAATCAGAACAATATTTCGAATGGATAGTGTTTCTAACATATCCATCTATATACCCAATCTGTGACGCTGTGTTAATGGGGAATTTTATAAGGCCTATTTAGGCTCACTTATACGTTTAAATTTTTAAAGAAGTGTTAGTTGAACAAGAGATATTTATCTTGTTTGCGAATTTTTATTGACTGAGAAAAAGAAAAAATTTAAGATTTTTTTCTAAACTTTAACTTTATTTAGGAAAAGCTTTGTTTACACGTCGATCCATCATCCTTTCTAAAGTTGCTTTTCTCAAGAAGCGCAGCTAAGCTGCGTCCTAATTATTTAATCATCCTTTTTATTAAAATTTTATTCAATTCAGAAACTTGAGAAAGCTATTATTATGTGTAACGTTAACCCACTGTTTAATCTATTAGGAATCCTTGAATCCTTTTATTGGGGATATATCGGATTCGTTGTTGTCATTTTGGCGGGTCTTTACTTTTCTTTTAAATCGGGATTCTACCAGCTCAGAGTCCTTGTCCATCCCATTCGTACTATTAAGGCTGTGCAAAAGTCGTCCATTGGGGGCGAGGGGATCAGCCCGTTTCGCGTCTACTTTGCTTCCGTAGGTGGTATGGTCGGGCTTGGTAATATTGTCAGCGTTGTGGCTGCCGTTCAGCTAGGCGGACCTGGAGCTTTATTTTGGCTTTGGGTGGCTTCCATCAGCGGTATGCTCATTAAGTATGCCGAAGTGTATCTGGGCATGAAATTCAGAATTGATGATGAGAAAGGCGGCTTTTATGGTGGGCCTATGGTTTATTTGAGGAAAGCTTTTCGTGGAGAAGTCCTCTGCAAAGTCATTCCAGCAATATACTGTATTCTTCTCGCGATTTACGGAGCTGAAATCTTTCAGTTTGTTGTCATCACGGATGTCCTAACGGATGTATCGACATTGCCGAGATGGTCCGTTCTTGGGTTCATTCTTTTGATTACTCTTTTGGGAGGTTTTGGAGGCATGCGTCGCTTGGCTAATATTGCGTCAGCCATTATGCCGCCTTTCATTATTGGGTATATTGGAATCAGTTTATTCATTATTACTTTTTTCCTTCCTGAGCTCCCGGGCATCCTCGGTAACGTCTTTACATCGGCTTTTACAGGGCATGCGGCTGTCGGTGGTTTTACGGGGAGCTCAATGATGATGGCCCTTCAGTTGGGAACATCGCGGGCTGTTTATTCGGGGGATTTGGGTATCGGTTATGATTCCATCATCCAGAGTGAGTCGAAGGCAAAAGATCCAGCTACTCAGGCGTGCCTCTCGATTTTTGGGGTCGCAACTGACTCTATCATTTGTACGATGAGCATTCTCGTTGTGCTGGTAACAGGAGTTTGGAATACGGGTCTTGATGGACATGTTGCTGTTTCGACTGCCTTTGGTCAGTTTATCCCTTATATAGAGATATTTATGGCGATGTTGATCTTTATTTCCGGATATACAACCGTCATTGCATATTTGGCTGTTGGAGAAAAGGCAACCCGGTACTTGATCCCAAGTTACGGACGTCAAATTTATATTGCCTATGCGACCTTTGCTTTTATAGTGTTTTCATTTGTTGATCAGTCCGACGTGATGATTATCATGAGCCTTTGCGGAGGGCTGTTGATGCTCACCAACCTTTCAGGCATATGGAATTTGCGCAATGAGCTTGTTTTTAAAAGGGAGCTTTTGGGTAAGTAAATTTACGCCGTTTCTCTTAAAGAGAGGTGAGAAGGTGAAAGCGGGTTGTGGAGTGTGACAACGTCACCTAGGGATAAGATGACAGTATCCGTTTTTATAATTCTGCTTTTGCCCGTCTCACTGATCAGATTGATTTGAAAATCACCATTCATGTGACTCGCAAACGTTTTTGAGTCCCGATGATAATGACCAATGACGAGATGAGGGATAAGCTCTTTATGCTGAGATGAAAGCCTCTTTAATAAGTTATCAAGTGATATATCCTTATTCTTTAGCAACTCAGCTTTGATAAAGCTATGGGTGAGCCCAATCCCAATATCCATTGGAATAGGTGAGGGTGAAACCGTTACGCCCAAAAGAAGGGTTGCTTCATCTTTGTATTCAAAAGAATCCCATAAAATGTTTTTTGTTCCATGGGGATAACTCAGATCAACACCGTCAGGAAATTCTTTTGCAAGATACTGTTGATATTCATAAAGATGAGTTGCGGGCAATTTGTATGTGCTCAACGTTCGAAGAATGGTGTCTTCCAATTCTTTGAAATCAACAGGCTTGGTTACGAAGTCGTAAGCTCCTTTATTCATGGCGGAACGCAAGGTTTTAGTATCTCCATAAGCTGAAACAACAATGGTTTTTGTTTCAGGGCTTGCTTCTTTCAACTTATCAAGAAGGGTCAGGCCATCCATTTCGGGCATATTGAGGTCGGATACAATGACTTCTACAGGGGCTTCCTTTTCCAAAACTTGGAGGGCTTCTCGGCCATTGGAGGCAAAAACAAGGTTAAAATTGCCACTTTCGATTTGCTTGCGAAACTTTTGCTTGGCAAGAAATTCAACATCGGGCTCATCGTCAACAAATAAAACTTTAGCCATAAAGTCTCTGTCCTTTTGCTTAAATTCATTATACATAATAAAAAAGATAATGACCATAAATTTCATTGGCCGCATCTTGTATTAATATTGTAATAT